>NZ_JAYKZA010000003.1:0-52191 GCF_047308065.1 Brucella sp. H1_1004
GTGGCGATGGCCTCGGTCGCGCCGCCCAGGCCGAGCTACCGGCCCCGGCTGCCCACCAACATCGTCCCAGATGGTCTTCTCTCCGACGCCC
Organism: Brucella sp. H1_1004; assembly: GCF_047308065.1. Classification (NCBI taxonomy): domain Bacteria; kingdom Pseudomonadati; phylum Pseudomonadota; class Alphaproteobacteria; order Hyphomicrobiales; family Brucellaceae; genus Brucella; species Brucella sp. H1_1004. Next base: position 92 of record NZ_JAYKZA010000003.1, read on the forward strand.
AACTCGAAACCGTCATCTACGCCGGCGAGGCGCATGCCGACTTCCTTGCCGGGTCGTGGACGCTCGATGAAACCTTCGACGTCGTCTCGGCCGCCCCCGACGATGCGCCGAACGCCGTGCGCTTCCGCCGCGGCTTCATGCTTGGCGACGGCACCGGCGCGGGCAAGGGTCGTCAGTCGGCCGGCATCATCCTCGACAACTGGATGCAGGGCCGTCGCAAGGCGGTGTGGATCTCGAAATCCGACAAGCTGCTGGAGGACGCGCAACGCGACTGGTCGGCCCTCGGCATGGAGCGCCTGCTGGTCACGCCGCTGTCGCGCTTCCCGCAGGGCAAGGACATCACGCTCTCGGAAGCCGTCCTATTCACCACCTATGCCACGCTACGGTCCGACGACCGGGGCGAGAAGCTTTCCCGCGTCAAGCAGATCGTCGAATGGTTGGGCTCCGATTTCGATGGAGTGATCATTTTCGACGAGAGCCACGCCATGCAGAATGCCGCAGGCGGCAAGGGCGAACGCGGCGACGTCGCCGCCTCGCAGCAGGGCCGTGCGGGCCTCCGGCTCCAGCACGCCCTGCCGAATGCGCGCGTCGTCTATGTCTCGGCGACCGGCGCGACCACCGTCCACAATCTCGCCTACGCCCAGCGCCTCGGCCTCTGGGGCGGCGAGGACTTCCCGTTTTCGACCCGCGCCGAATTCGTCGAGGCGATCGAGGACGGCGGCGTCGCGGCGATGGAGGTGCTGGCCCGCGACCTGCGCTCGCTCGGCCTCTACACGGCCCGCTCACTCTCCTACGACGGCGTCGAATACGAACTGGTCGAGCACCACCTCACTCCCGAGCAGACCGGCATCTACGACGCCTATGCCGGCGCCTTCGCCATCATCCATAACAATCTCGACGCCGCCATGCAGGCCGCCAACATCACCGGCGACAGCGGCACGTTGAACCGCCAGGCCAAGTCCGCGGCTCGCTCAGCCTTCGAATCCGCCAAGCAGCGCTTTTTCGGCCATCTGCTGACCTCGATGAAGACACCGACCCTGATCCGCTCGATCGAGCAGGACCTGGTCGACGGCCATGCCGCCGTGATCCAGATCGTGTCGACCGGCGAAGCCCTGATGGAGCGCCGTCTCGCGGAGATCCCGACAGAGGAATGGAACGACGTCCGGGTGGACATCACCCCGCGCGAGTACGTTCTGGATTACCTCGCCCATTCCTTCCCGGTGCAGCTCTATGAACCCTTCACTGACAGCGAGGGCAACTTGTCGTCGCGGCCGGTGTTTCGCGACGGCCAGCCCGTCGAGAGCCGCGACGCCGTTGCCCGTCGTGACCGCCTGATCGAGAGGCTCGCTTCGCTGCCGCCGGTCCCCGGCGCGCTCGATCAGATCGTCCAGCGCTTCGGCACCGATATCGTGGCGGAGGTGACGGGACGTTCTCGCCGCATCGTCCGCAAGTCGGGTGCCGACTCCATGACCAACCCCGGCGGCATCAACCGCCTCGCCGTGGAGAACCGCGCCGCCTCGGCCAATCTGGCCGAGACGCAAGCCTTCATGGACGACCAGAAGCGCATCCTGATCTTCTCCGATGCCGGGGGCACCGGACGCAGCTATCACGCCGACCTGTCGTCGCGGAACCAGCGGCTGCGCGTCCACTATCTGCTTGAGCCGGGCTGGAAGGCCGATGCCGCCATTCAGGGCCTGGGCCGCACCAACCGGACCAACCAGGCGCAGCCACCGCTGTTCCGGCCGATCTCGACCGACGTGAAGGCGGAGAAGCGCTTTCTTTCGACCATCGCCCGCCGCCTCGACACGCTGGGCGCGATCACGCGCGGCCAGCGCCAAACGGGCGGCCAAGGCCTTTTCCGTCCCGAGGACAATCTGGAGAGCCACTACGCCCGCGACGCCCTGCGGCAACTCTACCTGCTGTTGGTGCGCGGCAAGGTAGAGGGGTGCTCGCTTCAGATGTTCGAGGACGCCACGGGCCTCTCGCTGATGGATTCCACCGGCATCAAGGACGAACTGCCGCCGATCACCACCTTCCTGAACAGGTTGCTGGCGCTGACCATCGAGCTTCAGGGCGTCCTGTTCACGGCGTTCGAGCAACTGCTGAACGCCAAGATCGAAGGCGCTATCGCTTCCGGCAGCTACGACGTCGGGCTGGAGACGCTGCAGGCCGAGAGCTTCATCGTCACTGATCGCCGGACCATCCACGTTCATTCCGGCACCGGCGCCGAGGCCCGGCTCCTGACCATCACCCAGCGCCACCGCAACCGGCCGGTGACGCTGGCCGAGGCACTCGATCATCTTGGCGACGCGGGCGCGAGGCTACTGATCAACGAGCGCTCGGGCCGCGCCGCCGTGCAGATACCAACCACCAGCATCATGCTGGACGATGGCGAGATCGAACGGCGCGTGCGGCTGATCCGGCCGATGGAGGCGCACAACATTCCCATCAAGATGATGGACGAGACCCATTGGGTGCAGGCGGAGCGGATCGCCTTCACCGCGGCATGGGATGCCGAGGCTGCCGAGGTGCCGGAGTATGCCGATAGCACCATCCATGTTGTCAGCGGGCTATTGCTGCCGATCTGGAAGCGGCTGCCGAACGAATCGACGCGGGTTTATCGACTCCAGACCGATGACGGCGAGCGCATCGTCGGCCGCCGCGTCTCCCCCGCATGGGTGGCGGGCGCGCTCGCGACCGGCACGTCAACCCTGACGCCCGACGACGCGTTCATAGCGCTGATGGACGGCAAAACCATCCTCGATCTCACCGAGGGCCTTCAGCTTCGTCGCGTCCGGGTCATGGGCGCCAACCGCATCGAGCTGTCAGGCTTCACCGACGCCATGCGAGATCGCCTGCGCACCTATGGCCTGTTCCACGAAATCATCTCGTGGAAGCTACGGATGTTCGTCCCGACCGATACGACCGGGGCTGCGATCCTGGCCAAGGTCTTGGAGCGCTATCCCGTCGAGCGCATCGGCGAGCGGGAGGCGGCGTGATGGCTAGGCAGGACGCCTCCGAACTGGCATTCCGTCTCGGTCGGCAGGCCGAGGCGGTGTGCCGCCACTACCTCTCTGCCGGTCATCGGGAGGGCCGCTATTGGCTGGTCGGCGATGTGCGCAACACGCCCGGCCGCTCGATGTTCGTGCGGCTAAAGGGCGGCGAAATCGGCAGGGGCGCGGCTGGCAAATGGACCGACGCCGCCACCGGCGAGCATGGCGATCTACTTGACGTCATCCGTGAGAGCTGCGGCCTTGTGGACTTCAAGGACATCGCCGATGAGGCGCGTACCTTCCTGTCGATGCCCCATCCTGAACAGGACCGTCCGCATGGTGGCGAGCGCAAATCACCGGCGCCATCCGGATCACCGGAAGCGGCACGCCGGCTCTTTGCCATGGCGCAGCCGATCTCGGGCACGCTCGCAAAGACGTATCTCCGTACACGCGGCATTACGGATTTGCACGGAACCGGAAGCCTGCGCTTCCATCCCCGCTGCTACTACCGGCCTGACGAGCACTCCCCGACCGAGACCTGGCCGGCGATGATCGCATCGGTCACCGATCTCGCCGGGCATAAGACCGGCGCGCATCGCACCTGGCTCGCACCTGACGGCTCGGACAAGGCCCCGATCGACACGCCGAGACGGGCGATGGGCGACCTCCTCGGGCATGCCGTTCGCTTCGGTGTGGCGGGTGAAGTGATGGCGGCGGGCGAAGGCATCGAAACGATGCTGTCGCTCAGGATGGCGCTGCCCACCATGCCGATGACGGCGGCCCTCTCGGCGGCACATCTCTCGGCAATCCTGTTCCCCGACACGCTGCGACGGCTTTACATCGCCCGCGACAATGATCCGGCCGGCGACAGTGCGATGACGACGTTGATCGAACGGGCGAACGCGGCCGGGATCGAGGCGGTCGTGGTGTCTCCGCGCCTGGGCGATTTCAACGAGGATCTCCGCCTGGCGGGGCTGGACAGCCTCCGGGCAGCGACCCGGGTGCAGATCGCGCCACAGGACGTCGCACGCTTCATGTCGCTGGCGGCATAGGCCGCAAGGAGAATGCAGGCGGCGGCAGCGCCGTCGCAGGCATCGCTCGGATAATCTTGAGGTCGGAGAGAACCGCGCCCCGGCCTTCGAGAGGGCGATCGGCCAGCAAACGGCCCGGACCCGCAACGCCTGCGGCGGACTATTTTCCGGCGCGGCCAGAGGCCGCTTTCCATCGCGAAACAAAATAGCCCGCCTTCGTCATCCTCCGCTGTGCTCCGGCCCTCCGCTTCGCTGCGGGTGCAAGTCCGAACCGCCCGCCGGCTTTCGTCGCCATGAAGGCCGCGAGGGTCGCGGTCGAACCGACGGAGCATCCCGATGAGCGAGCACGACGACTTTGAGCCGCATCACGCCTCTTCACCCACCGACCATGTCCTGAGCGAACTCCAGCTTTACGGCTACCGTCCCTTCACGGATGAGCCCGATCCACGACCGCTTCCGGAGGGGGACCATATCGCTGGCGCCATCGCCGATATCTTCGACGCCCTGATCGTCACTCTGGAGGACACCCGCCTCGAGCCCGACCTCGACGATCTCCTCTGGTCGACGGTCAACGTCTTCCACCGCGCCAACGAACGGATCGAGCGCGAGTTGGACGACAACGAGCAGGCGCAGCGTCGCGGTCAGCGCGAACAGGATGGCAGCGAAGTAAAGGCCGTCGAGCTGGAACGCCTGACGGCGGAGGGCCAAACCATGATTGAACGCCGCAACACCTTCGAGTTAATGCGCGACCAGGCCGCCGAACACTATGAGCGCCACACCGGGTCGAACTGGCGTCCCCGCAGCGGGTCGATGGTCAACCACCGCAATCTCACCTCGGCGATGATCGACAGCCGGGACTTCCTTGCCGCCAAGAAGCGCACCGACAATCAGGTGCTGCTACCCGCCGGCCCGAAAATCGCCTTCACCGGCGGGCTCGACTTCAACGATCACCACCTGATCTGGACCAAGCTCGATCAGGTTCACGCCAAACATCCCGACATGGTGCTGCTGCACGGCAAGTCGCCGAAGGGCGCCGAAAAGATCGCGGCCAAATGGGCCGACACCCGCAAAGTGCCGCAGGTCGGCTTCGCGCCCGACTGGACGAAACACGCCAAGGCCGCACCGTTCAAGCGCAACGATCAGATGCTCGACGTCCTGCCGATCGGGGTCATCGTCTTCCCCGGCACCGGCATCCAGGACAACCTGGCCGACAAGGCGAAGAAGCTCGGCATCCCACTGTTCGATTTCCGCCCGAAGGGAGGTGGCGCGTAAGCGCCGCCTCTCACAGCATTTCGGGTCGAAACAGCGATCTGCGGCTGATGACCTTGCCGGACACCACGAACACGCCGTCGCCGGTATAGTGCAACGTCTCGGGATGTTTTGGCGACGTGGCGACATGCGCCTTCACCACCTCGAAGATGAAGAAGTTGTACTTGTCGACCAGTGCATCGTCATGAAGGCGGCATTCGAAGCTGGCATGGCATTCGCCGATGAGCGGCGCATTGATCTCGCTCGCGTCTTCCGCCGTGAGGTCGAACTTGGCGAACTTGTCGATTTCGGCTCCCGACGTATTGCCGATCCCGACCACGGTATCGGTCAGCGCCGTCGTCGGCAGATTGATCACACACTCCCGGCTCTCGCGGATCATGCGGTGACTGTGATTGCCGCCGGAGATCATCAGGCCGACCAGAGACGGCGAGAATTCCAGGATCGTGTGCCAGCCGAGCGTCATGATGTTCGTCGCGCCCTGCCACTTCGACGACACCAGCACGATCGGGCCGGGTTCCAGATAGCGCCGCACCTGGCTGACGGGGAAGTCGATGTTCTTAGGCAACTTCGGCACGGGCGTCCTCTTCGGCTGTTGGGCTTTGCACGACCATACCCGCCCATGTCGGCAGCATCACGACCGGCAGCATGGCGACGATGCTTCGGCGCGAAAGCATTGAACGGGCGATCCCATCGTGGCCCCGGTCATGGCGGAAAACCATCTCTCGCTTCCATTGCGCTGATCCTTGGTCCAGCCGCTGGCCTGACGCCATCAACCCGTAAAGGGTCGGACTACGCAAAGCGTGCCGCCGCTCCGGCTTTGCCTGCGCGGTGATTGCGGCCATCGGTCGGACACATCGGGCGCCTGTCGCGCGGGAGATGGTCTCCCGCCTCCAAGACAGGAGCCGGTCACATGTCCCTCAATCAAGCTCACGCATACGCCTTCAGCCTCGCCACCACCCTCATGGTCTCCATCGTCATCTTCCAGGCCGGCGACGGCACCATGGGCGTCATGCCCGCCGGCGAATATGACGGCGATTTCGCCGCCATCATTCACGAGGTCGATCCCTTCGCCCGCTGACCACGGGCAAGGCGTCACGGCGGCAAGCGGAAGTCCTACGGGATTTCCGCTCCCGTCCTGCCTTCTCTTCGGCTACACTATCAATGCGCCGTGGTGGTGGAGGCGCAACCGTCAGACCTTTATCTCACGGAGAACACCACCATGATCTTCATCGGCATCATCTCCAGCATCGCGGCGATCGGCGTTCTCTGCTGGCTGCTGTTCACACTGGCCGTCGTCGCGCTGCCGTTCTTCGCCGGCGTCAGCGCCGGGACATGGGCCTATCAGACCGGCGCCGGCTGGCTCGGCGCGATCATCGTCGGCCTTGTCGCTGCCGCACTCACACTCGGCCTCGGGCAGTTCCTGCTCGCCTTTATCCGTCCGCTCTGGATACGCCTCGCGATCGCTGTCGCGTTCGTCGCGCCTGCGGCGCTCGCCGGCTACCACGCGACGCATGGCATCGTGAAACACACCGTGCCCTCCGACACCTGGCAGATCATCTTCTCCGTCATCGGCGCGATTGCCGTTGGCGTAACGTCGCTGATCCGGGTGACAGGAATGGCCGCACCCGGGCCAACCGTGCAGAACGTCGCGCGCGCTTGAACATCCTTACCGGGGGCGGACGGACGACCGGTTAATGTATGACCTTTCGCGCTCCCCGTCGTCAGTGTCGTTGTCAATGGCGTTGATCGGATCGACGGCTGACCCAGCCGGCGCGCCATTCCCCGGTGATGGTGCTGGGGGCAATGCCGTGACGGCGTGCCCGATGACGGTAGAAGTGTCGGGAGAAGGCGATCTCGCGGGCAACGGGCAGGAGTCGGCGGGACGTACCGTCTGGCGGAGCTGGTCTGAACCGCGGTGTCAGGCTTCGTCCCGGTCCATCGGTGCGGGATGGTCGCCACGTTCTCCTGTGATGCGTCTCTGTCAGGTCGACCGCTCCAAAACGGCCTCTTCAATGGGCTGATCTGGCCGAAGGTCGGCTGCGCCTCGATCGCCTATGCCGCAACAGCGGCGTCGAAACTTTCTTCCCCTGCCGGCTGCGCCGTCATTCCTCGCGCGCCAAGAAAGCCCCTCCTTTGCTGTCAGGCCCCATCCCCACCCCAGCGCGCAAGCGCGCTGGGGACCCCGAGGTCGGGGTGCGCCGTCAATCGCCTCCGGCCTGTCGATCGCCATCGAGGCCGCAATGGTGCGGGCTCGGAACAGAGTTCAAGGAGAACTACCATGGCGACCATCGGCACCTTCAAGAAGACCGGCAACAACGAGTTCAACGGCGAAATCGTCACTCTCAGCGTCCAGACGAAGAACGTCCGCATCGTCCCCGAGGCCCGCGCCACCGGCGAGAACGCCCCCAGCCACCGCGTCTTCGTCGGCCGCGCCGAGATCGGCGCCGCCTGGTCCAAAACCTCCAACGAGGGCCGCGCCTACCTGGGCCTGAAGCTCGACGATCCCAGCTTCAACGCCCCGATCTACGCCAACCTCTTCGACGACGAGGAAGGCGAAGGCTTCAGCCTCATCTGGTCCCGCCCTAACGGCCGCCGCAACGGCGAGTAAGGGTAGCGCGACGCCCCGCCCGGACAAACCGGGCGGGGCCAAACGCCTGCGCGAACCGAATCAGTTCGCGGCAATGCGATTAAAACGAGGCGCCAAAAAGCCAGAACCGCTGGCCCCAGTCCGCAAGAACGACTATTATAGCCGTAGTTCTAGCGTGCGAGTAGGTCCAAGTGGGAGGTGATCATGCATGATCACCGCCCGACAATCGCGGGCCGCACGCGCGTTGCTGGGTTGGACACAGGAGACGCTCGCTGACAAGGCCCGGGTATCACTGACCGCGTTGAAGCGCCTCGAATCCGACAGCGGACTTGGGGTGTATGAATCGACTCGCGATCAGGTCCGGCGCGCCTTTGAGGCCAGCGGCGTCGTCCTGCTCAACTCCGGCCAAAGCGTGGGAGTGATGCTGGTTGGTGACAAGGACAACCCTTGACGACTTTTTCGGGCGAACCCGCCCGACCATCCTGATTTTGCGTCAAACCGCGGCGGTGTGGCACGGGATATCATTACGGTTAACAAACCGCTCCAAATTGGATACGAATGACTCGTGGGGCTCATCGTGACCAACGCAGAATATCTGGACGAACCGCCGCTCGGGGCGGCGCTCACCGCCTACGATCAGGCGCATCTCAAACTGTACCTCAGGCTGCTCGACGCCGAGGCGGAAGGTGCGGCTTGGGAAGAAGTGGTCGAACTTCTGTTCGGACTTGACCCCGCAGCCGAGCCCCGTCGAGCAGCCCAGATTCATGCCACTCATCTCGCCCGCGCCAAATGGATGACCGAAAACGGATACCGCCATCTCCTCCGTGCGGGTTACCATTGAGCGGCGACGTGATGCAGGACCTGCATCACGTTCGTCTGCCTTCGAACTTCCCAAGCTAAACTCAACTTGGAATCGTCTCTCATGCACAACTCGCGTTCAACGCGGGCATGGGAGAACAGAGGATGCCCCAGGAGAGCGATTGGCGGTCTAGCGACGCCTACGATTATATTGATCAACTCCATACTTCAGATCTCGCTTGGGAGTTCCTCCGGCGAAACCGCCAATATCGCGAGTCTTACTATGAGCTTGCTCGCGGCGGGCAGGTAAGCGGCGAGCAAGCCCGCCGCTTCGCAGAGCAATGGGGGTTATCCTTTCGCTTTGGACCCGGCGCTTACTGCCCTCCGCCAACCGGTCTTTTGGACCCCGATCACCGACCCCGGCGCCGTTCTGCTCGAACCGCAGCCTGCGCTTTTGGGCGCCCCGGCTGCCGCTGACGACGTTCTGCGGTCCCACGCAATCTTTGAAGCTGACGGCCGTCACGCACGGCTCGCCGTTCGCGATGAAAACATCAACGTGACCTTTCTGCCGCCAACTGACGGCAGGGGACTCGTTGCCGTGGTCATCCTGGACGAAGATACCCCCGACCGGCTCTACGCTATCAGCCGCCTGTGGGCTGCGATCCGCGGCCGCCCTCTCCCTGCCGACAACCGCATGACCGAGCAGCGGCGTCAGCGCGCCCCGCAAATGCTGCGGGTCGTCGACGCACGTCTTGCCGGGGCGACGTATCGGTCGATCGCAGAATCCATGTTCCCTACGCATAAGATCGATGCCGCCTCCTGGGCCGGGGACGCTCTGCGGGAAACCACCATCCGGCTGGCACGCGACGGCCTAAAACTCGTCGAAGGCGGTTACCGTTCGCTTCTCCGTCGACCCCGCCGATCATAGCCCGTCGTCGACCGCCCGAGGCGTGTCGAAATTAGATACCTATCTTCGACATCGTCCGACCCACCGCCTTCACGCCACCGTGCTCTCGAACCGCCGCCTGACGGCAGCGGCCCCCGATGAGACCACGGAGGCTCGACAATGGCCGAAACTACCGCCGGCATCCCGCCACGCTACCTGCGCACGCAAGAAGCCGCCCGCTTCCTTGGACTGTCGGAGCGCACGCTTGAGAAGCATCGCACCTACGGGACCGGCCCGGCTTATCGGAAGCTCGGCGGCCGAGTCGTCTACGCCATCGAGGATCTCCAGACCTGGGCCGACCGCGGCCTCGTCAACTCGACCTCCGACCCGCGCGGCTCAGTGCTTCCCGCCAAGAGGCAGGAGTCATTGGACCGCCGCCTCGCCGGCCGCCAGCCGCGCTGAGACGACCGGCCATGTCGTCCCGCCCGCACCACCGCGACGAGCGCGCGCAGCTCGATCTGTTCCGGGCGCTGCCCGGCGATCTTGCGCCGCGCGATGCGCAGGACCTCATGGCCTATCCGTTCTTCTCGCTCGCCAAATCGAAGCGCCTGACACCGATCGACTTCAAGGCCGGTTCGGTGAAGATCCGCGTCGAAGCCGTGCCCGAACACGGCATGGCGACGATCTGGGACGCAGACGTCCTGATCTGGGCGGCCTCGCAGATTGTCGAAGCCCGTGACGTCGGCCTGCGCCCGTCTCGCCTCATGGCGACCACGCCCTATGAAATTCTGAACTTCATCGGACGCGGCGTCTCGCTGCGCGATTACGACCGCCTGAAGGCCGCGCTCGACCGACTTCAATCCACCACCATCGCGACCTCGATCCGCCAGCCCACCGAGCGGCGGATGCACCGCTTTTCCTGGATCAACGAATGGAAGGAGCGCGCCGATCACCGCGGCCGGCCGCTCGGGCTCGAACTGATCGTACCCGACTGGTTCTACGGCGCCGTCCTCGACGATGCTTTGGTCCTCACCATTGACCGTGACTATTTCGGGCTGACTGGCGGCCTGGAGCGCTGGCTGTACCGCCTCGTGCGCAAGCATGGCGGCAAGCAGGAATTCGGCTGGAGCTTCGATTTCCCGCATCTCCACGCAAAGTCTGGCAGCCTCTCGCCGCTCAAACACTTCGCCTACGACCTGCGAGACATCGTTCGCCGTCAGCCGCTACCCGGCTACCGCCTGACCATCGAGCAATGCGTCGGCGGGCCCGAAATCCTGTCCTTCGTACCAACCGATCCCGACGCGCTCGGCATCCCGCGCGGCCGTCGCCGCTCGACAACTCGACCTGGGGATAAGCTGTGAATCATCTCGTGCTATCAGGGACCGGCGCTATCGTGCCATCGGGGACCGGACTCTCGTGCTATCGGGGACCGGAATCGTCGATTCCTCGCGCTGAATCAGCAGCTTGCGAGCCCCGTAACTTATCTAACCTAGATTCCTACGGAATCTTTCTAACGCAAACGCGTTTTTCGACCGCTGTGGACGAGTCCCCGATCGCCGGGAGACCGTCATGATCGTCGCGTTCCTCAACCAGAAGGGCGGCGTCGGAAAGACGACGCTCGCCCTCCATCTCGCCGGTGAATGGGCTCGGCATGGGCAGCGCGTCACGCTGATCGACGCCGATCCGCAAGGCTCCGCGCTCGACTGGTCACAGCAGCGCGGCCGGGAGGGATTGGAGCGGCTGTTCGGTGTTGTTGGCCTGGCCCGCGACACGCTCCACCGCGAAGCGCCGGAGCTGGCGCGCGACGTCGATCATGTCGTCATCGACGGACCGCCGCGTGTCGCCGGTCTGATGCGTTCGGCACTGCTCGCCGCCGATCTTGTACTGATCCCGGTGCAGCCGTCACCGCTCGACGGCTGGGCGTCGGCCGAGATGCTGACGCTGCTCAGCGAAGCGCGGATCTATCGACCGGACCTCAAGGCGCGGTTCGTGCTGAACCGCTGCGCGGCCCGCACGATCCTCGCCCGCGAAACCGCCGAGACGCTCGCGGAACACGATCCCCCGCCGCTCCTCACCACGATCGGTCAGCGCATCGCTTTCGCCGATGTCGTGCAGACCGGACGGCTCGCAGCCGAACAGGACGATACATCGCCCGCCGCGCGCGAGATCGCCGCGCTCGCTGCCGAAGTCACGAGGATCGGGGCATGAGCGAGCAGTCCTCGAAACGCCGCTTCGCGTCCCGCCCTGCCGATCCGGAAAGCTGGATCAAGGCGCCGGACCGTCCGTCGCCGCGCGCGGAGGCCGCCGCCGATTTCACCGCCAGGCTGACGATCGACGTCACCGCCGACATGCGCGGCCGGATCAAGATCGCCGCTTTCCAGCGCGGGCAGACCGTCGCCGACATGCTGCGCGCCCTGTTCGAGCGCGAGTTCCCAACCAGCGAAGGAGGACCACGATGATCGGCGTCGCCGACACGTCGGTGCGCAGCAGCTTGCTGCCTGCGATTACTACCGATGCCCCGACCCATGTCGAGCTGACGTGGATCGAGAATAAGATCGAATTCTGGATCAGGTTCGGTCGCGAGGCCGCCGAACAGATTCTCGACCGCCGCCGCCGCGTCGTCTCGTTCGCGCCGGACAGCGTCTTCGCCTTTGTTCGCTGGACCTCCAACGACTACGGCACTGCGCTTTCGCGGCTCGACATTGTACGCGCCGTTCGTACCGGCGAGCGCTGCCAGACCCTGCCATTCGTGCGCCCCGGTGGCGACATCCTGTTGCGCGCCGATGGATGGCCTAAGGTCGAACGCGTACTTCAGCTCATCGACGCGATCGAGGCGCGGGACATCGATGCGACGGATGTTTCGCCCGATCACTGGCGACACGTCCACAACCGTCTGACGGTCGGTGAAGCGCCCCGCGCCTATGACATGCAGCAGCATCGCGCCTTCCTCCTGCGCCGGGAGATTGGCGCATGACCCGCCTCGGCTATGCCTTCGCGACGACTGCCGCCGTATCGCTGCTCGGCATCACGTCGATCGCGTCATTCGCACCAAAGCTGGTCTGGAATGCCTCGGCCAGCACGCCGATCGGTCTGTATGCGATCGGCGAACCCGGCCGGGTCGACGTGACGGATCTGGTCGCCGTGCGCGCGCCAGAGCCGCTCGCCACCTTCCTTTCGGATGGCGGATATCTGCCGCGCGGCGTTCCGCTGATGAAGCACGTTGCTGCGCTTCCCGGGCAACGTGTGTGCAGAACCGGGCTCGCCATCACGGTCGATGCCGTGCCGATGGGCGATGCGCTGGACCGCGATCGTCGCGGTCGCTCGCTGCCGATCTGGCAGGGCTGCCGCATGGTCGCGGACGGCGAACTGTTCCTGATGAACTGGCAGGTCCGCGACAGCCTCGACGGCCGCTATTTCGGGCCTCTCCCCGCCAACTCGGTCATCGGCCGGGCCACACCCCTCTACACCGACGAGGACGGCGATGGCCGCTTCGTCTGGCGCGCGCCGACGCGGTGACGGCACGCCCATGACCTTGTCCACCGCAATCTGAAGGAGACGACCCATGTCCGTGATCGGTCAATTCACGCGCGAAAATGATGGCTTCGTCGGCCACCTGACGACGCTGTCACTGCACCAGGACATCATCATCGTTCCGGCCGAACCGTCCGATGCCGAGAACGCGCCCGACTTCCGCGTCCATGTGCTCGACAGCATGAACAACGAAACCGGCGCGGAGATCGGCGCCGGCTGGAAGCGCACCGGCGAGAAGGCCGGCGACTACGTTTCGCTTCAGATCGATGATCCGACCTTCGGGCATCCGATCCGCGCCAACCTCTTCCAGTCGGCCGACGACAAGTCCGCCTGGGGCCTGCACTGGAACCGCCCGCCCAAGCGGGCCGAGCGGGACTGAGCGATGTCGGCTCCGCACCTCAAAGCTGTCGTCGGGCGGTCCAACGCCGCCCGGCGCACAGCCCTCCTTCTCCTTTCCGGCCTCCTGCTTTCCGCGCCGCTTTGCGCCACCGCGACTGCGCAGACGGTGTCGGTCGAGGGGCCCTCTCGCGCCGATTCCTACGCCACATTCATCACCGAGGCAGCGCAACGGTTCGGCGTTCCAGAGCACTGGATTCGTGCCGTCATGCGCATCGAAAGCGCTGGCGACGTGCGGGCGATCTCGTCGGCCGGCGCGATGGGACTGATGCAGGTCATGCCCGCCACATGGGCCGATCTGCGCGTCCGTCACCGGCTCGGCGCGAATCCTTACGATCCACGCGACAACATTCTGGCGGGCACTGCGTATCTGCGCGAGATGCACGACCGCTACGGTTCGCCGGGGTTTCTCGCGGCCTATAATGCTGGTCCCGGCCGCTATGAAGAGTATCTCGCCGGCCGTCCTTTGCCGGCCGAAACTCGCGCCTATGTCGCCGCGCTCGCACCCGTCATCGGCGGCGCAGACGCGCTTGCTCCCGTTACGGTCGCGGCAGCCGATCCCAACGCCTGGACGCGGTCTCCGCTCTTCATCGCGCAGTCCGAACACGCGACGACCGCCGTTCCGACGTCCAACAATGGCGCTTCCGAGGACACTCCGGCCGCCATTCCGGTGCGCGATGTCACAGCCATCGCTCCGCAATCCGCAGGCCTGTTTGTCGCCCGAAACGCCGATCGGGGGCCGCGATGACGGTGTTCGCGGCATTTCGTGGAATGGCGTGCTCTGGCGCAGGGATGGCGGTCCGAGGACGGAGAGCAGGCAACACAACCGCACGATGGCGAGATAAAAGCGCGCGATGTGCGGCTTGGTGCGGTCGTGTGTTTTCAGAGACTTATGGCGAATTGGCGCGAGGTGCGCCTGATCGACGCAGCCTGCGCATTCGCCATTTCGCGAGGGATTTCCGCGCGTTTGCGCGATGTGCGGAGCCTCGGCCATGAGCGGCGAGGACGACTTCCGCATCCGGCCAGGCCGTATCCGCTCCACCCGCGCACAGCAAACGCGGCCCTTCATCGCCCAGGCCCTCGCCGCCGCCCAGCGTGCCGGCGGCAGGGTCTCGCGCTCCGGCAAGATCAGCTCGGGCAACCGCTCGCGTTTCGGGCGCGGCCAGCGAGCGACCGTCCAGGCCAATCGACTGCTCACCAACCGATCGCGCAACACCGTGATCAAGACGCGCGTCGTCCGGCACACCGCTCGCTCGGCGCCGCTCAACGCCCACCTCAGCTATCTGCAGCGCGAAGGCGTCACCCGGGATGGGGAGAAGGCGAAGTTGTTCGGGCCGGAGACGGAGGCGGCCGACGCCAAGGCTTTCGCCGAGCGCACTCAGGACGACCGACATCACTTCCGCTTCATCGTCTCACCTGAGGACGCGACCGAGATGTCCGACCTCAAGACTTTCGCCCGCGAGCTGATGGGGCAGATGGAGACAGACCTCGGCACCAAGCTCGACTGGGTCGGCGTCGATCACTGGAACACGGATAATCCACATGTCCATATCATCCTGCGCGGGCGCACCGATGACGGTCAGGACCTCGTCATCTCGCGCGACTATATCAAGGAAGGCATGCGCGCCCGCGCGCAGGACCTCGTCACCCAGGAGCTGGGGCCGCGCACCGATCACGAGATCCGCCGCAATCTCGAACGGCAGATCGACGCGGAGCGCTGGACCAATCTTGACCGCCAGCTTGCCCGCGACAGCTATCGCACCGGCGTCGTCGATCTCGCCCCGCTCCCTGACCGCCAGCCCGACGAATTCCATGCGATGAAGGTCGGCCGCCTCCGCAAGCTGGAGACCCTCGGCCTCGCCGATCAGGTCGGCCCCGGACAATGGGTCGTGTCCGAGAATGCCGAGGCGACGCTGCGGGAGCTGGGCGAGCGTGGCGACATCATCAAGCGCATTCACCGTGGCCTGACCGAGCGCGGCATCCAGCGCGGCGCGGCCAGCTACGTGCTTGCCGGTGAGAGCCTCGACGATCCGGTCATCGGCCGGCTGGTCGACCGTGGTCTCGACGACGAGTTGAAGGGCACCGCCTATGCCGTGGTCGACGGCACCGACGGACGCACCCATCACATCAAGCTGCCCGACCTCGACGCCGCTGGCGACAGCGCGCCGGGCTCGATCGTGGAGCTGCGCAAATTTGACGACGCGCAGGGGCGCAGGCGCGTCGCGCTCGCCGTCCGCTCCGATCTCGAAATCGAGCGGCAGGTCCATGCGACCGGCGCCACCTGGCTCGACCGGCAGGCGATCGCCCGCGATCCCGTCGCGCTCGGCGGCGGCGGATTCGGCGCGGAGGTTCGTCACGCGATGGACAGGCGGGCCGAGCACCTCGTTGGTCAGGGCCTTGCCGAGCGGCAGACGCGCGGTGTCAGTTTCTCCCCCGGGCTGATCGACACGCTGCGCCAGCGCGAGGTCGACGCCCTTGGCGAGAAGCTTGCGGCCGAGACCGGTCGGCAATTCTCGAAGGCCGCGGCGGGCGAATATGTGGCCGGCACCTATCGCCAGCGCTTTGCGCTCGCGTCGGGCCGCTTCGCCATGATCGACGACGGCCTCGGCTTCCAGCTCGTGCCCTGGTCGCCGTCGATCGAGCGTCAGATCGGTCAGCACGTCTCCGGCGTGTCGCGCGGCGCCGGTGGCGTCGACTGGAGCTTCGGCCGCAATCGCGGCCTCGGCATGTAGCCCAATCAAGAAAGGAGTGCCCGCCATGTCGGCGACCAAAATCCTCTGGGGCCAAATCCTCACTGTCTTCCTGATCGTGCTGATGACGACCTGGGCGGCGACGCAGTGGACGGCCTATCGGCTCGGCTTCCAGCCGCAGCTCGGACTTCCGTGGTTCGAACTGGCCGGCTGGCCGATCTACTATCCGCCCGCCTTCTTCTGGTGGTGGTACTTCTACGACGCCTATGCACCTCCGATTTTCATCGAGGGAGCCTATATCGCGGCGTCCGGTGGCTTCATTTCCATCGCCGTCGCGATCGGCATGTCGGTCTGGCGGGCGCGTGAAGCTAGGAATGCCGAGACGTTCGGCTCCGCCCGCTGGGCGGTCGCCGCGGAAGTCCGCGCCGCCGGCTTGCTGGGCGCGGACGGCGTCGTGCTCGGGAAGTTCGACCGCGACTATCTCCGCCATGACGGCCCCGAGCATGTGCTGTGCTTCGCGCCCACGCGATCCGGCAAGGGCGTCGGCCTGGTCGTGCCGTCGCTGCTGACCTGGCCGGGCTCCGCGATCGTCCATGACATCAAGGGGGAAAATTGGACGCTCACCGCCGGCTATCGCGCGCGTCATGGTCGCGTGCTGCTGTTCGATCCAACCAACACGAAATCTGCCGCCTACAATCCGCTTCTCGAGGTGCGCCGCGGCGAATGGGAGGTCCGCGACGTCCAGAACATCGCCGACATCCTCGTCGATCCGGAGGGCTCGCTGGAGAAACGGAACCACTGGGAGAAAACCAGCCACGCATTGCTGGTAGGCGCAATCCTGCATGTCCTCTACGCCGAGGCTGATAAGACGCTTGCCGGCGTCGCGGCGTTCCTCTCCGATCCGAAGCGGCCGATCGAGTCGACGCTCGCCGCCATGATGAAGACAGCCCATCTCGGCGAGGCCGGACCGCATCCGGTGATCGCCAGCGCCGCGCGCGAGCTGCTGAACAAATCCGACAACGAGCGATCAGGCGTGCTGTCGACAGCGATGTCGTTCCTCGGCCTCTATCGTGATCCCGTCGTCGCCGAGGTCACACGCCGCTGCGACTGGCGCATCGTGGATATCGTCGGCGGCAAGCATCCGACGACGCTCTACCTCGTGGTGCCGCCGTCGGACATCAACCGGACCAAGCCGCTGATCCGCCTGATCCTCAATCAGGTCGGCCGCCGGCTGACCGAGGACCTGCAGGCGAACGGAAACCGCCACCGGCTGCTCCTCATGCTCGACGAGTTTCCCGCCCTCGGTCGTCTCGACTTCTTCGAGAGCGCTCTCGCCTTCATGGCGGGCTACGGCCTCAAGGCCTTTCTCATCGCCCAGTCGTTGAACCAGATCGAGAAGGCCTACGGCCCGAACAACTCGATCCTCGATAACTGCCATGTCCGGGTTAGCTTCGCCACCAACGATGAGCGGACCGCCAAGCGGGTCTCGGACGCACTCGGCACCGCAACCGAGATGCGGGCGATGAAGAACTACGCCGGCCATCGCCTGTCGCCCTGGCTCGGCCACATGATGGTGTCGCGCTCGGAAACGGCGCGGCAACTGATGACGCCCGGCGAGATCATGCAGCTCCCGCCCGCCGACGAGATCGTCATGGTCGCCGGTACGCCACCGATCCGCGCGAAGAAAGCGCGGTACTATGAGGATCGCCGGTTTCAGGAGCGCATCGTAACGCCGCCGAACCTGGTGAAACGGACAACGGCACGGCCCGATGACTGGAGCGCGCTGCCGCTTCCAGCGGCGCCGACCGTGTCGATCGCGACCGACGGCGAGCGCGGATCGGAGGATGAGGATACGACCGACTCCGAGCGCCGGCATCAGCCGGAACTGAGCCGCGCAAAGCCCGTCGAGCCAATGCAGCCCATCGAAAACGAATTCGAGATCGATCCCCGCGACGATGCCGATGAGGACGCCGCTCGCCTCTCGCGCATGAATCAGACCATGCGCCAGGTCGCACGCCAAGCATCGCTCGATCCCGGCGACGGTATCGAGCTTTAGGAGGCACCATGGCAAAGCCTCCCAAAAAGCAGCGGCTATCGGTGTATCTCGAACCCGACGTCATGAAGGCGCTCGCCGCGCACGCCGCCCGGCGCGATCAATCCCTCTCGCTGATCGCGGAAGCTGGCATCGCCTCCTTCCTGTCGCCCGACGCTGCCGAACGGCAGGAGGCGGCTACGACGAAACGGCTCGACCAGCTCGACCGGCGAATGGCGCGTATGGAGCGTGACCTTGGAATCGCCGTCGAAACGCTGGCCGTCTTCATCCGATTCTGGCTGACGACGAACCCGCCGCTCCCCGAGCCCGCCCAGGCAGCGGCGCGCGCCAAAGCCGGCGAACGCTACGAAGCGTTCGTCACCGCGCTCGGCCGGCGACTCGCTCACGGGCCGAAGCTTAGGCAGGAAATTTCCGAGGACATCACGCCCGCGCACGACGCGGATTAATCACGGCCACGTCCACTTCAAGTATTCCGGCGTTCCGCCGTTTCCCTGTATTTGTACGCTACAGTACGACGACCACATTATGGTTGTTGTCAGGCCATGATTTCTGCCTCTTCTACTCATCCCCGATCCAGGGCCGCATGTCGCGGTCCCGCAAGAGAACGGGGACGACGTGGCGGCCACTCACCAGAAATCGGAGGCGATCCTTCGCGGCGCGCGCATGCTGCGCACGGCCCTCGGGCCGGCGATCGCCCGGTTTCTGGAAGACCCCGCGATCGTCGAGGTGATGCTCAACCCCGATGGGCGGCTCTGGGTCGACCGGCTTTCCGAAGGACTTTCCGACACGGGTGAACTGTTGTCGCCGTCAGACGGCGAGCGGATCATCCGCCTCGTCGCCCATCATGTCGGGGCCGAGGTTCATCCCGGCGCCCCACGTGTCTCAGCCGAGTTGCCCGAAACGGGGGAGCGGTTCGAGGGGCTGTTGCCGCCCGTCGTGTCCGCCCCGGCCTTCGCGATCCGCAAGCCGGCCGTCGCCGTGTTCACGCTCGACGACTATGTCGCCGCCGGGATCATGGCGGCGCATCAGGCCGAGACGCTGCGCCAGGCCGTCGCCGATCGGCGCAACATCCTCGTCGCCGGCGGCACCTCGACCGGCAAGACGACCCTCACCAACGCTTTGCTGGCTGAGGTCTCGAAGACCTCCGACCGCGTCGTCCTGATCGAAGACACGCGCGAACTGCAATGCGCCGCGCCGAACCTCGTCGCCATGCGGACCAAAGACGGCGTCGCCTCGCTCTCCGATCTTGTCCGCTCCTCTCTTCGCCTGCGCCCTGATCGGATTCCGATCGGCGAGGTCCGGGGAGCCGAGGCCCTCGATCTGCTGAAGGCCTGGGGCACAGGACACCCCGGCGGTGTCGGAACCATCCACGCGGGTACGGGCATCGGCGCGCTGCGTCGGATGGAGCAGCTCATCCAGGAAGCCGTCGTCACCGTCCCGCGCGCCCTGATCGCCGAGACGATCGATCTCGTCGCCGTGCTTTCCGGCCGGGGCACGTCGCGCCGCCTCGCCGAACTCGCCCGCATCGAGGGCCTTGGCCCCGACGGCGACTACCGCGTCACGCCCGCAAGCCAGCCCCTCACAGGAGGTCCGTCATGATCCAGCATGCCCTGCGTTTCCGCCGCCATATCGCGACTGCGGTATCCGTCACCTTCGTCTCGCTGGCGCTCGCGCCTGCCGCTCACGCTTCCGGCTCCCAAATGCCCTGGGAGGCCCCGCTACAGTCCATCCTCGAATCCATCGAGGGCCCGGTCGCCAAAATTATCGCGGTGATGATCATCATCATCACCGGCCTGACGCTGGCCTTCGGCGACACGTCGGGCGGCGCGCGCAAGCTCATCCAAATCGTCTTCGGCCTGTCGATCGCCTTCGCTGCGTCCAGCTTCTTCCTGTCCTTCTTCTCGTTCGGCGGCGGGGCGCTCGTCTGATGGCCAACGGCGCAGATCATCATGGCGAGCTGGCGGGCTTCTCGGTCCCGGTCCATCGGTCGCTGACCGAGCACATCCTGCTCGGCGGCGCTCCGCGCTCGATCGCCATTCTCAACGGCACGCTGGCAGCCGCGCTCGGCCTTGGCCTCCGCCTCTGGCTGGTCGGCCTGGGCCTTTGGGCTCTCGGTCATTTCGCGGCCGTCTGGGCGGCCAAGCGCGATCCGCAGTTCGTCGATGTCGTGCGCAAACATCTGCGCATCCCCGGCCACCTGTCGGTTTGAGGAGCGACGCCGATGATGAACCTCGCCGAATATCGCAACCGCAATACCCGTCTCGCCGACTTCCTGCCCTGGGTCGCTCTGGTCGGCGAAGGCATCGTCCTGAACAAGGACGGCAGCTTGCAGCGAACTGCACGGTTTCGCGGACCCGACCTCGACAGTGCCGTTCCGGCCGAGCTGGTCGCGGTCGCCGGGCGCCTCAACAACGCCTTCCGTCGCCTGGGCTCCGGCTGGGCCATCTTCGTCGAGGCGCAGCGCCATGGTGCCGCGACCTATCCGGCCAGCGTGTTCGCCGACAGCGCGTCGGCCTTGGTCGACGCCGAACGGAAAGCCGACTTCGAGGAAGCCGGCGCGCACTTCGAATCGAGCTACTTCCTCACCTTCCTCTACCTTCCCCCGGCCGAAGACGCGGCGCGCGCAGAGACCTGGCTCTATGAGGGTCGCGATCACGCTGGCGTCGATGCGCACGAGATCCTGCGCGGCTTCGCAGACCGCACCGATCGCATCCTTCAGCTCATCGACGCCTTCATGCCGGAATGCGCCTGGCTCGATGACGGCGAGACGCTGACCTATCTGCATTCGACCGTCTCGACCAAGCGGCACCGCGTCCGCGTGCCCGAGACGCCGATATATCTCGATGCGCTGCTGGCCGATCAGCCCCTGACCGGTGGGCTCGAACCCCGGCTCGGCGACGCACATGTCCGCATCCTCACCATTGTCGGCTTCCCGACCGCGACCACGCCCGGCATCCTCGATGAGCTGAACCGGCTGGCCTTTCCCTATCGCTGGTCAACACGCGCCGTCCTGCTCGACAAGACCGACGCCACCAAGCTGCTGACGAAGATCAGGCGTCAGTGGTTCGCCAAGCGCAAGTCGATCGCCGCCATCCTCAAGGAGGTGATGACCAACGAGGCCTCTGCGCTGGTCGATACCGATGCGGCCAACAAGGCCGCCGACGCCGATATGGCGTTGCAGGAGCTGGGCGCCGACTACGCCGGCCAGGCCTATGTCACCGCGACGATCACCGTCTGGGACGATGATCCGCGCATTGCAGCCGAGAAGCTGCGGATGGTCGAGAAGGTCATCCAGGGCCGCGACTTCACCGCCATGCCCGAGACGATCAACGCCGTGGACGCCTGGCTCGGCTCGCTGCCCGGCCATGTCTACGCCAATGTCAGGCAACCTCCGATCTCCACATTGAATCTCGCCCACATGATCCCGCTGTCGGCGGTGTGGGCGGGACCGGAACGGGACGAGCACTTCGATGCACCCCCACTGCTTTACGGCAGAACCGAAGGCTCGACCCCGTTCCGGCTTTCCATCCATGTCGGCGATGTCGGCCATACGCTGATCGTCGGTCCGACCGGCGCCGGAAAATCCGTTTTGCTCGCGCTGATGGCGCTTCAGTTCCGGCGCTATCCACAATCCCAGGTCTTCGCCTTCGACTTCGGGGGATCGATCCGAGCAGCCGCGCTCGCCATGCGGGGCGACTGGCACGATCTCGGCGGCGGCCTGACCGAAGGCGCCGACGACAGCGTGTCGCTTCAGCCGCTGGCCCGGATCGACGATGTCGCCGAACGTGCCTGGGCCGCCGACTGGCTGGTCGCGATCCTGGGGCGAGAGAGCATGCCGGTCACGCCCGAGGTGAAGGAGCATCTCTGGTCGGCGCTCTCCTCGCTGGCGTCCGCGCCGATCAACGAGCGGACGCTCACCGGCCTGTCCGTCCTGCTGCAGTCCAACGACCTGAAGCAGGCGCTTCGGCCCTATTGCGTCGGCGGTCCCTATGGCCGGTTGCTCGACGCCGAGGCCGAGCATCTGGGCGAAGCGAATGTCCAGGTCTTCGAAACAGAAGGGTTGATCGGCACGGGCGCCGCCGCCGCCGTGCTCGCCTATCTCTTCCACCGCATCGAGGACCGCCTCGACGGTCGCCCCACGCTGCTGATCGTCGATGAAGGCTGGCTGGCGCTAGACGACGAGGGTTTCGCCGGTCAGCTCCGCGAGTGGCTGAAGACGCTGCGCAAGAAGAACGCCAGCGTCATCTTCGCGACGCAGTCGCTCTCCGACATCGACGGCTCAGCGATCGCGCCAGCCATCATCGAGAGCTGTCAGACTCGCATCCTGCTGCCGAACGAACGCGCGATCGAGCCGCAGATCACCGCCATCTATCGCCGCTTTGGGCTCAACGATCGCCAGATCGAGATCCTCGCGCGGGCGATGCCTAAGCGCGACTATTACTGCCAGTCGCGGCGCGGCAACCGGCTGTTCGAGCTGGGGCTGTCGGACGTGGCGCTCGCGCTCTGCGCCGCGTCGTCCAAGCAGCACCAGGCGCTGATCGCGGACGTTCACGCCCGCAGCGGCACGGATGGCTTCCTCGCTGAGTGGCTCGCCGAGAACCGGCTTGCCTGGGCCGCGGACCTCATCGCCGACCTCACCAATGTCATCCCCCAAACCGATCCGGAGACACGCCCATGACCCGTTCTACTCAATCCCGCTCGCTTGCACTGCGTATCACCGCAGCGCTGCTTGCCGCGCCGATCGCGCTTTCGCCGATCCTCAGCACTCCCGCCGCTGCGCAATGGATCGTCTACGATCCGACCAACTATGCGCAGAACGTCCTGACGGCGGCGCGCACCCTCCAGCAGGTCAATCAGCAGATCACCCAGCTTCAGAACGAAGCGACGATGCTGATCAACCAGGCCCGCAACCTCGCCAGCCTGCCATACTCCTCGCTCCAGCAGCTTCAGCAGTCGGTTCAGCGCACCCAGCAGCTCCTGCAACAGGCGCAGGGAATCGCCTACGACGTCCAGCGCATCGACCAGGCGTTCACGTCGACCTACGGCAACGCCTCCATGTCCGCCTCCGACCAGGCGCTCGTGGCGCAGGCGCGGGAGCGCTGGCAGAACACGGTCGGCGGCCTGCAGGACGCCATGCGCGTCCAGGCCGGCGTGGTCGGCAACATCGACACCAACCGCGCCGAGATGTCGTCACTGGTCGGCCAGAGCCAGGGCGCGACGGGAGCGCTGCAGGCGACGCAGGCCGGCAACCAGCTTCTCGCGCTGCAAGCGCAGCAGCTTGCCGATCTCACCGCCGTCGTTGCCGCCAACGGCCGGGCGCAAAGCCTGTCCGAGGCCGAGCGATCTGCCGCGGCCGAACAGGGTCGCGAACAGCGCCGACGGTTCCTGACGCCGGGCACCGGCTATCAGCCCGGCAACGCCCGCATGTTCCCGAACGGCAACTGAGGGCGCGGCCATGGACGGCAAGATGCTCGCACGGCTCGGCGCTGTGGTGTTCGTGGCCGTCGCGATCACTGCGACCGCGATCGAGATGAACCGGAAAGAGGAAGTGCGGGAGGCGTGGCCGTCCGACCGGACCACCCAAGCGCAGGGCGATCCGTTGCGCGACGAAATGATCCGCTGCCAGGTGCTCGGCGAAGCGGGGCCGCGCGATCCGGCGTGCCTGCGGGCCTGGGCCGAAAACCGCAACCGCTTCCTCGCGCCCGGCGCGCGACCTACCGAGCGCTTGCCGGACATCCCGCCAGCGCCGCGAAACACTCTCATACCCCAATCGGACCGCACCGATCAGCCGGCCTTCGAGCCCGCCGCACCGATCGCGCCGCCGCAGCTCGACGAGGCGAGATAAGATCATGGGCGGCACCGGCGTCATTGACCATTTTCTTGAGGTCTTCACCCGCTACATCGACAGCGGATTCGGGCTACTCAGCGGCGAAGTCGCCTTCATCGCCACCACCCTGATCGTCATCGACGTGACGCTGGCGGCGCTGTTCTGGAGCTGGGGCGCCGACGACGACATCATGGCCCGCCTGGTGAAGAAGACGCTGTTCGTCGGCGTGTTCGCCTACATCATCGGTAATTGGAACAACCTCGCCCGGATCATTTTCGAGAGCTTCGCCGGCCTCGGCCTGAAGGCTAGCGGCACCGGGTTCACCACGGCCGACCTCTTGCGCCCTGGCAAGGTCGCTCAGACCGGGCTCGACGCCGGACGGCCGCTGCTCGATTCCATCTCCAGCCTCATGGGCTACTGGTCGTTCTTCGAGAACTTCATCCAGATCGCCTGCATGTTCCTGGCCTGGGCGCTGGTGCTGCTCGCTTTTTTCATCCTCGCCATCCAGCTCTTCGTCACGCTCATCGAGTTCAAGCTGACGACGCTCGCCGGCTTCGTGCTGATCCCGTTCGGCCTGTTCGGCAAGTCGGCCTTCATGGCCGAACGCGTGCTCGGCAACGTCATCTCCTCCGGCATCAAGGTGCTGGTGCTGGCCGTCATCATCGGCATCGGCTCGACGCTCTTCTCAGAATTCACATCCGGTTTCGGCGGCCAGAACCCGACAATCGACGAAGCGATGGCGATCGTGCTCGCCGCGCTGTCGCTGCTCGGCCTCGGTATCTTCGGTCCCGGTATTGCAAGCGGCATCGTCTCCGGTGGTCCCCAGCTCAGCGCCGGAGCAGCAGTCGGCACTGGCCTGGCCGCAGGCGGCATGGTCGCGCTCGGCGCTGGCGCCGTCGGCGCCGCTGCGTCGGGTGGTGCTGCGCTGGCCGGTGGTGCCGCCGCCGCCGCTCGTGGCGGTGCTGCGATCGCCGGCGGCGCGTCCACCGCTTACAGCCTTGGCTCAGCCGGGCAGGCCGGCGCGGTCGGTGTCGCTTCCGGTCTCGGCGGGGTCGTGCGTGCCGGCGGCAGCGCCGCCGTCTCACCTCTGCGTCGCGCCGCATCGCGTGCCGCCGAAAGCATGCGCTCAAGCTTCAACGCTGGCGGCAAGGCCGCCTTTGAGGCGACAGGCGGCACTTCCACCATGGGCTCGATCGGCGGTGACGCGGCCGGTGATGGCGCCGCTGCCGCCGGTTCCGCGAACGCCGGCGGTCCGCCGGCCTGGGCGCAGCGGATGCGCCGATCCCAGCACGTGACCCATGCCGTCCAGGCCACGGCCCATGCCGTCCGCTCCGGCGACGCCCACGGCGGCGGCTCTTCCATCAATCTTTCCGAAGGCGATCGCTGATGTTCAAACGACCCTCTACCCATTATGGCAAGGCCCCCGAGCCGGCGACGCCCTATCAACGCGCCACCCAGGTCTGGGATGAGCGCATCGGCGCCTCGCGCGTGCAGGCCAAGAACTGGCGGCTCATGGCGTTCGGCTCGCTGATCCTATCGGCCGGGTTCGCCATCGCGCTCGTCGTGCAGTCAGCACGCGGGACGATCGTACCCTGGGTGGTCCAAGTCGATCGCATCGGTCAGGCGCAGGCCGTCGCGCCCGCCGAGGCCGACTATCGTCCGACCGATCCGCAGATTGCCTTCCACCTAGCGCGCTTCATCGAGCAGGTCCGGAGCATTCCGGCCGATGCGATCATCGTCCGGCAGAACTGGCTGCGCGCCTACGACTTCACGACTGACCGCGGCGCCATGGCGCTCAATGACTACGCCCGCTCCAACGACCCCTTTACACGGGTCGGCCGGCAGCAGGTCGCTGTCGACGTCTCCAGCGTCATCCGCGCGTCCCCGGACAGCTTCCGCGTCGCCTGGGTCGAGCGCCGATACGAAAATGGCCAGCTCGCCGAGACCACGCGCTGGACCGCGATCCTGACGATCGTCGTGCAGATCCCCCGAAACGCCGACCGGCTCAGGGCGAACCCGCTCGGCATCTACGTCAACGCCATCAACTGGTCACGGGAGCTTGGGCAATGAAGCCGTATTTCCGTAAAGCCGGAAACCCGGCTTCACACACACACGTACTCCCGGCTCTCCGTAGAGCCGCATTCCCGGTCGTTCTGCTAGCGGCGACCGCGCTCGCGGGCTGCGCGACCACCAATCCGCCGCCGGAGATTTCCTACGACAATGCGGCTCCGGCGGTGCAGACCGTCGATCCACCCGCGCCGGTCACCGTGGTCGAGCTGCCCCGGCCGCTGCCGCTGCCTGGCCAATTGCAGCGTGTGGAGGAGACGCGGCGTGCCCCGGAGCCTTCTAATCCGACCGCTCGCGTCAACCAGGCAAACGAGGCGGCACGAGTCCAGCCGGTGCGCGACGGCTTCATTAACTCGATGCAGGTCTACCCGTGGACTCAAGGGGCGCTTTATCAAGTCTATACCGCCGTCGGGCAGATCACCGACATCGCGCTCCAACCCGGGGAGCAGCTTGTCGGCGCAGGCCCGGTGGCCGCCGGCGACACAGTGCGCTGGATCATCGGCGACACCGAGAGCGGATCGGGGGCAACGCGCCAGATCCACATCCTAGTAAAGCCCACCCGCGCCGACCTGATGACAAACCTCGTCATCAACACCAACATGCGCACCTATCACATGGAGCTGCGCTCGACAGAGCGCACCTATATGGCGTCGGTCTCATGGCAGTATCCGCAAGACCAGCTCATTGCGCTGCGCCGTCAGAACGCCGAGGCGCAGGCGGCCCAGCCGGTGGCGAGCGGCGTCGATCTCGCGAACGTCAACTTCCGCTATGCGATCGAGGGCGACCGTGCGCCGTGGCGGCCGCTGCGCGCCTTCGACGACGGACGCCAGGTCTTTATCGAGTTTCCGCGCGGCATCGGTCAGGGCGAGATGCCGCCACTCTTCGTCGTCGGCCCCGAGGGCAACACCTCTGAGCTCGTGAACTATCGCGTTCGCGGCCACCACATGATCGTTGATCGTCTGTTCGCGGCTGCCGAACTTCGCTTCGGCTCCGGCCGCGAGCAGAAGCGCGTCAGGATCGTCCGCACAGACGGGAGGCCGACCTCGTGAGCGAGAACCCGCCCCGGATTGAGGAAGTGCCGGACGACGATGCGCAGCCCCTGACCGGCGAGCCGGTCGGGCCTGCGCCGATGCGGCTGCGGGCCGAACCGCCCCGCGTCACCCGGTTGTCGCGGAAGGTTCTCGCCGGCCTCGGTCTTGTCGCCAGCGTCGGGCTCGGAGGTGCGCTGATCTACGCGCTTCAGACCCGCGACGCCGGTCGGCCGAACGACGAACTCTATTCGACCGAGAACCGCTCGACCGCTGACGGACTGGCCGGCCTGCCGCGAGATTACAGTGGCGTGCCACAGCTCGGTCCCCCTCTTCCCGGTGACCTCGGCCGGCCGATCCTTAGTACCCAGGATCGCGGACAGCCGGTGCCCACACCCGGGACGGCCACGCCCAATCCCGGCATCAGCCCGGAAGAGCAGCGCCGCCTTCAGGAAATCGAGACCGCGCGCACCAGCCGTCTCTTCTCCGGATCGGAAAGCCGGGGCACACCCGCTGCTGCGGGAGCTGCCCCAGCGCTCGCGCCGGTGCCGGATTTGGCGAGCATTGGCCTCGCTCCGCCGCCCGCCACGCCCTCGGCGCAGGACCGGCAGAACGCGTTTCTGAACGCCGCGGCCGATCGCAGGACGGTTGCGCCCGATCGCGTCGCTGCGCCAGTATCGCCGAACGTCCTTCAGGCGGGAGCAGTGATATCCGCGGCGCTGATCACCGGCATCCGATCCGATCTACCCGGCCAGATCACCGCGCAGGTCACCGAAAACATCTACGACAGCCCAACCGGCCGTATCTTGCTTGTGCCGCAAGGCACTCGTGTGGTCGGGCAGTACGACAACAACGTGCAGTTCGGCCAGAGCCGAGTCCTGCTCGTCTGGACTCGGCTCGTCTTCCCGAACGGGCGCTCGATCGTTCTCGAGCGCCAGCCTGGTGCTGACGCTGAAGGGTTCGCCGGGCTGCAGGATGGCGTCGATTACCATTGGTGGGATCTGGCCAAGGCTGCGGGATTGTCGACACTGCTGAGCGTCGGCGCCGAACTCGCGGTCGACAACGACGATCAGCTCGTTCAGGCGATCCGGAACGGTGGGCAGGACACCATCAACGACGCAGGGCAGCAGATTGTGAGGCGTCAGCTCAACGTCGCGCCCACGATCACTATTCGGCCCGGATTTCCCGTGCGCGTTATCGTGACGCGAGACTTGGTACTGGAGCCATATGGAGGTTGATGATGTCGAAGCTTAAGCTAGGCCCCATCGCGGACGACAAGCCGCTTAAGGTACAGGTCGAGCTACCTGCAGCTCTCCACCAGGACCTTGTTGACTACGCCCACCTATTGGGCCGAGAGCAAGGTCAGTCCGCTGTTGACCCAGCTCGGTTAATCGTCCCGATGTTACAACGGTTCATCGCGACAGACCGTGGCTTCGCCAAAGCCAGGCGAACGTTGACGCCGGGGAGCGCCGATTAATCCGTGGTCCCCGCTCTAGAGGGGGTGTCGAAACACTTCAGCAGCAGCGGCAGAGTCGGGTTGTCGTTGTCACTGGAAGAAATTATAGCGGCCGTCGGCGCCCGCGCCGATGGGAGCGGGATCAACGCGATATCCGGCCGGTAGATCACGCTGGTGATGGTCAAGCCGAAGCCCTGTTCGACCATCGTCAGCAGGGTTTCTCGGCTGACTTGTTGGATCGAGAGTTGAACCGCTCCGTCTCCGGCGCCCACCATGCGCCGGAGTATGCCAGCGAGCTCACGCCCAGCGCCATCCGAGCGAACGAGGAAGACTTCGTCACAAATGTCCTCCCACGACAGCTGTGGCCGTGCTGCCAACTCGTGAAGCGGGGACAATGCCACGAACAGATCTGGTTCGCAGAGACGTCGAACTTGGAACTGAGGGCTCTTGCTCGCACTCAGGCTGATTGCTGCGTCCAGTAATCCGCGCTTCACCCCCAAAGTGTTTTCTTCTGAAGTGCCTTCCTCAAGCTTTACCTCGATCGTCGGATGTCTATTTCTGAATGCCGAGAGAATGTTGATGATCGGGCACGCCGGGAACGCTTCAAGCATTCCAAACCTCACGAGCCCGGTCTTGAGTTTCCGCGCGGAGCGGATCTCCGTTGCGGCGTTACGAAGGTAGCGCGCTCCCACCACCGCTTGTTGAAGGAAGCGCTCACCTTCTGGAGTCAGCCCTGCCCCCGCTCGCGTACGCTTGAAGAGAGAAAAGCCAAGTTGGCGCTCAAACAGCTGCAAACGTCGGCTGACGGTGGATTGCGATATCGATAGGCGCTCCGCCGCTCGGCGGAAGCTGCCGGCCTCGGCGACCTGAACGGCGTACTTCAGGTATCGGAGATCAAGAGTCAGGTCGGGCATGAGACCCGTCCGATCATACCGGCGGTCTCATCGGCGAACCGCCTGCGCCCGGTGAGCGGCACCCATGCACGTCCACTTTCATCGAGCCCACCCCCGCTAGCGCCTGGGGAACGAGCACGTCCGTTGATCTCAGATGTGGAATCCGAGCTGAGCCCCTCAATGAGCATGACCATGTCCGAATCTGTCATAGATGCATGCGGCGGTCATACATTTTCACACGCTTGAAGTCTATGCGCGAAGCATATATTCTTGCGGTATGGAGCCTGAGGTCGCCAAGTACCATTTAGGTGCACTCGCGTTGGCGGTTGCAGACAGCATCGCCAGTGTCTCGGCCTCGTTTTCACCAAGCGGCCCGGGGACCGCCGTGATGGTGTTACTCAGCATGGAGCCCGGACTGCCGATCAGCGTTTTGGCTACCTCGATCGGGCTTTCTCATGCCGGGACGGTGCGATTGATCGATAGGCTCGAGCGCGAACAGTTGGTGGAACGACGAAGACAAATCACCGACAGGCGGGCGCGCTTCATTCACCTCACCAATTCGGGGAAGAAGATAACGGACGCCTTGCTCAAGGCACGGGAGCAGGTGATCTCCGAATGTATTTCGCCCCTGTCGCCCAATGACCTCGACATTCTAGGCATGCTGTCGGAGCGGCTCCTTGTGGCAAACGGCTTCGACAAAGATGGCTCGGTCAGCCTTTGCCATCTGTGCGGCTACAGCAGGATCGCGCCTTCCCGTGGTAAAGCTAAGCCGGGGCGCTCGCCACGCTGGAACGTCGCATCAGAAGGCTGACGATATGATCAGGCAGGCTTGAAATAATGGGATCGTTTGCGCTCGAACTTCTTCTATGCGTACTTGCCTTCGGGTTCGGATATGCGGCGAACCAAGGCGGAACCTGTTTAGTGGTGGCCGCTCATGAGTTACACAGAAGACAGCCGCCGAAAATGTTCGTCGGATTTCTCGCAGCGTCGGCAGCGGCAGGCCTGGTTGCGGTCCCGATAGTCTGGACGGGAACACTGGGCGCAACACTCGCACCCTCGACCAGCATCAATTTCCTCCTGCTCATCGGCGCCATCGCCTTCGGCCTCGGCGCACTCATTAATGACACATGCCTGCTCGGATCGCTGGCGCGGCTTGGGGATGGGGAGATGCGACTTCTAGCTCTACCCTTGGGATTAACGATTGGTATCTTGGTTGCCGACCATGGCAGGTTCGGCTACGATTCAACATGGCCAAGCTTAATCTCCAAACCGAGCGCAACAGGCCTCGTTACTCTCCTAGCCTTCCTAGTTGTGCTCGTGCTGGCACTCGTTTTCGTTTCCACGAAGAGCGTTCTGCGAACAAAGCCGGGTTGGTCGTTCGGCGCTTCGATGATTGGACTCGGTATCACTGGCGGACTTCTATATGCACTCTCGCCGGCCTGGACCTTCGCAGACGTGATTCAACGCGCCCTTCCTCTCAGAATGTCGCCGGCCGGCGAGGTCGCGCTCACTGCGGTGATCTCTTCGATCGCAGGCGCCCTAACCGCCTCCTTTCGCCAAGGCAATCTGCGTCTCCAACTGCCGACAGCCAATGGCATTCTGCGATCTATCGTCGGCGGCACATTGATGGGTATCGGCATCGCGCTCATACCCGGCGGGAATGATGGGTTGATCCTCGCAGCGGTTCCGACTCTTTCACCTGGTGGGATAGTCGCCTACCTTCTGATGACGACGACAATCGTCTTCGGATTTGCAGCGCGTGGTAAGTTATTCCGGCGCTGCCTTTCACGGCCATGATAAGGGCAACAGAGGACTTGCCCTCCTGACATGAGCATTTATCCCGACCGGGAATATCGGCTGACTAGCTCGTATGCCTTTGCAGGCCCTTGGACCATGATGACCACTTCAAAGGCCGCCGGCCCCAGAATCCTGTAGGTTGCATGGTAGGTGTCGTCTCCGCAGGCATAGACGCCACTCGCTTCCAACCCGGTATCCGTCCGCGAGAAACTCAAGCTGAGGAACTGCGTCCCGATATGAGGTCCGTCTGCGAACTCGACGACAACACTGTCCTCGCTCAAGCGATAGCGATACTGCCGGCACGCGGAGAATACTCTGCCATCTGCCAGTGTGAGAATGCCGCTCTCTCGATAAGCGAGCGCGCCTTCGCCGAAACGGGCGAAGACCGCGTCGCCATGCAGCTGAGCGCCTCCGGGCTCGATATCGCGACGGAGCATCCATGCCCCGCGGAGGTTCTGCAGGATTTGCACGCCGCCGTCACGAGAGGACCACAGTCACGAGGGCACAAGCGCCCCTCTGTGGCGGACCGAAGCACGCAGCAGCACGAGGGACGCCGCTAGCAGAACTGCGTCCTTCAGTAGAAACTGCCCTGGTGCAGCCGAAATCGCAGGAAAGCCGCCGGCAGTCTGCTCCGCGACACCTGGAGTGGTGATGAAAAAGGTCAGCGTGATCAGATAGGTCGCTGCTGACATTAGTGCGCCTAGCGCAGAGAAGAGTGGACGAAATGCACCAAGGATCAGAACGAGACCGGTCGATAACTCGATAACGCCGATGAAATAGCTTTGCCCCTGCGTCCCGAACATGCCGAGCCAATTCATGATCGGGCTGTGTTCGATAAACGGGGCGATACCATAGGCCTCGTACGCTGTGAACTTCATCGCGCCGAACCACAGAAATACGATCACGAGAGCCCATCTAAGCAGGCCAAGATCCCTCCGACCGTGCTCGGGGACAAGAAATTCATAACGGTCGAAAATGCTCATCTAAAATTCCTCAACAGTGGTCCCGTGGGAACGTCACGAACGTCGTCTACGTGCTTCGGGCAGGCGTTGCAGTATATGCGCGACGCATATACTAATAAGCGAGATATGTCGAGCGGCTGGTTCGCGCTTCGCTGCCTCACGAAGCCATCCTCATCGGCGATGCCTTTACCCAGCAAACGCGCGACCTTTGCGGGATTTTGACTTGATGGGGCTGGCGCTCCGGGTGGGCCTATAGCCCGTTGGCAAACGTCCAGCCTGTACGGATGGACGCGGCCCTGGACGAGATAACCATGCCCACCGAAATCGTAGCAGCGATCGCCGCAATCCCCGACGTCGTGGAGCACGGACTGTTCCTCAATGGGATTGATACAATCGTGATCGCGCGCGGTGACACGATGGAAGTGCGACGCCGGGGGCAAGCTAGGTCTCGCTGATCTGCACCTGCGCGGCCTGGATGACAGCGCTGACGCGGAGTGATTCTCGGGCGCGACCTACGGCGATTCCGAGCGAAAAGGCTTGCCCTATAGCCGCCAGGTATCAACGGTTCCGCTGCCTTAACGAGCCGGACCCGTTTTTTTCGGCGCGCTCGATCAGTCGAAATCCTCCGAAACCCTTTTAAAACAGGACATTTTCCACAAGCCGCGCGGAGGAAGAGGACCACGGTATGGCTTGCTGTCTATGCTCCGCGCACATATAGATGTGGCAATGGATGGACCTCGAGATCGAAACATTTTCGGGGCGTTCGCACTCATGATCAGCGACGACATCGTTCGCGCTAGTTCATCGCGGGCGCCGGAAGCTGGACCCGCCGCCTCAGCGCTGGCGTTGCTCGCGCACAAGCCCGGGCTCTCGATCCGTATGCTTGCGATCGGGGTGGGCCTTTCACATGCTGGAACTGTTCGCCTGGTGGATAGATTGGTAAGCGAGGGATTGATCGAGCGTAGGGAGCATTCGACAGACGGGCGCGCGCGATCCCTCTATCTTACTCCAACTGGCAAGGTCGCGAGCGACGAGGTCCTGGCCTCGCGCGATCAAGTGATTGCCGAAGGGCTATCGATCCTTAATCCAGACGAACTGAAAACCTTATCGGACATCGCTGAACGCGTTCTCCGAAATCGCTTGGAAAACCTCGAGCAGTCATACCGCATCTGCCGCTTGTGCTGCTACGAGGGCTGCACGAACTGCCCCGTCGATGCCGAATTGCATGAGCGAGGTGTGGACCGCGAGAAGAACGACGACGCGTAGGAGACTCGCAATTGCGGCAGCTCAACGCTGCTCAGATGGCGGGGCTTCATAATGTCAGCGAGCCTACCATCAGCCGCATTCTTTTGGCTACGCGTCAAGCCGGCCGATCGGGCATGGCGGTCTCATTCTAATATGTCGGTGATCGCCCCACTTTTAGCCGCTCAATTGATCGGAACGCGGTTTCGGAAGCGGCCGTTCAAACCACTCGCTGCATTCCCATTTCTCTATGTCCGATAGGTAGTTTCGGGGAAAAGCAGTCGGGAACAGGTTTCGGGAACGCATGCTCCGGCAGGAGCGCAGCGCGCGTCCCACACGCGTTTTCCCGGTAGAGCTTCCCAATCGGCAAAGTGCGGGCCACCTCAGACTGCGAACGCGAAAAACCGCCTGGCTGGTCACTCAAGGCAGGGTAACGACGATTTTCGCTGCGGATACACCCGCCTTCAGGGCTTCCAAGGCAGCCTGGAGCATTTCAAGGCCCTGGCCCACGATCTTCGCCGGAGGGGCGGGGACGAACGTGCGCGCCGCGAGAGCCTGCGGCAGGAATTCGCGGTAGATCATTGGACCAACCTCGTCATCCTTGAGGCTCGTCCCGGAGATGTGCGTCGCCTCGACTCCAAATGAACGCTCGTCGGGCGGGGCCAGCGTCGCTGCCACCCGGCGCGAGCCCTCGCATCTCGCAACTACGGCAAAACAGTCTTTCATGTGACCGGTCGCGTGAAGCGTTCCAGCGAGACTGCGCCCGCGCATTGCCTCAATCACGTCTTCCACGATGGCTGGACTCGAGTGGTCAAGAACCTCGCTTGCACCCAGCTCCTTCAACAGGCCGACGTTGCGCGCCGAAGCGGTGGCGACGCACCTGTAGCCCGACGCCACCGCGAGCTGGATGGCGTTGCAGCCAACGCTCGACGATCCACCCCAGACCAGAACGACCTCTGGACGCGCGGTCGGCGAGTGTAACGGTGGCGCGAGAGCCAACTGTGTCCGTCCGTAGAGCCCGCTTGCGGCGGTGCCAAGGCCAAGCGGGAGGACTGCCGCATCAGCGAAGGCAATGTTGTTGGGGATCGGCGCCGCCATGTGGTCCAGCACGATCGTGTGGTGCTGGAACGCACCCTGCGCAGGTTGATTTACGGTTGTCCCGACCGCCTGTCCGATGACTCGATCGCCGACCTTGAACCGCTCGACCGCGCCACCGACCGCCGCGACCTCACCGGAGACGTCGCTGCCGAGAATCGCGGGATAGTCGAGCCATGGCAAAAGCGCGACGTCCTGCAGAATCCAGTCGAGTGGGTTGATCGCGATGGCCGCGTTGCGGATCAATATCTCGTTCGCCGCCAGATGCGGCAGAGCGGTGACACCGATCCTCAGTGGCTGCCCCGGCGCTTTCTGCCAGGCGGCCTGATTAGTCACGGTTTCGGTCATCATCAACTCTTTCTGTCAAGTATTACAGCTGGGCGTTCGTCTGAGCGGTCCAACCGCCAGGTCGGGCGCACGAAGTGGCAGCTATAGCCCCCAGGATAGCGCACCAGGTATTCTTGGTGCTCTGGCTCCGCCTCCCAAAAGGGTTCTTCTGGGTTGATCTCCGACACGACCGGGCCAGGCCAGCTTCCTGATGCCTCGATTTCCGCGATGGTTGTGAGGGCGACTTCCTTCTGCACTTCGGTGGTGTAGAAAATCGCCGATCGATAGCTCGGACCGACATCGCTGCCTTGTTGCTCGTAGGTCGTGGGGTCATGTATCTGGAAGAAGAGTTCCAAGAGCGAGCGATAGGCGAGAACGGAAGGGTCGAAGGTCACTTCCACTGCTTCCGCATGGCCGTAATGTCTCGCGTAGGTCGGATCAGGCATTTCTCCGCCTGTGTAACCGACACGCGTCGAAATGACTCCCCTGGCTCGGCGCAGCAAATCCTCCATGCCCCAGAAGCAGCCGCCTGCGAGAATTGCTCGCTCTGTCGCGGCCGCCCTATTGCCGGTAGGCGATTGGCTCACAGTCCGTTCGCCCTCCTCCGTGTGCGCCACGGTCAAGCCAGCCTCGCGGGATCCGCAGCCTGACTGGCGCTCAAGAGCTCGGTCTGCACGTCCGAACCCCGGATGAGACTCAGATCGACGGGACACCGATCAGCGATCGCGAGGATCCGAGCGCGCTGATCATCACTCAGCGGCCCATCGAGGACAATGGTGCGGGTGAACCGGTCGGGTGGCATCATGTCCGGCACCTTCTCGTGCTGCACGGTCGTGCTCGCCCGTTCGAGCGGAAAGCCCTTGCGGTTCGCATAGAGACGCATCGTCATCACCGTGCAGGCTGCGAGGCCGGCAGATACGAGTTCGTAGGGAGATAGTCCGGTCCCGAGGCCACCGACCGATGCTGGCTCGTCGGCGAACAGAGTGTGCTCGCCGCTGCGGACCTTGAGCTGGAACGTCCCTGCAAGAGTTTCGGTGGCGACGACGCCCTCCGCAACCTCGATCTGCGGAAGATCCGCGCTGAGTGGTGGGAGAAAGCGGCTCGCCCAAACCGCCACCATGGCCGCGGCGTAGTTCGCGTCCGCGACGTCGGTGAGAAGGTGATCCGCGTTGTCGAGCGAGATGAAGCTTTTAGGGTGCCTGGACGCGACGAAGATGCGCGACGCGTGGTCGATGCCGACCACCTGATCCAGCGGAGAGTGCATGACCAGCACCGGCCGTCGCAGGGAGGCAATGGCCTTCTCGACGTCGATCCCCTCAACCGCCTCAAGGAACCCTCGGCGAATGAGGAAGGGCCTACCGGCAATCTCCACCGAGGCCTCGCCCTCGCTCGCGATGGTGTCCAGATCATTCGGTCCGAAGAGGCGCAAGATATGCTGAAGGTCGGCCGGCGCACCAATCGTCGCTACCGCCGCAATATCAGGCATGTCGGCGGCGGCTACGATCGCAGCGGTGCCACCCAGGCTGTGCCCGACGAGGAGGGACGGTGACATGCCCGCCGCCGCCATCGCATTTGCGGCGGCCCGAAGGTCCTCGACGTCCGACGCGAAGTTCACAGGTTCTCCCGTCCCACCGCCGATCCCGGTCCCGGCGAAATCGAACCTCAAGACCCCGATGCCCGCACGCGACAGCGCGCGCGAGATGTGAACAGCGGCGCGACTGTCTTTCCCGCACGTGAAGCAGTGGGCGAAGATCGCCCAGCCCCGCGGCGTCCCTTCCGGCGGTTCGAGGTGCCCGGACAGCGGAGAGCCAGCCCCACTGACAAACGTAAATGATCTTCCTGCCATGTCCATCAAACCTCCAGCACGCGGCTTGGCGGTTGCGCTCTCAGAACCTTCGACGGAGCTGAGCGGAGCGCACCGCCAACCGGTAATCGTCATCTCAGGCTATCATTTATATGTCTGGCGCATATAGACAAGCCCCTATATCATGATTATATGCGCCAAGCATACTTCTGCGACCTGCGTTCCAAAGGCGGTCTCACGGAAGAGGTATCAGTCAGGCGCGTGGGCCAAAGGACTATGGAACTCAATCAAGTCAGCTATTTCATCAACTTGGCCGAGACGCTGAATTTCACAGCGGCCGCTCGCTTGAGCGGTGTGTCACAGCCAAGTCTGACCCGCGCGATCCGCCGCTTGGAAGATGAGCTTGGCGGGCCGCTGATCTATCGCGACGGGAAGAACAGCCGCCTGACTGGCCTTGGCCATGACGTCGAGGCAGAATTCCGGCGCATGGTGGTCGCGATGAAGAGCGTTCGCAATCACTCGGAGCACTGGGCGATGGGGGGGCACCGCGTGCTGGATGTCGCCGTCGCGCCCACCGTCGGACCAAAGGAATTTACGGCATTCTTCGAGAGCGCATTGGCGGAGATGCCATCCATCGAAATCAAGCTGCACTCGCTCCAGTCGAACGAGGACACATCGGAGGTGCTTTCAGGAAAATACCACGCGTGCATCATGCCGCGTGAAACAAGACCGGAACGCAAGCTGGATGTGCATCCTCTATTTCGGGAGCGCTTCGTGCTCGGCTGTTCTGCAAACCATCCCTTGGCTGCCAACGAGATCGTGCGCGGCGAAGACCTGCTCGAGTTTCCTTTCGTCGATCGCCTGAAATGCGAGTTTCGCGATCGGATCCTCGATCACTTCGCGCGACGGGACTTGCTCATGCGACCTCGCTTTCGATCAGATCGCGAGGACTGGGTGCAACGGGTCGTCGCTGACGGCCACGCCATATGCATTCTTCCGGAACGATCGCCGACCGTGCAAGGCCTCGTCACTCGGCCGATCGACGGATTTGTCTTGGAGCGCGAAGTCGTGATCGCGACAGTATCCGGCTCCACGGCAACGGTCGAGATACGGAACATCGCGCAGCTGGCAGCCCGGTATGAGTGGAACTGAATCACGACGTGAAGAGCTTCGGCGCTATGGAAACTATACGCGCAGCGTATTGGATAAATCTGGGGCGCACTGCGATAGTCGGCGCAATGACTGCAAAGATAAATGACAGTGTGTCGAGCTCTCTAGATTAATTATTGGAGACTATCATGAAGTTTGAGAAGTCACAGGCAGCAGTTGACCGCCTGACCCCCGAGCAACGCCGGATTACCCAGGATTCGGGGACCGAAAGGCCCTTCACGGGTGAGCACAACGACAACAAGGAGCCTGGCATCTACGTCGACATAGTGTCGGGAGAGCCGCTGTTCGCTTCAACGGACAAGTTCGATTCGGGTACTGGCTGGCCCAGCTTCACCAAGCCGATCGTTCCGGCAAACGTGAACGAGGTGCGGGACAGTGCACACGGCATGGTCCGGACGGAGGTCAGGTCGGTACACGCCGACAGCCATCTGGGCCACGTTTTCCCGGACGGTCCTTCCGACCGCGGCGGTCTGCGCTACTGCATCAACTCTGCGTCCCTTCGCTTCATCCCGCGCGACGAGATGGAGTCCGAGGGATACGGTGAATATCTCGATCAAGTAGAGGAGGCTTAACATGCATCAGCGCGCTGTTCTCGCAGGAGGATGTTTCTGGGGCATGCAGGATCTGATCCGCAAGCGGCCCGGCATCATCTCGACCCGTGTGGGTTACACGGGCGGCGATATTCCGAACGCCACGTATCGTAATCACGGCACGCATGCCGAGGGGATCGAGATTGTCTTCGACCCGACAGTGACGAGCTACCGGCACATCCTGGAATTCTTCTTCCAGATCCACGATCCGACGACGCTGAACCGCCAGGGCAATGATCGTGGGCTCTCCTACCGGTCGGGCATCTATTATGTCGACGAGGAGCAGAAGCGCGTCGCCGAGGATACGATCGCCGATGTGGATGCCTCGGGGCTGTGGGATGGCAAAGTGGTGACCGAGGTCCAGCCGGTCGGCGAGTTCTGGGAGGCCGAGCCCGATCACCAGGATTATCTGGAGAAGCGGCCGGGCGGCTACACCTGCCACTTCGTCCGTCCCGACTGGGTTCTTCCAAAGCGGCATGAGGCCGGCGATGTGAGCCCTGCGGCCGGGGCTGCAGCGGAATAGGCTTCGCTGCCGTTAGTGCCGCGCCGATCCGGTTCGCAACCTCCGACGACCGCGTCAATCGACGCGGTCGTCGAACCCGGCCTTGAAGCAGATCATTCCATTCAGCCGCCGTCGCAGTGCCAGGATCCAGATATGACAGACCTCTCCTCCTTTCCCATCACGCAGCGCTGGCCAGCATCTTATCCGGATCGCTTGCAACTATACGCGGCCCCCACGCCCAACGGCGTCAAGGTCTCGATGATGCTGGAGGAGACTGGCCTGCCGTATGAGCCCCACTTCGTCGACATCTCGAACAACGAGTCGAAGGATCCAGCGTTCGTGTCGTTGAATCCCAACGGCCGCATACCCGCGATCATCGATCCGGCTGGCCCTGACGGCCAGCCCATTGGCATATGGGAAACCGGTGCGATCCTCATCTATCTGGCCGACAAGACGGGGCAGCTCATCTCAACAACACCCGCCCAGCGGTACGAGACTCTGGCCTGGGTGTTCTTTCAGGTGTCGGGCGTTGGGCCGACCTTC
The DNA here is from genome assembly GCF_047308065.1 of Brucella sp. H1_1004. Taxonomy (NCBI): domain Bacteria; kingdom Pseudomonadati; phylum Pseudomonadota; class Alphaproteobacteria; order Hyphomicrobiales; family Brucellaceae; genus Brucella; species Brucella sp. H1_1004. The sequence goes on from NZ_JAYKZA010000003.1 coordinate 39,629, forward strand.
GGACAGCTAGGCTTTTTCCTGCGATTTGCCGGCAAGGACTATGAGGACAAGCGACCTCGGCAGCGCTTTGTTGATGAATCCAGGCGTCTTCTCGGGGTCCTGGATCACCGGCTGGAGGGCCGCGAATGGATTGTCGATGATTACTCGATCGCGGACATTGCGACGTTTGGCTGGGTGAATGCGCTGGTCGAATTCTACGCAGCGGGCGACATCCTCGGCCTAAGCAGCTATTCGAACGTGCAGGCATGGCTCGAACGCGGGCTGGCGCGACCGGCTGTACAGCGTGGCCTGCGAATTCCTGCGAGGCCTGCATGACCATTATCGCCGCATATTATTACAACGAAGGTAAGCGAGTCCGTGAAATCAGGCTCGATGAGCACGTCGAACTAAACGAGAATCGCTCGGGCTTCTGCTGGATCGCGCTTAGCGAGCCCACCGCAGACGAACTCAGCGCGATCCAGACGACGTATAACCTCCATCCTTTGGCGATCGACAACGCCATGCACCCGCTGTGCCCGCCCAAGCTCGAGGTCTACAACGATGAGTTGTACGTCGTCGCCCAGACCGCCGAGCTGGTCGGCGACCGGATCAGCTACGGCAAGATGGCGATCTTCACCGGTCACAATCACCTTATCACCGTGCGGCACGGCAATGCCGGAGCGCTGGGCAAACTTCGGGAGCAACTCGAGGCATCGCCGACGCAGTTCGGCAAGGGTGTCGACTATGTGCTGCACGCGATCTTGCACCGAGTGGTCGACCAGTATCTGCCCATCTTCGAAATGATCGAGGACGACGTCCTGGCGATGGAGCGACGGTCGCTGCACGATTTCCTCGGGCCAGAAGAGGTGGCGCGAATCTTCGAACTAAGGTCCGAACTCACGCGGTTCCAGCGCACGCTCGGGGCTATGGCCGAGCTGGTGCGAAAGCTCGTTCGCGGCCACTTTCCCTGCATCAGCGCCGAAATGACACCATATTTCCACGACGTCGCGGACCATGTCCACCGCGTGCAGTCCATGGTCGACGGCCTCCTGCTTGTCCTGTCCACGGTCTTCGAGGCCAGCAGCCTTCTGGAAGCGCAAAGGATCGGTGTGGTCACTCGCCAGCTCGCGGCCTGGGCGGCGATCTTGACGGTCCCGACGGCGATCGCCGGAATATATGGCATGAACTTCAAGCACATGCCGGAACTGGACACGCCATATGGCTACTTCGTCGTGCTCGGAGTGATAGCGGTGTTCTGCCTTCTCCTGTTCATGCGCTTCAAGAAGGCCAAGTGGCTATGAGTAACGCACTTCGCGAGCTTCTCCGTCCGCCGAGTCACAGCGCGCTTTGTGCGCGAGCGTGTCCAATCCAGTTCAAGATGAAGGTGCTTCCATGACCTCCCAGGTGACCGACGTTCTAGAAGCAGTCCAGTCATTCATCGCCAACGGCTATGACCGCGAATACCGCGTCAAGGACGGCAATCTCGTCGATCTCGAACTAGGGTCAACCCTCGATGCATGCAGCATTCGCGTCGATGCGGCGTTGCGCCTCGAGAGCGGGGACGACGGCGAAGATGCCTCCAACATCTACGCGATCACCGATCCGGCGACAGAGCATAAAGGCCTGTTGATCGACGCCTTCGACGTGTTCCACGAAATCTGCCCCCGCGACTTGTCCGAGCGCCTTGTGGAGCATCGGGAAACAGCACCGGCAGGTGACCAGGACGCGCCGAGCAAGCACGGACTACGGAAAGTCTACAAGAGCGAGTTTCACAGCGATCCCGAGCGTTACGTTCTGCGCGAGGGCTTTCCAGACTTCCCGCCATGCCCTTTCGGCCAATCCTTCAGCATCCTCGGCTTCGATACCGCCGAGCAGGAATATGTCTGGCTCGTCACGAGCATCATTCGAGATCCTCGGCTGATCAGGGTTCCATACCAGGGCGAAGACGTCATCAGCGACGAATAGCGGTGTCGCTTAGCCGGAAAGGCTGGCCATCCTGGCCCACACATCTGCAGGCTGAACTTTAAGAACATCGAAAATTAGGAGGTGATTATGGACTGGAACAAGGACCACATACGAGAAACTATGCTCTTGCTGGAGACAGCAGCGTTGCACAGCGCTCGCGAAAACTACCTGGACTATGTCTCTACCGCTCGGCTCGATCGGAGCGAACCGATCGAAAACGACGAACTAGCTCAGGCCGAGGTCGCGAGCGACTTCGCTGAAGCGCTCGATGACACGCTCCATGACTACGCCAATAAACTCGAAAAGCTCAGGACGATCGATTTCGGCCCCAAGTTGGCCGTCAACGAAGGCGCTGTCGTCAAGCTGTCCGGCCGCCACTTTGTGATCGCGGTGTCAACGAGCAAGTTTACCTGTCAGGGGCGTGAGCTCATGGGCATTTCCACGATGGCGCCGATCTTCGAAGCGATCGAGGGTGCCCGAGCCGGGGAGACCGTGCAGTTCAACGGCCGGGACCTCACCGTAGAAGACGTGGAATAAAGCCCTCCACCGCAGCCGGCGCGCTAGTGCCGAACGCCCTGCATCTCTTTCTGCATGCATACGGTCACTTGCAGCCGCATTGACCTGGCTCATCAAAGGCAAACTCATGACAACACCTTCATTCTTCATCACCCCCGGATACGGGACGCGCCTGCATGACGCGCTTCATTATTCTCAGGCAATGCGCATTGGTGACCGCGTGGAGATCTCCGGACAGGGCGGATGGAACGACGATCTCGTCATTCCGGAGTCGATTGAGGAAGAGATCGAGCAGGCGTTCAAGAACGTGGAACGGACGCTCGCGACCGCCGGAGCACGCTGGCCGCATGTGGTCCACGTCAATTCCTATCACGTCGGTGGATTCCCTCCCGTGATCAACGAAACAATGGCCAAGCTGTATCGCCACTACATGCCCGACCGCGCTCCAATCTGGACGCAGTTGGGAATCGAAGCGCTGGGGCTTCCAACCATGCGTATCGAAATTCGCGTAACAGCTATCATCGCCTGACCCCGCGGTTCGTGCAGGCGCCGTGCCGCGCTAATCCCGCACGCCCTGCGCCCGCTTCTCCATGCATATCATCGTATCGAGAGATCCGGTTATCATCGGCGTGCTCGGAGAACGGGGGGCCGCCTTGGCCTGGTTGGCGCGCCTCGGCTGCCTGCGGGCGATGGCCAGCACTGCCAGGAGCGTGAGCAACGCCGCCGCATAAAGGAACAGGCCGCCAGGGCCGACGATATTCATTGCAGCTGCTCCTATTAGGGGGCCAGCGGCTGTCCCGATCCCGTTGAGCAACAGAAGCCCGCGCGCGGTGCCGAGTAGCCGACCGGCCGGAAGATCGTCGTTTGCGACGGCGAGACACAACGAATAAATCGGGATGCCAAAGCCGCCGAACAGCGCACCTGCCGCAAGGAGCAGCGGCAGAGGCGCTTCCACCGCCAACGCTACGCCGATGGCAGACGCTGCGGACGCCAGCGCCGCACCGGCGATGACAAGATTCCGGGGCACTCGATCCGAAAGCCAACCGAGTGGCCAATGGAAGGCGAGCGTTCCACCAAGAACCGCAGCCATGAAGGCGGAGATACCGCCCACATCGAGGCCGATGCTCTGGGCAAAGTTCGCGCCCATGCCCCAGAAACCACCGATAGCCAGGCCGGCCAGGAAAGCGCCAGCCGCAGCGAGAGGTGATACGAGGACGAGGTCCCTGAACGCGACCCATTCCTGTTCCACCTGGGCCGGCGGATGACTGGGCAGCAAGGTGATCGGAACCACCGCCGCTGATATCAGCAGCGACACGATGAGGAACAATGTCACGTCGGCGGGCGGTGCGATGTTGAGTAACGCCTGCCCGATTGCCCATGAGCCCATAGAGACAACTCCGAATATCGACAGGAGCTGCCCGCGTGTGGATGGCAATGCGTGGGCGTTGAGCCAACTCTCCGTTGCGAGGATCATGCCCGCGTAGGCGAAGCCGGTAATCAGGCGAAGCGGCATCCAGGCGATCGGCTCCACGAACGCCACATGGAGAAGGGCGGTCATCGAGGCAATGGCCGCGAAGCCGGCGAAGGTTCTGACATGTCCCACGGAGACGATGATCGGTGGCAACACGAGCGCGCCGATCGTGAAACCCGCGAAATAGAAGGACATCATCGCGCTGATCGCGCCGGTCGAGAACCCCTCATGGCCGGCTCTCACGATCAGGAGCGTGCTCAGCAGGCCATTGCCCAGCAGCAGAGCGGCGACGCTCAGCAGCAGCGCCGCCACCGGCGCGAGAACGAGGCCGCGCTTGCCCGCCGACCTCATGGTATCCATCGCCGGGCTCGTTCTCGGGCCTGACTTGAGGGTTGATACTCTGCCGCACTGATGAACTGGTCGAATGCTTCGCACCAGATGACGACCGTGTTGTAGTCACGGACATCGATGCCGGCAGGCACCTCGACGATGAAGCCGTTGAACGTCTTCACATCGCCCACGCGGACTGATCTGTCCTTGATTAGGAGAAAGGCCTCCTTCGTGTCGACGAAACGTGGTGCGAGGTAGAGCTTGTAGTCGGGACCAGGGGCGAGGCGCCCGATATGGGCGATACGGTCGCGCGAGACCCGGATCTCGCCTTCCCCCCAGTGAAGCAGGTCGCTGCCTTTGAGATCGCGGGCCAGACGCCCTGCGTAGAGCGTCTCGGCTGAGATGGTCCGCAAGGCCGCCGCGTCCGGGGCCTGGGGGGCGGTCAGGATCGGCAGCGTGTAGACACCGCCCGCGAAGCCCATGGCGAGCATCGCGAGATGGGTGGCAATCAGGATGACCCAGCGCCGCATCGGTTACACCAGCTCCAGTCCCTTCACGAGCTGATCGGCGTCGAGATGGAAGTCCGAGAATACGATGCGGCCGCCAGCGTCCATCACGGAGAACCAGGGCGTTCCCCGCGTGCGGTAGTCCTCCATGAAGGTGGGAAGCGTCGCGCCGGCAGGTGGCTCGTCCTGACCGAACGCGACAGGAAGCGCATACTTGAGCTGGTTCACGCGCAGCTTCTCGAAGGTGTTCTCATCCGCTCCTTCGAAGACGGTCTGGATCACCGCGAAGCCCACGCCCTTGGCGCTCAATGCACCATGCAACCTTTGTAGCGTCGGAAATCCATGCAAATGGCAGCCACGGCACCAGTGCTGGAAGGCGAAGAGGACTTTCGGGCCGGTGCCGAGATCCGACAGCTTGAGCGGCGCGATGCTTTCTCCATCCGCGCCAATCCATCTCTGCACCCGCAGCTCGGGGGCTTGTCGTTCGTCGACGCTCATCTGATCCTCCAATTCCGATGCAGAAGTCCGATGAGTGGTCGCGTGTGGCGATGGCACGCGAACCTCACCGCCTTGATCCCCTACAGGTTGTAGGATGCGAGTTCGCCGACCGATACCTCGTGGCCAGCCCCGCCGTTCTTCCGTCGGTGTGTCACCGCCGCCCCTCAATGACAAAGGCGCGATAGCGGGAACCGGCAAAACGGTGCGCAGCGATGGTTTGGTAGGCGGGGCTATGATACCAATCACGGGCGGCCTGCATCGTCGGGAACCGCAAAATTACGGCCCCTTCGACGGGCGGCCCCTCCAAATGCTCCATCGCGCCATAAGCGGCGAGAAAGGTTACGTCGTGGCCATCGAACGATGGGCCGACGCCTGCAGAATAGGTTGCGAGTTCTTCCGGATCGGTGGTTTCTTCGCGGGTGAAGACGACGAACGCTTCCATCTTAAAGTCTTTCATAAGGTCGCATCTGCAGGCCACCGCCGCTGGCGATGGCCTTAAAGTCGTCAGGCTGGCAGCTCGAACCCGATTTTCGTGAGTGCCTCGACGCACGCATCCTGATCCTGCTGATAGTTGCCTCCGGAGATGCCGATCCCGCCGATCAACTTCCCGTCTTCCAGGATCGGATAGCCTCCGCCGACAGCGACCATCCGGGGGCGATAGGCCAGCGGCGCCACTTTTGGATCGTTCGAAACATAGTCGTTCCAGACATGGGTCGGGTACCCAAACGAGGCGGAACTCCAAGCCTTGTCGATGGCAACATCGACGGTGAGAAACGGCGCGTCATCAGTGCGCTCGAACGCGCGCAGGTTACCGGTGGCGTCGACGACGGCGACCGCAGCCGGGATGCCGATTGTACGTGCCGCGGCGATCGCCGCGTCGATGAGGGCGACGGCGGTTTCGCGGTTGATCGAGGCGGTGGCAATGGATTTCGTCATGAAATTTCCTTCACCGTGGCGTAATCCGTCCGGCGTTCTTGAGGTTAGAAAAGACGTTCGGCGGTGGCAGTCATCAGAAGCCTTCGAGGACAATCTTGCCTCTTGCCGCGCCACTTTCGATCAGTGCGTGCACCGTCTTCAGATTGGCGGCATTAATTGGCGACAATTTTTCGGTTAGCGTCGTGCGAATTTTGCCGTCGTCCACCAGCACCGCCAGCGAATTGAGGATCTTGCCCTGCTCATCCATGTCGGGCGTGCCGTAGAGCGACCGTGTGAACATCAGCTCGTGGTGGATCGACACTGCCTTGCGCTTGAACAGCATGACGTCGAGCGCCTTGGGATCGTCGATGAATCCGAACCGTCCTTGCGGGGCGATCAGTTCGGCGATGTCGGATGCATGCTGCTCGGTATGCGTGGTCGAGAACACGAAAGCGGGAGCGCCGATGTTGAGCTCGGCAATCTGTGGCGCGAGCGGCCGAGAGTGGTCGATGACATGATGAGCCCCAAGCCCTTTAACCCACTCCTGGGTTTCCGGCCGAGAGGCGGTGGAGATGACGATGAGATCCGTGCGCTGTCGAGCGATCTGGATGGCGATCGACCCGACCCCACCCGCACCACCGATGATGAGGATCGCCGCCGCCGCCCCGGGAACGGGCTTCGTCACGTCCAGGCGATCGAACATGGCTTCCCAGGCCGTCAACGTCGTGAGTGGCAGCGCCGCCGCTTCCGCCCAGTCGAGCGACGCGGGTTTACGACCGACGATCCGGGCGTCGACGAGATGGAACTCCGCATTGGTGCCAGGCCTTATGAGCGATCCGGCATAATAGACCTCGTCGCCTACCGCGAACTGCGTCACGTCGGGGCCGACCTCTTGCACGATCCCGGCCGCATCCCATCCCAGCACTTTCCAATCGCCATCAGCGGGCGGCGTGCTGCTGCGGATTTTGTAGTCGACCGGGTTGACCGAGACAGCCTTCACCTCAACCAGGATATCGCCTCCTTCAGCGACAGGCCGAGGCAGATCAATGTCGACCAGAGAGGCGTCCTCGGCGATGGGTCCCGGAACCTTGTAACCAACGGCTTTCATCGGTGTCTCCAGCTTGCTGTATCCTGAAGTCTTATCGATCAGATCGAAATTTCTTCCGAAATATACTCAGGATTTAAAGATTTCGCGTGTCAGACTATGAAGGTATGCGCGCAACATATCCAATAGCGGTACGACATAGTTTCCATACCTCGGAGCCGGATTCAGAAGTTTATCGAAAATAGCGGTTTATTGCTGTTCGGCGGGTGAGCATCCGGATGGAGGCGATAAGCGCCCAAGCGGTTGAGGAGTCGACCTCTCAGCGGTCGCGTTGGCAGGGGCGATCTCGCCCGCCGGTCTCACACCAACGTTGGCAAGCGACGGCGTCCGCTCGAAATCCGCTGACGGGGATACGCCTGCAATGCCGATTCGAAGCTATCGAAACTATAGCTACAGGGTATTGGGAAATCATACTGGACTGACGCTATAGTCTTCACGCACAACCACGACTCAAAATGGTCCAACACTTTTCTCTACGCTAATAGAGAATCCGGTATTCTGATTTTCAGTGAATTGGCTCGTTCGGCGGTTGTGCGCGCAAAGATCTTTTACAGAATTCTGAACTGAATCAGGTTCTGGTCTGTCGTGACAAGCAAGGGGGTTTCGCTATGGTCACCAGAGGTTTCACAGGCCGCGGTCCAGGCGGCGACCAGTCCGATCGGATTCCGCCGGGTCAGCATCTCGTGGAGAATTTCCCTGTTCTGACGGCCGGGCCAACGCCGAGCGTGGAGCCCTCCGATTGGAAATTCACCGTCAAGATCGGTCCGAAGCCCGTCAAAGTGTGGAACTGGAGCGAGTTCAACGCCCTACCGAAGACCAAGATGACCCGAGACATTCACTGCGTCACGTCCTGGTCCAAGCTGGATACCGCCTGGGAGGGCGTACTCATCGAAGACATCCTTGCAGATGCAGGGCTCGATCGGCCCACCGATTTCGTCTTGGCGCACTGCTACGATAATTACTCGACAAACGTCCCGCTGGCGGATCTGCTCTCCGGGAAAGCGATGGTCGCCCTCAACTATGCGGGCAAGCCGCTTCCCCGCGATCATGGAGGGCCGGCGCGTCTTCTGGTTCCGCACCTTTACTTCTGGAAGTCCGCCAAATGGGTGAACGCGCTGCAATTCACAACGCGTGACGAGGCGGGCTTCTGGGAGCTGCGCGGCTATCACATCTATGGCGATCCGTGGCGCGAGCAGCGATACACCAATGACTGAAAACGGCGCGCAAATCGCGTGGCAGTCATGCGTGATCGACGAAATCGTCCAGCAAACCCCGAGTATCAAGAGCTTCTTCCTTCGGTTGAGCAAACCGTTCGCGCACATCGCAGGGCAGCACGTCGATGTCCGGCTGACCGCGCCCGGTGGCTACAGTGCGATGCGGAGTTACTCGATTGCGTCTTCGGCAATCTCGTTCCCGACGGTCGAGCTCGCTATCGAGCGCCTGCCGGATGGCGAAGTTTCGCCGTTCTTCCACGATGTCGCGGCGATCGGCGACGAAATCGAGCTTCGTGGTCCGCTCGGCGGCCATTTCCTATGGCCTGAACCTGCCATAGACCCAGTGCTGTTGATCGGGGCAGGCTCCGGCCTCGTGCCGTTGATGGCGATGATCCGGCAGCGCCGCGCACTAGCCCAGGTCGTGCCGACAGCGCTGCTCCTGTCCGCACGAACCGCTGAAGACGTTCTCTTCTCAAAAGAGCTTCATTCCATCGAATGCAGCGATCCGGCATTCGCCTTGGCGCTGGCAATTACGCGCGAGAACCCGATCCGCGCATCGGACTTTGCGCGACGGATCGACGGCGTGATGGTCCAAGAAGTTCTGGCCCGGCTTCACCGAAAGCCCACACAAGTATTCGTTTGCGGGTCCAACGGTTTCGTCAACATCGCGACCGAGGGCGCGCTGCTGGCCGGCCTGGACCCCTCCATTGTCAAAACCGAGCGCTACGGCGGCTAGCGGCGCAAGCTACTTCGCGTCCCGCCGATCGTGGACGTGCAGCCCACGGATTAATTTTGGAGATCATCATGAGCCGCTTTGCCGAACCCGTCTTCATTGCCGCTGGCCTTCGGACGCCTTTCGGCCGCGGCGGAGGCGCGTTGGCTGCCTACGATGCCATCTCTCTGTCCGTGCCTGTCGTGCAGGCGATGGCGGCGCAGGCGGAGCCTGATCTCCTCGTCTGGGGAACCGTGATCCCGAATTTGGGCTGGAGCAATATTGCTCGCGAAACCTGGCTTGATGCCAAGCTCAATCCGACTGTTCCGGCGTTCTCCGTCGTCCTGGCATGCTCGACCAGCATGACGGCGACCTTCGCTGCGGCAGGGATGCTGGGCGGAGGAACCGACCTCACCATGGTCGGCGGGTCCGAAGTCATGAGCCGGCCGTCAATCGCCCTGACGGCCGATGCATCGAAGCGGCTCACCGACCTCTTTGCGCAGGATGCGACCGCCGCGCTTGCCGCCCTCCAGTCTCTGACTCCACGAGACTACGTGCTCCCCACAAAGGGCTGGGCAAACCGGATCACCGGAAGGACGATGGGTGATCATATGGAGGAGACCGCCAAGGCTTGGCGGGTCTCGCGCGTCGCGCAGGATGATTGGGCGCTCAAGAGCCACCAGCGGGCAGTCGCTGGTTGGGAACGTGGCTTCTTCGACGATCTCGTGATTTCGCTGCCTGAGCTGGCGCGCGATGCGAACCCGCGCGCCGATACGTCGCCCGAACGGCTGGCCGCACTCAAGCCCGCCTTCGATCGCGACAGCGGGAGGGGAACCCTGACCGCCGGCAACAGCTCACCGATTACGGATGGAGCCGCCGGGTGTTGGGTCGCTACCGAAGCCGGTGTGGCGAGACTCCCGGCGGGCACCCCCTACGCGCGGCTCGTCGACTACGAGATCTCTGCCGTCGATCTCCACACCGAGGGCCTGCTGATGGCGCCCTCCTATGGCATTCCGCGCCTGCTCGCGCGGCATCAACTCAGCTTCTCCGACATCGCACTCTGGGAAATCCACGAAGCCTTTGCAGCCCAGGTCCTGGCGAACGTCGCGGCCATCACCGATCGGGAGTGGGTGCGCGCGACAGCCGGTGTCCAGGCGGCTATGGGCGATTTTGACTGGGACCGCGTCAATCCCAATGGAGGCTCGGTCGCCCTGGGTCATCCGTTCGGCGCTACAGGCGCGCGCGACCTCAGCCAGGCGGTGAAGGAACTTTGGGCCATGCCGCCCGGATCGCGCGCAATCGTCAGCATCTGCGCCGACGGCGGTCAAGGCACAGTCGCCCTCCTCGAACGCGGCTGACGGTAGATCAACGCCATGACAGCGATCCGCTTCCAACTGTCGGAGACGCGATATGACAACTGATGTGCTGCTGTACATCACGAACTGATGCCCGTTCTGCCGCCGGGCGAAGATGCTCCTCGAGGAGAAGGGCGTGCAATGGAAGGAACTCGATATCGAGGCGGATCCGGTTCACCGGCAGGCCATGACGGAAGCGTCGGGTCGAAACACCGTGCCGCAGATCTTCATCAACGGCACGCATGTCGGTGGCTCCGACGAGCTTTTCGAGCTCGATGTCAGAGGCGAACTCGACAAACTCCTGGGGCGCACGCCGCCCGCCATCTGAGGGGGTGCGGCCTTGGGGCAGACAGCCCGCAAGCCCCGTGCCGGTTGATGAATACGAAAGGAGAGTCCGTTGGTCTCAGCTATCTGGAATGACGCCACCATCGCCACAAGCAACGAGACGGTCGTCGTCGAGGGAAACCACTACTTCCCACCGTCGGCAGTCGATTTTGGCCTGCTTGAGATGAGCCCGCACACGTCCGTCTGCCCGATCAAGGGCACCGCGCGCTACTTCCATGTGCGTGTGGGAGACGCGCTCAACGTGAACGCAGCCTGGACCTATCCAGATCCGACGCCAGGCGCCGAGGGCATCCGGGATCATATCGCCTTCTGGAAAGGCGTGGAGGTTGCGTAGCAGGCGGACAGGTGGCGGCCTCAGCGCCATGTGCAAGCGCCCGCGGGACGGCTTTTCCGCCCATCCCAGGCCGCGTCGGCTACAGGGCTCCGCCCCGGACCTTCTCCGCGGACTGGCGCCGAGGGCCTCGGACCCTTGGGCTTCTGTCGAATCAAGACGACTGGATTGAGATGGAGCATGCCGAGTTCGATGCCGCCTTCGCGGAGCTTCCCGAGGGATACAGCGAAGGCGCCTACGAAGGCCGGCGTTTCGGCGTGACTGTCCGGCGATCCGGTGACGGACGTCGCAACAGCCTGTTCGCCAGGGAGTTGGCCGGGACCGACATTGTCAGCTTCAACCTCTATCGCGTTACATCAGATAGAACATTGCTGAAGCCGTGCGAGATGTCCGCCGAAAAGGTCGTCGCGTTCGTGCTGGATTTCCGACCGGCCCCCTGACGGGCAGGTGGAGGTCCCGGCCGACCGGTCCGCCTGCGACGCCCGGCCCCCCAAGACTGCGCATGTCGCTCAAAGGTATCGAAACTATAGCCACCGGCCATTGGACTTCGTCTGGCAATGAATTCATCTTCTATACATCGCCATCCGTGGGGGAATCGGTGCTGGATCCCGTGTAGCCAGATTGAGAAAGTCTAAGCGATGACGAACAACAATGCCTCCGCCCTTCCGACACCTTCTGATCTTGACGAATGCGCGGCGATGACTGTCGCCGACGCTCTGAAGATCATTCTGGCGAACAGCTACGCGATTTACCTGAAGACAAAAAATTTCCACTGGCACGTCTCCGGACCCTACTTCAGGGACTATCACCTGCTTCTTGATGAGCAGGCCGCAGAGATCCTCGCCGTCACCGATGCGATCGCCGAGCGCGCCCGAAAGACGGGCAACACCACCATTCGATCGATCGGCGATATCGCGCGCCACCAGACGATCAAGGACAATGATGCTGAGTTCGTGACACCGCAGGACATGCTGGGCGAGCTCCGCGCCGACAATCTCCACATGGTCGAGTCGTTTCGCCGCGCAAAGGACGTCGCGGACAAGGCGAAGGATAATGCGACGTCCGGCCTGATCGATGCCTGGACGGACGAGGCTGAGCGCCGTGCGTGGTTCCTCTTCGAAATCAGCCGCTAGCGCTTTGCCGGGCAAACCTACGTCAGGATTCACGCCTCGGCGTGGGAGGTGATGATGGCGAAGGCCGGCTTTGGAGGGGGATGCCATTGGTGCACAGAGGGAGTGTTCCAGGCGTTGCGCGGCGTCGCCCAGGTCGACCAGGGCTTTGTCCGGTCGGACGCGCCGGCAGATACCTGGTCAGAAGGGGT
>NZ_JAYKZA010000004.1:0-519726 GCF_047308065.1 Brucella sp. H1_1004
TTGACCTGAACTTCCCGCTTAACGGTAAAGTTGCTCTGGTAACTGGTGCTGCTTCCGGTATTGGCGCGGCTGTTGCTGAAGCCTTCGCTGCCAAGGGTGCAAAGGTTGCTGTGCTTGATATCAATGCTGATCAGGCGCGCGCCAAGGCAGAAGCGCTTGGAGACGGTGCTAAGCCTTTCGTCTGTGACGTATCTGATCCGTCTTCGGTGAAGGCTGCGGTATCAGGCGTGGTCGAGGCATTCGGACAAATCGATATTGCTGTAAACAGCGCCGGCGTAGTTTTCCTCGCACCCGCCGAAGATCTGACGATTTCCGATTGGGATCGCACGATTGCAATCAACCTCAAGGGCAGCTTCCTTGTTACGCAGGAAGTGGGTCGCGCCATGATCGCTGCAGGCAAAGGCGGCAAGATCGTCAATCTCGCCTCGCAGGCCGGAACTGTGGCGATTGAAGAGCATGTTGCTTACTGTGCGTCGAAGTTCGGTGTCATCGGCATGTCGAAAACCTTTGCTGCCGAATGGGGCAAATACGGCATTACCGTCAACACGATCTCGCCTACCATTGTTCTCACAGAACTGGGCAAGAAGGCCTGGAACGGCGAAAAGGGCGATGCCGCCAAGAAGCGTATTCCAACCGGACGCTTTGCGTTTCCGGAAGAAATTGCAGCCGCCGCAGTCTTTCTGGCGTCAAGCGGTGCGAACATGATAAATGGTGCGGACCTTCTGATTGATGGTGGCTACACAATTCTTTAACAAAGCGACCAATTCTGACACGTCCTGACGATTGTTCGGGTCAGAAAACAAGGCTTTAAAATTACAGAGCGGGAACTGATCTCTCGCCTTCGATAGGTGCAAAATGCAAAGATTTATCAATAACCCGGATGAAGTGGTCGAAGATACCGTCAAGGGTTTCGTCAAGGCGCATAAAGACCTTGTCCGTCTGTCGGCGGAAAACTCGCGCGTGGTTGTCGCTAAAGATGCACCGATTGAGGGCAAGGTCGGCGTTATCACCGGCGGCGGCTCTGGCCATGAGCCAGCTTTCATCGGCTATACCGGCGAAAACCTGCTTGACGCTGTGGCCGTTGGTGAACTGTTCTCCTCGCCAACTGCCAAGAGCTTCTACGATGCTGCTCGTGAAGCCAATGGTGGCAAGGGCGTCGTTTGCCTTTACGGAAACTATGCTGGCGACAACATGAACGTCAAAATGGCGATCAAGCTTGCTGCCAAGGTCGGAATTGAAATCCTGACCGTTGTTGCTAATGACGATGTTTGCTCGGCACCTGCCAGCGAACGCGACAAGCGTCGCGGTGTTGCTGGCGAAATTTTCATGTGGAAGGTTGGCGGTGCAAAAGCTGCATCGGGTGCAAGCCTTCAGGAAGTACAGGCAACAGCACAGAAGGCCATCGACAATTGCCGTTCGATCGGCGTTGGCCTTGGCCCTTGCACGCTGCCAGCTGTCGGCCATCCGAACTTTCAGATTGAGCCGGGCACAATGGAAGTCGGCATCGGTCATCATGGCGAGCCGGGCGTCCGCGTTGAACCATTAAAGCGTGCTGACGAAGTTGCCAGGGATATGAGCAAGATCGTTCTCGACGATCACAATTTGCCCGAAGGCACCGAAGTTGCGGTTCTAGTTTCCGGACTCGGCGCAACGCCGATCAATGAGCTTTATATCCTCAATGATACCATCGAGCAGGAAATTACTGCACGCGGCCTCAAGATCTATCGCACCTATGTAGGCAACTACTTTACGTCGCTCGAAATGGTTGGCGCGACGCTGACAGTCATGGCGTTGGATGATGAACTGAAGGCACTGCTGGATGTAGAAGCCCGCTGCACTGCGGTTTTGTAAGAAAGAAGCATATCATGCAGACATTCAAGAATGCCGGATCGGGTGCGATCGTTCTTTCGCTTGCAGACCGGATTATCGAAAACAAAGCCTACTTAAGCGAAATCGACGGCAAGATCGGCGATGGCGACCATGGTGTGAACATGGCCAAGGGTTTCGGCCTCGCAGCCGAACGCCTGCGGGGCAAGGATGTAACCCTTGCTGAAGGTCTTGATACGCTTGGTACAATTCTGTTGACCGAAATCGGTGGCTCGATGGGCCCGCTTTATGGCGTAATGTTTAACGAGTTCGCAGAAAAGCTGGAAGGCGTGGAAAATATTGACGCAGCCACGTTCAGCATCATGCTTCATGCAGGTCTTGAAGGCATCCAGTCAATCGGTTCAGCAAAGCTTGGTGACAAGACGCTGCTCGACACGCTGATCCCGGCAATCAATGCTTTTGACGAAGCAAATGGCAAGGGCCAGTCTTTTGCTGAAAGCTTGGACGCTTTGTCGGCGGCGGCTGAAGCCGGTCGCGACTCCACACTTAATCTCGTGGCAAAGATCGGTCGCGCAAGCCGTCTCGGTGAGCGTTCGCTGGGTGTCCTTGATGCGGGTGCAACATCCTGCGCACTGATTCTAACTGACCTTTCAGCACAGGCAAAGAGCCGCTTGCAGTAAGGCTTTCTGTCCTGTTTTTAAGTTTGGCGTCTGAAAACTGTGTGGGTTCACACGTTCAGGCGCCAAATTTGTTTCATGATGTTGCAATTGTGTTTGAACGCTTTCATGTTTGCTGCGCAGGAGAGAGGCAACAGAAAACCGCATGACGCTCAAGCCCAACACATCGCGCAAGGTCGGCAAGCCAAAGGCCGTTGCAAGCGAGAATTCGATCACGATTCCCATGCGTTATGGCGACGATCCCTATGTGTGGGCCTGCTGGCTTTATTACGAAGACGGCCTGACGCAGAGCGAGATTGCCGATGTCATGGGCATTTCGCGCGCAACCGTGAACAGCTATTTGGCGGAAGCACGCGATAAGGGTATCGTCAATATCTCTCTTGAGGCTGGACGGCTGGAATCCCTGTCTGTGGCTCAGGAGTTGAAGCGTCATTTCGGCCTGACCGACTGCTTTATCATTCCGCATGATGACAATGCCCGTCCGCTGATTGATCGGCTCGGCGTTGCGGGCGCACATGCGCTTAACAAGGTTCTTAAATCCGGCGATACGCTTGCGGTTGCCTGGGGACGGACGGTGCTTTCGGTCGGCGAGCGGACCGCCATCGGCTCGTTACAGGACATGACCGTCGTGCAGGCGACGGGCGGCACCACGGCGTCATTCTCCTATACGCCTGAACGTTGTGCGACAGCGCTTGCAGAAGCTGTCTCGGCACGCTGCGTGAATATTATGGCACCTGCCGTGGTGCGTTCGCAGCAGACGCGGGATGTGTTGCTCGAAGAGCCTTTGCTTCAAGAACAGTTTGCGACCCTTGAAACTGCCAATCGCATTCTTTTCGGTGTTTCGTCGCTGCGTTCCAATTCCACCATTCACACCAGCGGCTTTTTTGAATCGGTTTCTCTGCAGCAATATCTAGCAGCGGGCGCTGTCGGTGTTGTGGCAGGCCGTTTCATCGATGAACGCGGAAAACCGGTTGCAGGTCCGCTTGATGAGCGGACAATCGGCATTTCACTGGATAAGCTGCGGCAGATTCATACGCGTATTGCGGTTGCAGGCGGTTTCGACAAGGTGCCAGCACTTCTGGCAGCGCTCCGCGGCGGATTCATCAATGTGCTTGTGACCGATGCTGCGACGGGGCTCGGTATTCTGCGCGCCGATGGCGTCCTTGATCTTGACGCGCGTCTTTCGCAGAAACCCAAGACCAATCAAGTTCCTACAGCCTTTCGCGTGCGAGTGAAGAAGCTCCTCAACAATCCGAACGAGGTGGTTGAGGAAATGCTCGACGGCATTGTTCGGGCCCATAGCAAATTCCTGCAGCCGATTGGTGGCTCTAATCGAGCCCTGGTGGCGCGGGATGGTCCGCGCCCCGGCAAGGTGGGGCTGGTGATTGGTGGTGGTGCCGGTCACGAGCCATGCTTTGTGGGTTATGTGGGTAAGGGACTGGCTGACGCTGTTGCGGTCGGCAATGTTTTCTCGTCGCCTCCGCCCGATCCGATCGTGCAATGCGCGCTGGCAGCTTCCAACGGCGAA
Organism: Brucella sp. H1_1004; assembly: GCF_047308065.1. Lineage (NCBI taxonomy): Bacteria > Pseudomonadati > Pseudomonadota > Alphaproteobacteria > Hyphomicrobiales > Brucellaceae > Brucella > Brucella sp. H1_1004. The sequence goes on from NZ_JAYKZA010000004.1 coordinate 4,033, forward strand.
GGCGTTCTCTTCGTCTATGGCAATTATGCCGGTGACGTGATGAACTTTGAGATGGCAGCTGAAATGGCCGAGGAAAAAGGAGTCAGGATCAAGACGGTTCTGACCACCGATGATATCGCCTCATCACCAATCGACGACAAGGACGGACGCCGCGGCGTAGCCGGCAATTTTTTTGTTTTCAAGGTGGCAGGAGCTGCCTGCGACAAGGGGTTGTCGCTCGATGCCTGCGAGATCGTTACCCGCAAGGCCAATTCGCGCACTTATACAATCGGTGTGGCCCTTGAGCCGGGCTCATTGCCGCAAACCGGTCGGCATAATTTTGAAATCGGCCCAGAAGATATGGAAATCGGCGTTGGCATTCACGGCGAGCCGGGTGTATCGCGTGATCGCATTCGTCAGGCTGATGAAATCGTCGATGGCATCATGGACAGAATCTTCAACGAAATGAAGGCTGATCCAGGTGATCGCGTGGCTGTGCTGGTCAATTCATTCGGAGCGACACCGCTGATGGAACTTTACGTACTCTATCGGCGTGTGGGGCAGCGACTTGAAGCCAAGAATATTCACATTGAAGCCAACTGGATCGGGCATTATTGCACGTCTCTGGATATGGTTGGAGCGTCGATATCAATCATGCATCTTGATCATGAGCTGTCGGACCTGCTGCTGCATCCATGTGAAACGGCAGGCCTCAAAATCAGCTAACGACTGTGTTTGGGTTCTATCGTTTCACTGTGCCTGAAACTAAATTAGCATATGCCATATGACGAGCGACGCGCGTTGCAGTTGTAAGGTTTGAGGAGAAAATCCATGTCGGAAACTGCGGCTCGTCGTCTTGCCCATATGTTTGATGCTGTGTCTGCGTCGCTTGAAGCGGAACGGGATCGGCTGTCCGAACTCGACGGCGCAATCGGTGACGGCGACCATGGAACGACAATGGCCTTGGGCTTTCAGGTCGTGCGCACTGAATTGTCGAAACTTAATCTTGATGAAACCGACATTTCGACGGTTCTCAATACAGCGGCGACCGCATTCATTAATGCGGTCGGTGCATCGACTGGGCCGCTTTATGCCACTGGCTTCCGCCGTGCAGCGCAGGCAACGGCAGGCCGCAACGATCTTGATCTGGCGACTTGTGCGACCATCATTGAGGCCATCGGCGTTGGCATTCGAGAGCGTGGCCAAGGACAGCGTGGCGACAAGACAATGCTCGATGCATGGCTACCTGCTGCTGAAGCCGCTCAAAGTGCGGTGAATGAAAATCAAAGCGCGAGCGAATTCTGGGATAATGTTGTCTCAGCCGCCTCAGCCGGTGCCAACACGACCCGATCAATGATTGCAGCCAAAGGACGTGCCGCGCGTCTTCGCGAGCGTTCGCTTGGACATATTGATCCAGGCGCTGCTTCCACAGTCATAATTCTACAAGCGATGGCCGATCGTTACGGTTATTAATACTCACCCAAGAAAATAGCTATCAATATGTGAAATCTACAAAACGATCGCGTGAAAGAGAATAATAAATCTGGTTATGAGACAGTCTTGTGCTTAACCAGATCCATATCGATTTAACTGGATGAACTTATGACTGCCCAACTCGATCCAAATCTGCTGAACGATTTGTCCTCCTTCGTACAGAAGCTTACCAATGACATAGAACCGCATCTTATTGAGTTGCGCCGAGATATTCATGCTCATCCGGAAACCGGATTTGACGTTGAGCGGACCGCAGGAGTTGTTACGCGCGAACTGGAAAGCTTAGGCATTGAACATCAAACAGGCATTGGTCGCACCGGTGTTGTCGGTCTGATTAAGGGTGGTCGTCCAGGACCGACTTTGATTATCCGCGCTGATATGGATGCGCTGCCAATCGAAGAACAAACAGGCCTTCCATTTGCCAGCGTTCATCCAGGTAAAATGCATGCTTGTGGTCATGACCTGCATACCGCAACACTGATCGGCATCGGCAAGGTTCTCAAAGATATTGCTCCGCGTCTGAGCGGTAATGTGAAGCTGATGTTCCAACCGGCGGAAGAAACGCAGGAGAGTGGAGCGCGTGCCATGATTGCCGATGGTGTTCTCGATGGGGTTGATTATGCTCTTGGCTTTCATAACCATCCTGATGAACAAACAGGCACATTTACGTTTGTCGAAGGTGTTGCGAACGGCTCATCTGACGAGTTTGATATTACAGTCCATGCCGCGTCTGGTCATGCCGCGCGTCCACATCAGGCTATAGACCCGATCGTTGCTACAGCGCAGTTGATAACGCAGTTACAAACGATCGTATCGCGTGAGGTTGATCCAATGCTCTCAGCCGTTCTGACCATTGGTTCGATCCATGGTGGTCATACGCACAACATCATCCCGGATTCAGTATCAATCATGGGAACAGTGCGTTGTCAGGACCGCGAGGCGCGCAACATTATTGAAGCTGCCGTTCGTCGTATCTGTAGCGGGCTGGAAGCGTCATTGCGTGTGCGTTGCGAAATCAACTATGTGCGCGGTGTTCCATCGATGGTGTCGGATCCCTATCTAATCGAGACGACTGGCGCGGTTATTCGCGAGCATTATGGCGATGTGTTCTTCAAGCGCGGCGGAAGCCTGGGTTCTGAAGACTTTGCATTGGTTGGCGAACGAGTGCCATCGTTCCAGCTTGGCATTGGTGCCGCACAGGAAGGCCGCGACGACAAGCTGCATAATTCCGATTATCAGCCGGATGAGCGCTCTATTGCGAATGGTGTTGTGGCACTTTCATTGGCGGCAGCGCGTATTTTATCTTAGAATAAATTGGGCGGCTCTTTAGCCGCCCTTTTTCGTTAAGCGCAAAGATACTGGTTTGATAATGCGTGAATATGGTTGGTGCCAATACCACAGCAGCCACCAATAATGCCCGCACCGTTTCTGACCCAACGCTGCGCCCATGCACCATAGGCATCCGGATCAAGATCAGCGCGAATTTCGGTAACGGTTGCGTTCGCCTCTTCATCGCCTTGTTGCGATGGAAATGCATTGGCATAAACGCCAATCGGAATATCCTTGCCCAGTTCATCAAAGACCTGCTTTGCTGCAAGAATAGCTGCATCCATAACTTCAGGCATTGCGCAGTTGAAAAGCAGCGCTTCCGCTCCAAGTTCAGCCGCAAGCCGCGCACCATCAGCTACCGTTTCGCCTGAACGAAGCTGTGCCTCAGTCATTGCTTCTGGTGCAACATCATCGCGCAATGTGTAAGAAATCCAGAGAGGCTTTCCAGTTGCACGGATGGCTTCGTGTGCCGCTTTGACTTCGATGAGACTGCTCTGGGTTTCGGCAAGCCAGAGATCAACGGATGGTGCTAATCCATCCACCAATACATCAAGTAACTGACCTGCGCGGGCCGGATCGAAAAGCTCCGGCTGATACGATCCAAAAACAGGCGGCAATGATCCGGCGACTTTAACTTCACGGGTTGCTGCATCGGCTGCTTCGCGTGCTAGTGTTCCAGAGAGAGCTGCGAGTTTGTGTCCTTCCGCAGCAAAGCGTTCTTCGCCGATGTGAAAAGGGACAACTGCATAGCTATTGGTGGTTATAACATCAGCACCGGCGGCGATATAATCGTCATGTACTTTACGGACATAATGCGGAGCTTCGATAAGCGCGAGTGCGGACCATTCCGGCTGACGGAATGGTGCGCCGACGCGCTCCAGTTCACGACCCATGCCACCATCAAGAATGACTGTCCTGCTGCTCATGCTTTTATGTCCTTGTTTATATCTGCTGCGATAGTAACTGCTGCGCGCTGCGCAATGATTTGGTCAAGCCAGCCCGGCTTCATTTGCGGAGCTGATGCCAGAAGCTTTGCGGTATAATTGTCATAGGGTGGGTTTAGTACGTCTGATTTTAAGCCATAACGCACCACCTTTCCTTGGTGCATGACGGCAATTTTGTCGGCTATCGCGCGAACAATTGCGAGATCATGCGTGATAAAGAGATATGAGGTCTCTGTTTCGCTCTGCACGCGGCGCAACAGTTCTAGAATGCCCTCTGCCACCAATGGATCAAGAGCCGAAGTTGGTTCATCGCATAACAGCAATTTCGGGCGTGCAGCAAGCGCGCGCGCAATACAGACACGCTGTTTCTGACCGCCTGAGAGTTCTGCCGGATACCGTTCAAGAAGGCTCTTTGGCAGTTCGGTGAGGTCCATCAACTCAGTAACCGACCTGCGCCGCGCATCGCGTGGCATTCCGAAATAAAACTGCAACGGTCTGCTGATGATGTCCGCTATGGTCCGGCGCGGGTTAAGCGCCAGATCGGGCAACTGGCTAATCATTTGGATATTGCGCAGCGTCTCTTTGGAGCGACGTTCCAGACTGGCGGGTAGTATTTCGCCATCGAAACGGATTTCGCCCGCTATTGGCTCAAGAAGTCCGCTTACGACGCGCGCAAGTGTTGACTTACCGGAACCGGATTCTCCTACGATAGCCAGCGTCTGGCCTTTTGCGAGATCAAGGGTAATGTCGGTGAGTACAGGTGTCGCCGGATTATAAGCAGCCGAGATGTTTGCAATGGAGAGCAGAGAAGTAGAGCTTTCTGCGCGGCCTTCGACTTCCTTTTGACGAATGGCCACAAGTTGGCGCGTATAATCTTCGCGCGGTGCATCAAAAATTTCGCGCACCGACCCTTGTTCTACTATTTTTCCGTGGCGCAAAACCATGATGTCATCGGCAATCTGCGCCACCACCGCCAGATCATGCGAAATATAAAGCGCTGCTGTTCTTGTCGTAGTAATTGCCTTCTTGATGGCGATCAACACCTCAATCTGGGTTGTCACATCAAGCGCGGTCGTCGGCTCGTCAAACACCACGAGATCAGGACTGGCACAAAGCGCCATTGCGGTCATGGCACGCTGAAGCTGACCACCCGATACCTGATGCGGATAGCGCTCGCCAAAACGTTGCGGATCAGGCAGGCCGAGTAGCGTGAACAGTTCAACTGCGCGGGCTTTCGCTTCACTGCGTTTCATCAGCCCATGCCAGATGGCGGCTTCTGCCACTTGATCAATCAGCTTATGCGCCGGATTAAACGCAGCCGCAGCCGATTGCGCAACATAGGCGATCTTGCTGCCGCGTAGTTTCTGCGTGCTTTTGCGGGAAAGTGACAGTATATCTTGCCCGTCGAGCGTAATTGTGCCGCCGGTGATCTGAAGTCCGCCACGTGCCAAACCGAGGGCAGCAAGGCCGACGGTTGATTTGCCAGCGCCAGATTCCCCGATCAGGCCAAGGACGCGGCCCTTTTGCAATGTCAGATCAACGCCATCAACGACGAGGCCATTGCCTGAGCTTATCTTAAGATCAGTGATTTTCAGCAATGGTTGTTTGGTGGGATTATCCAATTTTTTGCGTGCCTCGCTTGAGACTGGTCGTGCGCTGTAACGTCCAGTCCACGACAAAGTTCACGCTGATCGCAAGCAAAGCAATAGCGCCTCCCGGAATAAGCGCAGCAAACACGCCGAACATCAGCCCGTCCTTGTTTTCCTTAACCAGACTTCCCCAATCGGCAATCGGCGGCTGAACACCGAGTCCTAGAAAAGAAAGGGTCGAAAGAAACAGGATGGAAAACACAAAACGCAACCCAAATTCTGCAAGCAGTGGTGACAATGCATTGGGCAGGACTTCGTGGAAGATGATCCAGCTTTTGCTTTCGCCGCGTAATCGCGCGATTTCGATATAATCGAGCACCACAATATCGGATGCGATGGCGCGGCTGACCCGGAAAACACGGGTTGCCTCCAGAACTGCGATAACTGCAATGAGAATGAGAATACTTTTTGGTAGAACAGCCAGCACGACGAGCGCAAAAATTAGCGTTGGTATTGCCATCAGCAAGTCGTTCCCACGCGAAAGAACCTGATCCGGCCAGCCGCGCGTGAGCGCTGCAAGAAAACCAAGTGGCACACCGAGTATAAATGCGAGAATTGTGGCTGCTGCGGCAATCGAAAGCGTCAGCCGCGTGCCCCATATGACGCGTGACAGGAGATCACGGCCAATATTATCGGTGCCGAGCAGCGCTTCGCGAGAAGGTCCCTGCCACACGCTGCCGACGACTTCCGAAATGGGATGCGGCGCAAGCCATTCCGCAAAAACTGCAACGAATAAAAAGAAGGCGATTCCGCCAAATCCGATCACGGCTAAGAGCTGGGAGCTTTTGTTGAACTTTTTCATCCTGAGTGCCTCAGCCGCGGATTGGTCAGAATGACGATGACATCAGCAATGATGTTAAGGCCAATGTAAACCGCTGCAAAAATAAGCCCGCAAGCCTGTACTACTGGCACATCGCGTTTGGAAACGTGATCCACCATATATTGCCCCATGCCGGGATAAACGAAGATCACTTCGACAACGACCACACCGACAACCAAGTAGGCGAGGTTGAGCGCGATGACATTAATAACGGGTGAGAGTGCATTGGGTAGCGCATGTTTTAGCAGAATGCGCCAGCGTGGCAGGCCTTTCAGCTGAGCAGTCTCAATATAGGGCGATGACATGACCGCAAGGAGCGAAGCGCGTGTCATGCGTACCATATGTCCGGTAACAGCGATCACGAGCGTCATGCAGGGCAGGGCGATCGCTGTCAGGCGTTGCCAGCCGCTCATCGAAGGATTTACGATGGCGCTCGATGGTAAAAGACCAAGCGAAATCGCAAAATAGGCGATCAGAATATAGGCTACGAAAAACTCTGGCAGCGATATGGTGCTAAGCGTTGCGACCGCGATCCCACGATCAATCGCAGTTCCTGCATAAAGAACGGAAATGATACCCAGCAACAGGGCAATCGGTATTGCAAACAGCGCGGCCATTGCCGCGAGATAGAGCGTATTAGACAGGCGCGGCGCTATGCTTTTTGCAATGTCCTGCCGGTTGGAATAGCTACGGCCGAGATCACCCTGAACTGCATTGCCGAGCCACTCCGTATAACGCTGCATAGCCGGTCGCTGTAAGCCTAGCTCTTTGCGGATGTTTTCGACGGCTTGCGGTGTTGCCTGTTGCCCCAGCATTGCAGTGGCCACATCACCGGGCAATATTTGTGTTCCGGCAAAGATGACAACTGAAATAGCCCAGAGCAATACGACGCCCAGCAACAAGCGCTTGAAGATCAGTCCCGAAAGTGAGTTGCCGCGCAAAAAACCGAGGGAATATCTCCGATCGGAAATTGCGGCTTTATTGCTATCGCTGGGGAATTTGTCTGGTGACATATCTGTCATTGGCGGTCCGGACATAGTCGGTCAAAACGGGGAGGTGTCGCCGGTGTTACCCGTTCGACGCATCAATGCCAAGACCCTTGTGGTAAGCATTACCCCAAAAGCGGAATCGCCTTTGGGGAATGCAATGGTAGCAGAGATAATTATCCGTTATTGCATCTGCTATTCTTCAAGCCAGACTTTTTCAGCCAAACGATAGCCGCTCATATCACCGCCACCCGGCACAGAAACATAACCCTTCACCTTGCCGCTGGCGGCAGCAAGATTATCGGTAAAGACAGGGATCAGTTCTCCGCCATCTTCCACGATCAGGACCTGCATGTCGTGATAAATCTGTTTGCGCTTTGCTTCATCCAGCTCAACGCGGGATGCGGCAAGCAATTTGTCAAAAGTCTCGTTGCTCCAGCCGGTTTCGTTCCATGGAGCGCCAGTCTGAAGCAGCATCGAAAGCATCGCATCAGCAGTTGGGCGAACTGACCAGTTGGAAGCGACGAAAGGCTTTTTCAGCCAGACTTCATCCCAGTAACCATCGGATGGCACGCGCTCTACATCAATCGTGATGCCTGCTTTTGCAGCCGATGCCTGGTAAAGCTGTGCGGCATCTGCCGAGCCGGTAAAGCCGTTATCCGAAACGCTAAGCGGAATTGAACCGGAGAAGCCTGACTTTTTGAGATGAAATGCTGCCTTTTCAGGGTCATAAGCACGCTTTGGAACATCCTTGGAATAAAGCGGGTTCCATGACGGGATTGGGTGGTCGTTGCCAACCGCGCCGGTGCCGACGAGCAAACTTTTCTGTAGCTCTTCGCGGTCGATTGCATACTTGAGCGCAAGACGCAGATCATTGTTTTTCAACAGTTCTGAATCCGTGCGCATCGGGAAGCAATACATCGAGTTTTCCGGCGTACGCAGAATCTGGATGTCAGGACGCGCACTCAGATGGCTGACAAGACGCGGCTCAACAGCGTTGACGATATGTGCCTGGCCGCTCATCAGTGCTGCCATGCGCGCAGTTGTGTCGTCCATAGCGATGGTTTCTACCGAATCCACATTCGCACGATCAGGATGCCAGTAGTTTGGATTGCGGCGGGTTAAGGCGCGCACGCCCGGCTGGAAATCTTCGAGAATGAATGCGCCGGTGCCAATACCTTTGTCGAAGTCTTCGCCGTCAGGTCCGATGCCCAGATGATAATCGACGAAAGCTGCCGGAAAATCGACATTCCCCGCATTGAGCGTTACAGTCACCTCATGCGTGTCAGACGCTACAACGTCGGTGACGGCGAGAAGCACACCCTTGCCACCAGATTTAGTATCGTCACCACGATGATTATTGAGTGAGTAAACCACGTCCTTTGCAGTCAGCTCTTTCCCATTGTGGAAGGTCACGCCCTTGCGCAGGCGGAATACCCATTTGCTTGCATCGGCATTAGCTGGTTCCCAGCTTTCCACGAGAGCGCTCGTGAGCTTACCATCAGGACCAAGTTCTAGTAGCGTGTTGAAGAGCTGAAAGCCTACGGTGTACATGTAAGCCATCGTGTAGGATGCTGGATCCAGATGATCCGAGCTTGAAGCAGAATGCATAGCAATGACCAGATGGCCGCCTTTTTTGGGCTGTGCATCTTGTGCGCGTGCCTGTATGGGCAGCAGCAATCCTGATGCAGTCATCCCTAAACCAGCGGCGACCGCAGCTCCAGCTGACATGCTAAGAAATTGCCGCCGTGAAGGCTGCAGCGAAATGAGTGGGCTTTTCTGGTGGGGCATTTTTCACTTTAACGCTTAAAAGATGAACACGACTTTGAAGCCTTGTTAATCTCATTCGAGGAAATGCTCAACAAGCAATAAATAAAACGATATGGATTAAAAATTAAAATATTATTCCAGTTGGCCATTAATCGATGCTCCATACTGGAACCCGTTAAATCTTTTACGATGGTCGCGATTTATAAGGTAATTGGTATAATCAGCTATGGCCTCAGCATTTTAAAAATATTGCCGCCTATGTTGCGTTCGATCTCGATGATCGCGGCCTGCGCGCGCACAGAATTACCAGCATCATCCAGGGGAGGCGAAAAGGCTGCAATGGCAAGTTTGCCCGGAATAACTGCGACAAGTCCGCCGCCTACGCCGCTTTTTGCAGGCAGTCCCACCGTGTAAGCCCAGTCACCGGATGATGTGTAAAGGCCTTCCATTGTCATTTCCGCCAGCAATGGCGCGACATGTTTCTCCTCGATCACCCGTTCTTTTGTTACAGGATTTATGCCGCCGGCCGCGAGTGTCGCGCCCATCGTTGCAAGTTCAACACAGTCGACCAGTGTCGAACATTGGCGCGTATAGACATCAACCGCACGCATCGGATCGCTGTAGCAGGTGCCCGCACTGTAAAGCAGCCATGCAATGGCTCTGTTATGAAAATTCGTGTCCTGCTCCGAGCGGTTTACCTCATCGCTCAGCTCAATAGAACGTCCCGCAAATGCACTTTGTATGTGGAGGATATTATTCCAGCAACTCTCAGCATCATCACCTGGCACGAGGCTGGCTGCGGCTATCGCGCCCGCATTGACGAGCGGCGACAATGGCTTTCCATCGTGTAGCTCTAGTGCCTGAACCGAGTTGAAAGGCAAGCCCGTCGGGCTGTCGCCAAGCTTTTCTTTCACGGCATCCGCACCTATATTTTCCATCACCAGCGCAAGTGTAAAAACCTTGGATATGGATTCAAGCGCGAATTTATAGGCTGTGTCACCACGCTTAAAGCAGCGTCCATCAGCGGTGATTATAGCAATTCCAAACAAATCACTTGGTAATTTTGCGAGGAATGGAATGTAATCAGCATTCTTTCCACCATAAGAGGCCATACCCGCCTTGTAGCCGGCATCAATTGCATTAATTAATTCTTGTGTCATGGCCCGCCCTCAAAAAATAATATTTAAAGAAAATATTAATTTTACAATGAAAGCAACATATATTTTTATATTAACTATAAAAGAGACGTTTAGGGGGAAGTTAAAATAGGTCAATGGTATTCTTTTAAAAATATAGGTATTGACATATTGTCATTGCTGAAACGTAATTTAGTGTGCGGTTATAAATGGGCTTGATTGCGTCTTTGACGCGTTGGGAGATTCTAGGATGACGACGAGATCTATCAAAGCAACGTACAATGGCCTCGATGATGTTTACGCATCGCTGGAGCTTTCTGCTTGTCTGCCAAAGACAAAATTTCCAGACGAAGAACGCGATCCTCGAAATGTGTTTTCTGCCGTACGCGATGAGCTGATGCTTGATGGCAACTCTCGTCAGAACCTGGCAACATTCTGTCAGACATGGGTTGATGACGAAATTCGCCAGCTGATGGATCTGTCGATCGACAAGAATATGATCGACAAAGATGAATATCCACAGACCGCCGAAATTGAATCGCGCTGCGTGCACATGATAGCTGATCTGTGGAACTCGCCGGATGCTGAAAATACGCTAGGCTGTTCTACCACTGGTTCTTCGGAAGCTGCAATGCTTGGTGGTTTGGCGCTCAAATGGCAGTGGCGCAAAAGGCGGGCCGCAGCTGGAAAAGATACCAGTAAGCCAAATCTGATCTGCGGGCCCGTACAGATCTGTTGGCACAAATTCGCACGTTACTTTGATGTGGAACTGCGCGAAATTCCACTCGAAGGGGATCGTCTGATCATGAGTCCTGAGGAAGTTCTCAAGCGCGTTGACGAGAATACCATCGGCGTAGTGCCGACAATGGGCGTTACTTTTACCTGTCAGTATGAGCCGGTTAAAGCGGTCCATGATGCGCTTGATAAGTTACAGAAAGAAACCGGTCTCGACATTCCCATTCACGTTGATGGTGCAAGTGGTGGCTTTCTGGCGCCGTTCTGCGCATCGGAGATCGAGTGGGATTTCCGTCTGCCACGCGTCAAATCGATCAACGCCTCCGGGCATAAATTCGGTCTGGCTCCACTGGGGGCGGGTTGGGTTGTATGGCGAGAAGCCGCTGACCTGCCAGAAGAACTTATTTTCAATGTAAATTATCTTGGTGGCGATATGCCGACATTCGCATTGAACTTCTCGCGCCCCGGCGGCCAGATTATCGCACAGTATTACAATTTCCTGCGCTTAGGTCGTGAGGGCTACGCCAAAATTCACAATGCTTGCTACGCAACAGCCCAATATCTTGCAAGCGAGATCGGCAAAATCGGACCGTTCGAAATCATCTTCGATGGCGATAGCCAAAAGGGTATCCCGGCACTGGCCTGGAAACTGAAAAAAGACCAGGCGATTGGCGGTTATACGCTTTATGATCTTGCTGACAGACTGAGAAGCCGCGGTTGGCAGGTGCCGGCCTATTCGATGCCAGCAAACCGGGAAGATCTTGTCGTGCAGCGCATTCTTGTTCGCCATGGCGTGAGCCGTGATCTTGCAAGCCTGCTGATTGATGACATCAAACGGTCTCTCGATTATTTTGATAAGCATCCGGTCAGCCAGCCATTGTCGGCGGAAGAGGCTGGCGGCTTCAACCACGGATAACTGAAAGCCTGCTGGATGTTTTCGGCAGGCTTATCTTTTAGCTTCATAAACATGCGCCTACCATCACGCATATTTATGATCTTGGTTGACGTGATAAACTACGTGACTTTTCAGGTGTCGACTTGGGCAGCCTGCAGATACCTGACAGCCAATCGCTTACTCGTGTGCAACGCGCTTTTGAAATGGTGTGAATCCACATCAATCAGGCGCTCCCCTTTGGGAGAAATGCTATGGCGAATGCAAAGACAGCCACTCCGGCTAAACAATTATCAATGATAGGCTTTTTTGCCATTACCGCATCCATGGTCATGGCCGTCTATGAATATCCGACCTTTGCGACATCGGGTTTCAGTCTGGTATTTTTCCTGCTGCTGGGTGGAATTCTCTGGTTTATTCCTGTTGGGCTTTGCGCTGCAGAAATGGCAACCGTTGAAGGATGGGAAGAAGGCGGCGTCTTCGCCTGGGTTTCCAATACGCTCGGTGAAAGATGGGGCTTTGCCGCAATCTCGTTTTGTTATCTTGAGATTGCCATCGGCTTTCTGCCTATGCTCTATTTCGTATTGGGTGCGCTTTCCTATATTCTGAGTTGGCCTGCACTCAATCAAGATCCGGTCACAAAGACAATAGCGGCGCTGGTGATCCTCTGGGCGCTTGCGTTCACCCAGCTTGGTGGAACCAAATATACAGCAATCATCGCGAAGCTTGGTTTCTTTGCCGGGATTCTTCTTCCAGCACTCATTCTAGCAGCACTGGCGATCAGCTATCTTGCGAGTGGCGCACCACTTCAAATTGAAATGTCTGCGCAGACGTTTTTCCCCGACTTCACACAAATCGGTACTCTTGTCGTATTTGTGGCTTTTATCCTCAGCTACATGGGCGTCGAAGCATCGGCAACGCATGTCAACGAGATGGAAAATCCCGGCCGGGATTATCCAATTGCAATGATCATGTTAATGGTCGCTGCCATCGTTTTGAGCTCGATTGGTGGTCTATCGGTGGCTGCAACGATTCCGTCCAACGAAATTAATCTGTCATCGGGTGTTGTGCAGACCTTTAGCGCTTTGATCGGTCATTTTGGTCCGGGTTTTGAGTGGACAGTACGCATCATCGCTGCTCTGCTCCTGCTGGGCGTTCTTGCGGAAATTGCAGCATGGATTGTAGGGCCATCACGCGGAATGCTGGTGACAGCGCAGAAAGGCATCCTTCCTGCGCGCTTTGCAAAGGTAAACAAAAATGGCGTGCCGGTTGCGCTCGTTGTTGCTCAACTGCTTCTGACGTCTGTTGCGATTATAATTCTCACCAACACTGGTGGCGGCAGCAATATGTCGTTCCTGATCGCGCTCGCTCTGACTGTTGTGATTTATCTGTGCACATATTTCCTTCTATTCCTCGGCTATATTCACCTCATCCTGAAGCAGCCGGAACTCAAAAGAACGTTCCGTGTTCCCGGCAATAACGGTTTCAGGATCGGTGTCGCTGTGGTTGGATTCCTCGTCTCACTCATAGCATTCTTCGTGTCGTTTTACCCGCCAACCTCAATCGGAGGGGAAACAGCCGACGAAACCTATGTGACATTGCTCGTCGTCTGCTTCCTCGTTGTGCTGGTGATCCCGTTTATCGTCTATGCACTGCACGACAAACGCGACAAGAAAACGAATGCCACTCTGGTGCCAATCAAAATGCACAATGCACCGGAAGGACATTTTTTCATGCATCCTCGTGCACGTTCACCACATCATGTGATTGTCGATGATGGCGCGTCGCACCACGCGAAAAAGGGCCTCTGATCCAGACTTGCAACAAAGAACTGGGCGTTTCTTCCCATCTGCCACAACAGAAACGCCCTTTTCCAGCTTCCCATGTTCTCGTCTTTAAAAGGCAAACTTTTATGAAAATTTCTACCAATAAACCGAGCAATAGCCATTCTATTCTCGGAAAATCTCTGGCTACGCCGGCAATACGGTCCGATCAGTGGTTGACGGTTCTCTCAGAAGGGCGCTTTTGGGTAAACGGCGACGATAGCCGCATCGACACAATCCGACAGGTACTCGACGGCCTTGAAACAATCGAGCGGTTCTTCGCGTATCCCGGTAGCTCGGTGCTTAACAAACTGCATTCACGTTTGAATGATAGGGATGCGCGCGGCTTTTTGCGTGCGGCGCAAAATATCTCCACCAGCATCCTTTCCCAGAAATATATGGCTGATATTTCCGCATGGGATAACTGGGACGCAGATGACAGTCAGCCAGCGGAGCGACTTCCGCAGGCTATAAGTCATATCGAACGAAAGCCCTATTTTGAAGTGCTTGCGGTCGTGCCACATATCACATCGCGCTGGCAACACATCGCCTATGAAGCGCGTTCCATTCGTCGCCCTGAAGACGAGTTCATTTATGAAACCGTCGTCGCCGGGAATGCAGAAGACGCATTGACTGCTATTCTGGTAAATCCTTCCATCACTTCGGTCGTTCTCTATGAAGGATTTGCGGCAAAGGCAGCCGAAACAAACCCTCTCATCACCGCAATCGCTGAAGTCATCGATCTGGGTGAAATCAAGGACGACAGCCGTCTGGCTCTGCGTACGGGACAAGCCATCAAAAAGATTCGACCCGAGCTCGACATCTACCTGCTCAGCGATCGCGAGATCGAACATCTTGCAGGAGATCCTGACAACGAAATATTTAGCCGACTATTCTATCAGGTTGAAGAGCCGCTTGAACTGCACCTCTCTATCCTTGAAGGCGTGCATAAACGTTATCACACGCCTTTCTTCGACAATCTCAAGCATTATGCGGCGCGGCCAATCGCAACCTTCCATGCGCTGCCCATTGCGCGCGGAAAAGCGGTATTCAAGTCAAACTGGATACGCGACATGGGCGAGTTTTACGGGCCGAACCTGTTTCTCGCAGAAAGCTCTGCAACAACGGGTGGGCTCGACAGCTTGCTGGAGCCCACTGGCAATATCAAGGAGGCACAGGAACTGGCAGCCCGGGCTTTTGGGGCGGATCATGTTTTCTTCGTGACCAATGGCACCTCGACCAGCAACAAGATGGTTCTGCAGGCCCTGCTTGCGCCGGGGGATATCGTTATCATCGACCGGAATTGCCACAAATCTCACCACTATGGCTGCGTCCTTGCCGGTGCACAACCCTATTATGTGGAAGCCTTTCCACTCACCGAATATTCGATGTATGGCGCAGTTTCCATCAATACAATCAAGCAGGCTTTGTTGACACTTCGTGCTGAAGGACAGCTTGATCGTGTCAAAATGATCGATCTGACCAATTGTACATTTGACGGACATGTCTACAACACACGACGCGTCATGGAAGAATGTCTGGCGATCAAGCCTGATCTAGTTTTCCTCTGGGATGAAGCCTGGTTTGGCTTTGCTCATTGGTCGCCTTTCCTGCGGCAGAGAACGGCAATGGGTGCTGCGCAGACCCTGGAATCTTACCTTGCAACACCGGAAGCAAAGAAGGCCTGGCAGGATCAGCAGAAAGAGCTGGGTGAAAGCCCGTCTGACGATGTGCTGCTCAATACACGTCTGATACCCGACCCCGATGCTGTGCGTCTGCGCGTCTATCAGACCAATTCCATCCACAAGTCCATGTCAGCGCTGCGTCAAGGATCGGTGATTTTGGTGCGTGACGTCGAATTCAAGGATGTGGAAGCACAGTTCCACGAAGCCGTTTTCACCCACGCATCGACCAGCCCGAATTTGCAGATCATTGCCAGCCTTGATGTTGCACGCCGCCAGATGGAGCTTGAAGGCTATGGTCTTGTATCCAATGCCCTTCAAATTGCATTGGAAATCCGCAGGCAGATCAACAGCCATCCACTGATCTCCAAATATTTCCGCGTCCTGAATAACGCTGAAATGGTGCCCGCCGCGTTTCGCGTATCGAACGTAACTGACTTCAACGATGCGTCGCTGACCTGGGCTGATGCGGTAAAAGCAGTGCGTGACGACGAGTTTCTGCTGGACCCGAGCCGTATGACGCTAAGCTGTGGCGAGGCCGGTTTTGACGGAACCAGCTTCAAGAATATGCTGGCGGACCGCTTTAACATTCAGGTCAACAAGACGTCGCGCAACAGCATTCTGTTGCAGTCCAATATCAACAATTCCCGCAGCGATGTTGCTTTGCTGGTGCGCGTCTTGCTCGAAATCTCGCAGGAGATTGAGGCGAACTTGAAGGAAGGCGGCGAGGCCCGTACCCGCAGCTTCGCAGAAAAGGTCACAACCCTCGTCAAGGATGTTCCGAACCTCCCGAACTTTAGCAAATTCGACGATATGTATCGTGACAATCCAAAGTCTGCGACGCTCAATGGCGACATTCGCAGCGCGTTCTATGATGCCTATAAGAAAGCTCAGTGTGAGTTTATCCCTCTTCATGACCAAGCCGTTGACGAACGTCTTGAAAAGGGTCCTGCGCTTGTGTCGGCTAACTTCGTCATCCCTTATCCGCCGGGTTTTCCGATCATGGTTCCAGGTCAGGTCATCACGCGGGAGATCATCGAATTTATGCGCAAACTTGATGTCACGGAAATCCATGGATACGACAAGGCAATCGGTTTGAAGGTCCTCAAACGCAGCTGATAACGCAAGAACTTAGAGGCGTCTTCTCTCAAAGAGTGCAGGCGCTTTCGTGAAAGGAACGCCGGAAAAATGCACCTTCTGTCTGAAGCGCTGCGTTTTTTCAGCCGCTATTGGATCAGAAAGAAACACAATGCACTTGTTTGAATGGATAGGTGATGTCCTCCGATCGGCGCCTGAGCTGGCTATATTCTTAGCGCTTGCGGTCGGATTCTGGATTGGTGCTTTGAAATTTGGCTCGATTAGTCTCGGATCTGTTACTGGTACCTTGCTGGTTGGGGTATTGATTGGCCAGTTGGGGATTGAAATTTCGCCGCAGATAAAATCCATTTTCTTCATCATGTTTCTGTTTGCAGTCGGCTTCGGTGTCGGCCCGCAATTTGTGCGCGGTATCGCAAGCGATGGCCTTCCCCAGGCGATTTTTTCCGTCGTTGTTTCCTGCCTGTGTCTTGGCTCAGTGTATTTCGCAGCTATTGTTGCAGGCTACGGTCCCGGTTCGGCAATTGGACTTCTAGCGGGTTCGCAAACCATTTCTGCGTCGATTGGCATGGCATCAGATGCGCTTAACAGATCAGGTCTCAGTCCATCGGAAATCAGCGAGCAACTCAATGCAATCCCTGTCGCTTATGCTGTTACCTATCTTTTCGGGACCGTTGGCACGGGCCTGATCATCGCATTTCTTGGACCCAAATTGCTTCGGATAAATCTCGAGGAAGAATGCCAGCGTTACGAGCGAGAGATGTCAGCCGGTACACCGGAGGGTGGGATTGAAACCGCATGGCACCAATATATCGTCCGCTCTTTCCGTCTGACTGTTCCAGGCATTATTGCGGGAAAAACTGTCGGTGAAGCCGAAAAAATGGCGGGCGCACGGATTTTTCTAGAGCGGCTGCGTCGGGACGGCAGGATTATCCCCTTCGATGATGATACGATGCTTGAAACCGGCGATATTGTCGCTGTATCTGGCCCCCACGATGCGATGGTTGAGTGGTCCAATAGAGCCAACGAAGTTGCAGATCGTGAACTCCTCGATATTCCGATTGAGACAATGGATGTTGTGATAACCAACAAGCGACTGCATGGACGCACGCTGATTGCTCTCTCCCACGAGCCTTTTGCGCGTGGGGTTTATATCAATCGTATCCGGCGTGGTTCGATGAATGTCGATGTACCCGTTCAGGCACAAAGCAAGGTATATCGCGGCGATATCGTTAGTTTGACGGGCAGTCAGAAACACATCGAAGCGCTCATTGCGGAGATTGGCTACGCCGATAGACCGACCAGTGCAACCGACATGGTGCTGGTTGGATCTGGTATTGTTATTGGTGGTCTGCTGGGGTCGATTGTTCTTCCCATCGGAGGCGTTCCTATTACCTTGTCAACGTCTGGTGGGGCACTTATTGTGGGTTTGATCTTTGGCTGGTTACGTAGTTTTACACCAAAGATGGGCAATGTTCCGACCGCGACGGTCTGGTTCATGAATACGGTGGGTCTGAATATCTTCATCGCTGTTGTCGGCATATCGGCAGGGCCAACATTTATCGCGGGTCTGCGTGAAGTTGGCTTTGAAATGTTCCTTTGGGGATTGTTTGCAACATCGGTTCCAATGTTGCTGGCGCCTTTGATTGGGAAGTATATTTTCCGCTTTGATCCCGCGATTAATCTTGGTTGTTGCGGCGGCGCCCGTACTAGCACAGCATCTGCTGCAATGGTGTCGGAAGCCGCAAAAAGCAACGTCCCGATGCTGGGCTATACCGTCCCTTATGCAATTAGCAACACGCTGTTGACCTTGTGGGGTATGGTCGTCGTCTTGCTAACGGTCTGACACGGTTTTCGGGAAAATACACATCAAAATAGTTGATAAGAGCGGCGATCTTGCCCAGTCAGATCGAAATGTGCTCCAGTAAAAGCAAAAATACACGTGTTATCTTTAAAAGATCGCGAATGAATTCATTCACGTCTTAATATTTTGATTTTCCAACTCCATCGTTAATGTTGACTATATTATTCAATTTTAGAGAAAAATCACGGCGATGGAATTAGTGCGACATTTCGCAGCAATATTGGATGTGAATTTCGTAATGCTTATATTTAATATTTGATAGATAGTATGAAATGGGGCACTTTGATTCATAAAAATCTATCTATTAGAGCCCTTTTTGTTGATTATCTGCGGATCAGATAAATAAAAATTAAGGTGGGGCTCATTGTGGTTAATGATCTGGTAGTCGATCTTTCACGAATTCAGTTTGCGGCGACAGCACTATATCACTTTCTGTTCGTCCCATTAACCTTGGGGTTGACCATATTGGTCGCCATCATGGAGACGGTGTATGTAACAACAGGCCGAGAAGTCTATCGCCGCATGACCCAGTTTTGGGGAAAGCTGCTGCTGATTAACTTCGCACTGGGTGTTGCGACCGGCCTCACCATGGAATTCCAGTTTGGTATGAACTGGTCATTCTATTCGAGCTTTGTCGGTGATGCTTTCGGTACGGCACTGGCGATTGAAGGTCTGATGGCCTTCTTCATGGAATCTACATTCCTCGGGCTGATGGTGTTCGGTTGGGATCGTCTCACTAAGATGCAGCATCTCGTCGTCACCTATCTGGTGGCGCTTGGCTCAAACCTTTCAGCATTGTGGATCCTTGTGGCCAACAGCTTCATGCAAAGCCCGAAAGGTGCAGACTTTAATCCAGTCACCATGCGTATGGAGCTGAGCAGCTTCTTCGACATGTTTTTCAACCCGGATGCACAGGCGAAATTCGTGCATACGGTGCTTGCAGGTTATGTGACCGCTGCAATTTTTGTCTGTGGCGTCAGCGCTTTTTATATGCTTCGCAATCGCCATATGGATGTGGCGAAGCGTTCTTTCCGTATTGCGGCTCTGTTCGGCGTGCTCGGGACCGGCGGTGTGCTGACTCTTGGCGACGCGCTCGGCTTTGTCGGTGCGCATGCACAGCCAACCAAGCTTGTGGCAATGGAAGCGCTTTGGGAAACTGAAGAAGCACCAATGTCGTTCAACGCAATTGCCTTTCCTTCGCAAAGCGAGCAGAAAAATCTCTTCGCCATTAAGATACCGGCTATGCTGTCTATTCTTGTGACGCACTCGCTTGAGGGGACGGTTCCTGCGGCCGACGTCTTGGAGGAGCGCGCGAAAACGCGCATTCGAAACGGTATTCCAGCGATTGAAGCCATGCAGGTGCTCAGTTCGAATCCAACGGATCCTGCAGCGCTGGCAAAGTTCGATGCCCATAAGGATGATCTTGGCTATGGCTTCCTGGTTCAGCGTTATGCGCCCGATGGCGACATTACGCGGATCACGGATGCAGAAATTGACAAAGCGGCAAAAGATACCATTCCAGAAGTCTGGATCATTTTCTGGGCTTTCCGTGCCATGGTGGGTCTGGGTCTTTTGATGCTTGGCTACTTTGTACTGTCCTTCATTTTGACACTGACCAATACCGTTCACAACAATCGTTGGTTCTTGAGAGCGTCCGTATGGATGATCCCTGTGCCGTTCATAGCCTGTGAAATGGGCTGGCTGGTGGCAGAGGTCGGACGACAGCCATGGACAGTCTATGAAGTCTTGCCGACATGGCTTTCGGCCTCAACGCATACGGTTGCCTATATGATCGTGTCTCTGTCGGGCTTTATCCTGCTCTACACAATCTTCGCTATCATTGAGCTGTTTCTCATGCTGCATTTCATCCGCAAAGGACCGGATGCATCAGAAACAACCGCCCCTGCAACTGCACCAGCTCCGGCTGCGGCTTATTAATCGGGAGATATTTCATGGATATTTATCTCGTACTTCAGCTTGTATGGTGGTTGCTACTTGGTGTTCTGCTGATGGGCCTCGCCATTATGGTCGGCATGGATATGGGCGTTGGCACATTGCTGCGCTATGTGGGGCGCACCGATACAGAACGGCGTGTCGCGCTCAACATTATCGGCCCGCATTGGGATGGAAATCAGGTCTGGTTCATTCTGGGTGGCGGTGCAATTTTCGCAGCATGGCCTTTGGTCTACGCAACCGCATTCTCGGGCTTTTACATCGTTATGCTGGTCTTGCTGTTCAGCATGATCGTCCGTCCGCTGGGCTTTGAATATCGCAGTAAGATGCCATCTCTACGTTGGAGAAACGCATGGGACTGGACGCTGTTCGTTTCCGGTTTTGTGCCGATGCTGGTGTTTGGCGCGGCTTTCGGCAATGTCATTCAGGGCGTGCCGTTTAACTTCGACTGGCGGATGACATCCTATTATACAGGCAGCTTCATTGAACTGTTCAATCCGTTTGCAATCCTGTGTGGTCTCCTCTCTGTCTCGCTTTCGATCTATATGGGCGGCGCGATGCTGATGAGCGGCGGCGTTGGCAATCTCGCAGATCGTGCGCGAAAAGCTTCGCTATTCGGCGGTATACTGGCACTGGTTCTGTTCACAATTGGTGGATTTTGGGTGTCGGGCATGGACGGTTACCAGATCGTGCAGGGTCCAAATCCGGGCGTGCCACAAACACCTCTTCATCAGGTGGTTGAACGTACACCGGGTGCACTCCTCTCGAACTTTCATGAATATTCCGTACTCTGGGTCATTCCAGCGCTCACCTATATCGGTGTTGCCTTGGGACTGTTGGCACTCCTTGCACGCAAGGCATTGCTTGGCTGGTGGCTCGGAGCCATCGCATGGATTGGCGTTATCGGCACCGCTGGTGCTGCAATGTTCCCGTTCATGATGCCATCAAGCACCAACCCATCGCACAGCCTCACAGTTTGGAACTCTGGTTCCAGCGAGCTGACGCTGATGTGGATGCTGGGCTTTACGGTTGTCTTCATGCCTCTGATCGTCGTTTACACGAGCTGGGCTTTCTGGGTGATGCGCGGCAAGGTCGATCCTGATCATGTCGAGACGTCGCACCACGCATTTTAAGGAGAGCATGATGAGCGTATTCTGGCGTTTTGTGCTGGCAATGATCGTCGCAGTCATAGCGATCCTTATTGGCATCATCCTGGGCGATTACGGTCCATGGTATCTTTCGTGGCTTTTGGGCACAGGTTTCATGATCCTTGTTGCAGCGCTCGGTGGTGTTCTTTTTGAAGAACAGGACGATGCAGCAAGCCAAAAACGGCGCGGTGAAGATACACAGAAGTCGAAGACATCTCAGCGACATCTCGAATATTGAGGGCTTCGATTTTTTACTGAGTATCCCATACGGAGGATCACTCCGTATGGCTTATACGGGGTGTGATGCAGTGTTTTTATCCAATAAGTGCATAAGCTTCGCCTCCGTTTTTTGATTTTATAGGGCATGTTTTCAGATGCTGCTTCAGCGTGTCGGATTCTGCTTTGAGGGGAAAAGCTTATGGCGTCTGGTCTTTCACGTCGCGATTTTATCAAGCTTGGCACGTTTGCCGGTATCACTGTCATGCTTGGACGCGTTCCAACAGCAAATGCTCTGGAAGTGCACTCCGGCCCGACATCAACCGACTGGATCGGTAAGGATGGTAAGGCACGTTTCCGCTGGGATGGTGTGCGCAAAGTAACCGGACAAAAGAACTTTGCCCGCGATTATCGCGCCCGTGACATTCCCGGCTGGCCGAAACAACAAAGCCATGCCTTCATGATCAAGGCGACCCAGGCGGATCGCACGTTTGAGGGCATCGACCTTTCCATTCTAAGCGCCGATCTGCAACCGGACAAAGTTTTGCTTCAGGAGGATCTTGTTCGTGATGGGCTGAATATCCCGCAAGACACGAATATGGGCAAAGGCTTCTACGGCTATAATATCCTTGTCCCGAAAGGTGAAACGCCCCCTATATTGGGTCATCCGGTTGCAATCCTGATATACAAGGATTTTGATCGTTTTGATGCCGCAAAACGACAGCTGCGGTTCGAGGATAGGGCCGTCATTTATGGCGAAAAAACTGGCCCTAAACCGCCGGCAAATTATGGAGCTGCGCGCTATGTGCGGATTGGTGGTGAAACACCGTATGATGCGTCAGTTTTTTCTCCTTATCAGGATGCCGGTATTAAAGGCGGATTTGACGGCAACACTCCTGTCTGGCCGCCTTATGCGCCGGATAAGGCAATTTCCATTCCACCGATTGTCCGGAAAGATCGCGGCGGCGGCTTTATCGAAGCTTTGCATCGGGCAGAAGAAAAGCCTGATACGCAAGGTATAGCAATGGACTATGCGAAGAGCATATCAGACGAGGTGGAAGCCGCGCGCAACAACCCTGACAAAATCGTACTGGAACGACATGGCTTCTCGCAGTCCATCGATCCATGCGCAATGGAGCCAGACAATTGCAATGCCTGGTATGATGCAGCGACAAAAACAATGCATGTTATGACCGCAACGCAGTCACCGACAGGTATAGTCAATGCCGTGGCAATGTTGGCTAAAAACAACAAGCTCTTTCCGGTTGAGAAGATTGTTTTGTTAACAGGCTCAACGGTTGGCTATGGTTCAAAAGATTACTCGGTCTTTCCGTTCTATGCGATGGCAGCGTGTTTTTATGGAGAGGGTCATGCGATCCGGATGGCCAACGACCGTTATGAACAATTTCAGATGGGCATGAAGCGCCACTCGGTTGAGATGGATGTTTCAATCACCGCAGACCGCAAAACCGGCAAGTTCGAAATTCTCAAAGGCTTTTATAACTGTAATGGTGGTGGGCGTGAAAATCTGTCCGTTGCAGTGTCGCATGTTGCCGCGCGCGGTGCGCAGTCAATCTATTACTTCCCAAAATCTGATCTGACGGCGCTTGCCATGGCAACACCGGCCGTCGAAGCGGGTTCGATGCGTGGTTTTGGCTCCCTGCAATCAATGGCCATTACCGAACTTCTGGTTGATGAACTGGCCAGTGAACTAAAGATTGATCCGATAGAATTGCGTCGCCGCAATGCTATTCTGGAAGGTTATCCCAACACGCAAGGCGGCATTATTGCTGGCGATCCACGCAATGTGGAAATGCTCAATCTCGCCGAAAAGCATCCGATCTGGCAGAACCGCGAAAAAGCCAAAGCTGAATACGAAGCCGCCAATCCGGGCAAACTCTATGGGGTTGGCTTTGCTCAGGTTCAGCAGGTTTATGGCTCAAGCGGTGTTCCAACGGCTCTCGTGCTTGAGTTTGATGCAAATGGCAAACTGACCATGCGCCATTGCGTGCAGGAGATCGGGACGGGCGGCACGACGGCACAGCAAGTGATGGTCTGGCAAGCGCTCGGCAAGGCGCCCGATGTGGTTGATTTCGGTGTGACGGAATTCGAACAGCTTCCGCTGCACACAAGCTATGCTGGCCAAAAAGAGCAGGATGAGCTGTCAAAGACCGACCCGTACTGGACACCTGCGCTAATACCGGACATGAGCTCATCGAGCGGAGTTTATTATATCGGCTTCGGCACGCGCCAGGCGGGGCGTTTCCTGCTGGAAAACAGTCTTTGGCCTGCTGCTAAAGCGCTCTGGAGTGAAGGCGTTGGCGGGGGTGCCATCGCAAGCCTCAATGTTGAACTCTCCGACATCCGTGTCGGTCCGGATGGCATCGGGGGAGGCGGGATGACGCCAATCCCGTTTGAGCGCCTTGCCAAAAAAGCTCATGAAATGGGACTGATCACCGGTGTTGCAGTCCATGCTTACAGCAGCTGGCAATGGTCGCGTGCAGAGTTTGACATTCCAACTGTGGGGGAGAAAAATCTGCCGCTTGATGCGATTGCAGTGAAATATGGCGACGGCGCTTCTGATGAGCTCAAAAGCCGTATGACAACAGCAGGCTATGACTTCATCAAACGCAAGATTGCTTATTATCCGCCGACAAAGCGCGCAGGTGCGGATCCGACAACCGTGACACCAGCGGCCTGTCTCGTCGAAGTCAACGTGAATACCTTCACCGGGCAGGTTCAGGTGATGCGCCATCACATGATGATGGCACCGGGCACCATGATTGTGCCGGAGCTTGTGTCGGGGCAGATACAAGGTGGCACGGCGATGGGTATTGGGCATGCTCTAATGGAAGAAATGCCGCTTTATGAAGATGGCCCGGGCAACGGCACATGGAACTTTAACCGCTATACATTGCCGCGTGCCAAGGACGTCGCAGTCTGGAACCAGACAACTGATTATCTGCCTCCACTTTCAGAGACCTCACCACCAAAAGGCATGGCAGAACTGGGCATGATCCCGATCCTGCCGGCAACCAGCAATGCCATTACCCATGCCACTGGCAAACGTTTCTATGAATTTCCGATCACTCCGGAAAAAGTAAAAAGGGCCTTATCATGAGCATCGAAAAACGCCCACTTTCTCTTACTATAAATGGCAAGACTGTTGGCCCTGTTGACGTGCCTGTCGGTATGCCAATGATTGATTTCCTGCATGAATATCTTGATTTAACGGGCACGCATTTTGGTTGCGGACAAGGCATCTGCCATGCGTGCACCATTGTCGAAGTGCAAAAGGATGGTACGCGCACGGAAAGCCGCACCTGCATTTACGATGCGCATTTCTTCAACGGAAAATCGATCATCACCATTGAAGGTCAGGCTGAAACGGACGCGGACGGCAAGGTGACAAAGCTCACGCCGATCCAGCAGGCTTTCATTGATAACTTCTCGTTTCAGTGTGGCTATTGCACGCCCGGATTTGTGGCAGGTGCAACAGTTTTCATCGATCAGCTCAAACGTCAGCCTGTCAAACGTGCCGATCTTGAAGGTGCGATTGAAGAGGCGCTGGATGTCCATATCTGCCGCTGCACAGGCTATGTGCGTTATTACGAAGCCATCCGCGATGTGGCGCTTGCCACACCCGGTTGCGTGATCGGATAGGAGAGGAAACGATGAAAAGCCACAGATTGCGCAATTCGATCTTAGCCATCATCGTGTTGGGTGCCCTTGTTGCGCTTCCCATCCTGTTTGGTCTTTTTCGACAATCCAGTGTTGCACCGCAAGCTCAACAGCCCTTGTCGGCGGAGCAAATGCAAAGCCTCATTCCGCGCGGGCGCGAGCTGGCCCTGGCAGGTGACTGCTTTGGCTGTCATTCGCTACCTGAAGGACCAATGGCCGCTGGCGGCGTGCCCATTCCAACGCCTTTTGGAACGGTTTACTCGACCAATATTACGCCGGATAAAGAATTTGGCATCGGTAATTATACGCGTGCAGATTTCCATCGGGCTTTGCGTGACGGTATCGCGGCGGGCAAAGGCAATCTCTATCCGGCGATGCCTTATGTTTACACGCATATCACCACGCCCGACGACCTCGACGCGCTTTACGCCTACATGATGAGCATTCCGGCGATCCCGGTTGCCAATAAAGCGAATACGGGCGTGTTCGTATTGCCAGTGCGCCCATTCCTGAATTTCTGGAACTTGTTGAATTTCCCCAACCGTGAGGTTCCGAACAATCCGCTGCGTTCAGCGGAATGGAACCGCGGTGCTTATCTGGTTGAAGGGCTGGCGCATTGTGGCGCGTGCCACTCTCCGCGCAATATCATGATGGGTGTAGATTTCTTCCGCTCGCTGCAAGGTGGTGAAGTTGATGGACTGGCTGTTCCCAACATCACAGCGGCGGCACTCACGAAGCATGGCTTCGATGTTGAGACGCTCAGCCAGTATCTTTCAACCGGTATCGCACCGCAAGGCACGTCATTTGCCGGTATGAATACAGTGACGCATTTTTCTACCAGTGTCATGGAACCGGACGATGTCAAGGCGGTCGCCACTTATCTGCTGACGGATGATGAAGGCAATATTGCCCAAGCATCACCGGCGCCCCAGCCCTTGCCCGAAGCACAGAATGCGCAGCCGGGGAGCGTAATGGATCAAGGTCGGCTGGCCTATATTTCCTCCTGTTCGGGCTGTCATGGAATGAACGGGGAAGGCATCCCCAACGTCGCACCCGCTATGAGGGGGAACGCCACGCTGGCAATGGATAATCCGCAAACACTGATCAAAGTGGTTCTGAACGGTATTCCGACACAGACATTCACCAATGGCCAACGCATGTATGCAATGCCACCATTTGCACATGTCCTAGAGGATTCCGAGATCGCAGCACTCATCAGCTGGATGAGAGCCGAATGGGGCGGACAGGCTACACCTGTGACGCCCGAGCAGGTTAGCGCTCAGGAAACAGCCGTTGATTGAGATCGATAGGCCGGGCTGAAGAAACTCAGTCCGGCTTACACGGAATTAAATGCATTTTTAAGGCGTAATCGGATCAACCCCAGGGGGGAATGATGAGTTCGAATATTTCACGTCGCAATTTTATGAAACTGGGAACAATCGCCGGTATCACTGTGATGCTTGGGCGGCTACCAGTGGCTCATGCATTGGAAGTCCAGTCAGGACCAAGCCCATCGGACTGGATTGGAACGGACGGTCATGCCCGTTATCGATGGGATGCTATTCGTAAAGTCACTGGCGAGAAAACCTTCTCGCGCGATTATCGCGCCCGCGATCTCGAAGGCTGGCCCAAAGAACAAGCCCATGCTTTTTTCATCAAAGCAACGGATGCAAAACGAGCCTTTGAGGGCGTTGATCTGACCATATTAGGGGCTGATCTTCAGCCTGATCGTCTGGTTCTGCATGAAGACTTTGAAGCCGATGGCTTGACAGCACCATACGCAGAAGGTCTGGCCGATGAATTTTACGGTAAAACTATTCTGCTGCCAAAGGGCCAGACTGCACCACTTCTGGGACAGCCAGTAGCGCTACTTGTCTACCATGACTTTGATCGTTTTGATGCCGCAAAGCGTCTTTTACGGTTTGAAACCAGCATTGTGAAATATGGCGCAGAAACGGGCGTTAAATCGCCAGCCAATTACGGTGCAGCGCGTTATGTTCGCATCGGCGGTGATACACCGTCTGCATCATCGGCTTATTCGCCGATACAGGATGCGGTGATATTTGGCGGTTTCGATGGTGATACACCAACTTGGCCATCAGAAAGTACAACCGGCGTTTTCGTGCCTGCTTCTGTGCTGACCAAGCATCGCGGCGGCGGCGGGGTGCGCGATCCGGAAGAAGTCGCACGCGAGACCTATGAACCCATGCGGCGCGGTATGAACGCCGCCGAAGATATCGCCAAAGCCATCGAAGAGGCGCGTAAAGACGACACCAAGTTTGTGCTTGAACGGCACGGCTTTTCGCAATCCATTGATCCGAGTGCAATGGAGCCGGACAACGGCAATGCGTGGTATGATGCGAAGTCGAAAACGCTGCACCTGATTGTCGCTGCGCAATCGCCTTATGAGGTTGCACGTGTTGCTGCCGCAATGGTCAAGGACAATAAGCGTTTCCCCGTTGAGACGATCAAGCTATTAACGGGAACCACAGTCGGCTACGGATCAAAAGATCACTCTATCTTTCCGTTTTATGCGATTGCAGCCTGCTTTTACGGTGATGGATTGCCGGTACGTCTGGCCAATGATCGGTATGAGCAGTTCCAGCTGGGGCTGAAGCGCCATTCTATCGAAATGGACGTGACAATTGTTGCCGATCGCAAGACCGGCAAGTTTGAAATCATGAAGGGTTTCTATAATTGTAACGGCGGCGGACGCGCCAATTTCTCATTCTCGGTGGCACAGGTCGCTGCAACCGCCGCGCAGTCGATCTATTACTTTCCAAAATCAGACCTCACTTCCATAGCACTTGCGACACCTGCTGTAGAAGCAGGGTCGATGCGTGGCTACGGCACCATTCAGGTGATGAGCATCACCGAACTGATGGTCGATGAAATCGCAGCCGAGCTTGGCATTGATCCTGTTGAGCTTCGCCTTCGCAATGCTATGCGTGCGGGTGACGAAAATACGCAAGGTGCGCAACCTTTGGGTGATTTGCGCAATGTGGAAATGCTCGAACTTGTGGCTAAAAATCCACTATGGGTCAATCGCGAACAAGCCAAGTCAGATTATGACAAAGCCAATCCCGGCCGACTTTATGGCGTAGGTTTTGCGCAGGTTCAGAAAGACTATGGGTCGGGTGCGGATACTTCTGCACTTACACTCGAATTTGATACAAATGGCAAATTGACCATGCGCCATTGCGTGCAGGAAATTGGCACAGGGGCCACCACCGCGCAGCAGGTGATGGTACGAAACCTGTTGGGCAAAGTGCCAGATGTGGTCGAATTTGGTGTGACCGATTTTGCCGAATTGCCGATGGTGAGCAACTGGTCGCCTTACACGACTACGCAGGAACAGCAGGACGAGTTGCAAATAGACCCGTTCTGGGTTCCCAATGCACTGCCGCCGATGAGTGCTTCCAATAGCGCTTATTTTCTGGGCTTTGGAACACAACAGGCAGCGCGTTTCCTCTTTGAGAATACATTCTGGCCAGCAGCAAAAGCCATCTGGAGTGAAGGTGCATCTGGTGGACAAATTGCCAGTGGCGTTGTCACTCTAAGCGATCTGCGTGTAACAGGAGGCGGCATCGGTGGTGGCGGCATGGAAACGTTATCCTTTGAACGTCTTGCTCGCAAAGCCCATGAAATGGGTTTGGTGACGGGCGTTTCACTTCACTGTTTCAGCCGTTGGGAATGGGCAACTGCCAAATTCGATATACCTGTTATTGGCATGCGCGAACTGCCTGTCGATCTTCTCTCCGTTCGCTATGGTGACGGTGCCTCAGCGGAGCTTAAAAGTCGCATGACCACAGGCGGTTATGATTTCATCAAACGAAGCAGCGTTTATTTTCCGCCAGT
Source organism: Brucella sp. H1_1004 (assembly GCF_047308065.1). Classification (NCBI taxonomy): domain Bacteria; kingdom Pseudomonadati; phylum Pseudomonadota; class Alphaproteobacteria; order Hyphomicrobiales; family Brucellaceae; genus Brucella; species Brucella sp. H1_1004. The sequence goes on from NZ_JAYKZA010000004.1 coordinate 33,087, forward strand.
ACAGCGCAACAATGCGGGTGTCACCACCTATACGCCAGCGGCATGTATCGTCGAACTCAACGTGAATAGCTTCACCGGCGAAGTCGAAATCATGAAGCATCACAGCATCCTTGATCCGGGCAATATTATCGTTCCCGCGCTCGTTTCCGGCCAGCAACAGGGTGGTGTGGCGATGGGTATTGGCCACGCTTTGATGGAAGAGCTCCCGCTTTATGAAGACGGTCCGGGCAATGGCACATGGAACTTTAACCGCTATATGCTGCCGCGCAGTAAGGACGTAGCGGTCTGGACTCAGACGGCTGAATATCTCGATCCGCTTTCCGAGACCTCCCCACCGAAGGGATTGGCAGAAGTGGTTATGATCCCGGTTGTGGCTGCGACGGGCAATGCAATTACCCATGCGACAGGTAAGCGCTTTTATCATCTGCCGATGACACCCGATAAGATCAAGCAAGCTTTGGGTGAGTAAAGCATTCATGTCTCTCGCAATTGATGGTGAACCTGCATGAAACCAACTGAACAGGCAGTTTTCGCGGATATGAAAACTGCCGTCCGCGCGGCTTCAATCAATGAGAATGACTTTCCCTTGATGCCTGCTTTGTCTGCAGAGAGATGTGCACTTGCAGTCATCGTGGGCGTTGAAGGCCCTTCTTACCGTCGTTGCGGTGCCGCAATGATTATTGATGCATCGGGCAGGAGCTGGGGCAACCTCTCTTCGGGCTGTATTGATAAAAATGTGGTGTTGAATGCTAAGTCATCCATGGAAACCGGCAAGACTATGCAAGTGCGTTATGGACGCGGCTCGCCCTATTGGGATTTGCCTCTTCCGTGCGGCGGTACACTTGATGTTCAGATTTTCCCTTATCCTGATAAGGTGCTGCTGAGTACGCTCGCAGACAAGTTAAGAGCGCGAGAGCCTGCAATTCTGAGTTTGGCTGAGGATGGAATGCTGTCTCTCAACCCAACGGGAATGGGGCTGCATTTAACCATTTTGCCACAGATCCGGGTTCTGGTTTTTGGTACCGGAATGGAAGTCATTTGCTTTACTGAATTGGCAGTAGCAGCCGGTTGCAAGGTGGAACTGTTTTCGCCAGACCCAGACGTGTTGACTCGCTTTTCATGGGCTAATCCACTGGTTAAACCCTCTTGGCCTGAAGACGTTTTCGCCGATGAACGAACGGCGATTGTGACCTTTTTCCATGACCATAATCGCGAGCCGCCTATTCTGACAGAAGCCTTGAAGAGCCACGCTTTCTTCGTCGGTGCGCAAGGCAGCAGAAGAGCGCACACGTCACGCTGTCAAGAACTGGTCAGGAATGGTTGCCATGTCGCGGAAGTCGATAGGCTGAAATTTCCACTCGGACTTATTCCCTCCACGCGCGATCCATATACTCTTGGAGTGTCGGTGCTGGCGCATATTCTGCAGAGCGTGAAAGATTCTGCGGCTTCACAAATTTCTGTCGACGACATTCGATGAGTGGGGCTTCTAAAATTGCTGTCATCGTTTTGGCGGCCGGCCAGTCGCGCCGTTTTGGATCTGCGGATAAACTGCTTTCATTTTATAATGGAAAACCATTGGCCGCTCACGTGGCAGCATCTCTGCGGGGGCTGCCCTATGGTTTTGGTGTCGTTGTTGTGCGCAATCCGTCTGTGGCCAAACTGTTTCAACAAACGCGCTTGCAGTGTCTGTATCTCACGAAGGCTTCGTCACAAAGCGATACGTTGAAAGCAGGTTTAGCCTATGTTGAAAGACATGGCGCCAGTCATATTCTTTTATTGCTGGGCGATATGCCAAATGTATCACGAAAATATCTAAAAGACTTGATTTCCAGGGTGGGTTATCAACCGCGGATTTCTTTCAACGGCTCTTTCATTTCGCCGCCTGTCTTTATCCCGCGTGCACTTTTCGGAAAGTTGAAAGCTTTGCATGGGGATGCCGGTGCAGGAAAAATACTTCGCGCTCACCATAGCTGTAAACCTATCCCATTAAGTATAAGCGCATCGTTGGATATTGACGTACCGAATGATAAAAGGAATATGTAAAAATCAAGAAATTTCAGTGTTTATAATTTAATTAGACGCCGTTACCATAACTCCAGCTTAATATTATGTGATGATATCGGGGCGTGACCGAACCTCGTTCTTCGCTTTACCATCGGTATCGTTATCCCGCTGAAATTATCGCGGGATATTCATCACACATAAGACGGTTTACGAATGGGCTGAGAAGTTCGGGCGAGCCTATGCCAATACCATCCGTCGTCGTACGCCACGGCTTGGTGACAAATGGCATCTCGACGAATGTGTGATATCCATCAAAGGTGAGCATCACATTCTTTGGCGAGCCGTTGATGAGGATGGCTTTGTTCAGAAACGCCGCAATAGCAAGACAGCCAAGCGTTTCATGCGCAAGCTGCTCCCTGCTCAGGGCTGTGCATCACGGATTATGGTCACTGATAGACTAAGATCATAGAACGCTTCTAGGCGAGCAATAAGCCTTGGTGTTTGCGATCATCGCAAGCATAAAGGTTTGAACAATCATGCAGAGAATTCACATCAACCGATCCGACGACGCGAGCGTGGTATAAAGCGCTTTAAATTAGCGCGACATGTGCAACGGTTTACGTCGATACATGATCCCATTTACAATCTGCATGACAGGGGAGCCAAAGAATGCCTTATGTCTGTACTCTGTTTAACGTAATAGTGCACTGTTGAGTGTATCTTTTACTGTTGTGGCTTCTTCTTGCATGAGAGTCATGAACTTGGCAATCAACCGTGCATTCTTGCTTTTAAGTGGATGCCATAAGTGCATCGTATATGGGATTTCAACGCTGAAGCGCCGTAGCGCAACGCCCATTTCAAGATAGTCGCATGCTGTCAGAGGATTGACGATGGATACGCCCAGTCCGGCCATGACCATAGAACAAACACTGGCCGCAGTTGTGGTCTCAACAGAGTAGCGGCACATAATGTCGTTCTGCACAAAGATTTCATCGACTTTGCGACGGTACGGATCATCCTGCGAAAATGAAACGTAAGGAACGCAGTCAAAATCTTGCGGGGTTAATACGTTTTTCTGTGTCAGGGGATGATTGATTGGTAAAACACATACCAGCGATCCAACGTCAATTTTCTCGTGGCAAAAGCCTTGGTACTCGAACTGTCCTTCTGTGATGCCGAGGTCGAAAACAGTCGTCATCATTTCGTTTTGTAGCGAGATCTCTTCGTGAGAATGAAGAGACAGGTGAATGCTGGTCTTCGAATTTTGTAGTCTCTTTGCAACCCTTGGAATGATCGATTCCGCATAAGCAGGAATGGTTGCGATACGAAAATTTGCTGCATTATGCGTGCGTATAGCTGCGGCTGCACGACCGATTTCGTCCATTCCAATGAACGCCCGCCGCACCACATCATGCAGAAGAAATGCCTGATCTGTTGGTGTTAAGCGCTTGCCAAACCGAGTGAAAAGATCAAAGCCGATCCGCTCTTCCATTTCACGGAGTTCGCGACTGATGGTGGGTTGCGACGTGTTCAAGTGAGCAGCCGCAACAGTCATATTCTTATTGACCATAATGGCATTGAAAACTTCAATTTGCCTCTGGTTCAGTTTTCTCATCAGCTGCATCCTCTTCATATATCAGTTTTGAATAAAAAAGAGTTTTTAAGCATTTCACAAGCATAAAAAACTTTGGAACACTGTCCTCAAAACACCCCCGACAAGAATTGGGGAAAAATGGGTGACACAATGAAAACGTCTTCGTCGGTTAATCAACGGCAGCCTGATAGCACATGGTTTTCTTACAAAAACGGAGAGCTTCATGCCGAACAGGTTCGTCTTAGCGAAATTGCGCAGGATATTCCGACACCATTTTATTGCTATTCGACGGGTGCCATAAAATGGGCTTATCAAACGCTGGCGGAAGAGCTGAACAAGATTGATGTTTCGATCTGTTTTGCAGTTAAGGCAAATAGCAATATTGCTGTTTTGCGTTTGCTGGCTGAGTTGGGCTGCGGCATGGATATTGTGTCCGGTGGAGAGCTGGAGCGCGTGCTCGCAGCGGGTATCCCGGCCAAAAGTGTCATTTTTTCAGGCATCGGTAAAACGCGTCAGGAAATTAAGCGAGCGCTTAAGGTTGGCGTTCATCAGATTAACGTTGAGTCTGCAGCTGAATTGGACGAGATTGTTGATATCGCACGCTTTCTTAAAGTGCGTGCACCTGTCGCATTGCGGGTCAACCCGGACGTCGATGCAAAAACCCATGCCAAGATTACCACCGCAACGAAGAAGAGCAAATTTGGCATTCCAATTGCCGAAGTGCCGGGCGTTTATGCAGCGGCTTCAAAATGTGAGGAGTTGGAACTTAAGGGTCTAGCAGTACATGTCGGGTCCCAGATGCAGGACCTGTCGCCATTCAGACATACATTCTCAACGATGTCGGATTTGGTTCGCAATTTACGCTCACAAGGTCTTGAGGTTTCGCATCTTGATCTTGGTGGGGGCATTGGAATTTCAGTCGGCGAAAAGCCCGGTCCTGATGTCAAAGAATATGCCGCTATCATTGCTGAAACGGTTGGCAACCTTGGCTGTAAACTGACTGTAGAGCCCGGGCGTTGGCTTGTTGGTAGGGCAGGGCTTCTTGTAACCGAAGTTCTTTATCTGAAAAATGTCGACAGCGATGCTGTTGCTATCATCGACAGTGGCATGAACGATCTTATTCGTCCCGCACTCTATGACGCAACCCATCCGGTTATCCCGATTAATGAACCAGAGCAGAATACGAAGTCACAACATAGGATTGTTGGTCCCATTTGCGAAAGTTCAGATGACTTTGGTTACTATGATGGGCTTGGCAAACTGGCCGCCGGTGATCTGGTTGCCTTTGACTGTGCTGGTGCATACGGCGCAACCATGTCCTCCACCTACAATTCCAGAGATCTCATAGCGGAAGTACTCGTTGAGGATGGTCGTTACCGGCTCATTCGCAACCGGCTGGATATTCGGGAGCAGTTAAAGATTGAAGACAAAGGCGAATGGAAATCTGCCGTTGGCTTTTAGTCGAGCGCGGCGGAAAGCCTCGCCACTTTGAAGTTTGATGAGAAAAAATAAAAGAAAAAGGGGAATGTAATGTTACGAAAAATCAAGATCATTCTGTCGGCAAGTGTCGTCAGTTTCGCTCTTCTCGCACCTGCAATGGCATCCGACCATATGCTGCGTGTATCATATCCTGAAGACCCCAAGACGGCGGATGTTCAAAAAACGACGGACGCCTATACTTTGCCACTCAACGTATTTGATCGGCTGATTGAGGCAGAGACAACGGCACCCGGTAAGTCAGAACTCGTTCCCAGCCTTGCAGAGAGTTGGACGGTCTCTGATGATGGTAAAGTCTACACTTTCAAGCTGCGTCAGGGCGTGCTTTTCCATAATGGCGAAGAATTAAAGGCCGACGATGTCGTCTATACTTTTGACCGTATGCTGGATCCTGCCACCAAGGCGTTAAGCACTGATATTCTGGACTTTGTTGATGGTGCGACCGAGCGATTGAATGGCAGCGCCGACAAAGTGCGTGGCATTGAAGCCCTCGATGATTATACCGTCCGCATAACGTTAAAAGAGCCATATGCGGCGTTCACGGCGCTCATGGCCAGTCCGCAAGCATCGATCTATAATCGCAAATTTACCGAGCCACTTGGTGATCAGTTTGGCCTTTCACCGGAAACCACCAATGGCACAGGCCCATTTGTGTTGCGCGAGTATAATCTCAACGACAACCAAATGCTTGAGGCGAATGAATCCTACTTCAAAGGCAGACCAAAGCTTGATCGCGTTCTCGTCCGCGTTGTGGCAGATTCAGAGACCCTGCGTCTTTTGTTTGAAGCTGACGAACTGGACGTATTCGACCTCGATTACGCAATGAGCCAGACGCCATATTTCTACGGTAGTGACAAATGGAAAGAGCACATTAAGAGCGGGCCGCGCGTTGGTATGTATTATTATCATATCAATCAGGCCAACAAACCGTTTGATGATCCCAAAGTGCGTAAGGCTTTCCAGATGGGGATCAACCGTCAGGAAATTCTTGATAAGAATTTCTATGGCAAGGGTAAACTCGAAAACGGTGTCATGCCACGTGGCTTGATCTGCTATACGGATGCCACACCTATCGAATATAATCCGGAAAAGGCTAAGCAGCTTCTCGCTGAAGCTGGTTATCCGGATGGCGTCGATATTAATCTCGCGCAGGTGAGCAGCTGGTCGTCCAAATGGTCTGATATGAACCAGATCATTCAGGCACAACTCAAGAAATCTGGTTTTAATAGCCAGATTAAAACGATGGATGAATCTGCTTATTTCGATTTGCGAAAAGCAGGAAAGATCGACAATTACACGCAAACCTGGTCGGCAGATTTCAACGATCCCGATAATTTCTTTTACACGTTTTTCAGCAAAAGCGGGACGGGCGTTCGTGGTTTCAACAATAACGACCCTAAAGTCTTTGACGATGTCGAGAAAGCGCGCGTTATCACCGATCCGGCAGAACGGTGTGCAGTTTATCAGAAGCTGACTGAGCAAATTGTTCAGGACGATGCGGCTTGGGTTCCGTTGTTTAGCCTCGACCATAATTATGTGGTCCAGCCAAGGGTCAAGAATTTTACGATCCCTTGGAATGGCTGGAGTGACATGAGCTATTATAAGACCGAAGTCGAATAAGGCTCTTAGAGCACGTTGCTGCGGCAAGGCTGACTGCAACGTGCTCTGTTCGTTTATCACATGCCGTTTTGGAAGGTACTTGGCTCGCGGAAGAACGCGGACCAGCAACTGCCTTTGGTTAATTACGCCGCAAATGCTGTTGGCGCATTGTAAAGGAACTCCTTGCGATGCTGAATTTCGTTATAAAGCGCATCGCGATTTCGATCCCTGTGTTGATCGGAATTACCGCGTTGTTGTTTATCATGCTGAATGTCATACCCGGTGATCCTGTCGCCCTTCTGATGAAGGAACATGCAAGCCCGGACGTGATCGCACGCGTGCGTGCGCAGATGCATCTCGATGATCCACTGATAACGCGCTATTTTCGTTTCCTTTTCGCCGCAGTGCAGGGCGATCTTGGTACGTCGATTAAGCTCAATCGCAGTGTCACGACGCTTATTATGAATGCTTTCCCAAACACATTGCTGCTTGCTGCATGTGCTGCGGTGGTGTCGTGGATGATAGGTATTCCTGCAGGAATTATCTCTGCTGTGCGCCGGGATACAATGGTTGACCATTTTTTCATGGGCTTCTCGTTGCTCGGTGTTTCAATGCCAATTTTCTGGTCGGCTTTGCTGATGCAATATGTTTTTGCGGTTCAGCTCAAATGGCTGCCGGTGTCGGGTTTTTATGGCTATCAATATGTCATCATGCCGGCACTTGTTTTGGGGTGGAGTTCGGCAGGCGTTATTGCGCGCTTAACCCGCTCAAGTTTGCTTGAAGTCATGCGCCACGATTACATTCGCACAGCGCGTGCGAAAGGCCTGCATGAGACCTTTGTTATAACCCGGCATGCGTTGAAAAACTCGCTCATACCAGTTGTAACCATCATGGCTATTCAGGTGGCGAGCCTCTTGTCTGGTGCAGTTATTACTGAAGCAATTTTCGGCATTCCCGGAGTTGGGCGCATTTCAGTCAATGCAATTCAAGCGCGTGACATGCCGCTGCTGCAAGGGTCGGTATTATTTGCAACTGTCCTCGTCATTCTGGGCAATTTGCTCGCGGATATACTCTATTCCGTCCTCGACCCTCGCATCCGTAATCAAATGAAGGGTGGCTCGAAATGACGCAAATGGCACACGTTGTTCAGAATATTGATGAGCAGATTCACGATGCGCAAAGCGACAGCTTTCTCAGTGATACGATCCGCAGTTTCAAAAAAAATAAGAAAGCAATGATAGGCCTTTTCGTCATTGCGGCCCTTGTTTTTATAGCAATTTTTATCCCATGGCTCAGCCCGCATGATCCTTATCGTGTAGAGTTGGACGAACAATTGTTACCACCATCTTTAACCTACTGGCTGGGTACAGATAATTTCGGCCGCGATTTGTTGACGCGAATTCTTTACGGCGCACGCATTTCGTTGCTGGTTGGTATTATTCCAAGCATGATCGCGTTGATCCTCGGCACGATCATGGGGGTAATCAGTGGCTTCTTTGGTGGGCGCGTCGATTTCGTCATCATGCGCTTAGCCGATATGATGATTTCCTTTCCATCGCTTCTGCTTGCAATGGTGGTGATGTACACTTTAGGGGCAAACCTTTTTAATATCTTCATCGCTTTGAGCCTGGTTGGTTGGGCAGGCGTTGCCCGCGTCGTGCGTTCACAAACTTTGGCAGTGCGCGAAAAGGAATTTATTGAGGCGGCTCGTGCGAATGGAACATCTAAGTCGGTCATCATGTTCCGACATATATTCCCCAATGTCGTGCCGACCTTAATCGTGCTTTTTTCACTCAGCATTCCCGAAGCCATTATGTGGGAGTCGAGCCTTAGTTTTCTTGGTGTTGGTGTTCAGCCGCCAGAGGCAAGCTGGGGGCTGCTGGTAGCAAAAGGCAAGGAGTATCTTTTTGCCGCGCCCTTGGTTGCCATCATGCCCGGCGTTGCCATTCTCATAACCGTTCTCGCGTTCAACTTCATCGGTGATGGCCTGCGTGATGCGCTTGATCCTTACATGAAAGATTGAGGCTCAAGTCATGTCGAACAGTGATATTCTTCTCAAAGTGCGGAATCTCTGCACCGACTTTAAAAAGCAAAATGGCTCAGTACGCATTCTTGACCATGTTTCCTTTGATGTCGGCCGGGGAAAAATAGTCGGGCTTGTCGGAGAGTCCGGCTCCGGCAAAAGCATGACCTCGCTTTCCTTGATGGGGTTGGTGCCAACGCCTCCCGGTAAGGTGACAGCAGACAGCATCACGTTGGATGGCTCGGATTTGAGTAAACTTAAGCCGGATGAGATGCGCCGCAAGCGCGGCCGCGAAATTGCGATGGTCTTTCAGGAGCCGATGACGGCGCTAAATCCTGTGAAGACAATGCTTCAACAGGTCGGCGAGCCACTCGAAATTCAAGGACAGTTGAGCAAACGTGAAATCCGCAAAAAAGTTTTGCAGATGTTTGAAATGGTTGGAATTCCAGAGCCAGAAGCGCGTTTGAGTGCCTATCCACACGAGCTATCCGGCGGGCTTCGTCAGCGCGCAGCTATCGCCATGGGGCTGATCTGTGAACCAAAATTGTTGATCGCAGATGAACCCACAACAGCGTTGGATGTCACCACGCAGGCACAAATTCTTCGATTGATGCTTGAACTGCGCGACCGGGCATCAACGGCAATTCTGCTGATCACCCATGATCTGGGCATTATTGCTGAGATGTGTGACGAGGTGAATGTGATGTATGCGGGCCAAATTGTCGAGCAGGCAAATGTGTTTGACCTTTTTGACAGACCTTCCCACCCATACACACGTGGTCTTTTGGCTTCGATACCCAAGGCGACGGAACGACCAACAGGCAATCGTCTCAATAGTATCAAAGGTATGGTGCCCAATCTGGCTCACTTGCCAAAAGGCTGCCGCTTTAGCCCGCGCTGTGCTGACGCAATGCCAATTTGTCACGTGCAATCCCCCGATATCTTCGACATCGGAAACGGACATAAAGCCCGTTGCTGGCTTCATGAGAGAAAAGGAGTGGCAGCATGAGCGAGGCGTTAATTTCCACCAAAGACGTCAGCAAATACTATCATATCAAGAGCGGATTTTTTACATCGAAGGAAAAGGTTGTCCGCGCGGTCGATGGTATTACGCTTGATATATACGAGCGTGAAACCTTTGCGCTTGTTGGAGAGTCCGGTTGCGGAAAGACGACTCTTGGACGAGTTATTCTGCGGCTTTTGGAAAAAAGCAGTGGCGGTATTCGTTATCGCGGGCAGGACCTGCACGACTTGGACGACGATGCAATGCGATCCTTACGCAAGAAGCTCCAAATCGTCTTTCAAGACCCTTATGCGTCGCTCAATCCCCGTATGCGTATAAAGCATATCCTTGCGGAGCCTTTGCGTGCACACAAGTATGGCTCGTCTGAACAGATCGAAGCAAGATGTCGGGAATTGCTGGAAATGGTTGGCCTTCGCGCCGATCTTCTGAACCATTATCCGCATCAGTTCAGTGGCGGCCAACGCCAGCGCATTGGCATCGCACGCGCACTGGCTAATAACCCTGAATTTATCGTGTGTGACGAAGCCGTGTCGGCACTTGATGTTTCAATTCAAGCACAAGTCCTTAATCTCCTGAGTGATCTACAGGAGAAAATGAAACTCACCTATTTGTTCATTACCCATGATTTGAGCGTCGTGCGGCAATTTGCGGATCGCGTAGGGGTGATGTTTTTAGGCCGTCTTGTGGAAGTTGGTACAACCGAAGAGCTTTTTACAAATCCGCGTCATCCCTACACCATGTTTTTGATTTCAGCTGTTCCGCGTCCAGATCCACATCAGCGAAAACGTGAAAGGCTGATTTTGAAGGGGGACATACCAAGCCCGATGAACTTACCTTCGGGTTGTCGGTTCCATACACGCTGCCCCTATGTACAAGATGTTTGCCGTGTAGAAGACCCCGTTTTGGAAATGCACCAAGCGAGAAGCGTGGCGTGCCACTTTCCGTTGAACGAGAGTCCTATGCTATCCATGTAAGAGTGCCCTCTATAACATGGTGGCACATCGACGATGATGACTTATGGCTGAAGAGTAGAAAAATGGACCTGTTGATCAAAAAAGTGGATGATAATCTCTGGCATGCACAGTTCGGCGATAAGATTTGGCGCTGTGCCGTTGGTAGAGGTGGTATTCAACAACATAAGGAAGAAGGGGACGGTGTAAGCCCCATTGGACGTTGGCCTCTCCGCCGTTTATTCTACCGAGCTGATCGCATTTCAAAGCCGGAAACAGTCATTGATTGTCGTGAAATGACCGCTCTTGATGGATGGTGTGACGATCCTGCAAGCCCTGCTTATAATAAGCATGTGACTTTGCCTTTTGCAGCACGGCATGAAGTTTTCTGGATGGAAGACGATATTTACGACTGCGTTGTTGTACTTGGGCACAATGACAGCCCAATTGTTCCCGGTGCGGGTAGCGCAATATTTCTACATATCGCAAGGCCAGAATATACACCGACGGCAGGTTGCGCAGCGTTAAGCAAAGAGGATCTATTAGAATTTCTGAAACTGGCGCAAAAGGACACACATCTGCAATTTCTTGATAGATAACTCAGCTATTCAAATCAGCATTGTTTGATTGTCGATGGTTTGGGCACCGTTACTTTAACGCCGGCGTTATATTACGTGACGATATCGGGGCGTGACAGAACCTCGTTCTTCGCTTTATAACCGCCATCGTTATCACGCTGAGATTTTTGCAGAAGCCGTATGGTTGTATTTCCGCAAGGTTTGAACAATCGTGCAGAGAATTCGCATCGACCGATCCGGCGACGAGAGCGTGGTATAAAGCGCTTTAAATCAGCGAAACATGTGCAACGCTTTACGTCGATACATGATCCGATCTACAACCTAAATTATTTCCCCCCGAAATCAATTCAATGTCGCTGACTATCGTGAGTTACGGCAAGCCGCCACAAACATGTGGCGCGAAATCGCTCGCTTGAAATAAGCATAACAGATGTGTCAAAGAATACGTTACGTCTGCACTCTCATTAAAGTAACAGTGCCGTCGAAGCTTCATCGCCTTATTCGCTTTAAAAGATAGTGTTCAATGGTCTGAAAGGCGTCGAAGATGAGAATTGCTAGAACTGCTACTACTATGCCGCCTTGCAGCACAAAGGCTATATTGTTTGAAATCAGACCTGCGATAATCACTTCGCCAAGCGTCTTTGCAGCAACTGTCGAGCCAATCGTTGCTGTGGCAAGCCCGATGACCGCGGATAGCCTGACGCCTGCAAGAATAACCGGGCTTGCCAGTGGGATTTCGATTTTCACAAGACGTTGGCTGTTTGTCATGCCCATGCCGCGGGCTGCTTCCACAACGGGCGTGGGAAGGGCCGTCAGACCGGTTAGTGTGTTTTCGAATATCGGAAGCATTCCGTAAAGAAACAGTGCGATCAGCGTCGGCTTGTCCCCAAAGCCAAAAACCGGAACTGCGAGTGCCAGCACCGCAACGGGCGGAAATGTTTGCCCGATATTGACCAGGCTTCGCGACAGCGGCAAAAACTCCGCTCCCCATGAGCGGGTGACGGCGATTGCCATTGCAATGGCAATCAAAGCAGATGCAAGCGTTGCAGCAGCAACAAGCCCGAGATGCTGAAGTGTCAGTGTCATCAGGTTCGCACGATCATAAATGACGGGCGTTCCTTCACTCACAAGCGGTCGCAACAGCGGCTCAAACAGATGCGGTTGCAAGAGGAACAGCAGCAACACCAGCAAAAGCAATAAACGAGGCGTGAGTGACAAAGCCAGCTTCATGCGGGGCGCTCGGCTTGATGCAGAAGCTTTTCCAGTGTTACGCGGCCCAATAGCCTGCCATCATGGTCTTGAACCGGCAGTGCGGTTCTGCCAGACCACAAAAGCTCTGCAAGTGCGTCGCGCTGCGATGCGCTGACGACAATGGGCGCGCCCGAAGCTTCACCCGATTGAAGTATAGTTTTGAGGTCCGCCAAGGACAGTAGCCGGAAAGGCCGCTCGCCAGTGCCGACAAGCTTTTCGATGAATTCCGTTGCAGGATGTGCGAGTATTTCCGCAGGAGTGCCATATTGCAGCAGCTTTCCATCATCCATCACTGCGATATGATCTCCAAGCTGAATGGCTTCTTCCATATCATGGGTCACCAGCAGAATAGTCGTCCCGAGCCGTTTTTGAATGGCCTTGAGATCTTCCTGCGCTTTGGCCCTGATTACTGGGTCCAGTGCGCCAAAAGGTTCGTCCATCAGCAGAATATTTGGTCCGGCGGCAAGGGCGCGGGCGACGCCGACACGCTGCGCTTGACCGCCAGATAGCTCGTGCGGATAGCGATCGCGATAGTCTTTGGGTTCAAGCTGAAACAGATCGAGTAATTCATCGATACGGGTATTGATACGGCCTTTCGGCCAGCCAAGCAGTGCGGGAACCGTACCGATATTGCTCGCAACGGATCGATGCGGAAAAAGTCCATGCTGCTGAATGACATAACCGATACGTCTGCGCAATTCATAGCCTGGTTCATCGAGGTTGCTTTTGCCGTCAATGCGGATTTCGCCTGCATCGGGTTCTACAAGCCGGTTGACCATGCGCAGCAACGTCGTTTTCCCGGACCCCGATGTCCCCACGATCACGGCAATGCTGCGTGATTTGATCGTGAAGCTCACATTATCAACCGCCGGACGGCCATTGTAGTGCTTGGTTATTTGGTCGAATTCGATCATGCGGTCTGCCCTCTGGCTATCTGAATAATGGCGTCAAGAATGACGCCCGCGGCAAAAGCCAGCAGAACTGTCGGGAGCGCGCCCAGCAGCACCAGATCCATCGCAGTCTGCCCGATGCCCTGAAAAACAAACACACCAAATCCACCGCCGCCAATCAGCGCCGCAATGGTCGTCAGCCCAATATTCTGCACCATCACGATACGAATGCCTGTCAGGATAACCGGGAATGCCAGCGGCAGTTCCGTTTTGAACAAACGTTGCAGCCGTGTCATGCCCATGCCGCGTGCAGCGTCGGTTACAGCCTCAGGCACATTGGTAAGACCGGAGACTGTGTTGGCGACAATGGGCAGGAGAGAATAAAGGAACAGCGCCACGAAGGCTGGTGCTGCTCCAATGCCGCGAATGCCAAGCTGTGCCGCCCACGGAAACTGAACTGCGATCCAGCCCATGGGTGCGATCAACAGGCCAAAAAGTGCCATGGAGGGGATCGTCTGAACAATGTTGAGGCTATTGAGAACAAAAGCGCGCGCACGCGGCAGACGATAGCAGATCAGGCCAATAGGTATGCCAATAAGGGTTGCGGCAATGAGCGATCCTATTGCCAGCGCGACATGACGTTGCGCCTCGTTCCAGAAGCTATCTGCGCGGCTTTGATATTCCTTTATGAAAGAAATATTGTCCCAGAGACCGGAACCCAACAACATTGCAAAAAGAAGCGTTGCTATAAGCAGCAATCCTATGCGCAACAACGGGCGCACGTTAAGACGCACGAGACTGTCGGCAACATAAAGGGCGCTAGCGAAAAACAGCAGCCAGAAGCCCGACGCTGGCGACACGCGTGCATAATTGTTGCCATCGGTTGATAGATAAGAAGCGGACATGCCGATCATCACGAGCAGAACTGCAAGCAAAACACTACTCGCTACAAGCCTAAGTGCTGGCCGACGGACAAAAGTTGCAACGATCATACTAAGTATGATCGTTGCAACAAGCAATGCGGAAACCATAGTCGGTAAAGCATCGAGCAGATATCGCCCGTCGCCCTGCACAATGCGATTAGCTCGAAAAAGAGCAAAAGGCAACGCTAAGCTGGCCCCGCTCAAAAGAGCGAAGGCCATCCCAAGCCTGTCAAAGACATGCAATCTACCGTAGTAGGCAGACCGATCATCCGTGATGGTGTCTGACAAAATTACGCGGTCCTGTCAGCGTGAAGCCTCATTGAATGAAGCCATTTTTCTTGAGAAAATCCTCCGCGACAGCTTTTGCAGGTTCGCCACCAAGCTGCACGCGACCATTCAAATCCTGAAGCGTGATAAGATCGAGCTTTTCAAAGACCGGCTTTAAAAGCTCTTCAATTTTCGGATTTTTTTTCAATACCTCTTCGCGAATGATGGGCGCTGGCTGATAGACCGGCTGCACATGCTTGTCGTCTTCAAGCACGACGAGGCCCGAAGGTGCGATCCCGCCATCGGTGCCGTAAACCATCGCCGCATTGGCACCGCTTGTTTGATTAGCTGCGGCTGCAATCGTTGCTGCCGTGTCGCCCCCCGAAAGCGTAATCAACTGATTTGGCTTGAGAGTAAAAGCATAGGCCGTCTGAAAGGCAGGCAATGCTGCCGCTGAGTTTACAAATTCGGACGATGCCGCGAGCACAACCTTGCCGCCATCAGCAGCATATTTCCCGAAATCGCTAAGGCTTGCGAGTTTTCCTGCGTCCGCTACATCTTTGCGAATGGCAATTCCCCATGTGTTGTTGGCAGGCGAAGGAGCAAGCCAGACAATTTTATTGGTATCGTAATCCAGCTTCTTTGCCGTCTCAAAGGCATTGACAGGGTCTTTCCAGAGGGGATCATCCGCCTTGTTGAAGAAGAAAGCAGCATTGCCGGTATATTCCGGATAAATGTCGATTTCGCCTGCCGTGATAGCCTGACGCACAACGGGCGTCGCTCCAAGCTGGATACGATCTGTGGTTTCGATGCCGTTGGCGTTGAGCATCAAGAGAATGATGTTGCCGAGAACGCCGCCTTCAGTATCGATTTTAGACGAAACCACGACCTGTGCTTGAGCCATACCCGCGAACATCGCTGTCGCACTGGCGAAAATGGAGAATGCGAGGGCAGCCCCCTTCAAGGATTTGTGATAAGACATGTCTCTCTTCTCCCACTGCGCTGATTTTCTTCTGCTCAAGTAAGGTATGGCGCGCACGAGAAAAGAAAAGTTGGCATCATAATCTCTCCTGACAACCAACTGGCAGGAGAGGATGTGTCGGGCAGAAGATCAGGAAATAAAATTGCCCTGTTGGGCCGGGCGTTCTGTTTGATTGACCGAACAGCGAGATGCTTAGCGGGGAATGAGGCCGAAGCGATGCGCATCATCAAGGAGATTGCGAACAGAAGAAGGTTGCCATTTGCGCCCTTCATGCACTGTCTTCTCTCCCAATTTATCAAGCTCTGTTGCAATATCACGCAGCGATAGTCTTTGATCTGCGATCGTGATCACAACGTTCGGGCACCGTTACCTTAACGGTTATGTCGAAATTTTTCACTTCTGTTGCGTTATTCCCTGATCCGTTCGAAACATCAGGCGCGGTACAAAGAAATAGCCATCACTTTCAAAGGAGCGCATTTTCCCAAAAGTGTCTTGCTTTATGCGGTGTTCTTTTACCACCGCTATCCGGTTTCCTATTGTGACCTTCAGGAAATAGTGGCTGAACGCGGCGTTGATGTTGATCATGCGACATTGAACCGGTGGGGTGTTCGATACGCCCCGTAGATTGCGGGTCAGGCACAGAAGCGTAAGCGGCCAACGCTTGGCTCCTGGCGGGTAGACGAGACATCTATAAAGGTCAAAAGCAGATGGACTTATCTCTATCGTGCCGTTGATCGCGCCGGACAAACCTTTGATTTCATGCTGTTTAAACGCAGAAACCTCGGTGCTGCAAGGCGTATCTTTAAGAAAACCAACGCAAGCAATGGCGTCCCAAAGAAGATTGTCATCGACAAAAGTGGAGCCAATCTGGCTGGTGCAGAGGCTGTAAACACGACCCTGAAAATCACGGGCACGGGCAAGATGATGGGAATCCTGCAGGTTAAATATATCAACAACATCCTTAAGCAGGATCATCGGTTCATTAAACGGATCACCAAACACATGTTAGGCTTCAAAGCATTTCATTCAGCTGCAGCTACCATTGCCCGAATTGAAGTGGCGCATATGATCCGCAAAAACCAATTCGTGAATGGCAATCTCTCGCCATTCACAGTCTTTGCAGAGCTCGCAGCATAATTGCGTCTAGGGATAAGGCTGATCTGCAGCCGCTGAAATTTTTGCGACACAACCGTTAATCTCTATATTTTTTTACACACTGCTTAGAAGAATACTGGTCTCGCTGTTCAGCACACCTTCAATCGTCCGCACTTCACGTAACACGCGATCAAACTCATGAAGACTTTCAGCGCGGATTTCCGCGACCAGATCCCAGGAACCATTCGTTGTATGCAATGTGCGTATCTGCGGTAGTCCCCGCAAAAGCTTGATAACTTTGGTCGTCGAGCGCCCTTGTACCTCGATCAACATAATCGCATGTACGACACCATCATCATAATCCTGCCGAACCCGGATCGTGAATCCAAGTGCGGCGCCTGTCTCAAGCAGCCGGTCGAGGCGCGCCTGAACAGTTCCGCGCGAAACCCCAAGGATTGTTGCCAGCTTGGAAAGTGGCGCACGGCCATCCTCCCGAAGAATGGAAATCAGTTTGTGATCCAGTTCGTCAAAAATATGCATGGCACTTTTTATAGTCTTACCGAGCAAATTGCCAGATTTTTTACAATTTGTAAGACATTTTTATAATTTTAACTGACGTTATGCCCACCTAATCTGATGTTGAACTACAAATCGTGGAGAATGTGGTGATGCATCATCTCGCACTCAAAGCGTAAGCCGGGATTGGCTTTCACTGACGCGACGATGGGCACTTTGAATTTTTGTTTACGCATGCTTCGTGCTGCATGCTAACGGTGAGAACAGTCTGAGAATGAGCAGACCATCTGTCCAAAGTCCGAAATCGGTCGTGATGATCCGACCACATCATTTTACGCCAAATGCGCAAACCGCAAAGGATAATGCGTTTCAATCTGTTGATGAGCGTCGCTCCGCGGAAGCATTGGCGAAGGCTGCATTCGATGAAGTGTCACTTATGGCTAAGGGGTTGGCCGAGGCGGGCGTGACGGTGCATCTGTTTGAAGATGAAACGCAGGCATTGCCGGACTCAGTGTTCCCGAATAACTGGTTTTCCACGCATTCGGGCGGGCATGTCGCCATCTATCCGATGTTCTCGGAAAGCCGTCAGAACGAGCGCCGCCCCGATATAATCGAAATGCTCAAGCATGATTATCGCGTTCAGGATGTGATCGATTATTCCGGTCTTGAGCGTGATCACGTCTATCTTGAAGGCACGGGCGCTATGGTGCTTGATCACATCGGACGTGTGGCTTATGCGGCGCGTTCCAACCGCACCAACGAGGTGGCGCTGGAGCGCTTCTGCACGCATTTCAACTTTGAACCGATGGTCTTTGATGCCGTCGATTCGTCAGGGCGTCCGATTTATCATACCAATGTCCTGATGTGCATCGGGACAGATTACGCGCTGCTCGGTACAGAGATGATCACAGATCCGGCACGCCGCCAGGAAATCGTTGTTCGGTTGCAGGAAACCGGACGTACGGTCATCCATCTTACCGCTGAGCAGATTGGCGAATTTGCGGGAAATGCCATTGAGCTTGAGGGCCGGGACGGGCGCGTGCTTGCACTTTCTGCCCGCGCTTATGCCTCTTTATATGAAGAACAGATCGAGATAATCAAGCAAACAGCAAAACTGTTGCCTTTCGATGTGCCAACGATTGAACTGGCAGGCGGATCGGTTCGCTGCATGCTTGCGGGCGTTCATCTTTCGCGCCGCACAACAAATAGCACACAACTGCTTTACGCAACAACAAGAGCCAGCTAGATAGGCTCCAGCTTAAATGAGGGTAACCTTTAATGTCTTCTAACAGACCCGTTTATGAATTTAATTCGATCATCGTTCGTGAGCCATCCCGCTCTGTGGTCAATGGTCTACGTGCACTTGATACCGGCAATCCGACCTATGAAGGCGTCAAAGCCGAACACGACGCTTATATTGCTGCGATGAGCGCTGCTGGCGTTGAAGTGACAATTCTTCCGGCCCTAGAAGAATTTCCAGATTCTATCTTCGTTGAAGATCCGGCACTCGTTTTCACGGAAGGCGCAATTCTGCTGCGTCCGGGCGCAGTAACGCGCGTTGGTGAAACAGCTGTTATTGAACCAGTTCTGCGCAAAATGTTTGACACGGTCGTTGAGCTTCCTGAGCCGGGCTTCGCTGACGGTGGAGACGTTCTGACAACCCAGAAAAGTGTGATGATCGGCCTGTCGGCGCGTACGGACAAAGCGGGTGCCGCAGCGCTTATCGCAAGCCTTGAGAAGATTGGTCGTAAGGGTGAAGTCGTCGCAACACCCGAAGGTGTGCTTCATTTTAAAACCGATTGTTCACTGGTGGATGAAGAAACCGTCCTCTCCACAAGCCGTCTAGCGAAATCGGGGGTATTCTCCGGCTTGCGTCAGTTGATCGTGCCGGAAGGTGAAGAAGCTGCCGCCAATGCGTTGCGCGTCAATGATGTTGTGATGGTCGGCTCTGACTTTCCACGCACAATCGAGCTGCTGGAGAAGAGCGGTTATAATGTGGTTCCGCTCAAGACTACGGAGATCGGCAAGATCGATGCAGGTCTCTCCTGCATGTCGCTTCGCTGGTATCGCAAGTAATTGAAATGGCTCAGGAGCAACCGCTCCTGAGCCATTTGCTGTATATATCTTATGCCAGCCCCAATTCACGACGGGGCCAGAAAATTATAAGGAGAACGGGAACATGTTGCGTTTTAAAGGGAAACTTGCAGGCGCTATCGCGCTTGTTGCACTGGCAAGTGGTGCTGCTCAGGCTGAAAAACTTCGTTTGGGCATGACGCCTGAGCCATATATGCCATTCACGCAGGTGAATGCTGCAGGTGAATGGGAAGGGCTTGAGGCAGACCTCTCGCGCGCCGTGTGCGAGAAACTCGCCGATCATTGTGAATTCAAGTCGATGGCATGGGATGGCCTTATCCCGTCACTCACCGAAAACAAAGTCGATTTCATTATCGGTGCATTTTCCGTGACCGATGAGCGTCGCAAGGTTGTCGATTTCAGTACGCCTTATTACACCGAAGGTACGGTTGTTGCTGGGGCAAAGTCGGATGATGCCAAGATCGGCACCGTCGCAGCAAGCGACGGTTCGGGTGAGGTGGTTGATCAGGCCGCCTTGGCTGACAAGATCGTCGGTGTTCAGACATCGAGCGTTCAATCTGCCTATATGACCAAGTATCTGCCCGACGTCTCAGTCAAGAGCTATGACACGGCTGACAATTCGGTAGCAGATCTTTTTGCAGGTCGCGTTGATTATGTTCTGGCGCCGGATCTGTTTGTGCAAAATTTCCTGAAAACCCCGCAAGGAGAAGATTACGAAGTCAAGCTTGTGACGCCGAAGAGCATTGTTCTGGGCGAGGGTGTGGCCTATGCCGTGCGTAAGGGTGACACTGCAACGCTTGAAAAAGTCGATGCAGCACTTGCCGAACTCGATAAAGATGGCACGCTCAAGACGCTGGTTGATAAGTGGATTTTCGAAAAGAAGTAATCTTCATCGGTAACGGACGCTGATAGCGGCGTCCATCTTCTTACAGCATTGCCCTTTTGATCGGATTAATCTGAATGGATTCTTATTGGCAACTGCTCGCATGGGGGAATGAGGGCTGGGGCGACGAGTTCGCCTATGGACTTCTGATGACATTGCAGGTCTCGGCAGTGGCCTTTGCAGTATCATTTGTCTTTGGACTAGCCGGTGCTTCGGGAAAACTCTCCCGCAATCGCTTTACCAAGGCCATCGCAGATATCTACACAACGGTGGTTCGCGCTCTGCCGGAATTGCTCGTAATTCTGTTGCTCTATTTTTCTGTAGCAACGGGTGCTGAGAAGCTGCTCAAAGCGACCGGGCTTGTCGGAAATGATTTCCAGTTCAGTGCATTTTGGGCTGCAATCATTGCGCTGGCTTTTGTCAATGGCGCTTTCATGACGGAAGTCTTGCGTGCCTCCTATCTGGCTATTCCGCGAGGTCAGATCGAAGCAGCGGTTTCCATTGGTATGCGCCGTCGCCAGATATTCGCACGTGTGACCTTTCCGCAAATGATGCGTCACGCTGTGCCCGGAATTGGAAACCTCTGGCTCTCAATCACCAAGGAGAGTGCCATTATCTCGGTGCTGGGCTCTTTCCATGAGTTGCTCTATACGGGCTACCGTGCGGCTGCATCCACCAAGCAATATGTCTTCTTCTACGGCCTTACGGCGTTTCTGTTCCTTTGCATTACCCTTGTGTCGGTTCTTGGGATCATACAGCTGGAAAAACGTCTGAGCCGGGGGCACGGATGATGGAATCGATCATAAAAATCTTTGAGTTCCTGCCTCCGCTTATCAAGGCCTTGCCGCTGACACTTTTTTTGACAGCAACTGCAGGTGTTGTTGGTCTTATCTTTGGTACGCTGAGTGCGCTGGCATTGCTTTCAAAAAGGCGTGTTCTGAAATGGCCGGCCTTTGTCTATACCTTCATTTTCCGGGGCACACCGCTTCTGGTACAGCTCTATCTGATCTATTACGGGCTTGGGCAAATCTTGCCAGGCACGTGGGTCAGACACAGCTTCCTTTGGCCTTATATGCGCGACGGTTTGTGGTATGCAGTGTTTGCGCTGAGTCTTAATCAGGGTGCTTATAATGCAGAAGTCATTCGTGGAGCCATCAACTCAATCCCGCGCGGGCAGGTTGAAGCCGCGCTGTCGATTGGCATGAATAGGTTCAAGATTTTACGCCGCATAACCCTGCCACTGGCTTTCCGCCATTGTATGCCGGTTCTGACCAGTGACCTGATCATCTTGCTCAAGTCCACCTCGCTCGCTTCAACGATTACAATCATGGAAGTGATGGGAACGGCCCGTGCGCTTCAGCGAAGCTCGCTATCGATCTTTGAACCTCTGATTGCAGCCGGCATTATCTATTTTACTGTTGTGTTCATCTTAACCCGCATCATGAATGTGGTTGAACGGCGCATGAGTGGCTCACGTGCGTCGATGGTCTGATCCTTCCAGGAGCAATTCAAAATGACGTCTATGGCGCTCAAAGTCCAAAACATCCACAAGAGCTTCGCGGGGGTTGAAGTTCTCAAAGGCATCTCTTTTGAGGCTAAGAAAGGAGATGTCGTATCGCTGATCGGCAGCAGTGGTTCCGGCAAAAGTACCCTGTTGCGTTGTATTAATTATCTTGAGACCCCTGATGAGGGGACGATCACCGTTGCGGGTGAACTGATCCGTACGAAGGTTGGAAGTGACGGGAAATCCCACGCCGCCGACCCTCGCCAGCTTGAGCATATCCGCACGCGCCTTGGCATGGTTTTTCAAAGCTTCAACCTCTGGTCCCATCGTACGATCGTTGAAAACATTATCGAGGGGCCGGTTCATGTCTTGGGTATGTCAAAAGCGGAAGCCTTGGCTGAAGCCGAAATCCTCATGGAGAAAGTTGGCATCACACCCAAACGGGATCAATATCCGAGCCACCTTTCTGGTGGCCAGCAGCAGCGTGCTGCAATTGCGCGCGCGCTTGCCATGAAACCTGAGGTCATGTTGTTTGACGAACCGACTTCAGCGCTCGATCCTGAACTGGTGACGGAAGTGTTGCAAGTCATCAAGAAGCTCGCAGAAGAAGGCCGTACGATGGTGATGGTGACGCATGAAATGGCACTTGCCCGCGATATTTCAAGCGAAGTGCTTTTCCTGCATCAGGGCCTTGTTGAAGAACGCGGTTCGCCAGATACTGTAATGCGCAATCCGCAGTCACCACGGTTGCGCCAGTTCCTGCATATGAGTTGAGTAAGCTATGATGACCCATAACAAGCCGGTAGCATTCGCTGACGAACTCAAAGCTATTCGCCAACATCTTCACAGCATTCCAGAGCTGGGACTGGAGGAAGTTGAAACGTCCGATTACATCGCTTCCCGGCTTAACGAATGGGGTTATGAAATAACCCGCGGTCTTGCGAAAACCGGAATTGTTGCCTCTCTTCGCAGAGGCAGTTCTAACCGTTCGATCGGTTTTCGCGCTGACTTCGATGCACTGCCAATTCGGGAAGAAACTGGCCTGCCTTACGCAAGCAGGAATGCCGGCAATATGCATGCCTGTGGCCATGATGGCCATACAGCGATGCTGCTGGGCGCCGCATGGTCGCTTGCACAGGACGAAGACTTTTCCGGAACAATCCATTTTATTTTCCAGCCCGCTGAAGAAAATTATGGTGGCGCACAAATCATGATTGAGGAGGGTCTGTTTGAACGCTTTCCCTGCGATCAGATCTTTGCGCTGCATAACTGGCCGGGTTTGGAAGCCGGAAAGTTTGCATCCAAGGCTGGCCCGATTGCGGCGTCCATAGATGCACTGACACTTACGGTTAAAGGCAGTGGCGGACATGGTGCTGAACCTGAAAAGACTGTTGATCCGATCGTGGTTGCTTCAAGTATCGTAATGTCCCTGCAGACCATTGTTTCGCGAACCGTCTCGCCACATCAGGCCAGCGTGATAACTGTTGGTGCGTTCAATGCGGGATCAGTCTGCAACGTCATACCAGACACGGCCAGGCTTGAAATCTCGATGCGCGCGACTGATCCAGAGATCCGCAAGATTCTGAGTGAAAAGGTCGAGCAGGTCGCAAATATGCAGGCTGCAAGCTATGGTGCGGCAGTGGGCTTTGACTGGATGGTGGGTTATCCGGCCACCATCAATGACGCGGCCGCATTTGATCAGGCCAAAGCGACAGTGATTGCCCATTTTGGGGAGGAAGCTTTTGAAGAGTTGGATCGACCATTCATGGGCAGCGAAGACTTTTCCTTCATGCTCGAGAAGGCATCTGGCGCTTATCTGTTGATCGGAAACGGCGAAAGCTCGGGTCTGCACACTGCGACCTATAATTTCAACGATGAAATATTGGAGCGCGGCATGTCGTTTTTCCATAATCTGGCTAAGGACAGTTTGAAAGTCTGATACGCTTTTGAATTGTATAGCTTATTGTGAAGACGTGTTTATGAGCAGTATGTCCGCCACGGCGTACCCCAAACGTTCATGAGTTTTGCCGTCGGATCACAAGCTGATAGGCGTTAGTACATGGGACGGATTCCAGACGGAATCCAGCCTTTGATGCAGGATTATGTGGTTTCAATGTTGATTTCCGCTGAGAAGTGCCCCGTTGGGGGTGCGGGGGTGCGGATAAAAACTTGGACTGGTTTTACGTCACAATGCCAAGACTGTTTCGATATTCGATTGGGCTTCGAGCGCCAAGCGATATCTTGATCCGTTTCTCGTTGTACCATCGAATGTAGCCATCAACTTCATTGATAAACTGCTCGAGTGTGGTGTTCCTCCAATCGCTGGGATAAAAGAACTCCGTTTTTAGCCTGCCAAAGAAACCTTCGCATGCGGCGTTATCTGGGGAGCACGCCTTGCGGGACATTGAGCGCACCAGCTTCGCATCACTAATCCTCGATAGCCAACCCGGCCAGCGATAGTGTGCACCCCGATCAGAATGCACTATTGGCCGCTTATCTGCGCCGGTCACAGTTTCTATGGCGGCATCAAGCATCATATTGACCAATTCCGCATCTGGTCTCGTTCCGATAGACCAGCTGATAACCAAACCATCGAAACAGTCGATGATGGGTGAGAGATACACTTTGCCAGCCGGGATATGGAACTCCGTGATATCGGTCAGCCATTTCTCATTTGGGGCTGAGGCCTGGAAGTCGCGATTAATAAGGTTCTCGGGTGCCGGACTGATTTCTCCAAGATAAGAGCGGTATCGACGCCGCTTTGGCGTGGCAACGATCAGGTTCTCCTGCTTCATCAAGCGCTGCACAACCTTCTCCGAGATTGTAACGCATTGTTTGGCCAATGACGCCTGCAGCCTGCGGTAGCCATAGCATCGACGGTTAGCTTCGAAGATTTCGGTGATGTTCTGACGAATAGTGAGGTACTCGTCGGTAATCCTCATGCGAGTTCGATGGTAAAAATATGAGCTGCGCGCCAGTCGCAACTGAGCAAGCAGATCGGAGAGTTGATAAAGATCTTTTAGGGCGTCAACCAACAGCGTTTTCTCCCGACTCCTAAGAAGTTGCAGATCGACGCCCAGGTCTTTTTTTAGAATTTCATTCGCTTTCTTCAAAAGGTCGTGCTCGAGCTGCAGTTTCAGAATATCGTGCTGCAGTGTTTCGAGCTGGCGCTCTAATTCTTTACGCTCTGGCACTGGCGGTGAGTTGTTCTTGCGTTTCATGATTGCGGGAGCCTTCGGACCAAGTAACTGGTTTTTCCAATTATACAGTGTCGGCCTGCATACGCCGAGCTTTTCGGCCAAAGCCTGTGCACTTTCTTGCCGATTATAAAGTCCGACGACGCCAGCCTTTTTTCAGCGCATCAGGGTATCGTGGACGTCCGGTTCTTCCAGTGACAGCTTTGCTCGCTTCGGGAAACACCTCCCGAACCCATGCTGTCAACGTTGCACGACCGGGATAGCCCAAGGCGCGCATCGTTGCAGAAACACAACCACCATGCATGCGGTAGTGCTCAACAGCCGCTTTCTTCTGCGCCTGTGTGAACTTAGGCGCTCGGGGCGCAAATCCTAAACGCAGATCGAGATGGTGCTCATATTCCAGGTACCAGCCCTTCAAAGCGTTCTTGCTTGGATAGCCCAACTGGCGAATAGTCGCTTTCGGGCGCTTGCCCAGCTTGATATAAAGCGTAACGGCTCGCATTCGGTCTTCGTAGGAATACATGAACTATCTCCATGATAGTCCAAGTTTTCGTCCGCACCCCCAGGTCCACCAACGATTATTGCGCTTTACACTGCCTCCTGATCTGACGACGGTTCCCCCGATTGTGCCAGCCAGCCAAGGTCGAATGAGTGCATTCAGAATGACACAGGCTATAAGCGGAACCAGAACTGCAAGTGAGCTATAGGATGGTCGATATTTTTAAAAAGCTGGTGGTGGCATAATCTCGGAGTTTTGCGGAAACGTGAAAGCTGGATTCTGATTAGCGTTTGGTATCTGCCCATGGAGTAAAACATTCGAGGACTTTGCCCGGACCATCAACGGTTCGGATTGAGTCGCCCAGATTATAACAATCGGAGTATGGCCAGAGATGCCCCGGATAAACGGGGCCAATCAGCCAACCCGCGATAAAACTAAAAATGAATAGTGAAATACATTTTATCCTATCAATATATTACATGGCTGGTGGTAGCGTTGCACCATTTAATTAATTTGCTTCGTTGGGGCCAGTTGCCAACTGAAACCCGAGTAGTTTGGTTACACATATATTCTTAGATGAAAACGCAAAGTTCCATAATTTAAATTATCTGATTTTAACTTGTAGCCGGGGTGGGTTCTAGTTTGAAGTGCGACTTGCA
This sequence comes from Brucella sp. H1_1004, assembly GCF_047308065.1. Classification (NCBI taxonomy): domain Bacteria; kingdom Pseudomonadati; phylum Pseudomonadota; class Alphaproteobacteria; order Hyphomicrobiales; family Brucellaceae; genus Brucella; species Brucella sp. H1_1004. Next base: position 59,116 of record NZ_JAYKZA010000004.1, read on the forward strand.
AATGATAACAATGAGTTATCCAATGCAAGGAACCTGTCATGGACCGCACCTATTCGCATACTGATTTGGATGAACGCCGCAGAATAGCGCGCTGGCGCACTGCAAAGCTTTCCGTCAACGTTATTGCTGAGAAGCTTGGAAGGCACCGCTCGACCATTTTTCGTGAACTCCAACGCAATCAGTTTACCGATGATGAGATCAAGGATTTAGACGGCTATTACTGTACGATTGCTGACCAGAAATGCCGCGAGCGTCGCTCGAAGCAACGCAAGCTCATCCGGTATGATGAGCTACGGCAGTCCGTCATCCAGCACATCAGCGATGGATGGTCACCGCAACAGATTGCCGGGAGAATGCGGCTGGAGCGGCATCCCATCTCTGTCAGTCATGAAACAATCTATCAGTTTGTGTATTCCACCGACGGTCGAAAAGAAGAGCTTTGGAAATATCTGCCGGAACGTCATGCCAAACGACGCCCACGTCATGCCCGACGCCGGCACGGGCGTCGATTTCCGCTAGAACTGAGCATCTTACATCGCCCGGACGTGATTGCCCGACGTAAGCAGTTTGGCCATTGGGAATGCGATCTTATTCAGTTTCGTAAGAAGTTCGGTAAGGCCAATGTGACGTCTCTGGTTGAGCGGGTGAGCCGCTTTACGGTTTTGTTGCGCAACAATGATCGTCAGTCTCGGCCGGTGATGGATGGGGTGATTAGGGTACTCCAACCCCTGCCCCAATTGGCCCGCAGATCGATTACGTTTGATCGTGGCATTCAGTTTACACAATGGTCCTATCTGCAGAATGGGATAGGGTCGCAAACCTGGTTCTGAGACCCCCAGCCTCCCTAGCAGAAAGGCACTGTTGAGAACACCAACAGACACACAAGACGCTGGCTTCCCCGAGACCTTGATCCGCTCACCCTCAATGATCAAGACCTCGCATTCATCTGTCATCGCCTCAACAATACGCCGCGCAAATGTTTAGGATACAAAACGCCTGCAGAAGTCTTTCGGCAGAAACTCTTTGCAAACAGACATCGTTTTGCGTAAACTCAAACCGAAAAGTCGCGCTTCAGCATGACCTCACAACTACACTCGAGCAGTTTATCAAAGAAGCCGATGACTACATTCGGTGGTACAACGAAAAGCGGATCAAGATATCACTTTGCGCACGAAGCCCAATCGAATATCGAAACAGTCTTGGCATTGTGACGTAAAACCAGTCCAACTTTTTATCCGCACCCCCACTGTAGACATGCGTTAGAACATTCAAGATAACCATAGGTGAACTACGTATTTATTTTCGCAGCTTTTTAATGTCCATTAGTGCAGAGTAAAGGCCCGCGGAAACAATTATCAAGCCACCAACTATCATATGGAACGTGGGGACTTCACTGAGAAGAACATATCCAAAGAAAATCGCGAAAACCATGGACGTGTACTCAAACGGCGCGACGGTTGCTGCCTCCGCATAACGGTAAGATTCAGTCATGCAAAGTTGCGCGATACCACCGCATAGCCCGCAGCCGATTAAAAGTAAGAACTGTTGCGTGGTCAGAGCTGTCCACCCAAAAGGAATGGTTGCCATCGAAAGCCCGGTCATCATCAAAGAAAACCATATGATGATCGATGAGCTTTTTTCTGTCCGAACAAGATCACGGACCAGCAGAAGTGCGACCGCTGTGAGAGCCGCACTTGCCAGTGCAGCAGCAACACCCAGCGCTTGCTTCATTTCCAAAGCTTGACCATTGCTCAACATCGTTAGTTTTGGCCAGGAAATAATGACAATTCCCAGAAATCCCACGATAATAGTTATCCATCGATAGCGCTCAACGATCTGATGAAGAAAAAGCGTTGAGAAGATGACGATCAAAAGTGGTTGCGCATATCCAAGTGTAACCGCTTCTGGCAATGGCAAAGCCATAAGAGCATAAAATGCGGTGAATGTTGCCAGAACACCGACAATGCCCCTGATGAGATGTCCCATCGGGCGTCTGGTATAAAGGCTTCCCGTAACCTGTCCTCGCCACGCGAGATAGCATACGATTAGCACGAAAGCGAAGAATGAGCGGAAGAACACCACTTGTCCCAGCGCTACCGTACCTGCCAGCTTGATAAAGCTGGACATGATGACAAGCGACATCACAGAAAAAATCTTAAAAGCGATTGCGATCAACGGTTGATCGCGCCTTAGAGGGACAGCACTTTCAAATGCAGATTTTTGTTGCTGACCGTCCATTTCAATCCGATTTCCGTTTGGTGCTAAATGCATGAAAATTTGAAACATGCTGTTGTGTATGCAAAAGAACAAATCTGCTTATCAAGCAGATTTGTTCTCAAATAATCGAATGACTGATTTCACGCTCTTGTGGCGGGGATCAATTTCATCGTTGAGGCTCATGAACATCCGAATTGGAATTTCGTGGTTCTCTCTTCCCGCGATGAAAATTGAAATCACTGTTTCATACAATGCACCTATGGAGGCGAACAATCCGCCGGTAATGATTGATGGCTCGATATGCAACATTGTCACTATCATGCAAACTGTAAATCTGTTCACGCCAAACTACGTACAACATCTTGTTGCGTCATGTCGTGTGATGGCAGATCGCTAAGATACGAGTTCCGAAGCTTAGCTTCGGGGCTGATTGTGCTCCTTTTTAATCTTTCAGACAGATTCTGCGAACAGGAAGGCGAACGCAATTAATGAAATTTACATGCAGAGTTAAGTTGCGCCTTATAGACCCTTGGTTTTGAGCACAATCCTTTGGACACGCGTTCTTCCCGATTGTTGCCTTAACCGCCCGGCGTGCTAAACATTCGCAACACTTAGCGTAAGGCCGACCTTAATGCTCACATCAGATGACCTGATCTTTTTCTGTAACATTGCGCGCGCGAACTCTCTTGCGGAGGCCGCCAGAAACATGAACGTGACAGCACCGGCGGTCACACAGCGATTGCGGGCGCTGGAAACCAGACTTGGCGTCAGGTTGCTGGAAAGATCATCGAGCGGCATCAATCTCACGGATGAAGGGAGGCTGATCCTTGATGAGGGGCCAAAAATTCTCAGCTCAGTGGAAGCATTGTCTGAACAACTGTCTGATCGAATTAAAACAGTCTCTGGTCACCTTCAGGTAGCAGCGTCCTATGGTTTTGGTAGGCGCTATATAGCACCGATCGTTGATCAGTTTTCACGGGCATTTCCATCGGTGCCTGTCACACTGCATCTCTCAGAAAAGCCAGCGAGAATGCTTGATGATAATTGGGACATTATCATCCACATTGGAGAATTGGGCGCACAGGGACGGTTAATGACAACACTGGCACCGAATAAACGGCTGCTGGTCGCCTCTCCTCAGTATCTCGCAACGGCACCTGCGTTGACCTCTCCGCGTGAATTGTCAGCTCATCGATGTTTGGCGTTGCGTGAGAATGACGAAGACGTAACTTTGTGGCGGTTCTCAAACGCATCGAATGATTATTTAACGATCCGCATAGACCCGTCTATGTGTACAAATGATGGCGAAGTACTGCGTGATTGGGCCTTATACGGACAGGGAATTGCGGTTCGTTCAGAGTGGGATGTCGCGCCGCATCTGGCTGATGGAACGTTGGTGCATGTACTCCCAGAATGGGAGCTGCCCAACACAGATATTGTTGCGTTCCTCAACTCTCGTCAATACCGCTCGCGTAGGGTTGACGAGATGCTTAAAATGCTTCGCAGGGGCCTCAAGCCAACGCCGTGGAGCAGCCGGGAATCCTCAGTGCCTTAAGACGGTGCGTTTACCGCCATGTCGCATAATGATGAGCAGCGTGACGCAGCAGATCAGCGGCTCATTTCAGATACTATTTCCATCAGGCTGATGGGTCTTCGCCTCGTCAGAAGATCCGTAGCCAAGGATAGCCTTCGTCTCAAGATATTCTTCCAGGCCAAAAATACCGTATTCGCGACCGTTTCCGGATTGCTTGTAGCCACCAAACGGAGCCATACCATCCCACTGTGGATAATTGATATGTACCTGCCCTGCCCGGATCCTTCTCGCGACGGAGCGTGCCCGCTCAAGCGACGATGACTGGACCTGAGCACCGAGACCATAGATCGTATCATTCGCAATCTCTACGGCTTCTTCTTCAGTATCATATGGAATTATACATAAGACCGGCCCAAAAATTTCCTCCTGAGCAATGGTCATAGTGTTACGGACATTCGAGAAAACAGTCGGACGGATATAAAATCCCTTACCGACGTTATCCGGCCGTCCCGGCCCACCCGTCAATAATTCGGCACCTTCGCTAATGCCAATCTCGATATAGCGCTGTACATTTTCAAACTGGTTCTTGTTGGCAACAGGTCCAAGATCTGTCTGTGGGTTTGAGGGATCGCCAACCTTGAGCTTTTCCACTGTTTGCAGAGCAAGTTGCTCGACTTCCTTTAAGCGGTTGCGGGGTACGAGCATGCGGGTAGGTGCGCTGCATGACTGTCCGACATTGCGGAAGCCTGCCAGCAATCCTGCTGGTACGGCTTTTTCAAAATCGGCGTCTTCCAGCAGCACATTAGGGGATTTCCCGCCCAGTTCCTGTGTCACACGCTTGACAGTTGTAGCAGCCGCCCTCGCCACAGCCGCACCGGCTCTGGTGGACCCTGTAATCGAGATCAGATCAATATCAGGGTGTGAGGAAAGAGCTTCGCCGACGATCTCACCTTTGCCAAATATCATATTGAACACGCCAGCCGGAACACCTGCGTCATGCAGAATATCGGCAAAGAGTTTGGCACTATACGGCGAAAACTCGCTGGGCTTGAGGATCATCGTGCAGCCTGCGGCCAGCGCCGGCCCAACCTTTGCGGTAATTTGATAGAGAGGCCAGTTCCAGGGCGTAATCAGAGCACAGACACCGATAGCTTCGCGCTGAATTGCAGTGGAATCTTTGCTGCTCAAAAAGACGTAAGCTTTCAAAGCTTCAGCCGCACAACGAATATGTGCCAGACCTGCGGGGAGCTGACGCTGATGTGCGAAGGTCCGAGCACAACCCATTTCTCGTGTAATCGCATCTGCAAGCTCACCAGATCTTTCCTCGATAAGGTCACCTATTCGGGTCAGGAGCTCAGCACGGTATTCAACGCTGGTCTGTGAAAATGATGCAAAGGCGCCTCGCGCTGCGGAAACGGCCTGATCGACATCCGTTGTATTCCCCAACGGGATCGACCCGATCGCTTGTTCATTTGCCGGGTTTATGACCGAAACCTTTTCCCGCGATGTCGCATCACACCATTTGCCGTTGATATAAAAGCTCGTCAGGTTAAGGTCGGTCATTGCTATTGCCTACTGCCTAAATGTTAATTGCCGCTCGGGAAACACCAGTATGCTGGTGCACAGCCATGATCGCAATTAAAGCTGACTACACGTCGAATTAAGTTTCAACTTATCGAAAAAAACAACATTTCCGATCTGTAATCGGATTCAAAAGGGGCAGTTCATGCCGCCTGCCATGTTCTGTAACCTGAAAGATCCTGTCTGAACATGAGATATTAAGGTTCAAGTTAATTAACGCTGTAACATTCATTAATTGTACTGCGATCTATCTCTGATGATGATGATACAACTCATTATCAGGATTTTAGCATGCTTACTCTGAACACCGACGCAAAGGTCTCTGACGCGCCAGCGACAACAACCCTTAACCAATTGCCGACGCCCAGCCTCGTTCTGGATGCTCTGAAGGTGGACCGCAATTTGAAGCGCCTGAAAGATCGGGCAGAGCAGCTCGGCGTTACGTTGCGTCCGCATCTCAAGACAGCCAAAAGCATCGAAATTGCGCGTAAAGCGATGCCGGCCCCGAGCGGCCCCGCCACCGTATCAACACTGAAAGAAGCGCGCCTTTTTGCAGAGGGTGGCGTCAAAGATATTGTTTACGCAGTTGGGATCACCCCAGCGAAACTTGAAGAAGTCGTTGCACTGTCACGTGATAACACAGTCATCACTGTCATCCTTGACAATATGGATCAGGCCCGCGCCGTGGCTGAAGCATCGCGGAAAGCTGGATTTCCTATTCCGGCACTGATTGAGGTTGACTGCGACGGCCACAGAAGCGGCGTTTTGCCCGAAGATTCGGACACTCTGATTGCCATTGGTCGGGCTCTCGTGGACGGCGGCGCGGCGTTGCGCGGCGTTATTACCCATGCCGGAGAGAGCTACAGCGCCCGCAGCGCCGAGGCACTTGAACAAGCTGCTGAAGTAGAACGGCGGGCTGTTGTTAACGCGGCCGCTATCCTTCGCTCGGAAGGTCTGCCGTGCCCGATTGTCAGTGTCGGTTCCACGCCAACAGCTCATTTTGCAAAAGACCTTACCGGCGTCACTGAACTACGCGCTGGCGTCTATATGTTCTTTGATCTCGTCATGCGCGGTATCGGCGTTTGCGAGACGGATGACATTGCCTTGTCTGTTTTGACCACCGTAATTGGCCACCAGAAAGAAAAGAACTGGTTGCTGGTTGATGCGGGATGGATGGCAATGTCACGGGATCGTGGCACCGCAAAACAACCTGTAGATTGTGGCTATGGCCTTGTATGCGACCTTGAAGGAAATCTCATCCCTGACCTTGTTCTGATCGATGCCAATCAGGAACACGGAATTATTTCCATACGACCGGGAAGCGATGCAAAACTCCCTGACCTGAAACTAGGGGACCGGCTTCGTATTCTGCCAAATCATGCCTGTGCCACGGGAGCTCAGCACGACAAGTATTACGTCGTTGAAGGTCGCAGCGAGGAGGTCACTGCCATTATTCCTCGCTTCTCAGGCTGGTGATAGACATGTCAGTTATTATTGAAACCAAGAATGCGCCTGCTCCTGCCGGTCATTACGCGCAGGCAATCAGCAATAACGGAACAGTCTGGATCTCCGGGCAATTGCCAATTCGTCCCGATGGATCGCATTGCGAAAGTGCGGACTTCGAAGTGCAGGCACATCAGGCCGTGTCCAATCTTCTCGCCATTCTGGAAGCTGCTGGCGGATCGCCATCTCATCTCGTGAAAGTCACTGCTTATATCACCGGAGTGGAGAACTGGCCTGTTTTCAATCGCGTTTACGCGGGGCTTATGGGAAGCGCATGTCCGGCGAGAGCAATTGTACCGGTGCCTGAACTGCACTATGGCTTCAAGGTGGAAGTTGAGGGATGCGCGGTTATTCCAGAAAACCAGCAGAACGCGCAATTGCCTTAGGCCGGGAATCCATCGAATGAGTGGATCCTGAACCTGATTGATAAAGCCGTTGCGGCTTTATTGAGAAAATTCGGTAAAAGAGGCTTTGAATGTCACTGTTAATTAGGATTGACCCGGATCCGAAAACCGAACCGGTCCTCAGAGATCCCCTGCCCGAGCGTCTGATTTCGGGGTCGCCAAAGCTCAAATCATGGGAACAGGACATATCCCGTGAAGACATCAGTACGGGGGTATTTGAGGCAACGCCCGGCGTTACCCACTCCATCAAAGGTGAAGCGTTCGAATTCTGCCATATCATTTCGGGAAAAATTGAACTCACCCCCGATGGTGGCCAACCTGTGCGCTTTAAGGCCGGCGACTCTTTCGTAATGAAGCCGGGCTTCACGGGCGTATGGAACACGATCGAAACTGTCCGTAAGATCTACGTCGCAGTAAAATGAATTGCCGATACGACCCGGGTGAATTGGTTTCCTCTGGGTTGGCAGTTTTAGGTGAGCGATCACAGCTCTCCCCAGAAAGAAAATTTTATGCCAGCTCCACTTTGGACTATTAACTCCTGCGAAACACTCCCTGAAGAAGCTGATGTCGTCGTGATTGGCGCTGGCATTGTTGGCACTTCTGCTGCTTACTTTCTCGCCAAGCGCGGTTTGAAGGTGGCTCTTGTCGAAAAAGGCCGTGTCGGTTCAGAACAGTCCAGTCGCAACTGGGGCTGGTGCCGTCAACAAAATCGCGACATGAGAGAACTCCCCTTATCAACAAAAAGCCTTGAATTATGGGAGGCAATCTCTCAGGATCTCAACATCGATCTGGGCTTCAAGCGAAGCGGTCTCCTGTATCTCTCCAATAACGAAGAAGAAATCGCAGGCTGGGCTCGCTGGCGCGACCTTGCGAAAGAGCAGGGTGTTACCACTCAGGTTTTAAGTAGCCGAGAAGCGACGCAGCACGGTATAAAGACGGGCAGGCGCTGGAAAGGTGGGGTGTTCTCTCAGTCTGATGGGATTGCTGACCCTGCCCGCGCCGCACCGCTTATCGCCAGCGGCATAAGAAAATATGGCGGCACGATCCATCAATTCTGTGCTGCAAGAGGGCTCGAAATAGAGAGCAATCGCGTCACTGGTGTTGTAACCGAGCTGGGCACCATCAAAACCAAACGAGTTGTTCTGGCAGCGGGCGCCTGGGCTTCAGTTTTCTGCAAGCAGATTGGCATCAATTTTCCACAGGTTGCTGTCAGATCTTCAGTATTATCACTGATGCCATCTCAGCAGGACATGCCGGATGCTATTCATACCTCGGAAATATCGATTACTCTGAGAGGTGACGGCGGCAGAACACTGGCTATCTCAGGATCAGGCAATGTTGATCCCACCATGGCAATGCTCCGCTATGCGATTAACTTCGTACCGATGTTTACAAAACGCTGGCATGTCTTATCTCCGGGCAATCTCAGCGCATGGAGACTCGGTCACGAGTATCGCAGAAAATGGGCGCTTGATAAGCCTACACCGATGGAACACACCCGCGTTCTGGATCCCAAACCATCCGCTGCGAGTATCGAAGAAACACTGATGCGTGCACGTCGATTGTTCCCCGCACTAACAACTGTACCCGTGCAAACGGCATGGGCAGGATTTATCGACAGCACACCAGACGGCATTCCGGTTATCGATTCAACAGTCGGCCCCGAGGGCTTTGTGCTCGCTGCCGGTTTCTCAGGTCACGGCTTTGGTATCGGACCAGGAGCAGGACATCTCATTGCCGAGATCGTCGGCGGCGATGAACCGAGTCTCGAGTACAAGCAATATAGATTAGCCCGACTTCAGCGCAGCGTATGGGGTAAAGTTTCTGACTTCTGAAAAACTTACTTCACTCGTGGCGGTTAATCACTTCATATATTGATGCTGAAACTTTCAAGCAAACAAGGAACAGACTTTAGAGCCTGTTCCAAAAAGGCACGAGCAATCTCAAGTACTTATGATTTGATGAGTTTTCTCGCGGGCGTTTTCTTGTAACTATATTCAAATGCTGCCGATAGCTGCACATACATATCTCAAACATACACGAACTTATCCGACGTGTAGCAATTACGGATATGGTTATGTTCGTTATGATTCAGGCCCTAGAATTCGGCGACTTTGCCCCATACGCTTCGGTTAAGCCGGTCTGGATTATAAGGTTTCGGATCTACAATTGGCTCGCGGCCCAGAATAACGTCGGCAATCATGTGTCCTGCGCCCGGACCAATCCCAAAACCATGCCCGCTGAAGCCTGCGGCCAGAATGAACCCCGGAACTGTTTCAATCTCACCAATAGCAGGTACACCGTCCGGCGTGCTGTCAATATAACCGGCCCAGCGATTGGCAATCGGTATTCCGGTAAGCTCTGGCAGCAGATCGCGCGCTCTTTTATATGTAAGGCTGATCTGCCCCTCATCCGGTTTCGGATTGAGGATGCGATTTCGTTCCATCGGCGTGATCTTATCGAGCGACCATTTGCTCAGCGTTTCGTGGCCAGAACACCAACCCTGAATACCACCCGGTGCAAGGCTTCTCCAGCGACGCGTGAACATTGGGATGAATTCGCGGCTGAAACGCAATTGCTGCGGTGTCACATCCACACGCGCCTTACCGCTGATCGCAAGCGTATAACCGCCATCATGGCGTCGCGTCAGCGATACCTGCGAGGTATGCAATGCATCTGGCAACCCAACAGCACCCGGCGCGACGGATAAGATTGATGCCCGGACCGCAGCCTGCGGAAAACGAATGCCCAGCTGATTACAGAAGGACGATGCCCAGGCACCGCCCGCCATCACGACTGTTTTTGCCTGAATAGTACCTGCTTCAGTCACAACGCCGCTGACACGTCCGCCGCTGAGTTCAATGCCGCGTGCAGCACAATTCTGATGCACAGTCCCGCCAGCGGCCATAATGCCACGCGCCACAACAGGAACGGCTCGAGATGGATCAGCGATACCGTCGGTCGGCGAGAAAACGCCGCCTTCCCATGTCCGGCCAGTGGCTTTGCCGCGCTCGGCAGCTTCTGAGGCGCTGAGCATGTGTGTGGTGACACCAACAGATTTTGCAAAATCACGCCAGCGCGTCCAGCCCGCTATCTCTGCCTCGTCTTGTGACAGATAAAGCAAACCGCAGCGCCTGAAACCCGGATCTTCTCCGGTCTGTTCTGCGATCTTATCCCAGAGATCGAGGCTTTTGGTTGCCATAGGAAGTTCGCGCGCATCGCGGTTCTGCTGGCGGCACCAGCCCCAGTTGCGGCTTGATTGTTCGGCAGCAATACGACCTTTTTCAACGAGCGCAACTTTCGCACCACTGCGCGCCAAATAATAGGCGGTAAATACACCGACTACGCCGCCGCCAATAACAACGACGTCAGCCTCTTTCGGCAAAGTCGGGCTGGTTTCGATGTGCAATAGCGGTGCAGACATATGCAAGACTCCAGTGTTTCGTATATCCTAATCCTGTCACCGCCAAGGCGTGCGTCGGAGTTTGCATTTACACAGAATTTCGTATGGTTTGCCCCAGCATCGGCAGGTGATTATTTCGTGTAAACGAAGTCTGCTTCGCACGATAACTGAATATGGAAAACGGCAGGCCGAACGATTGCGACAAGAAGCGAAAAGGATAATAATCCGAATTCAGAATACCGAATGAATGGTTTTACCTATGAAGCTCGACAAAATTGACATCAGAATTTTATCCGAAATGCAGAAGAACGGGCGGATAACCAATGTCGAACTTGCTGAACTCGTGAATCTCTCCCCCAGCCCCTGCCTGATGCGGGTTAAAAAACTGCAGTCGGAAGGTTATATCACTGGATATTCGGCGCAGATCAATGTTTCTAAATTGGGGCAGACGCTGACCGTATTTACGGAAGTTACACTAAAAAACCATAGACAGATCGACTTTGCGCGTTTTCTCGCCACTGTTGAAAAGATTGATTCCGTTATTGAATGCCACCTCGTATCAGGCGGTTACGATTATTTGATGAAATTCGTTACCGCTGGAATCGTCGAGTATCAAACGATCATGGAACGTCTGATTGATATGGATGTAGGCATTGATAAATATTTCAGCTTTGTTGTGCTCAAATCACCGATTGTAAAAGCACATCTGCCACTCGACGTGATGTTCACGGAACAACAGAGCTAGAGCAGATAGCGGAAAAGTGGGAGGCAACTCCCACTTTTCGGGCTGCATTATAGAAACTCAGCTTCTGGTGAACTCGCGAACCAGTTTAGGGTCCTGTTTCAGACCATCAAGCCAGCCGGTATCGAGCTTTGGCACGGAAGAGAACAAAAGTCGCGAGTAAGGGTGGCTAGCGGCGGCGCCCATCATATCAGGACTGAGCTGCTCAACCTTCTTCCCCGCATACATAACAACAACTTCATCACAGATCGCGCGAACCGTAGAGAGATCGTGACTGATGAAGAGATACGATAGCGATAACTCGCGTTGCAGTTCTTTCAACAGGTCGATAATAGCCGCTGCGACAACTGTATCCAGTGCCGATGTAATCTCATCACAGATAATCATCTTAGGGTCAGCAGCCAAAGCCCGCGCTAAATTGATGCGCTGTTTCTGCCCGCCGGAAAGCTCGCCCGGTCTGCGGTAGCGCATGTTGCGCGGTATCCGCACCATATCGAGCAGTTGATCGACTCTCGTTTCGCGGCTCTTTTTGTCCATGCCATGATAGAATGAAAGCGGACGTGCCAGAATTTCGGCAATTGATTTGGTTGGATTGAGAGCCGTATCGGCGAATTGGAATACAATTTGCAATTCACGCAATTGATCACGACTGCGACGACGCAAATCGCTTGGCATCTCCTTGCCTTCAAACACGATCTTACCACTTGCAGCAGGTAGAATCCCGGCAATGACACGCGCAAGCGTGGACTTGCCACAGCCAGACTCTCCGATGATCCCGAGATTCTGCCCGCGCGCGAGTTCGAGGCTAACATGATCGACCGCGATCATAGTCGGCACGCCGGATTTACCGACCATACCATACCCAGCCATAACCTCATCCACGACTAGCAAGGGGGTAGGCTTTTCTGCCAATGCGGTTTCAGGTCTTGCATGAAGCACAGGCTCGAAGGCCGCTAAAAGTTCTTTGGTGTAGGGATGCTGTGGTTTATGCAGTATCTCTTCCGTAAAACCGACTTCCTGAACTTCGCCGCCCTTGAGAACGACAATCCGATCCGCAATCTGGGCAACGACAGCCAGATCATGCGAAACATAAACACCAGCGATATGCTTCTTTTTCATCACCGATTTGAAAGCGCGAAGCACTTCAATCTGGGTCGTTACATCAAGCGCAGTTGTCGGCTCATCAAAGATGACAAGCTTTGGATCACCAATAAGAGCCATCGCCGCCGACAGACGTTGCAACTGCCCCCCAGACACCTGATGCGGATACCGATCACCGATTGTTTCAGCGTTTGGCAAAGCCAGTGCTTTGAACAGCTCAACCGCCTTCTTGCGGGCGTCGTCTTTCGACATCAGCTTATGGATCTTGGTTACTTCAATAACCTGATCCATAATGCGATGCGCTGGATTAAAGGATGCTGCTGCACTTTGCGGAACATAAGATACTTCAGTGCCGCGCTTCTTTGAGCGTTTACGCTCAGAAAGCGTGACAATATCCTGGCCACCAACAGCAATGCTGCCACCCACGATCCGGCAACCCGGACGCGTGTAGCCCATAAGCGTCAATGCGATTGTCGTCTTGCCGGAGCCGCTTTCGCCAATGAGCGCTACGATTTCACCCTCAGCAATTTCAAAACTGACATCACGAATGATCTCAACTTTGCGGCCTGAATCGGTTTTGGCATCGACAAGCAGATTTTTGATCTCAACAAGATTACTCATTCATTCACTCCTGTCGCGGATCTTCTGCGGGAGATTGTCGATCAGCAGATTGACGCTGATGGTGAGGCTGGCAATGGCAATCGATGGAAACACAACCGCAGGTGCGGCAAATGACAGCCCACCAATATTTTCTTTAACTAGTGCGCCCCAATCAGCATAGGGCGGCTGAACGCCGAGACCAAGAAACGACATGCTCGATAACAACAACACGATAAACACAAAACGCAGACCAAAATCAGCCAGTACAGGACCGATAATTCCCGGCAGAACTTCTGAACGGATGAGATAACCGATCTTTTCGCCACGCGCACGCGCAACTGTTACATAATCCATTGTGTTGATATTAATCGCCAGTGCACGCGCGAAGCGATAGCTTCCGGGCGTATAGATCACTGCAAGCGTAATGATTAAAACCGGGATCGATGAGCCAACCCCGGCGACGATGACCAAGGCGAGAATCTTGCTCGGAATGGATGTTAAGGCGTCCAGAAAGCGGCTGAGTGCAGAGTCAAACCAGCCACCGATCACAGCCGCCGTCATTCCAAGCGTCACCCCCAAAAAGCAGGCAAGGAAAACGGCTGCAAGCGCGATACCGACGGTAAAGCGCGCACCAAAAATAATGCGCGAAAGCATATCGCGGCCCAGATAGTCTGTCCCCAGTGGAAACTGGGCACTCATCGGGCCAAAGAAATCAAAGTCAACAATCTCGCCAATCGGATGGGGTGCAATCCATGGTGCGAATACCGCAACAAACGCCCAGCCACAGATGATCAGAAAGGAAACCGTACCGACCAAATTAATCCGATAACCGAAGCGCGGAGATTTTGCTTTTCGCTGATTTGAAACGGAAGCAGTCATGATTATCGCAACCTCGGGTTAGAAACGATAGCAATCAGATCGGCTATCGTGATAAGCAGAAGATAGCCAAAACAGAAGATCATCGCACAGGTCTGGATAAGGGGTAGATCGCGCGTAGCAACTGCATCAAGCATCAATTTGGCGATGCCCGGATAATTGAAGATCGTTTCGACAATAATCACGCCACCCAGAAGATAAGACAGCGATAAAGCAACCGCATTGACGATGGGCCCAAGCGCATTGGGAAGTGCATGAACCACCACCATGCGCCTGCGCGATGCGCCTTTGAGTAGAGCCATTTCGACATAGGGCGTGTTGAGTGTCTCGAGTACAGCTGCACGCGTCATGCGGATCATCTGTGCCGAGATCACAAAGCTCAGCGTGATAACCGGCATGGCAAACGCCTTAAGAAGGCCCCAGAACGATGTCACCTCACTCGACATCGAAAGCGCCGGCAACCAGCCGAGATAGACCGCAAATACGATCACGGCGATGGTTGCGACCATGAATTCGGGCACAGAAATTACCGAAATCGTAATGATAGATACAATGCGATCATATAGCGTTCCGCGCATAATTGCGGCGGTAATCCCGAGAAACAAGGCAATCGGCACCGATATCGCCGCGGTAACACCCGCAAGTTTAAGCGAGTTAACAAGCCTGCCACCTATCAGCTCTGCGATAGGCACACTGTTAACATAGGATACGCCGGGATCGCCGCGCAAGAGATTTCCCAACCAGTATATAAAGCGCATAAATGCTGGCTGGTCGAGATTCATCGCATGACGAAGACCGGCAACCGCCTCCGGTGTCGCCGCCTGTCCCAGAAGAATTTCAGCCACATCACCAGGAAGCATCGCTGTCGCGAAGAAAATCGTGAACGCAACAATCAGAAGCGTAACAAAAGCAACAACAAGGCGTTTGGCGATGAGATTCAGCAGAGGCGACTTCATGGTCATGCGCAACCCAATATTTGGGGGAACGATCCGTTCGGGCAAAACAATTTTTCGCCCGAACCCGAAAAGCGAAGTTTCCCGACGAAAGGTCAGGCCTCCAGCCAGACATACTCGGCAAAAGCAAATCCCATCAATCCACCCAGCGGATTTGGCTCAAAGCCATTGAGCTTCGGTGAAATCGCATCAACATTGGACATGAAAACCGGAATAACCGTTCCCGCCTCGTTGGAAACCATGGCCTGCATTTCCCCATAAATTTCTTTGCGCTTAGCTTCATCAAGTGATCCACGGGCCTCTAGCAACAGTGAATCAAATTTATCTGACTTGTAGCGACTTTCGTTCCACGGAGCATCGGACTTGTAGAGCAACGAAAACAGGATATCCGGTGTCGGACGAGCATTGATGTTGCCGTAATGAACTGGATCTTTCAGCCAGTGGTTGGACCAGTAGCCATCGGACGGCATACGATCAACAGTAATCTTTTGACCGATAGTCGAGGCGGCTTGCTGGAGAACCATTGCATAATCGAGCGATGACGATGCGACTTCCGACGCAGTGATGCGGATTTCCTGACCAAGCATGCCAGCTTTATCTAGCAGCGATTTTGCGCGTTCAGGATCGAACTCTCTTTGCTTGAGTTCAGCATGGTAATATTTGCTAGTGCTCGGAATCGGATGGTCATTCGCAATCTCCGCCAGTCCACGCAGCACAGACTTCTGGATGACTTCACGGTTGGTGAGATACTTCAATGCCTCAGCAACGCCTGCCTTGTCACCCGGATTTAAATCAAGGCGAACATTCAGGTTGGTGTAGGTTCCGAGCTGCGATGTGAAAAGCTTTGCAGCTGGATTGTTTTCAAGCATGCGAATCGAGCGTGGATTTAGGTTTGCTGCCGCATGGATATCGCCGGAAAGCAAAGCATTCGTACGAGCGCTTTCGTCTGAAATCGCAAAATACTCAAACGAATCGAGATGTGGCCCGTTGCTTCTCCAGTAATTCTCGTTTCGTGCGGCCATAGAACGAACGCCTGGTTGGAATTCCTTGCAAACGAATGGGCCTGTGCCATTGCCT
Organism: Brucella sp. H1_1004; assembly: GCF_047308065.1. Classification (NCBI taxonomy): domain Bacteria; kingdom Pseudomonadati; phylum Pseudomonadota; class Alphaproteobacteria; order Hyphomicrobiales; family Brucellaceae; genus Brucella; species Brucella sp. H1_1004. The sequence continues at coordinate 75,107 of NZ_JAYKZA010000004.1, forward strand.
TTAGAAAAATCTGTCGTTCCATCGGCAACGATCATAAAATGATGCATGGCCAGAATGGTGGGCAAGTCCGCATTAGGGCTTTCCAACGTAATTTCTGCCGTTGTGTCGTCAATTTTCGTCACGCCAGTAATCTGCTTCGCGAGCGCATTGACCTTCGAGCCAACGGCTGGGTCAAGGTGACGATTAATCGAGAACACAACGTCATCCGCCGTCAGCGACTTACCGTCATGGAAGGTCACACCCTTGCGCAATTTGACGGTCCAGACCTTCGCATCCGCACTTTCAATGCTTTCAGCCAATTCCATCTGTGTCTCACCGTGACCGTCAAGGAAGGTCAGACGATTATAGAATGAACAGCAGCGCACGTAATCGGTTGCGTTTGAGGCCTTGGCCGGATCAAGCGTATCGGCAGTCGATGCACTGTAACCAGCAACCTTAATGAATCCGCCCTTGATTGGGGTCGCTGCATGCGCGGATGCAGCGCGACCAATGATTGTCGACCCGGCTGCAACTGCTACACCACCCATAAGCATCATCTGCAACAATTCGCGCCGGGTTGCCCCGCGACGAATTGCATTTTCAATCATCCGGTCATCAGAAGCAGTCCAATTCGTTATCTTCTCGCTCATGGCAGTTCCCCTTTATTGACGGTTGCATGGGGTGCACCGATTTATGCCCACCGGTTACACCAAGTTCAGAAATTCAGTCGCAACAACGCTGAACTAATGTGCGAGCGAAACAGCTTGTTGAGTTAGGAGGTGCTCTGCGCCTATACGCATAATTCAAGCACCTAAATTCAATCCAGCAGATTACCCTTCGTCTTCAACTATTCCAGCTTTGTTAGTGTGTTATGAAGATGCGCATCAATTGCGCTGAATTGGTGAAGAGCAGCAGCATAAAATTGCGAATCTCATAAATTAACGAAATTCCTGCCCGCAACTGAGCTGCTGCCCGTCAGATTTATCCCTCCATCGCCGAACGCACATCTTCATCAGCCAAAGTCTGATCAAGCGTGATGCGCGTGCGCTCAATGATGGCGTCAACATCGTCGTCAGTGCAGCAAAGCGGCGGCGCATAACCGAGAACACCATTCGCAAAGGCTCGGATAACGAGACCATTATCCCAGGCTCGGTCGAAAATGCGGCGTGCCGGATCAGCAGCAGCCGGAAGCGGCGTCTTGTTTTCCTTGTCCGTCACAAGCTCGATTGCCGCCAGCATACCGCGCCCTCGCACATCGCCAACCAGAGGGTGATCAGCAAGCGATTGCAGCCCGGACATCAGGCGCTGACCAGCCTTACGGCCATTTTCTAGCAGTCCACCTTCATAAAGACGCAAGCATTCCAGGCCCACTGCCGCACTGACCGGATGCGCAGAATAGGTATAGCCGTGTCCGACTGCGGCCTTGCCTGCACCATCTGCGATGGTGTTGTAAACATGCTCAGACATGAACACAGCGCCCATCGGCACATAACCCGATGTCAGGCCTTTGGCAGTCGTGATAAAGTCTGGCACAACATCATCTTCTGAACAGGCAAAGAGCGGACCTGTGCGCCCAAAGCCAGTGATCACTTCATCTGCGATGAACAGAACATCATATTCCTTACAAAGCGCATGCATCGCCTTGAGCCAGCCGGTTGGCGGCACGAGCACACCGCCCGAACCCTGAATGGGTTCAACATAAAATGCTGCAACGCGTTCTGCGCCTAGTTCTTCGATCTTGGCGCGAAGCTCTGCAACGGATGCATCGATGATTGCCTGCGGATCAGTGCCGACTGGATTGCGATAAGCGTAATGCGATGGAATTTTATGCTGCCAGTCATATGGCACACCAAAGCCCGCATGAAATGCTGGAAGTGCAGTCAGACCGGAACCAGCGGTCGAAGAGCCATGATAGCCATATTCGACCGAGATAAACTGGTCTTTCTGCGGTGTTCCCTTTGCATGATAATAATAGCGAATGAAGCGGATCGTGCTATCGATCGCATCCGAACCGCCAAGCGTGAAATAGACGTGATTGAGATCACCGGGGGCACGGTCAGCAAGTTCGGCAGCCAGACGAATGGCAGGCTCTGAACCAAGACCGAAATAGCCGGTTGCATAGGGAAGCTCCTGCAACTGCTTTGTTGCCGCTTCAACAATGCTGTTCTGACCATAGCCAACATTCACGCACCAAAGACCGGCAAAGCCGTCAAGCAGTGTATGGCCGGATGCATCGGTCACAGTTGCACCTTTGCCCGACTTGAGCACACGGACACCTGCAGCTTCGTGGCTGCGGAATGATGAGACCGGATGCACCAGATGTGCGCGATCCAGTTCGATCAGCGAATTGCTCAGCATAATATTCTCCAAATCAACCTAAAGCCTGACTTACAAGCGCATATGTTCGGTATTCAGTATCGTGATGGTCTTCGAGCGGTCGCGCGGCTCGACACATCGTAATCCCGCCTCCAACATTGACGAGACCGCGTTCGGTCAGCCATCCGCCCAGATTTGTTGAGATATTGGTATCGATGCGGACAAACTTGCCAGCATTCTGCGCAAGCAGAAAATCGATCAGCGCGCGTGCATCGTCAGCATTCTTCGCCACAACCGGCCCGATCACCTGACCGCGGCCAAATTCACGAATTGCTGCGAATGCTTCAACCTGATCAGCTTTGCGGATAACCACAAACTTCGCGCAGGTATTCAGAAGCTGCATCAGTGCTGAGCGATGATGCCCGGTCGCAATATGATCCATAGAGACAAAAAGTGGAAACTCGTCAGCACTTGCCCAAACAACACCGTCTGGCGCATCAACTTCTACAGTCAAACCCTGATGCTGAATGATTTCACCGTTCACCACGAAGCCGAGCTTTTCATAAAGCGGCAAACCATCCTGTGTTGCAACAAGCTTGCAGGTACGTCCACTGGTGGCGTCGAGCGCCGCCTGCATCAGCTTACGACCAAGCCCGCGCCCGCGCATCGCTTCATCGACAATAACCATGTTAATTGTCGCAACTTCATCGTCCAGCGGCGTCGTCATAGCCGTTCCGACGACGCGCCCATCTTCCAGAGCAACAATACCATTGCTCTGAGCCAGTACGAATGCCCAGTCGTCACGACGATGCGGCCATCCGGCCTGCTTCGACAAAACAACGGCGCCATCGATATGGTCCGGTGTCATTGCTTCAAGAGTGATCTGCGATGCGGTCATAGTTTTATTTCCGGCAAAGTTCTTCTTGCCTTCAAATTAGAATGTCGCACACAGCAGTTCATCCCGACCAGCACCCAAATGCGATGCGTTTCCACTGTCCTTATATGCCCTCGCCGCATCTTATGCCGCGACACACTGTCCAATGCGCCGCTTCTGGAAAAATCGGGGTGGCTTCGCCGGTCAATCAGCACGCTCCACGAAACTCTCTGCCAAAGCTCTACTGAGATACGAAACAATCTGCTTCGCACGGATAGGAATGCAGTGATTAGTCTATTTGCGGCTCATTATGATGTATGACAACGGCACAGCAGTGCCTGCACGCCTTGGAAGGATCAAATCATGGCCCAGTTCAGACCAAAATACATTACCTTCGATTGTTACGGCACACTGACCAATTTTCAGATGGCGGAAGCCGCGCGCGATCTTTACGGCGAACAACTCAATGAAGATCAGATGCAGCAATTCATCAAGAATTTTGCTGCTTATCGCCTTGATGAAATCCTCGGCGACTGGAAGCCATATAATGAAGTCGTTCACAACGCGATTGAACGCACCTGCAAGAAGAACAATGTAACCTTCAAGGCAGAAGATGCACGAACCGTCTATGAACGCGTTCCAACCTGGGGCCCTCATGCAGATGTGCCAGCCGGTCTTTCCAAGGTTGCAAAGGAAATCCCGCTCGTCATTCTTTCAAATGCCATGAACGAGCAGATTCATCACAATGTCGAGAAGCTCGGCGCGCCATTTCATGCCGTTTACACAGCGCAGCAGGCACAGGCATACAAGCCGCGCTTCAAGGCATTTGAATACATGCTCGACCAGCTCAACGCCAATCCGGAAGACATTCTGCATGTCTCTTCATCGTTCCGCTATGACCTGATGTCGGCCCATGATCTTGGTATCAAGAACAAGGTCTGGGTCAATCGCGGTCACGAGCCTGCAAATCCTTATTACGGCTATACCGAAATCAAGGATATTTCCGGTCTGGCCGGTGTCGTTGGACTGTAAATAAGGCTTAGCAAGATGCAATTTAAACCCTACTGGCACGATACCACACCGCCTTTCACTGCTGGCGAAAAGAACTCGCCGGAAGGGCATTATGATGTTGCCATTATCGGTGGTGGCTTCACAGGCCTTTCGGCTGCATTGCATCTTGCCAAAGCAGGTAATCGCGTCGCAGTGTTTGAAACAGGACTTGTCGGGTGCGGTGCTTCAGGGCGCAATGGCGGGCATCTCAACAATGGCCTCGCGCACAGCTTTATTGCAGCAAAACAGCACCTTGGCGCGGAACGCGCCAAGGCTCTCTATAAGGCTTTTGACGATTCCGTCGATACAATCGAACGCATCGTTGCCGAAGAAAATATCGATTGCTCGTTCCGCCGCGCTGGCAAATTGAAGCTTGCTTCAAAGCCTGCACATTTTGACGGTCTTGCGCGGAATTTTGAAGCCATCCATGCGGAGGTCGATCCTGACACAGCGTTGCTACGCGCTGATCAACTCTCAGGCGAAGTCGGGTCCAATGATTTTCATGGCGCCATGCTTTCAAAGAAAAGCGCTATGATGCATATGGGGCGCTATGTGACCGGTTTGGCTGCGGCAGCGGCACGTCACGGTGCTTTCATTTTTGAAAACACAACTGTTCAGCAGCGCAAGAAGCTCGGCAGCCAGCACCAGATTGTTACCTCTCGCGGCACCGTGACTGCCGACAATGTTATCTTGGCAACCGGCGCTTACACGACCGACAACTTCTCTTATTTCCGCAAGCGTATCATTCCGGTTGGCAGTTTTATCATTGCTACCCGACCGCTGACTGAAAGCCAAATCGCCGCCACCATGCCCGGCAATCGCACCTATGTCACGTCGATGAATATCGGCAATTACTTCCGCCTCTCACCGGACAATCGCATGATTTTCGGCGGCCGTGCACGCTTCTCAACGACCTCAGATCAGCGCTCCGACGGCAAAAGCGGTGCAATTTTACGTGCAAATCTCGTTAAAATGTTCCCGCATCTTGCCAATGTCGAAATCGATTATTGCTGGGGTGGACTCGTCGATATGACTCAAGACCGCTATCCGCGTGCAGGTTTTGCCGACGGTGTCTGGTATGCGATGGGTTATTCCGGTCATGGCGCACAAATGTCCACGCAGATGGGCATTTATCTGGCTGATGCTATCCTTGGACGTGGCGACCACAATCCGATCTCTGGTCTCGAATGGCCAACTATTCCCGGCTATTCCGGTAAGCCTTGGTTTCTGCCGATGGTGGGCTTTTATTATAAAATGCTCGATAAATTTCAGTAATTAAAAAGGGCGGTTTAACCGCCCTTTTTCTTTCTCATAATCCACCGACATGCAGCGTTTTAATTTCCAGATATTCATCAATACCCAGTTTTGAACCTTCACGGCCAAGCCCGGACTGCTTGACGCCCCCAAACGGTGCAACTTCAGTCGAGATCGCACCTGTGTTCAAGCCAACCATGCCGAACTCCAGCGCTTCAGCCACACGCCACGACCGCTTGAGGTTCTCGGTAAAGAAATATGCCGCCAGACCAAATGGGGTTCCATTCGCAATCTCAATCGCTTCCTCTTCTGTCTCAAAACGGAATAGCGGCGCGACAGGGCCAAAGGTTTCTTCGGAAGCAAGCAACATATCGGTTGTCGCATCACCCAACACAATTGGGCGTGCATATTGACGACCTTCCGGCATGCTTTCGCTCTGTGCAAGAATTTTTGCCCCACGACCCAGAGCATCACTCACATGGCGTTCAATCTTTTCAATCGCCGCATGATTGATCATTGGACCAATCGCAACGCCGTCTTCTGTGCCAACACCGACTTTCATTTTTGCGACGCGGGCCGAAAGCTTAACTGCGAAAGCATCGTAAATGCCTGCTTGCACCAAAATACGGTTTGAACAAACGCAGGTCTGGCCACCATTGCGGAATTTGGAGGCAATAGCACCTTCTACCGCCTGATCGAGATCAGCATCGTCAAACACGATAAACGGCGCATTACCGCCCAATTCGAGGCTCAGGCGCTTGATGCTATCGGCAGCGCCCTTCATCAGCAGCGAACCAACCCGCGTGGAACCTGTGAACGAAATTTTGCGTACGGTTTCATTGGCCATCAGTTCATTGCCAATTTGCGTTGGCATGCCGGTGACGATATTAATAACACCAGCCGGTATCCCTGCCCTTTCGGCCAAGACGCCGAGTGCAAGGGCCGAAAACGGCGTAAACTCCGATGGCTTGATGACAACTGTACAACCGGCAGCCAGTGCCGGAGCAACCTTACGGGTGATCATCGCATTGGGGAAATTCCACGGTGTAATGATCGCGCAAACGCCGACCGCTTCTTTCAGCACCAGAATACGTCGATCTGCCGTTGGTGAAGGAATGCTACCACCATCAATGCGGCGCGCTTCTTCGGCGAACCATTTGACGAAAGATGCGCCGTAGCGAATTTCGCCGAGTGCTTCGTTAAGCGGCTTGCCCTGCTCCAGTGTCAGCAGAAGAGCGAGATCCTGCTCGTGCTCGATCATCAGCGCAAACCAGCGTTCGAGCAGAGCTGCACGTTCGGCGTGAGTTTTCTTTTTCCAAAGTTGGAAAGCTTCAGTCGCAGCATCAATCGCCGCGCGGGTTTCCTTGCCGCTCATGTCCGGGACTGTGCCCAAGGTGCTGAGGCTTGCAGGATTGGCAACATCGACCGTCGCGCCAGAGGCTGCATCCTGCCAGACGCCACCAATAAGACCTTGTTGGCGAAAAAGCGCCTGATCGTTCAACATGTGCATGACTACCTCTTTATGCCAGAGCTGTGAGCACGGCCTGCATGATCGCATCCGTCTTGTCTTTACCAGCGACAGTTCCGACACCCTGAGCCGTCGCCGTTTCAATTGCCGTTATCACATCTTTTGCAGCCTGATGCTCGCCAAGATGCTCCAGCATCATCGCGCCAGACCAGATCGCTGCAATTGGATTGGCAATACCGAGATGCGCAATGTCAGGCGCAGAGCCATGAACCGGCTCAAACATGGAAGGCGCTGAACGATCAGGGTTTATATTAGCAGACGCTGCATAGCCAAGACCGCCCTGAATGGCTGCACCCAGATCAGTCAGAATATCGCCAAAAAGATTTGAGGCCACGATCACGTCAAGGCTTTCCGGCGCCATGACCATACGTGCTGCCATAGCATCGATATGGTAATATGAGACCTCGACATCGGGATATTCCTTGGCAACATCCTTTGTCACTTCATCCCAGAAAACCATGGAATATTTCTGAGCATTCGATTTTGTCACAGAAGCCAGTTTCTTGCGTCTCGCGCGCGCCTGCTCAAAACCAAAGCGGATAATGCGCTCAACGCCAGTGCGGGTGAAAATTGCAGTTTCCACTGCAACTTCATCTTTCGTACCCGAATGGACGCGTCCACCAGCACCAGAATACTCACCCTCGGTATTCTCGCGAATACAAAGAATATCAAAGCCTTCAGAGCGGAGCGGCCCGGTTACACCAGGCAACAGGCGATGCGGGCGGATATTGGCATATTGCACAAAGGCTTTTCGGATCGGTAACAACAAACCGTGCAGCGAGACAGAATCCGGCACTTCCATAGGCCAGCCAACGGCACCAAGATAAATTGCATCGAACTTACGCAGAGTCTCGATACCATCTGCTGGCATCATGACGCCGGTCTCATGATAATATTCGCAAGACCATGGAAAGCTGGTACCTTCCAATACAAATCCATTACGCCTCGCCGCACGTTGTAGCACCTGCCACGTTGCATTAGTTACACTTTTGCCGATGCCGTCACCCGGGATCAGTGCAATAGAATAGGCTGTCATTGTTCGTTCCCCTAAAAGATCACCAGAAAGTCCGAAACGGCTTTCGGGTCGAATGCGCGTTAAAACAAAGATTTCGAGGTCAATGAGATCAACTTTTCATCTAAGGTTTGCCAGATAACCACTGCGCTCGAGATGGCTGCCGATGCAAGAATTTCGATGATGAAAAAGTAGCTCTGCGCGCATCGCATTTTTGATTTAGAATAAACCCACCTGAGGGATTTGAACCTCGTCAGGCGGGCTTTAAGCGTAGGAACTATCTATTCGTAAACGCAAAGATAAATCTTCCGAACCGTTTCAATTGTGCGCCATACGCCAACAAAGCCCGGCTTCATGACGAAGCTGTCGCCAGCGCGATAGGTCTTGGTTTCGCCGCCCTTTTCTTCGATCTCGACGAGACCTGACAGGATATGGCAAAATTCAAACGTCGTCCCTTTGATAGAATGAGTTTCACCCGGCGTTGCTTCCCACACACCCGTCAGAATTTTTTCGTCTTTCGAAGCATCCTGCGCCCATGTCTTGAACGACGGGTTACCGGAAATCAGACGATCTGGAATTGGAAGAGAGTCTTTTGGTGTAAAATCCGGATTTGGATCAATGGTAATCAGAAATGACATGGCTTTCCCTTGAAGTTAATAGCCGAGTTTTCGATCGATCTGGCCGACCAGTTTTTCTCCAGCAAGATGACGCTGGATATTTTCAATGACGAATTTTGCCGCCGTATGCGGTTGCGTGACCGATGCAATATGCGGCGTGATCTGCACTTTCGGATGCGACCAAAGCGGGTGCCCGGATGGCAGCGGCTCCGGGTCGGTCACATCGAGCATAGCTGCTGCAAGATGACCGCTACCAAGCGCATCAATCAGTGCATTTTGATCAAGCTGCGGTCCGCGCCCCGTATGCAACAAGCTTGCGCCTTTCGGCAGCAAAGCAAACAATTCAGCATTCAAAATACCGCGTGTTTCATCGGTTAGCGGCAGCAGACAAATCAAAATATCTGTTTGGCTCAGGAAGCTCGCAAACTGGTCTGCGCCGTAAAAACAGGCGACGTCTTCAATGTCTTTTCTGCTGCGGCTCCAGCCAGAAAGTGGAAACTGAAATGGCTTGAGACGTTCGATTGCGGCTTGCGCCAGCATACCCAGCCCTAAAAAGCCAATTCGTCGTTCTGTTGCCTGCGGCGTAGAAATGGCTCGCCATGTTTCCACCTGCTGTTGTTGGCGATAGGCAATCGCTTCACGATGCAAGGTAAGCACACCAAGCGTTACATATTCCTGCATCATGCGAATGATGCCATCTTCAACCATGCGAACGAGCTTTACATGCTCAGGCACACTGCCGGGCTTAAACTGATCGACGCCCGCGCCAATCGAAAACAAAATTTCAAGATTGCGATAGCGAGCAATATCATCTGGTGCGACCCAGCTAATCAGATAGCGAATTTTATCAGGATCGATCTCATCACCAGCCTGAAAAAACGCGATGTCCGGCAGCACTTTCGAAAACGCTTCTCGGAAAACGGCACCACGGGCTGCATCGGAATTGAAAAGAAACGCCATGATTATTTCCGATTAAGAGGTAAGGCGCGAGGCGAGATTCTCGATCATCTTCTGGCACGCATGCAGCTCGTTGATTTCGATATATTCGTTCGGGCGATGGGCGCGGCTGATATCGCCGGGGCCGCAGATGATTGCATCAATGCCTGCTCGCTGGAACAATCCCGCTTCCGTGCCATAGCTCACGGCGGCAAGTGTATCCTGCCCCGTCAGCTCGACCATCAACTGAGAAAGTGCGCTATCATCTAAAAGAGAGAGTGCAGGATAAGCGCTCAATTCATGCCAAAGCACTTCATAGCCGCGATCCCGCAGAGCAAATAGTTCTGCTTTCACTGGCTCCAGCAATTCGGTTGATGATATGCCGGAAATTGCACGTACTTCAATATCGGCGGTGCAACGATCAGGAATGATATTAACCGCCTGTCCGCCAGAGATGACGCCAAATTGCAACGATGAATAAGGCGGCTCAAAATTCTCGTCGAACGGCCCTTTCTCCAGCGACTGCCCATATGCAACCGACTTCGCAATAACATTTGCCATCGCATGAACCGCATTCAACCCAAGATCTGGCCGCGATGAATGGCCCGGACGTCCAATGACCTCAAGTCGCGCAGCTGCCTTGCCCTTGTGCGCACGGACAGCCTGCATGCGGCTTGGCTCACCGATAATGGCACCAAGAGGTTTGGCGCAGAGATCGGGAAGCGCCGCAAGCAGATGCGGCACGCCACGACAACCTGCTTCTTCATCATAGGAAAATGCCAGATGAACCGGGCGCCGGAGATCGGCTGATACAAATTCTGGCAGCACCGCCAGAGCACATGCCAGAAAGCCCTTCATGTCCGTTGTGCCACGACCGTAGAGCTTGTTGTCAACCTTATGAAGTGTGAATGGCTCCGTGGACCACTCAGCCTCACCGGCGGGCACAACATCCGTGTGACCGGACAGAATATAGCCGGGAACATCGCGTGGGCCGACGGTTATAAAGAGATTGGCCCTATCGCCTTCCGATCCGGTCAGCACGTCAACTTCAGCCCCGACCGATTTTGCATAATCACTGATCCATCCAACAATCGCGCTGTTAGGCGTACCGACAACAGATGGAAAACCAACCAATGCTGCGAGAATTTCTTCGACGTTCATGTGCACCACACTCAAAGAGAGACTTCTGGATTGCTAGAAGCATATGGTGTTGAGACAGTGTTCCGTGCCGAATATGATGCCGCGTCAAACAAAGATTGCGAAAACAGGTAATCAAGAAGCAAATCCTGCGGAAGCATTTATGACATGATGTGGCAAGATACTCCTGCCAAACCGATTGCATTTGGTGGCAGGATCAAAAAAAGATTATTACGTGCTGGTGGAGTGTCCACAAGTTGAGCTGGGGCAGCGGGTAGGAAGCGGATTGGCTGATATGCAAAAATCAGTGCGGCTGAAATCTTTTGAATTAATCGCGCATGACATAGCAGATGTGGATATCAGTCTGCTTCACGGTCTCTCGATGGGTGTTCGCTGGCCGCATCGCCCAAATGACTGGGAGCTGATGCTGAAAACAGGACAAGGACTGGTCGCCGTAGACGGGATCGGTCGGGTCTTTGGCAGCGCCATGTGGTTTCCTTATGGAGACGATTTTGCTACCATCGGCATGGTGATTACCTCGCCACGCACGCAGGCGCAGGGCAATGGTCGCTGGCTCATGGATCAGGTACTGGAGCGGTGCAAGGGCCGGAACCTCAGCCTCAATGCGACACAGGCAGCTTATAATCTGTACCAGTCTCTTGGCTTTGCAGATGAGGCAATAGTTTATCAGTGTCAGGGAGAAGTGGGTCTTGATCTTCCCGAAATTACGAAATCAAATGGCGAGCTTGTGGCACTGTCGTCGGATCAGTTACAGAACATTACAGCGCTTGATTGCAAAGCTTTCGGGATCAACCGAGCGAATTTGCTTCAGCTGATTTCCGAGAAGGCGGACATTTACGGTCTGAAGCGAAACGACCAAATCGTCGGCTACTCATTTTGCCGCGAATTTGGCCGTGGAAAGGTCATTGGCCCTATCGTCGCAAACAATGACGAGGATGCCATCCAGCTGACCGCAGTGCACCTCCAAAACCTGAAAGGCAAGTTCGCCCGCATCGATACCCGTGAGAAAGAGGGTACTTTCGCCAGTTTTATTGAGCAGTGCCGTCTGAGCATCGTAAGCACAGTGACCACTATGTCTAAAGGCAAGCCGTTTTTGTGCCGGGAACCAAATAAGCCATGGATCTATGGACTATCTGCCCATGGCTGGGGATGAATTCCAACTTCAATAAGCTGATTGGTGCGTTTAAATTCATCAAAAGTTTTTATCCGCTCCAACTCTTTGATCTTAACGCTCGGTGCTTCACTAATCGCACGTTTCAACCGTCATTGGTCAAACGATACAATGCAATGGCACTGTGTTGTCACGTTAAGTTTCTCTGGCCGGAAAGGTCAGAGGCTCGTTGATCTTCAGGCGACACAGGCGGCAATTTTCCATGCATCGAAAGCTTCGAGGCGATGGTATCGAATTGTTTGTGCGGCACCCCGGCTGGATGGAACTGAAAAGCAATTGCGGGTAGCTGAGTGCATGGAGACGAACCGTTGCAACACGCCTGGTGATCGGTGGCCTTGCATGGTTCGTTCCCTTTTCGAAACGGCAGATGGCTATTCTCGGCCCTATTATTGAGGCCCTTGTGCGACCAATGATCGAGGCTGGGTGCCATGTCCGCCTTTGCTGCACCGTACGAGCAAAGCTTATCGGTGATGATCCGTTTGGGAGCAAAGCCTTAGCGCTTCATCAACGCCACGAGCAGTCGCTTTGCCGCCCCTTTATCACGCCGCTTCTGCAAGATTTCTTCGAGCACGGTGCCGTTCTGATCCACCGCACGCCAGAGCCAGAACCTCTCTCCAGCGCATTTAACGGCCACTTCGTCCAGATACCAAATATCGCCGGGGCGCGCCTGACGCCGTCGCAAGTTGCGTGCGATCCGGGGGTCGAACTTGGCGATCCAACGACGACCTGTCTCGTATAACACGTCGATTCCACGTTCGAGCAGAATTTCCTCAACTTCACGCAGACTAAGGTTGAACCGCAGATAAAGCCACACCGCATGAGCAACGATCTGTGGCGGAAAACGGTGACGCTTGAAGCTGATATCTGATGTCTGCACCGCCAAAATTTACGCCAACCCGTCAGGCAAGCAACTGCAGCCCAGTGAACGTGACAACACCCTAGCCGGTTACTAAGGGCAGAAATGCTATCCATATATGGTCAGGAAACAGCAACGTTCGAGGGGGAAGCTAGAATCTTTGTTAAAGTTTCCAGCATCCCCCAATCAACGATGGGTTAAAGTACTTCTAGCTCGCTTCTTACACAGCTCGTTCGCTGGCATTGGGACGCCACTTGATCAACCGTGTCTCAACCACATCCAGAATGCTGTCGATAATCAGAACGAATATCGCCAAAATCAGAATGCCTGCAAATACGCCGACGGCATCGAAGTTACCTTCAGCTTGAGCGATAAGGTAGCCTAGACCCGCTGAAGAGCCAAGATACTCACCGATGATTGCGCCAACCACCGCAAAGCCGACCGACGTACGCAAGGATGAAAGAATCCAGCTTGCCGCTGCCGGGAAGTAAACGTGACGCAACAGGTCGGACCGTTTTGCACCGAGAATGCGCGCATTTGAGAGCACGACCGGGTTCACCTCACGTACACCTTGCATGGCGTTGAAGAAGGTAACGAAAAACACCAGAGTAACCGCGAGGGCAACCTTGGACCAGAGACCAAGACCCAGCCAAAGCACAAAGATCGGTGCAAGAACAACACGCGGAATTGCATTCAAACCCTTGATGAACGGATCCAGAATGCGTGCAGAACTGCGGCTGAGGCCTAGCCAGACACCTGCGGCAACGCCGAGAGCGGTACCAATGAGGTATCCAAGGACGGTTTCAGTCAACGTGATTGATACATGGCGATAGAAACTTGTATCGGTTACCCATTCCACGACCTGTTTGAAAATATTGACCGGTGCCGGGAAGAAGAACACGTCAATGATGCCCAGCGATGTTCCCAGTTGCCAGCCGCCAAGAATGACAACCAGCAAGCCAACCTGAATAAGACGTTCAGTCGTGGCGTTCATAGCTTTTCTCCACTTCGCCGCGTAGCGACGCCCAGATATTGCGGTAAAGATCCATAAAGCGCGGATCAAGCTTGATTTCCGCGACATCGCGCGGGCGGTCGAGATCGACAGGAAAGCTGTCGATTACGCGGCTGCGGGGGCCAGCGGCGAGAACGACAACGCGGTCGCCGAGGGCTATGGCTTCTTCGAGATCATGCGTAATCATAACAACCGCACGGCGCTCTTCCTGCCAGAGCCGCAGAAGCTCGTTTTGCATCAGGTGACGCGTGTGGATATCGAGAGCGGAAAAAGGCTCATCCATCAGGATGACTTTTGGACCCGTGATGAGCGCCTGTGCCATTTGAACGCGCTTACGCTGTCCCCCGGAAAGCTGATGAGGATAGCGCTGTTCAAAACCTTTCAAGCCAACCTTGGCGAGCCAGTTGAGCGCGCTCTTGCGTCGTTCAGAGGCGCTGACACCTTTAAACATCGGACCAAGTTCGACGTTTTCAAGGGCTGTTTTCCACGGCAGAAGCGCATCCTGCTGAAACAGATATCCAATGTCGTTGTGAACGCCAGTGACGGCCTTCCCGTCGATTGAAACTTTGCCGTGCGAGGGTCTCAGCAATCCGGCTATGGCGTTAAGAATGGTGCTTTTTCCACAGCCAGTCGGGCCGACGATGGCGAGAAACTCGCCATCTGCAACAGTTAGGTTGACATTTTCGACGGCAACAAAGTTACCGAACGACATGGTCACGGCATCAATTGATACCATTGCTTTCGGGCTGGGACTTGCTGCGACTTCAGGCGCAGATTTGACGACGGCCAATGACATTGCCTCCTCCTTTTAATTTGTAGTCGCGTGCGGCGCTTTTTCTACAAAGCTGTTTGTGTATGTTTTTGAGAGATCGATATCGGTTGCAGCAACCTTCTTGTTGAAGCTGTTGAGAACGACGAGTGGAGTTTTGATATCTTCCTCGTTGAATTTTCCATCGGTGGAGAAAATTGCCTTGGCGTTCTGCACAGCCTGAATATAGGTTTCACGATCGCCTGAGATAAACTCCTTTGGAAGCTTATCAACGATCTCTTCCGCCGAATGTGTATTCATCCATTCCAGCGCTTTAACGGTAGCGTTGGTGACTTTTTGAACGGTTTCAGGATTCTTATCGATGTAATTTTGCGTGGCATAAAGGACCGATGTCGGATAGATGCCGCCATAGATTTCCTTGGCACCATCGTCGCTGCGACCATCAATGAGGATCTTGCCAACACCTTTAGCTTCGATGAACGTTGCGGCCGGATCGTAATTAACCAGCAAATCGATTTTGCCCTGTTCAAGGGCGGCGACAGCAGCGGAACCTGAACCAACTCCGATCAGGGCGACATCATCTGCCGACAAGTTGTGGCGTTGCAAATAGTAGCGCACAAAGAAATCTGAAGATGAACCAGGCGATGTGATGCCGATCTTTGCGCCCTTGATGGTTTCCGGCTTGGCCGGGTCAAATTTTGAGTTGTTCCCGCCAGCGAGAACCAATCCGGAATTGCGTGCAAGAACGATGAAGCCAACGACATCTTTGTTTTGAGATTGCATCTGGATCGTATGGTCGTAGAAGCCAACAGCGATATCTGTTGATCCCGCCACGAGTGCCTGCAATGTTTTGGAGCCGCCGGACGCAAAATTTTCGACGGTGACGTCTAATCCTTCTTTCTCATAAAGGCCCAGTCCCTGCGCGACAGGAAACGGCAGATTATTGAGGTTATAAGAGCCGACGCTGATGCGAACAGGCTCAGCCATCGCTGTTCCTGCAAAAGCGACAGTTGCTGCCAGGGCGAGCATAAATTTACGCATGATTTTCCTCCGGTTGAAAATGGTGCCCTCCCGGCATCCATTGGAATTATGCCGCGCAGACGGCATTTTTTACAGGTTTTGCAAACACGTGACCGTCAAAAAGCCGGCGAGCTGTGCGCAGGATTCCAGCAATCACTTTTCCGTCTCGCTCCTGGAGTTTGACGTCAAGGTGACCGCTGGGATGTTCGATCGACAACACAAGCGGCGGTGTACGAAGACCGATGAGTTTTGACGCAATCGTATCAGCGCTGATACACGCTGTTGCGATGCCAACCGCGCCAGTGGTCGCAAGCGACGGATGGCATTCGTGCGGCATGAAATACCGAACATTGATGTCGCCGCCGTTCTTTGCATTGCTAATAAGGACAGGCTTCGGCGTGACCTGATCGGTCACATCACCCATGCCCATGCGCCGGCCAGCCTCGATACGCACTTTTTCGAGCCGTGCCAGCAATGCGGTATTGATGTTGAGTTCAGCCGCACTCTCATAACCGCTGACACCGAGATCGCTGGCTTCAATCAGAACCATTGGCATTGCGCAGTCAATACAGGTAACGGCCACGTCTTCAATTATTTCCTGCGGCACACCGGTGGGAAACAGCTTCCCCGTTCTGGCTCCGGCCGCATCAAGAAACGTCAGCGCAATTGGTGCAGCCTTTCCAGGCACACCATCAATGCTCGCATCGCCGAGGTATGAAACTTTTCCGCCAGGCGTTGGTACTTCCGCTTCGATAAGCTTGCCGGTATTGACGTTATGAATGCGAACAAGTGTCGTTGCGCCCTGTGCTTTCATCAGACCCGCTTCTATTGCGAAGGGGCCGACGGCTGCAAGCATGTTGCCGCAATTGGGCGCAGTATCGACCAACTGCTGATCAATACGAACCTGTGCAAAAAGATAGTCGATATCTGCTCCAGGAATGCTGGCTGGACCAATGATGGCAACTTTGCTGGTCACAGGGTTTCCGCCGCCAATACCATCGATTTGAAGTGGATGCCCCGATCCCATGATTGAAAGCAGAATCTGATCGCGCTCGTTGCGATCTGTTGGCAGATCAGACGCCAGAAAGAATGGGCCTTTTGATGTGCCGCCTCTCATCAATACGCAGGGTATAGACATTAGATCGTTCATGCTTGCACTTTCGCCTCCACTCATGTCTAGTGGGCATCAATCAATGGATTTGTTACATTTTGTGGAAAAGTCATTGATATGTAAAATGCGAAGAATTGGGGAATTGATGCAAAATGAGCATAAATTGTGAAATTTTAGACTTAAGAGCATTTCTCGCAATCGTCGAGCTTGAGAGTTTTCACAGGGCAGCCGATTCACTCAATATGTCGCAGCCCGCCTTGAGCAGGCGGATTCAGAAGCTGGAACTGGCCATTGGCGCACCGATTCTCGAAAGAACAACGCGTCATGTATCGCTCACCGCTTTGGGGTCTGAATTAATACCCTTGGTGCGACGCATGCTAGAAGAGTTTGACGGATCACTTTTTGCAATGCGTGATCCTGCCGTGCAGCGCGGCGGGCTAGTGACAATCGCTTGTCTGCCTACGGCTGCATTCTACTTCCTGCCGAAAGTGATACGGCAGTTCAACATTGAATATCCCAATATTCGCTTCAGAATTCTGGATCTTCCTGCAACAGACGGACTACAGGCTGTTGCCCGGGGTGAAGTCGAGTTTGGAATCAACATCATGGGGACGGCAGACCCTGATTTGATATTTGACCGGCTTGTGGAAGACCCGTTCGTTCTGGCCGCCAGCAAACATCACCCACTTGCGGAGAAATCCGAAGTTGGCTGGGAGGATTTGACACCCTATCACCTTATCACGGTACATCGCTCAAGTGGTAACCGCACATTGTTGGATGGTGCATTGGCAAAGTCCAACATCAAACTTCGCTGGTTTTATGAAGTGACTCACTTGTCGACTTCTCTTGGTCTGGTCGAGGCTGGATTGGGTATTTCAGTATTGCCACAAATGGCAACGCCTCAGGCAGAGCACCCTCTTTTGATTACAAGGCCTATCCGAAACCCCGAAATTTCGAGAACGATCGGCGTTGTGCGGCGCAGAGGTGGTACTCTGTCTCCAGCAGCGGAGCGCTTCCTTAACATGCTAATGGGCGCATGGGGAAGCTTCTGAAGTACCGTCGGTAGGGCATTGGATTATGCTAACTTCCACGATCTATAGGACTTTTAAGGTGGACCGAACACAGAGACGTAGTCGCACGTTGAATTGCTCATCCCCTATCTTTTTAAATCATTCCCTGTACGAATATTCACGTTAGAGTTTCAGAAAATGGACAAGGGTGCCATGCAGCGGTTTCAATTGGGATCGGTCGATCTCAATCTTTTAAAAGTCATTTATGCGCTCGTCGTAAAAGGCAATATGACGACTGCAGGTGAGTATATCGGTCTTTCTCAACCCGCGATGAGCCACGCCTTGAAGCGGGCACGCGCAATAACAGGCGATGAACTGTTCAAGAAGACTTCCGGGGGCTTTGTGATGACACGCTTCTGCACCGAAATTTTTCCAGTGGTGCGGCGTATTATCGAAGAAACGGAATCTGTTATGCTCCAACGGCGGGCATTCGAACCCTCAACATCCCATCGCACTTTCAGAATTGGCATGAACGACTATTTCTCTGTCGTCCTGATGCCACGCCTTCTGGAAAACGTCCGCTCTGAGGCCGAACACTGCGTTCTGGAAGTCATCCATATGCCGCGCACCGGCTCAAACCAAAACAGAAACTTTCTTCCTGTTGTGCAGGAACATCTCGATGAGGGGGCAATTGATGTCGCCGTCATGACTGCAGACAACTTTCCGGCTCGGTATCGTTGTTCTTCACTTTTTACCGAGAGAAGAGTCTGCATCATGTCGGCAAACAACCCGGTAGCGAGAGATCCCTTGACACTCGATGCCTTGCTTTCACTCGGTCATGTTAAAGTGACGTCTTCGCCGGGTCGTCGCGGATGGATTGACGAGCGTCTTGATGCGTTGGGGCTACAGCGCCGCATCGTTGCGGTCGTTCCGCATTTTTCCGCAGCAGTCGCTATCGTTTCCCGCAGCGATCTCGTTGCCATGATGCCGGAGAGTGTTGCAAAGCTGTTCGAACATTCTCACGATTTACTATTGCTGGAATCGCCTTTCGCAGAGGAAAAACAATCCACCAGCATGATCTGGCTTGCCGAAAAGGAGCGTGATCCGGCAAGCCTCTGGTTGCGTGAGCAAATTTCCGCGTGCTTTACGGAAGATCTGCACTAACGACTGTGCATTATTTGCCGCTTACCTTTGCTGCAATAAACTGGTCGGCAACACTCAAGAACTGCTCCATCGTCACCGCAGGTAGCTCTTCCTTGAAGCTTCCGTCATTGCGAGCAATGGCCAGTTCGTCGGGAATTGCGCGGCGGTTGACGAAGACCATATCCAACGCAGGCATGCCCAGAATGAACTGCCCAAAATGGCCCGCGGCCACGAAGGCTCCTTCCCATTCCGGGGTATCCTTGGTCACCACAGGAATCCACCACAGGTAGCTGTAGCCAGCAACACGGGATTTTTCGCTCTCATTCATTTTTTCGGCGGGAACGCGAATGCGTGTGCTTTCCGCAACCCAGTCCGCGGGGATGATTTGCTCGTCACCCCAGCGACCATTGCGCACCATCGAGAGCCCCAGTCGCGCCATATCCCTGCCCGACAGAAAGAAATGGTAGGCGAGATAGCGGGACGCGCCCTCATAGCCCATCATACGCTGACGCGACGGATCGAAATCCTGCAGGCCCATCGGACCTGCAAAATCCTCTTCGAAGGCTTTGAAGACACTGCGACCCGTCAATTTTTCGAAAGCTGCACCCAGAACATTGAAATCCCAGTTGTTGTAATGGAAATAATCGCCAGGCTTTTTCGAGCCGCGCTCCGGAATGTTCTTTGTATTGCTGCCGGGGCTGCCGGGCTGATGATAGACGCCCGAACTGCTGATCAGCAGGTCACGCAACGTTGCTGTCTTTTCGATGGGAAGAAGGCCATGATCTTCATCGATGTCCAAATCCGCCATCGTCAAATCGAGATCGATCTTCCCGTCTGCAACCGCTTTACCAAAGAGCATCGAAAGAATGCTTTTTCTGGTCGACGCGAGATAGCTGACTTCCGATACGTCTCCGTAAGTGTAGAGCGTTTTTCCGCCGGCGACTGCCATGAAAGATGTGGTCGACAGGCCGTCGAGCATGGTGTCCACTTTTTCTTTAACGGTGGTGGAGAGACCATAATCTTCAGGAGTGGTGATCTTCGCCCATTCCCGAGCGGGAAATTCCTGACGAACCGCTTGTGGCAGGTGTTCCAGAGGCGCTGAAACAGACATGTTTGATCCTTTTGACATTGTCGATTGTGGGAGGTTCAATCGTTGAGATGGCAGGCACTTTTGTGCCCTGAGGCGATGGTCCGCAGTTCCGGTCTTTCGACGCGGCACCGCTCCATCGCAAACGGACAGCGAGGATGAAAATGACATCCAGACGGCGGCGATAGCGGGCTTGGAATCTCTCCTTCGATAGCCGAAAAGCGCCGTTGAACGGGGTCGAGGCTCGGTCTTTCCTGAAGAAGTGCGCGCGTGTAGGGGTGGTTCGGGTGCGAAAACAATTCATCAACCCGCGCTTCTTCGACAACGCGTCCCAGATACATAACCACAACGCGATCGGATATATGCTCCACCACGGAGAGATCGTGGCTGATGAAAAGATAGGTGAGATCCAGCTGCTCTCTAAGATCAAGGAACAGATTGAGGATCTGCGCTTGGATCGAAACATCGAGCGCCGCAACGGATTCGTCACAGATCAGCATATCGGGCTGAACAGCCAGAGCCCGCGCAATGCCGATGCGCTGGCGCTGACCACCACTGAACTGATGCGGGAAACGGCTCGCCATCGATGGGTCGAGCCCCGACCGCTCCATTTGCTGACTGACATAATCGTCGAGTTCACGCGCATTCGTCATTTTGTGGTATAGCGGCGCTGCCCCAATGATTTCATGCACACGCTGGCGTGGATTGAGCGACGACGACGGATCCTGAAAGATCATCTGGACCTTCAGTCGCGCCTCTTCTGCCTGCCTGCTGTTCATCTCTGTCAGCTCTTTACCGCGAAACAGGACTGTCCCTTCAGAGGCTTGCAATAGTCCCGCCACCACGCGGCCAAGTGTGGATTTTCCGCAACCGGATTCTCCGACGATGCCGACGACTTCCCGTTCTTCCACAGTGAGGCTGACATCGTCCAGCGCCCGCACGACGGGATTTGCAGCTTTCAGGCCTATCAGCTCAGCACCGCGTTCCACCACGCCGGATTTACGACTGAAGCGCTTACTGACGTTGCGCACTTCCAAACGTGGGCTCATGACGACGCTCCTTGCATCACAGGGTGAAAACAGCGAAGCAGGC
Organism: Brucella sp. H1_1004; assembly: GCF_047308065.1. NCBI lineage: Bacteria > Pseudomonadati > Pseudomonadota > Alphaproteobacteria > Hyphomicrobiales > Brucellaceae > Brucella > Brucella sp. H1_1004. The sequence continues at coordinate 96,102 of NZ_JAYKZA010000004.1, forward strand.
GCCCTTCCACCGGTTCAAGCAGAGGTTGGTTGAAACAGATTTCACTGCCATAAGAGCAACGCGGGCGAAACGCACAACCCTCTGGCATATTGGCAACGGAGGGAGTAGCGCCCGATATCTGCCTTAGTCGTTCGCCGCGTTTGTTATGCGCAGGCAGGCTTGCAATCAGGCCATTGGTATAAGGATGCAACGGCCGTGTCAGCAGATCGGCCGTTAAACCTTGTTCAACGATACGACCCGCATACATGACTGAAAGCCTCTCAGCCAGACCGGCAACGACCGAAAGGTCATGTGTAACCCATATCAGAGCCGTCCCTTTCTCCCGAGCGAGCTTCTGCACGATTGAGAGAATTTGTGCCTGAATGGTGACGTCAAGAGCCGTTGTGGGCTCATCTGCAATGATCAGGTCAGGTGACATGAGGAGCGAAATGGCGATGGCTACGCGCTGCCGCATGCCACCGGAAAATTGATGCGGATACGCATTCAACCGCTCCTCCGGGCTTGGAATGCCGACCATGCCCAAGGCATCACGCGCACGTTCGCGCGCAACCTTTTTGCTGACGTTTTCGTGCGCAAGCACGACTTCCATCATTTGTGTATCGACTCGAAGTACCGGATTGAGCGTCGACATCGGATCCTGAAAGATCATCGCAATGCGGTTGCCCCGGATGGATTGCAACTCTTTCTGCGAGGCTTTGCGCAAGTCCTGACCTTTGAACAGGATTTGCCCGCTTGTTACCTGTACGGGCTTATCGAGCAGGCCCATAATTGAAAGACCTGTCACAGATTTGCCGGAGCCGGATTCTCCTACAAGGCCCATCACTTCACCCGCAGCCAGGCTGAGATTGATATCATCAATAAGGGTCAAATTGCCCTCTTCAGTCACAACCTCTGTTTTCAAACCTTTGATTTCAAGCATGGCACTCATCTCCGTGCAGCCTTCGGATCAAGTAGCTGGCGTAGACGATCGCCAACAAGATTGATGGCAAAGATCGTGACCAGAAGCGCAATACCGGGGAAAAGGGCGATCCAGTAGGTTCCTGACAACATGAATTCGTATCCGCTGGCGATCAAAAGTCCGAGCGACGGTTCCGTTATTGGAACACCTAGGCCCAGAAAGCTGAGTGTCGCTTCCAGCGTAATGGCACGTGCGACCTGCATGGTCAGCAGCACGACAAGCGGCGACAAACAATTTGGAAGCAATTGACGAAACAGAATGTTCCGGTGCGGGAGGCGAAGGGACCGCGCAGCCTCCACATATTCCCGTCGAAGCTCCGTCAAAGCTGCACCACGTGCTGTACGGGCATAGGCAGCCCATTCCACCAGAACGATGGCAAAGACGACATTGCCAACACTCTTGCCCAGAAGCGCGAGGATCAACAGCGCGGACAGGATGGTGGGGAAAGAAAGCTGAAGATCGACAAGCCGCATCATCCCGGTTTCAAATCTTCCGCCAACATAGGCTGCCGTCAAGCCGAACGCCGTGCCGATGATAAAAGCGATTGTTGCAGAACCCAACCCGACGATGAGGCTTATCCGCAAGCCATAGAGAATGGCGGACAGCATGTCGCGTCCCTGGTCGTCCGACCCGAAAAGGAAAGTAAAGCCCGCCGACGATTGCGTCCCCGGAGCCATACGCCCATCCATGATATCCAGCTGCAAGAGGTCGTATGGATTCTGCGGCGACAGATAGGGTGCAAAAACAGCCATGAGAACGATCAGGACCATCAGCACAAGTCCGAGCACCGCAATGGGCGAGCGAGCAAACTGCCGCATGAATTGCAGGCCGATGCGAAGTTTGGAAGAATTCATTACCGTTCGCACATCATTCTCCCTGAAGCCTGATCCGTGGATCAAGCAACCTATAGGTCACGTCCACGACGAGGTTGATAATGACGAACATGATGACTACGAGCATAAGATAAGCGACAATGACGGGACGATCGAGTGCGGCAATGCTGTCAATGATAATCTTGCCTACACCCGGCCAGGCAAAGATGGTTTCGGTCACAACGGAAAACGCAATCGTCTGGCCAATATCCAGACCCACAACAGTCACGACGGGGATCATCACGTTTTTCAGCACATGCACACCGAGGATGCGGCGAGGTGAGAGACCCTTCGCCCGTGCAAATCGCACATACTCGCTCGACATCGCCTCACGCACACCCGCTTCAGTCAAACGCGTCACCATTGAAATATTGAACAGCGAGAGGCTGACCGCGGGCAGCAGGATATGCCGCAAGCCGTCCAGCGTCAGAAAAGACCATGGTATTCCGAAAACGACTTCGGTTGCGCCACGTCCCGAGCTTGGAAGCCAGCCAAGCTGAACACTGAAAATCATGATAAGAAGGATCGCGATCCAGAAAATCGGCAGGCTGAAGCCGAAGATCGATCCGATCATGATAAAGCGAGCGAATGGACTTTCGGGTTTCCAGCCGGCAACGAGACCGAGCGGTACGCCAAAGATGACCGATAGCAGGACAGCGGCGAAAGCAAGCTCAAGGGTTGCAGGAAGGCGAGATAGAATTAGCTCGACTGCCGGTTCCTTATAGACATAACTCACACCAAGATTGCCCTGAAGGAGCCCTTTTAAGAAAAGAAAGAACTGTTCATAAAGAGGCCGATCGAGCCCGAGATCTGCAATCAAACGCAGACGGTCTTCATGAGTCGCTTCTGGTGGAAGCAATGTCTCAATCGGGCTGCCGATAAGATGAAGGCCGACGAATACGATCAGAGCCATTGCAAGCGCGACCAGAACCGCTTGAATCAGGCGCTGGATAATCCATAGGGTCATGATACCCTCTTATTATTTGTAAGATACCGAACCCCCGCTTTGGGGGTCGTTTTGTATGTGCATGATCGCCGACATTTCGACAGGCGGCTGCCCTCCGTTCACGGAGAGGTAGGGCTGGCGCAGCGGCACCAGCCTTTTGTTTCACGCCTTATTCCGAAATGTCTTTTGCAAGTGTTCGCTCATCGATACGTGGAGCGTAGTCGAGCCCCTTGCGAAGCACCCAGGCATTGCTCTGCTGGTAGAGCGGGATAATGCCGCCATCCGTGATTGCAACCTTGACTGCTTCAATAAGAGCGCCTTCACGCGCCTTTTCGTCGTAGATTGTCATCGCCTTGGAGACCAGCTCATCAAGTGCTGGGTTGGAGTAGCCGCTATCATTGGCAGCACCCAGGCCACGCTTGGGATCGACTGTGCCCAACACATTGACAAGCATGGAGCTCGCGTCATACGTCGCGTTGCCAAGGCCGAGAAGTTTCATCGCGAATTCAGACTTGCGTGACGAGAAGGTGGTCCACGGAAGAGCCTCCACACTCGTCTTTACACCAATTCTCGTCCACATCTGAGCGATAGCCTGAACGACCGCAGGTGCATTGGGATAGCGATCATTCGGCACGTGAACCGTCAGCTGAAAACCATCCGGATATCCCGCATCGGCCAGTAGCTTCTTTGCGCCCGCAGCATCTGGTTTGGGAGGCTGAATGTCAGGCGTATAAGAAAATGCACCCTTGGGCAGCCACTGACCGGACGCCGTTGCAGTACCTTCCATGATCTTGTCAACGATGCCTTGGCGATTGATCGCTTTGGAAAGAGCATTCCTTACGCGAGGATCTGCCAAAGGATTCTTGTCCAGCACTTCTCCGTTAGGCCCCTTCACAAAAGCCTTCCAGGCATCACCCGATGTCGATGGTGCGAGATAGATAACCCGTAGACCTGGAGTGCTGACGAAAGAAAGATTGGCCGTTGTCTTGAAACGTGCGATATCCGTCGCAGCGGGCGCGTCGATGACATCGACATCACCAGCCAGAGCAGCGGTCGTGCGTGCGCTCGCGCTGGAAATCATGCGATACGTGGCATGATCCCAGGCGACTTTCTTGCCCCACCAATCTGGATTACGCTCCAGACCAACCTCAATGCCCTGCTTGAACGTCTTCAAGCGAAACGCGCCTGTGCCAATTGCAGCCTTGCCTGAATTATAGTCGGCGGTGTCGGCGCCCTCACCCACATGGCGCGACACAATTGCGATATTGGCGAGATCGCCTGGAAGAGTCGGCGCTGGCGTCTTGGTATTGATGATAACGGCGTTGTCGCCGTCGGCCTCGACACTTGCGATATTACGCATGAAACCGCCAAACCCGCCGGGGCTATTTGGCACACTTCCGGCGCGACCGAGCGTGAAAACCACGTCGTCAGAGGTGAAAGGCTTGCCGTCATGCCACTTTACGCCTTCTCGCAACGTAAAGCGCCATTTCATTTCAGAAACAGATTCCCATTTCGTCGCCAGGCCCTCGACCAGCTGGCCGTCAGCTGTTCGCTCAGTTAAGCGATCAAAAATCTGCATCGCAATCGAGTTGTTAGGCGAGGCATTGTAGAAGTGTGGATCAATCGACGTCACCGTCCCACTAAGACCGATCGTCAGGTCTTTGGCTAGAACGGGAGTTGCGACCAAACCAATCACGCCAGCCAAGAGAATCAAACTTGTTTTCATTTTTACGTTCCCTCATTTTGCGAACATGCAACTGTCACATTCGTTTTGCTGGATTTATCTACAGAACGTAAAATTAAACAAATGAATGTTTTTACATTTGTTATTCGTCCAAGGAATAACGGGGAATTAAGGGTATCTGTTAGACTCAGAACTCGTTTTGGACTTCCCCTTCAAAAGAGGAGGGCTTCTGTTAGATAAAACTGACAGGAGACCTAGAATTGAAGCAGCGAGAATTTACAGAAGATTTCAAGCGCGAAGCTGTTCGTATTTTAACGACGAGTGGTCGCAGCATTTCATCGGTCGCGGCCGACCTAGGCATTGGCAAGTCAACGCTTGACCGCTGGCGTCGCAATTTTGCTGAGAAGGATCTGCTTTCTGGTCCGCATGAGGATATCAGCCAGAAACTTGCTCGCCTTCGCAAAGAAAACGAACTCCTGCGCCAGGAACGAGATTTGTTAAAAAACAATCACGGGCCTTGGTCCGCCTGTGCGCGGAGGAAACAGACTGTGCTATCTTGTTAATCGGAGGGGAGTTGCCGTTAGCTTATTGGAGGCATTTGACCCCGTTAAAAAACGTGGCACATGGGCTGTTGCGGACTTGAGAGTGGTGACGCCGTTTCGGCGGTGATCCCGGTTAGGAAATTGAATAATTTGCACGGCCCAGCCCCTCCTTGATTCAGAGGAGGAGAGGTCATGTCCAAGACTATACCATCTAACACGCAGAATCTAAGGCGCATGAACCCGAGAGCCGCCGCCATCGATATTGGCGAAACTATGCATATGGCAGCCGTCAATCCTGACGCTGATGATATGCCAATCCGCGCTTTCGGGACTTTTACCCATGATCTGAACAATCTTGCTCACTGGTTCAAATCCTGCGGGGTCACCAGTGTCGCCATGGAATCGACAGGCGTCTATTGGATACCGGCTTACGAGATTTTGGAGCAGTATGGGTTTGAGGTAATTCTCGTCAATGCGCGTTATGCAAAGAATGTTCCTGGTCGAAAGACCGATGTCAGCGATGCGGCATGGCTGCGCCAACTGCACTCCTATGGTCTGCTTCGAGGAAGCTTTCGGCCGAATGCGCAAATTGCCACTCTGCGTGCATATTTGCGGCAACGAGAACGACTGGTCGAATACGCGGCCGCTCATATCCAGCATATGCAAAAGGCGTTGATGGAGGTGAATCTTCAGCTTCACCATGTCGTGTCAGACATCACCGGCGTCACAGGCATGAGGATCATCCGGGCAATCGTTGCCGGCGAACGAGACCCGGATGTGCTGGCATCCTTGCGCGATATCCGTTGTCACTCCTCGGTCGAAACGATACGCGCATCCCTGGTTGGGAATGATCGGGATGAACACATCTTTGCGCTTTCCCAATCGTTGGACCTGTCCGACTTTTATCAGCAAAAGATGCTCGAATGCGATCACAAGCTCGAGCAGGCGATCGCCACAATGACGCATAATGTCGAAAAGCCACAATGGCCGTTGCCTAAGATCAGAATAAGGACGAAGCAGCCGAATACGCCATCGTTTGATGTCCGGGCCGCATTATATGGCCTTGTAGGAACGGACTTGACGCAAATTCATGGCTTCGGTGCATTACTTGCTCTGAAGTTGATTGGTGAGTGCGGCACAGATTTGCGGGCATGGCCAACCGCCAAACACTTTACATCGTGGCTTTGCCTGGCTCTTGGCAACAAGATATCTGGCGGGAGACTTCTTTTGTCCAGAACGCGCCGATCATCGAGTCGGGCGGCCGCACTCTTGCGGTTGGCAGCTACCACGATTGGCCGAAGCGACACAGTGCTGGGTGCGTTTTACCGACGTTTGGCAGGGCGTATCGGCAAGCAGAAAGCAGTGACAGCGACTGCACGCAAGATCGCTGTGCTCTTCTTCAACGCTCTTCGCTTCGGTATGGCTTATCGTGATCCTGGTGCAGAGGCATATGATGAGCAACATCGCGGCCGGGTTCTGGCAAGCCTACAACGCCGTGCTCGAGCTTTGGGATATCAGCTTGATCCAATCCCCGATGCAGAGAGTGTTTCTTAGGAAAGCGACGGCCTTCTTCGCTCGGGAGACAAGTCGATGAAGTTTGCTTTCATCGATACGGAGAAGGCCCACATGTCTCTGTCACGGCTGTGCGCTTTCGCAGGCGTCAGCATCAGCGGTTATTATGCATGGAAGCATCGGCGCCCCAGTCGCCGTCAGCTTGATGACATGATTATCCTGGCCCATATTCGCAATCAGTTTGCGCTATCACGTGAAATCTATGGCAGCCCTCGTATGCATGTCGAACTGAGCGAAGAAGGTATTCGGGTAGGACGTCACCGCACGGCGCGACTGATGCGTGAAAACGGCCTTAAAGCCTGGCAGAAAACGCGCTTCAAACGCACGACCGACAGCAATCATGGTGAGCCTGTCGCTCCCAATCTTCTGGATCAGGACTTCACTTGCGACGAACCCAATCAGAAATGGGGTGTCGACATCAGTTACATATGGACTGCTGAAGGCTGGCTATATCTGGCAATCGTTGTCGATCTTTATTCGCGTCGCATCATCGGCTGGGAAGCGCGCGATCGGATGAAGAAGGATCTGGCGATCAGTGCTTTGAAGAAAGCCATTGCAATCCGGCAACCAAAGCCGGGGTTGATCCAGCACTCGGACAAGGGGAGCCAATATGCCAGTTATGAGTATCGCAAAATCCTCAAAGCTCACGAGATACTTTCATCCATGAGCGGAAAAGGAAATTGTTACGATAATGCAATGGTGGAAACCGTCTTAAAGACGATCAAGTCAGAAATGATCTGCGCACTGTATTCCAGACCAGAAATGACGCGATCAACGCCATTGGCGAATACATTGACGGCGTCTCAAATCCTGTGCGCAGACATTCTGCACTCGGGTATAAATCACCGATCCAGTTCGAGATGATAAACCGTCAATTAGTGACAAAATCTCTCCTCTAAATAAGGGCAAGTCCACTTCGCCGGAGCGCAGCGGTTTTAATCACTAAACCCGCGGCATCCACCGTATGGACGTGAAAGTTATGCTTGGCAGATCAAGGCCGATTGTGCTGGCAATCATATCAATGGCTCCTGTTTGAGTTGGCTATTCATCATACGACGAACCGGGTTAGAGCGGTACCGTCTTCCCCATCAATGGAAAGCGGAGATACAACCATACCGCCTCTGCAATAATCTCAGCGGGATAACGATGCCGATGGTAAAGCGAAGAACGAGGTTCGATCATAGCCAGTTATCGCCACTAATGTTTACACGTAGGTTAGGTAACAGTGCCTTCAACAGGCATACACTAGAATTTCAATACAGCATTTGTGGCGTATGTTGTTGAGTCTGTTTCGTTTCCGAAAACTCCCGTATATGTAAGATTCATTGAGAACCGCTCTAAATTAACCAGACCAATCTGCAATCTCATAAGCAAATATTCATCGTTGGAAGAAGTTCCAAAAACATAGAAAGGATATTCCGGCGCAAATGAAAGTTCGCGGCGGGTATTGCGATCACCCCACTCCTTATTCCAGGCAGCATTTAGCCGTGCATTTAGACTATATCTCTGATTGATAGAATAAGAGGCGTTGGTCTGGATGCCCAGCGTTCCCGTAGTATTGTTTATAGACAATGATGATCCGGAAAGGGCTGCATCCAAAAGGCCACTTTCCCGAAAACCATCAATTTCCGTCGATGAATAACTCAAAGCCAGATACGGCTGGACATCCATAATCCCCGCGTCGAATGTATAACCAGCTTTGGTAAAATACTGAGTGGTATATGCGTTATAATCAGCACTCAATGTACCCGTCAATGCATTCAGGTTTAACAATCGTTGCGTTTGGATTGAATGATATTGATATGCTGCACCAACGCCGACATTGAAGCCGTTCTGCTGCCACTGCAAGAATAAACCCGCCCCCCATGTGTTAATATCTGCGGCACTTGCGCGGTCGGAAATCTTTAGCGAAGTATCTTGATAATCACCTACGATACCGGCGGATAAATGATCTGTAAAATCATAGGCAATACCAGCGTTGATACCGTAGCCATTTGATTTGGCGCCTGCAATTGCTTCTGAACCGTTCGTTTTGGCATTCACGCCTCTGGCAGACAGCCAAAACTGAAGCTGTTCTGAACGCGTTTCAGTTCCTCTAAAGCCATGCAAAGCGCGGTTAAATACTTCATCGCGAAAATACAAACTGCTGTCAGATAAAGCTGTTATAATGCTTGAATGCACTTCGCCTGAAAGAAAGTCAAAACTCCGACTCGCATCGGTTTCAGAACCGCTGATAATTGAGCGATATACCAAATTGTCTGGGTTAAGATATTCGATCGCGCCTGCCACCGCGGTTTGATTGGGTGTATTTGAAACGCTATCAAAACGAATATCGTTACGCGTAAGAATAACCGTATTTGAATCCACCAACGGCGTGACAAACACAAAATCGTGGCTTAACACCTCGCTGAACGCGGACCCGCTATATGTCGGAGCGTAAAAGATGCCGTATGTCTTGTTAATTTCATAAAGCAAATCATCGGCACGTTTTAAGTCGAGAGTGCCACCTTGGAGTTCCAAGTCTTCAGCGATCAATCGTCCATAACCGAGAACGAGACTAATATGCGACGTATCATTGAGTGCGATCTTTTGATCTGCTGTTAGCGTAGTTCTCCCTAAATTGACATTACCTGCACTGACGAGAGAGTCGATAGATAGTTGCTGATTATCAAGCTGGGAAACATCCAAAGCCCCATTTTGATCAATGTGAATGTCTGAGGTTCCGCCTGTGGACTGGCCAATAAAGCGCGCTGTTCCGCCTCCACTTATAAGGATCGAGGAACTCCCCGCTGATGATGTGCCCGAAAACGCAAGGTCGCCAGCATTAATAATAAAACTGCTTCCAGCGTTTGATTTGTTATCGAAACTTATGGAAGATTTCTCGTTATTAAACAGACGTACACTACCAGCGCTGCTTTCATCGCTAAATGCGATTGTGCCACTATTGTTTATATTCGCGCTGCCGGCTGTTGCACTGCCATCTAAGCGAATAGTCCCCGTCTCATTGTTCACAATAGAGGATTGGCTTGCTGACGAATGATCGCTGAGAACAAGTGAGCCACTATTGTTGAGATCGGATGAATTCGTTGTAGACGACCCATAGAAATTTATATTGCCAGACTCGTTATTGACAATAAGACCCTGACCAGCAGAGCTCTGGTCATAAAAATCAATCTGGCCATTATTTGTTATGTTGCGACGCCCCGCATCAGCGTTATCGCGAAACGCCATATCACCAGAAGAGTTATTGGTAATCAGAGAATTGTCTGCAGACGAACTGCCATTAAAATTAACTGTTCCATTGTTCGTTATTACAGAATCACCGGCTGAGGTCTCATCGGAAAACGTAACCAGCCCCGCCTCATTATTGGTTATTCGAGAATCTGCCGCGGAACTCTGTTGGTCAAACGATAATTTTGCATCCGTGTTCACAGTAATAAATGCGTTTGAAGCCGTGGACTGGTCCGAAAACCACGTTTCGCCTCCAGAATTATTGATAATAGTCGCCTCGCCGCCAGAACTTTGGTCGAGAAATGTCGTCCTATCAGCAACATTATTTGTAATTTCGAGCTGACCTGCTGTTTCCCCATTTTTGAATACGAGATCACGGCCGTTTTGAACATCGCTCGAGAGCATTTGAAACCCCTTAATCCCTGGTTCATCGACGGGAGAAAGAGGAATATTGTCGGTTTCCAGCAGCTGAAATGGCTCTGCGGAGGAAGCGGCATTAGTATGGAGTGCAATTGAATTAAAACAGAAAAAGCTAAGGATTAAGCTCTTAGCACATGCCGAATTTAATCGCTTTCGTTTTTCCGCCGCCATCAAACACAATCCAAAAAAACAACTTCAACCTCAAGTTGAGCGGACTATGAATCACCCGCCTATTCGAATAGTGCTCAACATGGTTAATAGCTAACCAATTACTGCAATATTAGCAATTCGTTTACACTTATTAACAAAGTTATAATTTGTCGAAAGAAGAAGATTCGACAAATTATCTTCCCTGAATATCTCTGATTGCAGCCATTCCTCTTATTCCCTCGCGATCACCGGTGGCAGCCAATGCCTCATAAATTACCCTCGCATCATCATAACGACGAAGTTTCAAATAGGCCGCGGCTTGAAGACCCATCAGATCCTTTCGAGGCGCTGCCAATTGAGCGCGTTGCTCGAGTATAAAAAGGACATCACGAAAGTTGCCAGCTTGATAAGCAGCAACGGCTTTATCTGATAATATTGAAACGCGCAGTTCCTTCTGACGTTGAGGGCTTAACGGTGCCTTAGTGGCTGATACGGCGGCTTTATCAACCAGACCTGCACGCAAATAAGCCAGCGCCTGGCCATAGGCCGCGTCCGAACGTTGGGAAGCAGATCCAGTCATCAGCGCAGATTCAAAGCTTCTTACAGCATCGAGTGGACGATTGAGTTCCATCAGACACCAGCCATGAGAAACTGCATTCCCGCCAGTGGGCATCGGCCCTTCCAGAGCGTGAGTACAGGATCGCGCATTTCCTGATCCCGCTGATCTCGGCTGCGCTGCACGATCCGCCGGGTTGTATGAATTACTCCTGACAGTTCGAGGAGCGGTCGCGTTACTTGGCCTTGAGCTCTGCCCCCGAGAAGAACGGCTGCTATTCTGTCTGCTATCACCAACCTCCCGAATGCGGGCGGACTTGGAGTCCCAGTTTTGTTTTACTTGCCGCAACTGATTTTCGTCATCTATCGACAGCAGACCTAAAGCCAATCCATAGGCAGCGGGTTCATTTGACGGATCCCACGAAAGAGCAGTCTGGAACCATTGAACTGCGGTCAAATCTTGTTGCATTGCCCGCGCATACCAACCAAGTTGTTCTGCTGTCGTAATATTTTTTTCCGCAACCGTAGCATTTGCAATACGCGTCAATACTTGTGGACTAATAGTCTCAGGCATTCGATTGGGTGGATCACTTGAGAGCAAGTTCGCCGCTGAATCAAAATAAACCAGCGTTGCATCGGGCGACTTATCATGCCACGGATACATCAAATCCTCTGCCGCCGAATAATCTTTGCGCGCATTTAAGACAAGCGCCATTCCTTGGGCAGATGTAACCGTCGCTTGCTTCTTATTGGCCAAATCAAACCATTTTTCAGCCTTTGTCGGCTCATCACGGCGCATATAATACCAACCGAGCATCTCTGCATCAGAGCCCAGAGTTTCACTGTCCGGGATGTTTTCGAGTGCTGAAATATTGGAAGGATCTATTACCAGATCTTTATCGAGAGCAGCCAAACCAACGAAATGACGCGCTATATCTTTCTCGAGCCCGGCAAATTCACGCTGTCCATCTGGTGAGCGCCTTTCAACCTCCAAAAGCTTTTGCATTTCATCATAAGAGAGATTTGTCAGTGCCTTTTGTATCGTACCAGTACGAACATTGGGATCAGAGCAATTATTTATAATGTAGAGATAACCGTCGAGCGCTCGATTACCTTTGTCAACCTTGGCAAAGGCTTCGGATAATCTCCAAAGGACGTCCACCTCATTGCAAGTAAGCATTTCTGGCGAACCCGCCGCAAGATTGATGACCATCTCATACTGAGCATTGTTCGATGCATTGATAAGACGTTCTCTATTCTCACTTTGGTCGAGAGCCTTTAAAAGATCATCTGGCACAACCCAATCAGGTTCACTACTCTTTCGCGAAGCAATCGCTTTGCGCAGCGCGCTGTATTCGCCTTTGGAATACAACAACCAAAGTTCATCAAGTTTGTTGTCAGAGACTTTCGCTGGTGCTGTAGGATCCTCTGGCGGAACCCAGTCTGGATGCAAGGACTTCAATCGGGTGATCTCGGCTTGCATGCGAACTTTATCACCTCGCGTTGCAAAATAACGCAGCGCGCTTTCATCGACATCGGAAGTAGTGTCAACTTGAGTAGCTGTTTGGCTTGCACGAATTGAAACTGGAGAAGGTGAAGTTGCTTGATTGGCAATGCCTAACTGCAAATCAGACATAGGATCATTGTTTTTAAAAAATAAATAATAACTGCCGACGGCAACCGACCCTAGCAAAACACTGATAAGAATATTTTTCATAGGCATCGCGGGTAAACTTCTTTGATATAAGCGAGTGAAAGAAGGTGTAGAGTTGACGGATAGTAATGTGTGGGCTGAAATTCTTTAAGTGCTGCCGATATTTTTTGTCCGGATTTTGCACATGAAACCAGTTCGTTCAAAATCCTATAGCCCGGTTCACTTAACGAGGTTACGGTCGCACCTGTTTGAACATTGACCAAACGGACATCACCATTTTTTTGAGTCATCGCTGCGTTTAAATCGACCGTAAGCTGGTCAGCTCCATTGCCGGCACGTGCGAGATAAAGTGGTATCCGAACATTATTGTAACTAAATTCTGGCGGAAATCCATTTGCAGGCATCGGCTTCTCCCCAAGACTAATCCAGTCAGAAGGGAGTTTAACAGAGCCGAAACGGCTTAGCGACAGCAGTTTAAGGCCACTCAATACTAGAGCATTCCATTTCGGCGAAGGCGCAACTTCGTTTAGCACCGGAAACGCTTCAAACACCCAATAAGAAAGATTGATGATCGGTCCATCTTTCCTGTCATCCTGTGAAAATCCCCGAATGGCGGGCAGAAGTATCGTTTCACCATTGTAAACAACGATTTGCTTCGCCAACAATGTATTGGCGATGGTGTGCGCATAAGTAAGATATTCAGTATTTGGCCATTTTCTGCCAGCCAAGGTGAGCGCATAGGCTATCAAGATATCTCCGTCCGATGCGTTGTTCGTATCAACAATATGCGGACGGACACCAGGATCCCATTTCCAAGCGGACAGACCGTCATTTCGTATCAACAGCTCTGTTTTAGTGAATGTCCAGATGAGTTCAAAATCATCCTGTCGCCCAGCCAGAACAGCCAGAAGCAAGCCATAACCCTGTCCTTCGCTGTGGCTTATGTTGCCATTCGCATCATCAATGATACGACCTTCAGGGCTTAGGAACTTTTCAGTGTAAAGTTTCCACTCGTTTGCGTTGATGGTCATAGGGGCTTTGGTAACATCTTGGGCGTGAGAATTCCAAACAGGAATACCGAATAACAATATTACGGCCACCGTAGCAGTAATGTACTTCCATTGACTAACAATCATCGAAAACCGGCTGCCATTACTCATCATCACGTCTCCCCGAACGTGAAACCAAAGCAGATGTTGTCAGACCGAGTGCCACAAAAATCGCTATCATTAACAGAACATAGGATAATGCGTTGCTTGATAGCCAGTTGGTGGCGATGAGGCGCCAGTTCGATATTGAAAAAGGCTGCGTGGGAATGAAAGAAAAATTCTGAACCGGCATGGTTTCAACGGCAGTATTCACCCTGTTATAGACCGTAATTCTGCCCTGACTTTCGGTCCAATTTTCCTGTTGCGTAAGCGTTTGTGCAGTTGTTCTTAGCATGGCGCTATCAGGTGCCGTAAATACGGTCCATGCTCCATTTGAAGACGGGCTTGGACCTTGTGCCATAACGCCCGAAATTTCTCTCGACGGCGTATATTGCGTTGTTTCTCCCGGAAACAAACGCAGTTCATTCGAAATATTAAACGTTGTGCGCAGACTGGAATAAATATTTTGCAGATTACTCACCCAACTAGATTGATGCAATCGCTGCCAATCATTGAGAGTCAAGTTCTTACTGTCGGGTAATAGAACCTCTGAATCGTCATCGCTCCACGAGCTTTTTGCCTCAGGATTAAGCCCAACGCTTGATAATACTGTGTCAGGAAAGCTATTGATATTACCAACAAAAAGCGCGTTGTTTGATAAAAGTCGATCATCCGTGATGCTTGTGGTAATATCGAATGGCCTACCTGCTGCGCTGGCAAGATTGCCCAAAATTGTGGCGGACGCCGCCATGACGTTAAAATCGTTAAAGTTTGCGACTAACGGAAGCGTCTCACGTGAGTAACTATAAGGATAAGCCATTCCAGCCATTGCAGCGAGATTTGGGGTTTGACCGATCCGGGCGAATGTCGGGACGCTAAATGTCGATGAATCAAAAAGTGCAAAGCGTGGTGAACTCTGTGATGTTGTCACACCAGGCGCGCACACTTTATCCTGATTGGTTAAGAGAGCAGCTTCTACGACGACTGTATTTACGCCAGGGCGGAAATTGCGCATCGAGATATTGATTGGCAATTGCCGCATGACGCCACCGCCAGTGGTCGTAATCGGTATCGTCGTCGCAATATTATCATTGACGTAAATATCAATCCGGCTGCCTGGCAACACTTCCGATGAATATGCTGCGTCCATGTGAATGGTCGCATTGCCGTAAGAGTTTGCATAGAAATCCGCAGGAATAGCAAAAATAAATTCGTTACTAAACCTGCGACCATCAAATTGTTGAGTAGGTATCCCAAGCTCTGAAAATGTCAGAGTTGTCTTATCTCTGACCATTGGCGCTTCAGGCAAATGCCAGTTTTGCGTGTTCAATTCAGTTCTTAACTCATCAGCCGGACGATCTGTTAACTCGGCAATCCGATCTATGCTCTGCTTTACCCGTTGCCAGTTGCCACCCGCAATTAATAAAACTCTGCGCCCGGAAGGATCAGTTAAAAACTCAACACTTTCCGGGACTTTGGTATCAAACTGAATACCCAGGGTTTGCGCCGCAGTTTTGAGCTCGTCATAGGTTCCCAACAAAACTGTTAGTTCTCCAGAACGATGAAGACTTGCATCTTGAACGTCTGAAAAAAGAAACTTTTCCACGGAAAAGCTCTGATTGGGCATACCCCCCAATATAGCTAAGGCTTGTGAGAGCCGCATGAGGCTATTGCCATTTTCGCTATTATTTGAACCCGGAGCGATAATGTTGAAGTGTGTTTCACCTTTCGCGTTAACGCCTATGGTTGAAATATGATCATTAATGTCACGCAAGCTGCCAGAAATATTGTCAGACTCAGCACTCAAGTCGAACGTCAAAAATGTCCGGGTGGAATCGATATTGGTCCAAAGCTCGTATGTTGACTGAACAGAACAATCCGTCCGATGCCTCTGATGAGCGCTTAAGGTTATCGTATTATTGCCGGCTCTGAGTAATTTGGCCGGAACGGCAATAGTTACATCGGCAACTTGATCAGATGATCGAATGGCCTGCTTCAATACTTCTGTATTGTTCAGCGTGACAGTGAAGAATGAGTTCTCTGGTGCAACCAGGATCGCATTTTGATAGCCAATGCTTAATGTCGCTGCCGAACTGGCTTCCGCCTCGGAGAGGGATATGTTCCAACTACGTGCGAACTGCTCACCCCTTAAGGATAATTGGTTCGTTGGTATGAGGTATCGTTGCCATTTACGCAAATTGGCTGCCGACGGAACTGCTGAAGGAGGCGCTACTGTTGGTTGCTGGATGACAGGAATGCTTTCCTGTGCGCCTTCCGGCGTCATACTGAAAGGCGCTTGTCCATACGAACAGGTTGAAGCAAGTGATACGACCGCCCCACTGACAATCACCGCGCCCAATCTAAATTTGCTAATAACCGGCTTTTTTTGGAGTAGAAAGACTGTCATGCCTTACCTACCTTTTTTGCCTGTGCTTTCGCTCTGCTGCTTTTAGAGTACTGGTTCAGCCCTAGGAAATAAGCAAGTCCTCTGCCCGTTTGATAAATTGAAAGGCTGAGAAACCATAGTGTCGCACGCAACACACCCGGATTGGTTCTCCGTTCTTGTTGTATTTCTTTCCAGCGCTCCGAATTTGCAAAAATCAGGTCGGCTACCAATCTGTGATGATCAGCGGTAGTGGGTTTAAAAAGGCAACCCACAGACAAAAGGTCTCCCTCCAGTTTCACATTTCTGACTTCAATTGGGAGTTCGTCGCTGTTCATAGTTGCAAGCGTCTGGAAGCGGGCCGACGTGCGTTGTCCAACGCTGAGCGCTTTTGCGTCTGTCGCATAAACAGTCAAATGCATTCCGTTTACAGAAACATCATCAATCGTGGCTGTATTCCATTCTCCATTGATCAGGACGGAACTTCGTCGTGTCACCTTTACGCGCACGGTAGATGACCACTCACCCCGCTCTGAAACAACGCCCAATGCACATCCGGCCATGATCAGATTAAGCAGCGTCCATCCGCCCACAACAATCAAAACATCGGCTTTGTAGGGTTCTGTATATACGCGATATGCCGCGTAAAGCAACGCGATCACCAAAACGATGAATATTATAAAAAATGGTCGTGATATTTCAGACAGTCGGCTGACTGTTATGGATTCATCTTTGGCCGTCACATTAAATGTAGGCTTTTTAGGATTAAGCAGAACCGATATGATCGCCGGAAACAAATGTACGGACTGCACATATTCATAAAGCTCGGAGATCCACGGCCAGCGATAATTTCCATAAAGATAGTTTTGAAGCAACAAATTGATAAATAGATAGATCAACGTGTAGGCAAGAAACTCGCCTCCTGAGGCAACAAAAATCTGGAGATCAAAAAACAGATAAAACAGTGGGGCAACAAGAAATGTCATTCGAGCAAATGGGAAGAGCCAGAATAGCGTCGATGACATATAACAAAGCCGCTGAGGTAATGCTAATCCAGGCAGAAATGGCGGGAAGCGGTATCGAAGAATTTGCATCATTCCTTGAGCCCAACGGCTTCTCTGCCCGATAAAGCTCGCGAAGGTTGCTGGTTGCAGGCCAGCGATCAGCGGGCGATCAATATAGACACTTTCCCAGCCTTGAGCATGCAAGTTAACGGCAGTCTCACAATCCTCGGTAATACTAACACCGCTAAATCCATCTGTTGTGGAAAGTGCTTCACGGCTTAACAACGCAGCGGAGCCACAGAAAAACGCCGCATTCCACTTATCGAGGCCACGTTGAATCATGCCATAAAACATCTCATTTTCACTTGGCATCTGATTAAAAGTACGAAGATTTCGTTCAACAGGATCAGGATTGATGAAGAAATGAGGGGTCTGCACGAGAAACAATTTACGGTTTTGTACAAAGTAACCCACGGTTTGCGTCAAAAAATTCCGAGCTGGTGCATGATCCGCATCAAAAACGGCTATGAGTTCGCCTTTTGAATGCGCAAGGCCATTATTCAGGTTACCCGCTTTTGCATGTTCGTTTCGTGCGCGTGTCAAATAATTAATACCGAAGTCCGCGCATAGCGCTTTTAACGTTGCGCGACGTTCTGTTGCGCGACGGCTCTCTAACAAATCTGATGACCCACATTTTTGATCTGTGCCACCATCATCCAGCAGCCAGATTGCGAGCTTGTCCGCTGGGTAATCCATATTAACGGCTGCGGCGATTGTGTTGGCAAGAAGGTTTGCATCTTCGTTATAAGAAGGGATGAACACATCAACCGACGGCATGTCTTCTTCAGCCAGATCGATACTATCAGGCGATGTACGGGGAAGTGAAACGACAAAGACGGAAAGGGCCAGCATCATCACGCTGTAGAGTTCCGCCATATAAAGCAAAATCCCCGGTATAAAATTCTGTAACTGACTTACAGGAGGAATGGTTTGCGTGGTTCTCCAATAAACATATCGCAACACTACAGCACTACAAAGACCGACAACAACAAGCCGCCATGGTCCGCCAATCCTGAAATGCTTCAGAACTGCAACGAGGACCAGAACACTAATACCAAGAGAAAGCTGCGTTGCAAGATTTATAGGTATGAAGCAAAAAAACAGCACGCCGACGGCTGAAAGAATCCAACAAATTAAAATCCCCAAATTCGGCATAGTGTATTCTTTCTTTAACCTATTATTCGAATAGTGAGGGACCGCTAATTGCAGAAATTATTTGCTTCACTTTCCTTACCGTTTGATCTCGGAGACTTTATCAAAGAGCAGGGAGATGGAACTTGTATTGCTTCATTTTTTGCTCCTCCATTACTCGACGACTGCCGTCTCAAGACGTCAGAGCTCTGACTAGAGGCGGGCGGAGGCGGCACAATAACCGTATTTGAACTGGTCGCTTTAACGGGTGCTGGCAGCGCACGAGGCGGCACCACACTCTCCTGGCTTGCACTACTCGATGTTGGATTTTTGAGGCGGCGCTCTTGCTGATTATTTTGTGCAGCATTTTCGAACGTCGTCTCAGCTTTATTCAAAAGACTGCTGTTAAGATCTGATGCTGGAAACGGTCCGGCAAGCTCGCTTTTCACAGCCGGCGGAAAAACCGGATTGCCGGGTCGTCCGAGATTTGGCGATGGAGAAGCGGGCTCACCATAAGGGTTCCAGGAATTAGCCTGGTTCGTTGCGTTGATGGTGAAGCCATACATCGCCGACAATAGCTTATCGACATCTGAACCCGTCTCACAAAGACGCAAGCGCAAATTGATACGCCCTCTGTTCTGGAAAAAGTTTTGATTATGCTCCGGCGATTGAATTTGTTGCCACGCATAAATGCAATTGTCGCCACCCGGCGCCTTTCCTGTTGCATAGCTAAACGAGCCGTAATTATTTTGAACATAGAATGGGGAGCGAGACATTACGATACCACCCATCTCAGTGCGCAACTCTCTTGCTATCCGGCCGTCTGTAATCGCAGCATATGAAATCGTATTTTCCGTGCGCGCACCTGTCGGACCCAAAAACTGAACGTAGAAGTAGTTTTCGCCCGCCAGCTTGGAGTTCGTACTCAGTGTAATTTTTTGCGTAACGCCATTACGTGCCCGATCTTCGACAACACCAACAACGGAATAATTTGTTGGGAGAACGAACGCATCCTCCGGTGTAACCACCCGTTTGCCGTTACTGATGCTAGCAGTTCCCGTTGAAGTGCACGAAATTAGCAGCGGAGCCATTAAAAGCAGAAGGCTGATATGCCAATTATTCAAAACAACGAGCCCCATTTCTCATTCAGTACGGTGATATAATCGGCATTTCTTTATTTATTATTTAGTAATTTTTAATCTTTAAGTACAGAGGAAAAAATAGTACGTGGTGCAAATCTGGTGGGAAGTTTCTGATTCAGATTTTGAACCAAGAACCACAATTACGATTTCAGTGTTGAGATAAGGCTTCCTGCCAATTTTGGCCGCCATAAAATAAGCCAAGAACAATAACTTCTTGCGCAGTGACATTGAACGCGATCGTTATCCTGCGTTCAAAGCCAACGGTTCTCAGCCCTTCTCGTATATCGTTGTGCAAAGCGCCTCGTTCAGAAGCATATTCCAAGTCACGAATATAGTTCTCGAGCCTATCAATATATCCAAGTGCGGTATCAGGCGATGCTCTTTCGGCTATCCAATCATAAAGAGCCACCAGATCTGTTTCCGCCTCCGGAGATAAGACGACGGATCTGCGGATCACTTGCGACCTTTCACGCGTTCAGCATGCCGATTACGAACTGACGCAAAGGCAGAATCGACGGTTATCGCACGGGCTGGATCTGATTTCATCGCATCGTAAGATCCAGCAACTTCATTATGTAGCCAGCGTTCAATCACTTCATCACGCTCTCTTAATGCTCGGATGCCAGCACGAACAACCTCACTGACTGAGGCGTAATCCCCATTCCTGACTTTAGACTCGATGAAAGCTGCCTGCTCACTAGGCAGGCTAATCGTGCGTTTTTCGATGTTGGCCATTCTACTTTTCTTTATGATCACATCAAGCATGGTATGAATAATTCATACCATAACCTGAACCAGATGCAAAGAGCCTATCTAATAGATGCGAAAATCAAATAACTGTGATCCCGACCTTATGCCGACACAAGTATCTGCTATGAGCTCAGAATCTCCACACGGCACTCATTTTCAGAGTGCCAGTCAAGATTCTCCGTTCGGATCCAAAACTGTTGAACCCCAGTGCGAAATAGGTAGAAAATTCGCTTCGAAGTGACACTGCCGACGGCAAGATGCAATTAAGTAGCGCCTCCGACCGCAAAACTGAATCAAACTTAGGCTGAATTCAACACTCATTTATCGGATCGTGATCGCCGCCGCATATTAAAATCTGGTAGCCGTCTAAGGTATTAGTTGCTGGTAAAGCGTTAGCATCGAGAATTGGAAAGTATCGTCAAATTTGCACGACTTCGGACGAACCACCTTTTGCAGCACGGTCGTGAAACAGAAGTGGCTCGGGAAATCTGCACAGCTAGGATAAGTGGAAATTCTGCCTGACTTCGGCTTAGATGCCGGGAACAGGAGATACCATGACGAGACGACCACGCCGAAACCATAGCCCAGCTTTTAAGGCAAAAGTTGCGCTGGCTGCGATTAGAGGCGAGCAGACGCTAGTGGAATTATCCCAGCATTTTGACGTGCACGCGAACCAGATAAAGCAATGGCAAGATCAGCTTCTTGAGGGGGCCATTGGTGTTTTCGGCGACGAGACCAAGGCGGAATCAGCAGAGCCAACCGTCGACGTTAAAACGCTGCATGCCAAGATCGGTGAGCTAACTCTGGAGAACGATTTTTTAGCCGGAGCGCTCAGCAAGGCGGGATTGCTGGGCGGAAGGAAATGATCGACCGCGCTCACAAGCTTTCGGTCGCACGACAGGCAAAGCTCCTCGGGTTCAGCCGTAGCAGTGTCTACTATTCACCGCGCCCTGTATCGGATGGCGATCTGGCACTGATGCGCCGGATCGATGAATTGCATCTGGAATACCCATTCGCGGGAAGTCGGATGTTGCAGGGGCTTTTGAAAGGAGAAGGGCTTGAAGTTGGGCGGCTGCATGTCGCTACGCTGATGAAGAAGATGAGCATCGAGGCGATTTACCGTCGCCCAAACACCTCGAAGCCAGCGCCAGGGCATAAAATCTATCCCTATCTCCTGCGCAAGCTGGCGGTCACCAGACCCAATCAGGTGTGGGCAATGGACATAACGTATATTCCGATGGCACGTGGCTCTGTCTATCTGTGCGCTGTCGTCGACTGGTTCAGCCGCCGGGTTCTATCATGGCGACTGTCGATCACAATGGAGGCGGACTTCTGCATCGAAGCGGTTGAGGAAGCTCTGGTCAGCTATGGAAAGCCTGAAATATTCAACACGGATCAAGGATCACAGTTCACGTCCATCGACTTCACTAACTTGCTGAAAAAGGCAGAGATCGCCATCTCGATGGATGGCAAGGGTTCGTGGCGAGACAATGTCTTTGTCGAGCGGCTCTGGCGATCAATCAAATACGAAGAGGTTTATCTTCACGCCTACAAAACCGTGTCCGAGGCCCGAACTGGCATCGGCAGATATCTAAATTTCTACAACAGCCGACGGCTGGACTTGCCCTTATTTAGTGGAGGGGTTCTGTCACTAATTTACGGTTTATCATCTCGAACTGCATCGGTGATTTGTATCCGAGTGCAGAATGTCTGCGCACAGGATTATAGAAGCCGTCAATGTATTCGCCAATGGCTTTGATTGCATCCTTACGTGTGTAGAACACAGTGCGCCAGATCAGTTCCGACTTGATCGTTTTGAAGACGGTTTCCACCATTGCATTGTCATAGCAATTTCCTTTGCCGCTCATGGATGGAAGCATTTTGTGAGCTGTGAGGATTTTGCGATACTCATAACTGGCATACTGGCTTCCTCTGTCCGAGTGCTGGATCAGCCCCGGCTTTGGTTGACGGATTGCAATGGCTTTCTTCAAAGCACTGATCGCCAGATCCTTCTTCATCCTATCGCGTGCTTCCCAGCCGATGATGCGACGCGAATAAAGATCGACAACGATTGCCAGATATAGCCAGCCTTCTGCCGTCCATATGTAACTGATATCGACACCCCATTTTTGATTAGGCCCATCACAAGTGAAGTCCTGATCCAGAAGATTGGGAGCGACGGGCTCACCATGATTGCTGTCGGTCGTGCGTTTGAAGCGAGTTTTCTGCCGGGCTTTAAGGCCGTTTTCACGCATCAGTCGCGCCGTGCGGTGACGTCCTGCTCGAATACCTTCTTCGTTCAGTTCGACATGCATTCGAGGGCTGCCATAAGTTTCACGTGACAGCTCAAACTGATTACGAATATGCGCCAGGATGATCATATCGTCGAGCTGACGACGACTGGGCAAACGATGCTTCCATGCATAATAACCGCTGATACTGACGCCTGCGAAAGCGCACAGCCGTGACAGAGACATATGAGCCTTCTCCGTGTCGATGAACGCAAACTTCATCGACTTGTCTCCCGAGCGAAGAAGGCCGTCGCTTTTTTTAGTAGGTCACGTTCCTGTCGCAGGAGTTCATTTTCCTTACGAAGCCGGGCAAGTTCCTCGCTCATGTCCTCATGCGGACCAGAAAGCAGATCCTTCTCAGCAAAATTGCGACGCCAGCGGTCAAGTGTTGATTTGCCAATGCCAAGGTCGTCCGCAACCGATGAAATGCTTCGACCACTCGTCGTTAAAATACGAACGGCTTCCCGTTTGAAATCTTCTGTAAATTCGCGCTGCTTCAATTCTAAGTCTCCTGTCAGTTTTATCTAACAGAAGCCCTCCACTTTTGAAGGGGAAGTCCATGTCACGCTTACCCTGATCCGTTGAGAGAAACTCCATTCGAGGCTCCATGGAGAAACTCCGTTCTGTCCATTCGCTAACTCTCAATGACAGAACACAAAATCAAATAGAACGTGGGGTCAGAACACCGGTTACCGAAAACTTGCAAATAAGAATGAATTCGTAAGAGACATCGTGTAAAAAAAATCTGCGGTGGCAGGTTGGTATCTACTTTTTAATTCGATGCACACCGCTCTCCGGTCGTATTCTTAATTTCTATTTGAATGCTAGATAAGTTCTGAATCCGAACGGTTTCTTCGAGCGTTACTCAAATCAAGACGTACGCTTGACAATTAGTTGAGGAACAGATAGAGAACAAACGTATGAAGAAATCTCTAGTTCAACGCTTAGCTATTCTGTCAGACGCTGCAAAATATGATGCTTCTTGCGCGTCGAGCGGCACTGTAAAGCGGAACTCGGCTACGTCTGGTGGTCTCGGTTCGACGGAAGGTTCGGGCATTTGCCATGCTTATGCGCCAGATGGTCGTTGCATCTCGCTCCTCAAAATTTTAATGACAAATTTTTGCATTTACGACTGCGCTTATTGTATCAACAGGTCGTCTAGCAATGTCGAGCGTGCAAGGTTTACTGCCGAAGAAGTCGTCTGGTTGACGTTAGAATTTTATCGACGCAATTACATTGAAGGTTTGTTTCTTTCGTCAGGCATTATTCGTTCTTCTGATTACACCATGGAAGAAATGGTACGCATCGCGCGCGAGCTTCGCACGACGCATAATTTTCGAGGATATATCCATCTTAAATCCATTCCGGAGGCCTCACCACAACTCATTGATGAGGCTGGGCTATATGCGGACCGCTTGTCGATCAATATCGAATTGCCAACTGATGATGGTATAAGCAAATATGCGCCTGAAAAGCGGCCAGAAAACATTCGCAGATCAATGGGAAATCTGCGCATGAAAATTGAGGAAATGGCTGAACCGAGCCTACAAACTAAGCGGCAGCGTAGATTTGCGCCAGCAGGTCAAAGCACTCAAATGATTATTGGGGCTGATGCTGCTAACGATGCAACAATTCTTGGCACAAGCGCACGTCTCTATGGCAGTTATGGATTAAAGCGCGTGTACTATTCGGCATTCAGTCCAATTCCGGATTCATCAAAAAACTTGCCGCTTATTAAACCACCACTTATGCGAGAGCACCGTCTGTACCAAGCCGATTGGCTTTACCGGTTTTATGGATTTAACATCAGCGAGATTACTTCAGTATCATCCGATGGTATGCTTGATTTAGATATTGACCCTAAACTGGCTTGGGCGCTTGCCCACCGTCAAAGTTTTCCAGTCGATGTGAATCGTGCCGATCGGGAAGTGCTACTTCGTGTTCCAGGTTTCGGAACGAAAACGGTAAACTCTATCCTCTCATCACGCCGTTTCAAGCTCTTGCGACTTGAGGATATAGGTCGGTTCGGAATATCTCTGAAAAAAGTACAGGCTTTTATCTTGACCGAAGGTTGGTCTCCACATCGCCTGATCGATCGTGCAGATTTAAGATCGATGTTCATGCCGAAGCCGCAGCAGTTGTCAATGCTATGACAGAAACCTGTTTCCTTGAGGGGCGCGGAGATTTTTTCGAGTGGCGCAGTGCCGCGAGACAGTTTCTTCTAGCGAATGTTGAACCGAGAGATATCGACTGGCGACTTCAAGGGAAACGGGGAGACTTATTTGATCAGGATAACAAACCTCAAATTGAGGAAACGGATCAGCAGAGTGGCGCTGTTGTGATCAATGTTCCTGTGGCATTTTTCAGGTTAGCGGAAGCCGTGATTTGTCACTCACACCCTTCACGTTTCGGATTGTTGTACACAATTCTCTACCGCTTAAGGTCAGAGCAGCATTTATTGGATTTAAAATCAGATCCAGATGTTGCTGCTGCACATCGTATGCTAAAATCTGTTAGCCGTGACTATCACAAAATGACAGCTTTCGTTCGGTTTAAGGAGATGCCGCTTCCGACAGGGGTGGCAGCTCGGCGACGATTTGTGGCATGGTTCGAACCAGATCATTTCATTGTTAAGAAGGTTGCTCCGTTTTTCCAGCGTCGTTTCAATGATATGGATTGGATAATCACCACTCCGCAGGGATCGGCCTGTTGGGATGGTAGAGACCTTTGCTGTTCAACTGATCCAGCTAATAAGCCCGATATTCATGATGACACGGAGCAACTTTGGCGCACCTACTACTCATCCATTTTCAATCCTGCCCGGCTGAAGGTGAAGATGATGATGACGGAAATGCCGAAAAAATATTGGAAAAACCTTCCTGAGGCAGATCTCATTCCCGAGCTAATTGCAGGGGCGGAAGCTAGAGTGCTTGAGATGGGGCAAAAGCAGGCCACGCACCCTCTGCCGTTCCATGACCGCCTACAAAAAGCAGCTGCCGCCATTGCGACCGCGCCTACCGATCAGATCGATAGTATTGATACTCTTAGCAAGAGTGCGCGATATTGTGATCGGTGCGATCTTCATTGCCGTGCTACGCAAACGGTTTTTGGTGAAGGTCCAGCCACCGCTCGTGTCATGATTGTCGGAGAACAACCAAGTGATCAGGAAGATCTCGCAGGGCGACCGTTTATCGGACCTGCCGGACGTGTCTTGGATGAAGCCCTTACGAGAGCAGGGTTTAATCGGCGTGAACTATATCTCACCAATGCAGTTAAACATTTTAAGTATGAACCTCGTGGAAAGCGACGCATTCATCAAAGGCCAAATACTGGTGAAATTGAACAGTGCCGGTGGTGGCTGACACAGGAAATAAATATTGTGCAACCAAAAATAATCGTATCGATGGGGGCAACCGCTTTATTTTCTCTCACCGGCCAGAAAGGTCGGTTGGAGGATATACGAGGTCAGGCAATCATCATGGACGATACACGCACACTTTTTGTTACCGTGCATCCCTCGTATATTTTACGAATACCAGATGAAAAAAAGCGAAGAAACGAGCTAACACGTTTCTGCAAAGATATAAGTGACGTGAGCCTTCTACCGAGTTAACGGAGCGGTTATGAGACCTAACAATTAATTTACGGCTCATTGAATAAATTTCAATTTTATTGCTACAACTTGCCGTTGTATTTAATTATTGAGTGATGCTTTTTATATAAAATATTTCATCTTATGTGAATTCGTAATTTTGATACATTAATTATTCTAATATAGCAGTTATCACAAAATATTTTTGAATAACATCAAAGAATTTTAAAAATTTACTCATATATTTTCTCAAACTAGATATTGACTTGATATAATATGTTGATTGAGATTAATTCATTTTTCTAGTTCACGCTATAATATTATTTGTCATACAACATTATCAAACTTCGAAGAATAACGAAAAATACCATGCCTCAAACGCCAAAAAATTTATTTTGAATGTTAAAGTTGTTCATTCGTTCTATTGAATTTCTAACCTCCAGCATTTTTATGAGGACCACAATATCAAAAATGCCGCATATCAAGCAGCAAGCAATCACCTCAATAGAAATTATAGGTTTCCGCAATCTCGTTGCCGAGCCGGTTGTTACGCGCGATGAACTCCGTCAGAAATTCATGCAGACCAATATCGAAAATAGCACTGATGTCCTGATTTTGCAGTGTTGCGTAAATCTTGTCCGCTGTCTGATGACAGACATCGCTATCGCCATAATCCTTGGCCAGAAAATTCAGATGTCCATTGATGCTCTGATAGCAATGATTGAGCGAACGCGGCATACGTCCATTCAAAATAAGATAATCCGCAACATGCGCCGGGCGATAATCACCGTCATAAACCCAGCGATAGGATCTATGGGCAGAGACCGAGCGCAAAATCGACTCCCACTGATAATTATCGAGCGTGGTACCGACGTAGGAAACCGCAGGGAGAAGCACATAATATTTTACGTCGAGAATGCGGGCTGTATTGTCTGCACGTTCTATGAATGTGCCAAGCCCTGCAAAATCAAAGATTTCATTGCGCAGCATAGTGCCGTGGAATGCACCACGGATCAGTGCCGTTTCGCGCTTTATCTGATCAAGCAGTGGCGGCAGGTCAGCTTCTTTAAGTGGCTTGCACAATGATTTTTTAAGAACCATCCACGCTTCGTTGATGCTTTCCCATGCCTCGCGCGTGAGTGCAGTTCGCACCATACGCCCATTGGAGCGTGCAGTTTCCATGCAGGACATCACGCTGGATGGGTTATCCATATCGCGCAGAAGAAAGTCAGCTACATTCGCTGCATTATAAGCCTGATATTTGGCTGAAAATGTCTCGCTTGCGCCAGCCGAAACGATCACCGAGGACCATTCTTCCGGTGCATCCGATGTTTTGGTAAGCGCCATTCGCAATCCCGCATCCACCAGACGCGCCATGTTTTCGGCCCGCTCAATATAGCGAAACATCCAGTAAAGACCATTTGCCGTACGGCCAAGAAGCATAAATATTCCCCTTTTTACGCCCTGATCTTTTTGTCAGTTGCTGCGTGTGATGTAATTTTAATCGTCGAGCACCCAGGTATCCTTGGTGCCGCCGCCCTGACTGGAATTGACGACGAGCGAGCCTTCTTTAAGCGCTACACGCGTCAACCCACCCGGCGTGATCCGGATACGATCAGAGACCAGTACAAATGGTCTAAGATCAACATGGCGTGGCGCGAGACCGCTTTCGGTAAAGATCGGTGTGGTTGAAAGTGCCAGTGTCGGCTGCGCAATGTAATTACGCGGACGCGCTTTCAACTTTTCAGCAAAGGCATCACGCTCGGCTTTTGTAGCAGCAGGACCAACCAGCATGCCATAGCCGCCCGAACCGTGCACTTCCTTAACGACAAGATCGGCCAGATTGTCCAACACATAAGCAAGACTATCCGGTTCCGAGCAGCGCCACGTCGGCACATTTTCCAAAATCGCCTTACGACCTGTATAGAATTCGACGATTTCCGGCATATAGGAATAAATCGCCTTATCATCGGCGATACCTGTCCCGGGTGCATTCGCAATCGTGATATTACCGGCCCGATAAACATCCATGATACCCGGAACGCCAAGCGTAGAATCCGGCCTGAATGTCAGTGGGTCGAGATAATCATCGTCAACACGCCGATACAGAACATCAATCGTGCGATAGCCTTTCGTTGTGCGCATCGCCACACGACCATCGACAACACGCAGATCGCTACCCTCAACCAGTTCAACACCCATCTGATCGGCCAGAAACGCATGTTCAAAATAGGCAGAATTATAAATACCCGGTGTCAGAACAGCGACCGTTGGCACACCTTGCGTTCCGGGTGGTGCAACACTTGCCAGTGATTGGCGTAGCAGTTGCGGATAGTTCTCTACGGGGCGCACTTTAACATTCTGAAACAGCTCTGGAAAAAGCTGCATCATCGTTTCACGGTTCTCCAACATGTAAGAAACGCCGGACGGCGTGCGCGCATTGTCCTCAAGAACATAGAACTGGTTTTCAGCTGTGCGCACAATATCGACGCCGATAATATGCGTATAGACATTGCCCGGCGGACGAAAGCCGATCATCTCAGGCAGAAAAGCCTCGTTGTTGGTGATCAGCTCTTTCGGAATACGCCCTGCCCGCACAATCTCCTGACGATGATAAATATCATCGAGAAATGCGTTGAGCGCCATCACACGCTGCTCGATGCCTTGCGAAAGCTTGCGCCATTCCTGACCCGAAATAATACGCGGGATAATGTCAAACGGGATTAGCCGCTCAGCCGCATCTTCATCGCCATAAACTGCAAAGGTAATGCCGGTTTTGCGAAAGACACTCTCGGCATCCTGAGTTTTCTGCAGGAGTTTATGCTGATCCTGCTCGTCGAGCCATTGTTTGAGAAATTCATATGGTTGGCGGACACCCTTGCCCTGTTTAAGCATCTCATCAAATGGCATTAAAAGTCTTACTTTCAAATAAGAGCAGTACTGAAGTGATTGACGCCCAGGTCATGAGGGGATCGCCCAGCTGGTCCATATCGTGCGGACGTTAAACGCAAAGGACGAGTGTAGTTACTGATATTTGACTGCAGCCCTTTGTATTCTTCAGTCCAGACTTCGAACCTGTTGAGCTGGTGGGGTCCAAAAGTTGAAAATAGCGGAATATCGCTGGCGTCTCTGCCACGCGCTACGAGAATTCGACCGATCCTTGGCTGGTTATGTCGCGCATCAACCGTAAACCACTGTCCGTCGAGATAAACTTCGACCCACGCATTATAATCCATTGGCGACGGATCAGCAGGTACGCCAATATCCCCCATAAAACCGTTTGCATAACGCGCCGGGATGTTGAGCGCCCGACAAAATGTAATGGCTAGATGCGCGAAATCCCTGCACACACCAACCCGCTCATTATAAGCTTCAAGTGCGGTTCGGGTTGATCGAGCATATCCGTAAGAGAAATTCAAATGCGAATTAACGAAATCGCAAATCGCGCGAACCCTGTCAGCTCCCGAATTGTAATGCCCGAAACGGGTCCATGCGATTTGCGACATTCGATCCGTTTCACAGTATCTGCTACCAAGTAGATATGGGAGGCATTCACACGGCAACTTGGCCGGATCTCCCTGTTCTGCATTATTATTAAACACGTCAGGAAGGCCATCATTTTCAACAATTGCGTCATAAGTGAGAACCGTTTCACCAGGCGCTAAAGTGTGGCGATGCAATTCATTTCCGTGAACGTCTAAGTGACGCGTGCCAAAGCACTGCTGTGCATTTGACCAAACAATGTTGTTTTGTTGCTCGGGGTGAACGTTCAGATACGTGTATACAGCTGTTGGAGATGTCACTTCCACGGCAATTTCGTAACCCACTCGAATAAGCATCGTTATCTCCCTGGCAATTCAGTGGCTAAAACTGACGAATGGTCTTGCGGTTCCGCTCGGCTCCCAACAATTATAAGATTTTCAAAAATTTATTTCTAAGATGCGTCCTTATTGCCGTTGGCGCGTTATGGCAAAATCAATTGAGGGCCAGAAAATGCAGCTTTATCGATGCGACATAAGCGGGACGCCAATCTATTTCGAAAATACAACGAGTTTAGGAGCAGGCAATGCGCGCGTGGGCTTTGTCTCAGACACACTCACTCTTCATACTCTTAACCAGGTAGATGATCAGCTTTGGTCGGTTCCATCGCGCGAAGGAGAATTATGGCGTTTTTGTCAGAATGCCGAAGTTGACCGTAGTAACTGGCTTGTCAAAGCGGACGGTCCACAAACCTTAGCGGTGCCCGCTCGCTATAATAGAAAAATTCCTGACATCCAAACACCCAATGGTCTCGAGCGGTTTCGTAAAATCGGGGCGGCCCAACGCCATCTTTTTTACTCTATATTGCGATTTGGTTTACCATGCCCTGGCCGTGACATTGATCCCCAGGGCGGTCTGGTATTCGATTTCATGGAAGACACATTTGATGACCACGGCAATGTCGTCCCTGCAATGACCGGCCACGAGGATGGCTTAATCAGTCTGCGCGCCGCTGAAGCTGACGACGACGTGAGGGAAAGCGTTCGCGTAGCCATGGGCGAGCCATACAGAACGCTTTTAGGACATTTTCGCCACGAAATCGGTCATTTTTATTTCCAGCAACTTATTGATGGAAGCGAAATGATTACTGAAGCCCGAATATTATTCGGCGACGAACGTGAAGATTATGCAGCCGCCTTGAAGAGGAATTACGAGCAAGGGCCTCCAAAAGACTGGGATGAAAATTTCGTTTCCACATATGCGAGCTGTCACCCATCAGAGGATTTTGCAGAATGTTGGGCTCATTATTTTCATATCGTCGATACTTTGGAATCTGCGCATGCATTTGGTTTAACGATAGAACCTTTAAAGCATCGCGAGCTTGAAACTGAGGTCGCTTTTGATCCTTACAGGGCAAACAACGCGACCCAAATTGTCGAGGCTTGGGTGCCTATCAGTTTAGCTCTAAACACGTTTCAACGCTCCATGGGGCAAGCTGATATTTATCCTTTTGTGCTCCCCACGCCAGTTGTAGAAAAATTGGATTTTATTCATCGCACTATCAGGAATGCCCGTTTAGAGAACAATTCAAGCATTTAAGTACACCAAAAACGTTCTAGTCGACATCCACGGTTTGAAATAGCCTAACTTATGGATGCAACAATTTGAGCTTTCAGATCACGTCAGAAGGAACCAACTCTGTCGTATTACATTTATAGGTGCGAGCGAAATTGTGAGCTCAAAAATTGGAGAAATCATATGCGTCGACTAATTCTTGCAACCGTTGCAACAGCTGCCCTTGGATCATTTGCTTTCGCACAGACCGCCACTACTACTTCGACAGAAGTTTTTGTGACAGCCAAGCCAACCGACGTAATCTCCAGCAACATTTTAAATCTCGATATTGTCAACTCCAAGGATGAGAGCATTGGCAAAATCCAGGATCTAATCATGGCTGATGGATCTCTTACAGGCTATATCGTTTCTGTCGGCGGGTTCCTCGGAATCGGCGAAAAATATGTAATCGTCGCTCCTCAGTCGGTAGAAATTCTCTACTCAGAAAACGACAAGAAGTGGTCCGCTAAAATGGAAACTTCAAAGGAAGATCTGGAAAAAGCTCCAGAATTCAAATACGAAGGCCGTTGGGGCAAATAATATCAGAAACAATAAAAAGCGGCTTTTAGGCCGCTTTTTATTTTATTAAGAATTGTCGCGGTTCAGATATAAATTTAGCCGGAAAAGGCTCAGCGATACGTCGTACAAATCATAACGTATTTTGTCGGTAGTCATCGCTTAGCAAGATATAGGTACCGCGCCTAACGGTAGAGCAATCAATTGAAGCTATTCATGATACAAATTGGTGGCAGTTGCGGTGGGTCAAACGTCGAGTTGCATGACATACGCTTTTGTTTAGGTAACCAAATCGAAGATTGTTACGATGATTTGCGCGAGCAATGGTGGGGAAACCCAAAAGGCCTTCATCTCGATTGCTGGGGAGAGATACGCCAGGTTGACGGGCATAACGTAAATATTGTTCCCAAAAACAGAAGCAATCATATTAACAAATTGTTTTTTCTAAACCTTGGCGGTTACACCACCACACAGTTCGGTGAGCTTCATGAAAATCTGCTCTTAGTTATGCCTGACCTTAGTTCAGCTAAGAAAAGGGCCTTGGCAGAAGTAAAACACTGGGCGCAACCGCATCGGGATAAAGGTTTTGAGGTCGAAAATTCTATAAACTTGAGTAAATCCGTCCAAAGTAACGGTTATTCGATTGAACTTACCCCCTCTGAAAAGCAAGTTCCGTTTGAGTTTATATGCAAATATAAAAAAATTGGCTGATTTCGAACGCTTGCAGAAGTGAGTCGATAACGCTCTCCTTCATTTTGCGAGTGTGCGTTCGTAATTATTCTTTTATAGATTTGCTGAACCTAGCATATTTTTGCTCTATTCAATCAATATGTCGCCTCATAATTTAGAACAAAGCATGAATTTCAGCTAGCGAAACCTTCAATTTCTTTTATACTACGAGCTTCGAACGAAATTAGGGCTGATATGTCGACACGATCCGAAGACCGCCGCATCCATCGTGAAATCTACGATCTCAATGAGGGTTCAGATCCATTCGCTGCAGCGATGCGTTCAACACGTATGCCGATGCTGATTACAGATCCTCGCAAGCCGGATAATCCAATCATTTTTGTTAACGATGCGTTTCTGAAACTGACCGGTTACTCACGCGAAGAAACTATCGGTAAAAACTGTCGTTTTCTTCAAGGTCCAGGTACCAATACTGATGACATCAATCGGGTTCGCGATGCTATTCAATCACTCGAGCCAATAGAAATTGATCTCCTAAATTATCGAAAAGACGGCTCGGTCTTTTGGAACCGGCTTCTCGTTTCACCAGTATTCAGTAATGAAATATTGACATATTTTTTTGCATCTCAATTGGATGTGACCCGAGAACGAGCAACAGGGCTTTCTACGAATAGAGACCATGTTACAGATACTCTGCAGCAACGCATAGCAGATTTGACGGAAAGTGAAGAGCGACTTCAATGGTGTTGTCACGTTAACTGGACTGCAGTTGCCTGCCTGACGGTTTGGGCATAAATTTTGACGATGCAGCCATCAGATATCATCTTCAAGCGTCACCGTTTTCCGCCACAGATTATTGCTCATGCGGTGTGGCTTTATCTGCGGTTCAACCTTAGTCTGCGTGAAGTTGAGGAAATGCTGCTTGAGCGTGGTATCGACGTATCATACGAGACAGTTCGTCGTTGGATCGCCAAGTTCGGAGCCCAGATCACGCGCAACTTGCGGCGTCGTCAGGCGCGCCCTGGCGATATTTGGTATTTGGACGAAATGGTCGTCCAATGCTCTGGAAAGAAATTCTGGCTCTGGCGTGCGGTGGATCAAAACGGCATCGTTCTCGAACAAATCTTGCAGAAGCGGCGAGATAAAGGGGCAGCAAAGCGAATGCTCGTGGCGTTAATGAAGCGCTATGGCTTCGCTCCCAAACGGATCATCACTGATAAGCTCCGCTCGTACAGTGCAGCAAAAGCAGAAGTGGCACCCGGCCTTGAGCATTGGTCGCACAAGGGCCTCAATAATCGAGCCGAGAATAGCCATCTGCCGTTTAGGAAACGGGAGCGAACCATGCAAGGCCACCGATCACCGGGAGCGTTGCAACGGTTCGTTTCCATGCACTCAGCTACCCGCAATTGTTTCTCTGTTCCATCTCGTCGCCGAGCCGCACAAACAATTCGCTACCATCGCCTCGAAGCTTTCGATGCATGGAAAATTGCGGCCTGTGTCGCCTGAATATCTACGAACCCCTGGCCTTTCCGGCAAGAGAAACTTAACGTGACAACACCGCAATAAGAACACTCTTCATTGCATTACTCCTAAGGGTGTGTACGCTGTGAAAACTTTCTATTGGTTATTAGGTTCCATTGTTTGCTGGTGAATTCCGTGGGAAATTTTCAGCAAGAAAAGCCCCGTGTCGCTGCTAAGTTCACGGGTATATTTCTTAATTCGGCATGTTAGCCACAGCTTGTTTAAGTGCGCTTGCCATTGTTTCGCAGAGGTTCGCTTTTTCGATACCCTATGTGTTGAGTTTCGCCAGACTTTAAGCCAGATTTCTATTTAGGGCTGAACCACACAAAGATGGAGATCGACAAAGAATTCAACAGAATACCTGCGCTAGGTGTGATCAATATCGAACACAAAACCGGGTCAAATTCAGGCTAGATTCCACAGTTTGGGCGACGGTAAGTCGCCTTGATGCTTATCTTCTCCATCAGCGTAGCGACATGCATATGGCCAACTTCAAACATCCGAATTCCTGCTAATTGGTGCTCCAGATGCAATTCATCGATCCGCCGCATCAGTGCCAGCTCGCCAACAGATACAGGGCGTGATGAATAGTAGACACTGCTACGGCTGAATGCGAGTAGCTTCGCCTGTCGTGCCAACGAAAACTTTTGAGCGCGGTCAATCATTTTCTTCCGCCCAGCAATCCCGCCTTGCTGAGCGCTCCGGCCAAAAAGTCGTTCTCCAGCGTTAGCTTACCGATCTTCGCATGCAGCGTTTTAACCTCGACGGTTGGCTCTGCTAATTCTGCCTTTGTCTCGCCGGCTAAAACACCGATCGCCCCCTCGAGAAGCTGATCTTTCCATCGCTATATCTGGTTCGCGTGAATGGCAAACTGTCGAGATAACTCCATTACCGTTTGCTCGCCTCTGATCGCAGCGAGCTCAACTTTTGCGTTGAAAGCTGGGCTATGGTTTCGGGGTGGTCGTCTCGTGATGATATCTCCTGATCCCGGCATCTAAGCCGAACTCAGGTAGAGTTTCACTTATTCCAGCTGTGCAGATTTCCGGAGCCACCTCTAAACTGACTTACATATAATGTACAAAAGCTCACTAACAACAATTCCAAATTTTTTAAGCTCGTCAAAATATAAATCAAGAAACAATTAGATCTTTAATATGGCCTTTCAAAACAGCTGACTTTTTTTGATCGACCCACACCGGAATATCGAGGAACCTAAGCCAATCGCCCGCGTTTTGCTCAGCCTAGTCAGTGGCAACACCAGGGAGAGATGAAATGGCTACAACTGAAAAATCATCAACGAATAACAAATCTCAGAAAAAGGCCGTTGCAAAGACAGCGCGTGCGTCAGGAGCCAAGACCGCGAGCGCAAACGCTGAAACGAAGAAAAAGCGAGCCCATGCCGTAGCGACAAAAACAGCGGCTCAGAAAGCAAAGCGTTCATCGAATAAGGATGAAAAGAGCCTTTCCGATCTGTTTGAACACGCACTCGGTGATATCTATTACGCAGAGAAGAAAATCTACAAATCTTTGCCAAAGATGATCAAAGCCGCCGATCATCCTGCACTAGTCGATGCGTTGACTTCTCATCGTGAAGAGACTGCCACACACATCGAAAAACTTGAAACCATTTTTGAACTGCTAGGCAAGCGAGCCAAAGCAGAAAAATGTGATGCGATTGATGGAATCCTTGAAGAAAGCGAAGGCCTTCTCGAAGATTTTGGCTCCAGTGTTGCAGTTGACGCAGCGATTATTTTCAGCTGTCAGGCTGTAGAACATTATGAAATCACCCGCTATGGCTCGATGAGTTCGTTCGCTGAAGCTCTTGGTTTAGATGAAATCAAAACGCACATCGATGATATCTTATCTCAGGAGAAGGCTGCAGATAAGGCCTTGTCGGAACTTGCTACAGAATCTGTGAACGCAGCAGCGACAG
This sequence comes from Brucella sp. H1_1004, assembly GCF_047308065.1. NCBI lineage: Bacteria > Pseudomonadati > Pseudomonadota > Alphaproteobacteria > Hyphomicrobiales > Brucellaceae > Brucella > Brucella sp. H1_1004. The sequence goes on from NZ_JAYKZA010000004.1 coordinate 131,941, forward strand.
AATATGACGAAGAATAATATGTGATTTCACAGAAATACTGGTCGGAGCTTATTTCGACCAGTATTCTTGTATGTTAATATAAGGTTTTAATATTTTAAAAGACTGCCCAATCATAATCTGAATATGACTTCTTTGCTTGCCGTTTTATGCTGCTACTTCGAAATTGTCATTAAGCTTCGCGGCTCGGTAAGCCATACGCCCACCTCTGGTTCGACTAGCATCATCAATTATCGACTGCCCAATGATCTCACCAAGGTCAGCAGCGCTCGTGATACCCTGAACAAACGGTTTTTTATGAAGCAAGTAAGAGACAGCTGGTAGGTATAATCCACGAATAGGTTTAATTCCTGCTACAAGCGGGCGGCACTGATTATCAATATCTATCCCTCCAGTACGCCTCTGATTTCCTTTAGATGTCTTTGTGCGAGCAGAAGACACAAGACCTTTGTTTTTGAGGCATGCAAACGGTATATTTTCGGCAGATAATGTCTTTTGACCAGTTGCATCGATAAACGTATTAAACACTAATTCTTCGCCACTAGATTTTACAACCGTTTCTCGCTTATTATTAGCAGTCAAAATTTCTGACTGGTCACCAAGGGCAACGATCCGCAATCTCTTTGCCTCATGCAGTGCCAACAGGCGTTCTATCGAGATGTGAGGTACTGTGGCATAATCGTCAGCGAAAATGCTTTTAAATGAGTGATTGAATCTGGCGTAGTCCTCGGTATTGAAATGGTTGACTGCCATCTCAATAATTTCATGTGTAATCAGAATTGCGTATCGCCAAGCTATGCTATGTTTCGCATCATAATTTCGCTTAGCTTCATCCAAGTTCAATTTAGCCCACACGAATGGGTCTATCTTATCCCTTACGCCATAGTATGCTGTCGCGAATGTATCGACGGTGAGTTCATCCAAATGTATCAGTTGAGCATATTTAGGATCAGCAATTGCAACTTCTCGTCGGAACAAGTCGAACACATCATCGAGCAAACGACTGCTGCCAAGTGAGATCCGCTCGGTTACCGCCTGCTTAGTACAGATTAATGGATTTTCATAAGGAATTGGAAAGTAAAAATCTGCCTCTGGCAGAAGACCTTTTCGAGACATCATTATAACTTCGAACTCAGCATGGTTGTCGCCAATTTCATACCGAAGTTGGCCGTCATGCATCCTGTTAAATTTTCCAAACTTTGTTGCAAGCGTCATTACCGCGTCGATTGCGCTTAACGATGTGCCCAATATGCCTATCTTTTCGCTGGAAATTGATTGTAGCGCAGTCGCAGGCCATGGACTGTCGAAATAACCAGGCGCGGGTTCTTGAGCCGTTGGAAAGCTGTGACCAGTGGCTGCGATGACATAATCGAAAAAATCAAACTGAGGAAGATCTCCGAATTTTATTAGGAATCCGCTTCTCTTTGGAACGATGTCTAAAACACGACAGGATTCTCGAACACGTATGTTGTGTCCTGATAGCATCCCTTCTGAAACGATTGTTTCAAACTGCTGACGTAAATAGTCACCGACAACAACCCGTGGGTAAAAAGCGCGGTCAAAAATCGCACATCGATCCAATTCAAGTTCCTTGAGATATTCGTCAGGCTGGTTTTTAAGCCATGAAACAAGCGTTTGGGGAAGATGAGGGATTTCGATGCTCGGTATATTGGACATCATTGCATCGTCGTTGATGCCACGCTGATACGGAGTTCCCTTACCAGCTACGTCCGAGGCTTCGAAAATTGTTATGTCAAATCGCTTATGGGAAGTAATAAGTTTTTGTAGAGCAAATATACAAGTTGGACCAGATCCAACTACAGCTACCCTTTTACGCATCTCGAGCTCCAGGAGCGCCAAATGCGCTTCGCACCTAATAAACGGATTGGCTCAACGTCTGTTCCATCTCAAAGCCAACGATCCAAAAGAATTATTTCCGTTGAGCAGCTACTCGAATTCACAAGTCTTGATGCAGAACAAAGAAGGAGCATAAATTAGAGGAGGCGTAGGAAGGAATAAAGAAAGGGCTGGCGGCTTCCAACCCTTAGACTTTTCGATTTCGAGCAGCTAATGGCTGGTCTTCAAGGTCGATGATTATCACTTTTAAGAAGCCGTATATGGTACACATACGGAACAAGAACTCATCATCACTCATGTGAGCAAAACCGCCACTTTTCGGCGTCTCGTTCTACTCCAGCTTCGCCCACTTTTTTAGTGAATGTAATGGCAGGTTTTCCGGAAGGTATCTTTGCGATTTATAATCAGACGTCCAGCTTTGCCTTCGACAGTTACAGGAGCATCGTAACATCCTATCTGGTAGTCATAATTCAAATATTGGACTTCATAAGCATTTTATATCAAAGCATGATCAGCAGGATGATACGGATGGATTTTGACGATCTAATCCAGTTTTAAAGAAATCACTTAATCAACCTGAAGATGGCAGATTTTCTTGGAGAAGCTACTCCAAGTGCACCAATTCGGCTCATTGAGAATATTCCTAACTGACAATCAATACCTAGGTCCTAGACGTGACATGTGGCCCATATCCTTTTGGGACAATAACTCAGAATGGCGAATAGCGGTGCAAAACTAGTATTTGTGGAATGAAACTCGTTACGCAGCTGGCTTACTAACTGAGAGTTTATATACTAACCCCTCGGGTTTGAAATCTAGAAGACTTTCGCCGCCGAAGTAGCTCGCTGCCACCCGCTTGATTAAGAGGGAACCAAAGCTTTGCCGCGTCGGAATTCTCACCGCGGGCCCGCCACTTTCTACCCATTGAAACTCGAACTGCCCACCGGTCAGATACCAACTGATAACCACTTTACCCGACTGATTAGACAGTGCACCATATTTAACAGCATTTGTTGCGAGTTCGTGGATCGAAAGCGAAAGGCCCAGAGCTTGTTGTGGATTGAGGCTGTAACGTTCACCCACAATTTCAACGCGCGCATCTGGACTTTGATGGGCACCAAGAGCTGCCTTTACAATTTCGCCAACATCTGCTTCGGTAAATTCGGTGGAAGTCAGGATATCCTGCGCACTCGCAAGCGCTTGAAGGCGGCTATTTATGATTTCCTTTGCTGTCTCGACCGATTCCGACAGGCGCAAAGTCTGCGCAACAATCACCTGAACGACTGCAAACGTATTTTTCATTCAATGCGCCAACTCGAAATTGAGCAACCGCAGTGTTTCTTCCGACGATTTACGTACCGTGATGTCCGAGGCAGAGCCCATCCAACTGTCAATTTCGCCGTTATGGTCGAAGAGCGGCACAGCCCGCGATAACGCCCAACGGTGTTGTCACGTTAAGTTTCTCTTGCCGGAAAGGCCAGGGGTTCGTAGATATTCAGGCGACACAGGCCGCAATTTTCCATGCATCGAAAGCTTCGAGGCGATGGTAACGAATTGTGTGTGCGGCTCGGCGACGAGATGGAACAGAGAAACAATTGCGGGTAGCTGAGTGCATGGAAACGAACCGTTGCAACGCTCCCGGTGATCGGTGGCCTTGCATGGTTCGCTCCCGTTTCCTAAACGGCAGATGGCTATTCTCGGCTCGATTATTGAGGCCCTTGTGCGACCAATGCTCAAGGCCGGGTGCCACTACTGCTTTTGCTGCACTGTACGAGCGGAGCTTATCAGTGATGATCCGTTTGGGAGCGAAGCCATAGCGCTTCATTAACGCCACGAGCATTCGCTTTGCTGCCCCTTTATCTCGCCGCTTCTGCAAGATTTGTTCGAGAACGATGCCGTTTTGATCCACCGCACGCCAGAGCCAGAATTTCTTTCCAGAGCATTGGACGACCACTTCGTCCAAATACCAAATATCGCCAGGGCGCGCCTGACGACGCCGCAAGTTGCGCGTGATCTGGGCTCCGAACTTGGCGATCCAACGACGAACTGTCTCGTATGATACGTCGATACCACGCTCAAGCAGCATTTCCTCAACTTCACGCAGACTAAGGTTGAACCGCAGATAAAGCCACACCGCATGAGCAATAATCTGTGGCGGAAAACGGTGACGCTTGAAGATGATATCTGATGGCTGCATCGTCAAAATTTATGCCCAAACCGTCAGGCAGGCAACTGCAGTCCAGTTAACGTGACAACACCCCTGGCCGAGATGCGAACAAAGCGCTGCCCACGCCGCACCAGACGATCGCGCAGCTCCTGCATTCCAGAAGCATTTTGTATTTATCAACGTCCTGATTTTGTTGGCAATCGTCTGCAATTCGGCAACTGGGAAGGCGACTTGATTATCTTTGATCGTGACCTTGGAGGAGCCAATGTCACGACACTTGTCAAACGCAAGAGCCGCTATTGCGTCATCATTAAAAACAACAGTCGGCGTTCAAAGCCTATCGTGAATAAAATCATTCAGGCCTTTGCAGCGCTGCAAATAGAAAACCTTAAAGCGCCGATCTGATCATTCTGATCGGCGCTTTAAGCTAGCGGAACTCTGCAAGACGCTCTGTTAAAGAAGCAAAGGTCTGGCCATCCAGATTAATGATTATGCCGCGGTGGCGTCTTCGAAAGCTGACGAAATTTTTCCGCATCACGAATGGTTGCACCATCCGCAAGTTGCGTGACGGTTTGCCGGTAAATCATCTGCCAGGGCGTCGCATCCGCCGGTGTCTTCGGAAGGCCGTCCGCCTTCCGGCGCGCAATCTCAACATCATCCACCAACATATCGCACCTGCCCTGATTGAAGTCGATGCGAATAATATCGCCATTTCGCACCCATGCCAAACCGCCGCTTGCTGCACTTTCCGGTGAAGCGTTGAGAATGGATGGACTATCAGCGGTACCAGATTGGCGACCGTCACCGATGGTCGGCAGACTGGTAATGCCGCGTTTTAGCAAGTGATCCGGAGGCTGCATATTGACCACTTCGGCAGAGCCCGGCCAGCCGAGTGGGCCAGCGCCCCGAATGACCAGAATGCAGCGCTCATCAATATTGAGCTCCGCATCGTTGATGCGCTGATGATAATCCTCAGAGCCATCAAAAACGATAGCACGACCATCAAAAACGCCCTCGCGGCCCGGCTCTGAGAGATAGCGCTCGCGAAATTCCGGTGAGATCACACTCGTTTTCATGATGGCAAAATCAAACATATTGCCCTTCATGACAAGGAAGCCCGCACGCCACTTGAGCGGCTGCGCATAGGGGTAGATCACATCGCGGTCCGATGTTTCCCGACCTACGATATTTTCAGCAATCGTTTTGCCGGTAACACTCGCACAGGCCCCATCAAGCTTTCCCGCCGAGAGCAGTTCCCACATGATTGCCGGAACACCGCCCGCCCGGTGGAATTTCTCACCCAGATATTCACCCGCTGGCTGGATATTCGCAAGTAGCGGGATGTCAAACCCCTCATCCTGCCAGTCTTCTGGCTTGAGTTCCACACCCGCATGTTTTGCCATCGCCATCAGATGTGGCTGCGCATTGGTTGAGCCGCCAATCGCCGAATTAACTTTGATCGCATTGATGAATGATGCGCGCGTGAGAATACTGGATGGACGGATGTCTTCCAGCACCAGTTCGACCGCGCGGCGGCCTGTGCGGTACGCCATCTGGCCGCGCTCACGATAGGCTGCCGGAATGGCAGCGCAACCTGTAAGCGACATGCCAAGCGCCTCTGCCATCGCATTCATCGTCGATGCCGTTCCCATCGTATTGCAGTGGCCGACCGATGGCGCAGAACTTAGCGCTGCTTCAAGAAATTCTTCTTTTGTAATTTCACCTGCGGCATATTTGCGGCGCGACTGCCATATCACCGTGCCGGAGCCTACGAGCTTGCCCTCATGCCAGCCATCAAGCATAGGTCCGCCCGAAAACACGATTGCCGGAATATCGACCGTTGAAGCGGCCATCAAAGCGGATGGGGTAGTCTTGTCGCAACCTGTTGTCAGCACAACGCCATCAAGCGGATATCCATAGAGCATTTCAACCAGCGTCATGTAGGCCAGATTGCGATCCAGCGCTGCCGTCGGGCGTTTGCAGTTTTCAAACAGCGGATGACTTGGAAACTCAATGACAATGCCGCCCGCGTCCCGGATACCGTCCCGAATACGCTTCGCAAGATCAAGATGATGTCGATTGCAGGGGTTGAGATCGCTGCCAGACTGAGCAATACCAATGATTGGCTTGCCCGAACGCAATTCTTCAGGCGTGGTGCCATAATTCATGAAGCGCTCAAGATAGAGCGCTGTCAGATCCAGATGATCGGGATTATCGAACCAATCCTGAGAGCGTAGCCGACGCGGCGTGTTTCGATCATCATTCATTGGTCTTCCTCCGGCTCACGGTTGTTGAGCCTCTCCAAATGCAGCAACAAGCCTGAGTGGTCCTTTTCCCCATGGCCAGATTCTACGAATGCGCGGAATTCATCACGAACTCCCTCGGTCAGTGGCAACTCAAGGGACAGAGTTTCAGCCATTGCTGCGACTGCATCCAGATCTTTCAATTGTAATCGTGAAGGTCCACCAGGCTCAAAACTACGCTCTACCATGCGTTTGCCATGCAATTCCAGAATGCGGCTTTCCGCAAAGCCACCGCGAATGGCATCGCGAAACTTGCCGCGATCCGCACCACCGGCTTCCACCAGCATCATGGCTTCAGCAACGGCACCGATGGTGATCGCAACAATCTGCTGGTTGGCTAGCTTGCATACCTGCCCCGCACCCGAAGGCCCGACATGCGTAACGCGGCCAAGAGCTGCAAACACATCCGCCAGTTCCTCAACAAGTGCCCCATCACCGCCAGCCATGAGTGCAAGAGTTCCTGCCTCTGCTCCGACAGTTCCGCCGGAAACAGGGCAATCAATATGCCGGATACCCATTGCATTCAAATGCTGCGCATGTTTCCGCGCAATCGGTGGAGCGATAGACGAAGTATCAATGACAACGGCACCCGTCTTAAGTGCGGCGGCAACGCCCCCATCAAACAGCACCGCGCCGACCGCTTTGCCATCGGAAAGCATTGTAAAAACCAAGTCGGCGTCTTTGACAGCTTCAACAGCGCTTGTGGCGACAATCGCACCATTTTGAGCCAAGGGCTTGGCCTTTGTGTTATCGCGATTCCACACAGAAACGCTATAACCAGCACCAAGCAGGCGTCGAACCATTGGCGCCCCCATAAGGCCTGTGCCAAGGAAAGCAATCTTGTGCGTCAAAGCGAACCTCCAAGCTCATCCTCAATATGAGCATGAATAATCTGGTCAAATGAGGTTTCTGCCTCAAACCCCAACGCGTGCGCGCGCTTGGCTTCAAAACCCGGCGCCCATCCCGCACACATCTTTATGATCATCTCATCGGGCTCGCGACGAATAAGCGCGACCGCTTTTTCACCGGCGATACGGCGTAATGCTTCGATCTGCTCTCCGACGGTGACGGAAAGGCCCGGCATAAACAAATTGCGGCGCGCTCCAACGCGCTGAAGATCCATCGTAGCCCCATGAATAAGAAAACCAACGGCAGAGCGCGGCGAGGCATGCCAATGACGAACGTCTTCGGATACGGGCAACACGGCTTCCTGCCCGATCAAGGGCTCACGCAAGATATTCGAGAAGAAGCCTGATGCGGCGGCGTTGGGCTTGCCCGGACGAATGCAAATCGTCGGCAAGCGGATACCAATACCATCGAAAAAGCCGCGCCGCGTATAATCGGATAACAGCAACTCGCAGATTGCCTTCTGCGTGCCATAACTGGTTAGTGGTGTCAGGTGGAACTCATCGGGAATAGGAAACGGCAGTGGCGCGCCGACAACTGCAATCGAAGACGTGAAAACAATGCGCGGAAAATAACCGTCTTCCATGTGCGCTTGGCGAACGGCATCAAACAGAAGACGCGTACCATCGAGATTGATCCGGTAGCCCTTATCAAAATCAAGCTCTGCTTCACCCGAAACAATGGCCGCCAGATGAAAAATGATGTCTGGGCGTGTTTTTATCAGCTTCTCAGCGGTGCCGGGTACAGAAAAATCGCCACTTTCAAGCCTGACCTTGCCTGTAAAACCTGCAGGTGATTCCGGCTTTACGGCATCGACCAGCGTCAGTGTTTGGATTGACTTGCCATCAAGGCCGCCATCTTTAACCAATCGCTGCGACAGCTTGCGACCGACCATACCTGCCGCGCCTATAATCATAATATGCATTATCTTCTCCTCCACGACAGATCTTATTCGATTCTGTGTGCTCCAACACCACAAGCCCGAAAAAGTATTTGTAAGGTTGTCTGATAACCTTATATCATGCGCTTGAAAACCAAAATAATGAATTTGCCCTCTGCATCATCGAACAAGGCAGGCAGGAGGCTGGAGGAATCATGCAACTGGAAATCAGACCCACAAGCGCCGCTGACATCGCATCAGATCATGTGCAGGCGCTGATCGCTCAATTGGGAGCAGACCTTGTTCTTTCCGGCGACGATATGGATCGCTTTTGCCGCGACTGGCACGATGATGTGATTAGCAGTGCTGTTGCGGTGCTGCGTCCGCGTTCGACACAAGATGTGTCCGCATGCGTAAAAGCGGTGAGCGCGCGTGGACTTTCCATTGTCCCGCAAGGCGGCAATACCGGTCTCGTGCTTGGAGCAATACCCGATTCCCCTGCAACGCAGGTTGTTCTAAGCCTTGAGCGCATGACAAACGTGCGCAGCATTGATGCCGATGATTTTTCGGCAGTCGTCGAGGCTGGCTGCATTCTGTCGGAATTCAAGGACAGGGTTGAAGCGGCTGGAATGTTCTTTCCACTTGCGCTGGGCGCACAGGGATCTTGTCGCATTGGCGGAAATGTGTCCACCAATGCAGGCGGCATTAATGTGCTGCGCTATGGCATGACGCGTGAACTCGTCCTCGGTCTGGAGGTTGTGCTACCGGATGGCTCCATCTTCGATGGCCTTTCAACGCTGCGCAAAGATAACCGCGGTATAGACCTGAAGCAGCTGTTCATCGGTGCCGAGGGCACTTTGGGCATCATTACAGCCGTTGCCGTCAAGCTTATGCCGCATCCTGAACAGGTCACGACCGCGCTGCTCGGACTGAATTCTCTTAATGATGCGATCGCGCTCTATCGCCGCGCACGATATGATTGTTGCGACTTGATCTCGGCATTCGAGTTCATGCCGCCTCTTGCCTTCACTCTGGCACGCGAAGCAATGCCGGATTTGGCCATGCCGATGGACGGAAATTACCCGGCCTATGTACTGGTGGAAATTTCCGGCTCCGGCCTGATAGATATTGAAGACCTCATGCAGCGTTTTCTTGAAAACGTCATGCAGGATGGTCTTGTTGTCGACGGGGTCATTGCAACTTCGCATGACCAATCCCGTAAACTTTGGTTGTTCCGCGAAGGAATGAATGAAGGCCAGGCCAAGCGTGGCCCGCATCTGCGGACAGACGTTTCTGTGCCATTGTCGCGCCTCGCCGATTTTGTCCGTGACGCAGAAGCTGCCGTTTATGCTTCTCTTCCAGAATGCATTTGCGTGTCTTACGGTCATGTTGGCGACGGCAATGTTCATCTCAATGTTCTGCCGCCTGTGATGCTTGATCGCAAAGAGACTGACACCTACATTTATGCAGCCAAAAACATCATCAATGATGTGCTCGAACGTTATGAAGGCTCAATCAGTGCAGAGCATGGGATTGGTCGCTTGAAGCGTCCAGATTTTGAAAAACGCTTGCCTGATATTCGCAGGCAGTTGCTGAGCAAGATCAAGACTGCAATTGATCCGGCTCACGTGATGAATCCGGGCTGTCAATTGAGCTTTCCTGTGAACTCTCAAACAAGCACCTGAAGAATATACACAGACGCGCTGCATGTGGGCGGAATTTGCGTACATAATATGTTGGAAATGTTTGCCTGCATGTGTTGCTGCGAAGCGCGGAGCGACGCTCAATCCCTATCGTTGTTTTTTGCGGGTCCGCTGATAATGCAGACAACCGTTTAAAATTAAGCTGCAACAGATGATCACTGAACACGTAATTTCAGTTCTGGACAGGGAAACAAACTCCAACTAAAACAGTTGGCACGGTTGTCAGACATCCTGACAATAAGGCAGCATCGGTGTTGGAGGCCGCTGTCTTATAAAATGAGCATAGCCTTGTTCCATGTGGAGGAGAAGGCCAGCAAGCGACCTGTTTGTCGCTAAATGTTGAGTCGTATGTTTCCCTTGGCCGGAGACAGGAAACAAATAATTGTAGCTTCCATTGGAGGGAGGCTATGGGGAGGAGGGTCGCTTGAATTCAAAGCATTCGCTGAGTGCACTCAGAGTTTCGCCTGCCAATGTGCAAAATGCAATTTTGTTCGACTGGGTCTCTGCACCGGATACAAAAGGCATGATGTCATGATCAAGAAGCTAACTGATCTGTTTTTCCGATTTCTGGCGCTGCTTATGATTTTGGCGCTGGCAAGCATGGCACTGATGGTTTTCATCAATGTTGTCTTTCGCTATGGCATGAATTCAGGCATTGCCATTTCCGATGAAATGTCCCGATACTTTTTTGTGTGGCTGACCTTTATTGGTGCCGTCGTTGCACACCGTGAAAACCTGCATATGGGCGTTGAGACGGTCGTACAACGCTTTGGGCGAACCGGTCGAATAGTTCTCATGAGCGTTTCCAATCTAGTTATCATGGGTGTTTCGGCAGTCCTCTTTTGGGGAACTTGGCAGCAGTTGCCTATCAACTCCTCCATGGTCGCGCCTGTGAGTGGTCTTTCCATGGGCTGGGTTTACGGCATCGGGTTGTTCACGGGCGCCGGCATTTTCCTGATTTCGCTTGAAAGACTGTTCCGCATTTTAACGGGCCGCATCACCGAAGACGAAATTTCTGCCTTCGCGGGTGAACATACTAGCATTGAAAAACTCTCGGAGCGTGCCTGATGACTCTTCTCGTATTCATTGGATCGCTCGTCGGCGCTATGGCCATCGGCGTACCGGTCGCTTTTGCACTTATGCTCTGTGGTGTCGCGCTGATGTGGCACATGGACATGTTCAATACGCAGATTATTGCCCAGAACATGATCGCAGGTGCTGATACATTCACACTGCTGGCGATCCCTTTCTTCATTCTCGCTGGTGAGTTGATGAACTCAGGCGGCCTATCCCGTCGGATCATTGATTTTGCAATTGCCTGCGTTGGTCATATTCGCGGTGGATTGGGCATCGTCGCCATTTTCGCGGCCATCATCATGGCGTCTATTTCCGGCTCTGCGGCGGCCGACACTGCAGCACTTGCTGCCATTCTCATTCCGATGATGGCCAAGGCGGGTTATAATGTTCCTCGCTCTGCCGGCCTTATTGCTGCAGGCGGCATTATTGCGCCGGTTATTCCACCTTCAATGGCCTTCATTGTCTTCGGTGTCGCCGCCAATGTCTCCATCACAAAACTTTTCATGGCAGGCATCTTCCCCGGTGTCTTGATGGGAATCTCTCTCATCATCACCTGGCTGTTGGTTGTCCGGAAGGACAAAGTCGAAACTCTTCCTCGCGTTTCAGGCAAAGAGCGCCTGAAAGCCAGTGGTCGCGCTGCATGGGCACTTGGCATGCCCGTCATCATTCTGGGTGGCATCCGGGCCGGAATTGTAACGCCCACTGAGGCGGCGGTTGTTGCAGCGATGTACGCCCTCTTCGTGGGCATGTTCATTTACCGCGAACTCAAGATAACCGATCTTGGTCACGTGTTTCTTCGAGCCGCGAAAACAACGTCTGTTGTTATGTTCCTTGTCTGCGCGGCTCTCGTGTCTGCATGGCTTATTACAGCAGCGAATATTCCGGCTGAGATCAGCAACTATATCGAACCACTGATCGACCGTCCGACTTTGTTGCTCTTCGTGATCATGCTTCTGGTTCTGGTTGTGGGTACAGCACTTGATCTGACACCCACGATCCTGATCTTAACGCCGGTTCTGATGCCGATTATCCAAAAAGCAGGTATTGACCCTGTTTATTTCGGCGTTCTCTTTATTATGAATACATCTATCGGCCTTCTCACACCACCGGTTGGTGTTGTGCTGAACGTCGTCTCCGGCGTTGGCCGCGTGCCGCTCGGTCGTGTCATAACAGGTGTTTTTCCGTTCTTGATTGCCGAGATTTGCGTATTGTTCCTTCTGGTTCTGTTCCCAAGTCTCGTTCTTGTTCCTGCCAGCTGGTTCTATTGAGTCACTGGTTTCTTCTACTTTCTATAACTCTGGGAGGATACTTATGAGAAAATTCCTAATCGCAACAACCGCACTGGTTTCTGCCGTTGCAACTTTTGCCATTGCACCAGCACAGGCTGAATTCAAGAGCCGCAACATCCGCGTCTCCAATGGCATCAATGCTGATCATCCAGTCGGCGACGGCATCAAGGCAATGCAGGCATGTCTTGATGAAAAATCGGATGGAAAGCTGAAGTTGACCGCATTCTGGGGTGGCGCTTTAGGCGGCGATCTTCAGGCAACGCAGGCTCTGCGTTCTGGCGTACAGGAAGCCGTTGTCACGTCCTCTTCGCCTTTGGTCGGCATTGTTCCAGCACTCGGCGTCTTCGATCTTCCGTTTCTGTTCGCCAACGCTGAAGAAGCCTATACCGTGATGGATGGTGAATTCGGCGATCTTCTGAATGAAAAGCTCGATGCGGCAGGTCTGGTTAATTTGGGTTATTGGGAGAACGGCTTCCGCAACCTGTCCAACTCAAAGCGCCCAGTCAACAAATGGGAAGATCTTGAAGGTATGAAAGTTCGCGTTATGCAGAACAATATCTTCCTCGATACATTCAAAAATTTTGGCGCCAATGCCACTCCAATGGCCTTTGGTGAAGTTTTCTCTGCGCTGGAAACAAAGGCTATTGACGCACAGGAAAATCCCTATGTGACAATCGACACCTCTAAATTTTATGAAGTGCAAGAATATGTTTCCGAAACAAAACACGCCTACACACCGTTCCTTTTCTTGTTCTCCAAGCCTATCTTCAATACCTATTCTCCTGAAGAACAGGCTGCTCTGAAGGAATGTGCCAGTGTTGGTCGCGATGTCGAACGCAGCGTGATTGCCGAACTCAACAAGAAGTCGCTGGCAAAAATCGAGGCGGCTGGCGTAAAATTCAACACGATCACGCCTGAAGAACATGCCCGCATCCTCGAAAAGTCTCAGGTGATCTACGAAAAGCATAAGGCTGACATCGGCCCAGATATCGTGGACCGCGTTCAGAGCATCCTCGCTGATCTGCGCAAGTAAACCTAAGCATCAATGCAAATATAAAACCCGCGGCGTTTGTTCACCGCGGGTTTTTCATTGAGAGGTTTTTGATAGATAAAGAATACGCTTTCAGGCTTCCCGCTTTACCCGTTGTTCGCGGAAGAAGATAAACAACCCTGAACCCACGATGAGCACTGCGCCAATCATCATGCTTGTTCTCGGAACATCTCCGAAAAACATCCAGCCAAACAGCACAGCCCATAACAAAAGCGTATATTGCAACGGAGCGACGGTTGCCGCATCGGATATTTTCAATGCGCGATTAACGAGCATATGCGCAGCCATAGCAACGATTCCCAAAAGCAGCATGAGTACAAGATCGGTAGACGTTTCCATCGGCCGCCAGTCAAATGGCGCAAAAATGAAGCCTGCGATCAGCGCACCTATTAATTGAAAGAAAACCAGCGTTTTGTCCGGTGTGGCGCGTAGGCTGCGGCCTGAGACCATCATGAAAGCAAAGGCAACCGTACCGACAATCGAAATAATCGCGGGCGTGGTAAACATGGCACTGGAAGGATTAAGCGCGATAATTACCCCCACGAAGCCTATACTAATGGCTGCCCAGCGACGCCAGCCAACTTTTTCGCCAAGCAGAAAAGGCGAAGCTGCTGCTACATAGATCGGTGCGGCCAACCAATATGTCATAACATCAGCCAGCGGCAGATACATCACAGCATAGTAGAACGCAAAGACCTCCAAGGTCGAAAAGAAAACACGTGCTGCTTGCAACAAAGGTTTTTCCGCTCTCACAATGGGTTGAAGCCCAGCCCGCCAAAGAAAGGGTGCCAAAATTATAAGCGCCGCAACACTACGAATGAGAATAACCTGACCAACGCTGTAACTGGCTACAAGCCATTTACCCATTGCATCGTTTAATGAAAACATCAGCATGCCGACAAGCATAATAGCCGGTCCGGCGATTGCTGACATGGCGCTACCGCCGTGGTGTGGTTGTGTGGTGGCAGACATGGAGCCTCCGATCATGACTGTAAGTTAAATTGTTCGACCTTATATCGAGGCTGTATCTGAAACCCGGCGACTTACCGTGAATGCTTTGTCAAGATCCGGGTTTAATGCCATACCAAGACCCGGGCCGGGCGGCACCGTAATCATGCCGTTCTTCACCTCCGGCAAAGCCGTGACAAGATCGCGATACCAGGTCCGATAAAAGGCACGGACACTCTCCTGCACCAGTGCGTTCGGCGCATTAAGCGATAGATGGGTCGAAGCACACAACACTACTGGACCAGTACAATCATGCGGCGCAACAGGAAGATGCCAGGCTTCGGCCATTGACGCTATTTTCCGGGCCTCAGACAATCCTCCACACCAGGAGATATCGAGCATAACAATTCCCGCGACACCCGTTTCGAGATAGTCACGAAAGCCCCATCGGGAGGCAAGTGTTTCAGATGCGGAAATGGGAGCGGGTGAGACTTCTGCATAGCGTTTGAGACTGGAGAGACTATCCATCTTGATCGGATCTTCATGCCAGAAAGTGCCATAAGGCGTCAGCGCTTTTGCGATCTGCATCGCGGGCAAAAGCTGCCACATGGAGTGGAACTCCACCATAATATCGATACGGTCACCAACGGCCTTGCGGATTTTTTCAAAAGGCTCAAGCGCTGCTATCATATCCGACGATGCTATATATTGACCGCGCGTTTTTTCCGCAGCTGCATCAAAGGGCCAGATTTTCATAGCCGTGATGCCCTCGTCAAGAAGAGAGTGGGCCAATTCATCTGCCCTGTGTAAAAAGCCATTCAGATCATCATAATCGCGACCGGTCGAAAGGCCATAATTAGCTGTGGTCTGGCCAGTTGCCTTCTTGATATATTCTGTGCCGGCACACGTGTTGTATGTTCGAATTTCGCGTCGCGAAAAACCACCCAGAAGCTGAGCTATAGGTTGGTGGGTTGCCTTGCCGAAAATGTCCCACAACGCAATGTCAAAAGCCGAGTTACCGCGTACTTCCGCGCCCGATGAACGAAAGCCGACATATCCCACAAGATCGGACGCCAAACGGTCGATTTCCAGAGGATCCTGTCCAATAACTCGGGGTACAACATACTCGTGAATGTAAGCTTCAACAGTTTTCGCACCGAAAAACGTTTCGCCAAGCCCCGTGATCCCCTCGTCTGTATGAACAAGAACCCAAAGCAGGTTCGCGCGTTCTGCCACGCGCACAGTTTCCAACGCCGTGATTTTCATAGATTCCTCCTAAACTCCCCCTTGAATACTCCTCATGAGCCTTTTGGATTACTCGCAACTTGACGAATGAAAGTAGCAAATTTGTTAGCGTTTCGAGATGCAGATTCTCAAAGGCATTGCCAAGTCGTTTCATTAAGGCTTCAAGTCGCTTGAGTCTGTGTTTTCAAGTGACTATTGTAGTAATGTACTCACGCTATAATGCAAATGAATCGGTGCGTGCATTACGGTTGGATATGGTGATGAGATTGTTGCGGCGAGGACGGAATATCATGTTGATATGATAGTAGTCCGAAAAGAACCGTTGCGCCTGACGCGATGATTTAAACCGCCTCATCATTTTTTTCCTGTTTTCAGCTTAGGCGATGTGAGTTATCAATTTTATTATTCAGGCCTTTATGAGCACGCTGTTCCGGCAACTGACGCTAGGTTTTGTATCGGATTGACGTAGCTGCGCAACTTGTGTGTCACAGCACCGCGTCGCTGACGGAACTATCTGATCAGTTTTGAAAAGAAATGCCTGGCGGCTGTGGGGTTCGGCGCGTTTCAGACAGAATATCAAGAACATGGCTGTCTGCATCAATTGCACGCTAGAGCCAGAATCTCTTTCCACCGATCATAGTGACGGCCTAATCCAAATACCATTCATCATTCGGCCTTGGTGGACGCTTGCGGATACAATAGGAAAAATGGCGGCAAAAGCGACTGATGGGTCGCCACCGGTCGACGATCTATCGCGAGATCAAGTGCAACAGCTTATGGACACTGAGATACCAAACTTGTCCGTCGTCGAATGATTTGAGATTATTTGTGTTTTTGAAGATTGGAGTTTCCGGCTCGGTTTGGGGTTTGATTTAAGCGGCTTTGGCCTGGTGGTTCAAGCGGCGTTTTCTGATGGTGTCTCGTTTGATCCTTTCGCGTTCGAGCAGGATGGTCTGTGCGCGTCCGAAGTAGACGTCGGCGGGAGTGAGATTGTCGAGGCTCTCATGGTAACGGCGATGATTGTAATGCTCGACGAAGGCTGCAATCTGGGCTTCGAGGTCCTCCTTGAAGAAGTAGTTTTCAAGCAGGATGCGGTTCTTCAGCGTCTGGTGCCAGCGTTCGATTTTCCCTTGCGTCTGCGGGTGGCCGGGAGCGCCGTGAACCTGGTCGATCTTGTATTTCTCCAGCCATTCGCCGAGATCGGAGGCGACGTAACACGAACCGTTGTCCGACAGCAGACGCGGCCGGTGCTCAACCTTGACCTTGTCACAGCCTGAGGCGGCCAATGCAAGATCGAGTGTATCGGTGACGTCATCCACCTTCATGCTGGTGCACAGCTTCCAGGCGATGATGTAACGGGAATAATCGTCGAGGATGGTCGATAGGTAAAACCATCCCCAGCCGATGACCTTCAGGTAGGTGAAGTCGGTTTGCCACATCTCGTTCGGCCTCGTGGTCTTGTCCTTGAACTCGTCATTGGCCTTGATGACAATATAGGCTGGCGACGTGATCAGGTCGTGAGCCTTGAGTAAGCGATAGACCGAAGCCTCTGATACAAAATAACTTTCCGTATCAGTGAACTTCACCGCCAGTTCACGCGGTGACAGGTCGGCATGATCGAGCGCCAGTGCGATGATGCGATCCCGGATATCGTCAGGGATACGATTCCACACCCGCGAAGCTGCGGACGTCCGCTCTTCCAGTCCTTCGACACCGTGGGCAAGGAACCGACTATACCATCGATAGAAGGTTGGCCTTGGAATGCCCAGCTTTTCCAGCGTCTGCCTGGCTGACAAATGCGACTGCTCCACAAGCCGGATGATCTCAAGCTTTTCGGTGGCGGGATATCTCATTCGTCGTCGCCCCCATCCCCGATCATGCTTTTTTTGAGCAGGCGGTTTTCCAGTGTGACGTCGGCTAATGCCTCCTTCAAGTCACGGCTTTCACGACGCAGTGCTTTAACCTCGTCACTGGTCGCCGAACGGACAGTATCGCCTGCAAGGCGCTTCTTGCCTGCATCGAGGAATTCTTTCGACCAGCTATAATAAAGGCTCTCGGCGATCCCCTCACGACGGCAGATCGCAGCAATACTGTCTTCCCCGCGCAGACCTTCCAAAACAATACGGATTTTATCCTCGGCCGAATAATGTTTACGCGTGGCACGACGGATATCTTTGATCGTCTTCTCCGCAGAAGACGTTTGGGGAACGGGTTTCTGTCTCATCTTTGCGTCCTTTGATAAAGCTATGATGAGCCGAAAATGGACTTGCCCTTATTTAGTGGAGGGGTTCTGTCACTAATTTACGGTTTATCATCTCGAACTGCATCGGTGATTTGTATCCGAGTGCAGAATGTCTGCGCACAGGATTATAGAAGCCGTCAATGTATTCGCCAATGGCTTTGATTGCATCCTTACGTGTGTAGAACACAGTGCGCCAGATCAGTTCCGACTTGATCGTTTTGAAGACGGTTTCCACCATTGCATTGTCATAGCAATTTCCTTTGCCGCTCATGGATGGAAGCATTTTGTGAGCTGTGAGGATTTTGCGATACTCATAACTGGCATACTGGCTTCCTCTGTCCGAGTGCTGGATCAGCCCCGGCTTTGGTTGACGGATTGCAATGGCTTTCTTCAAAGCACTGATCGCCAGATCCTTCTTCATCCTATCGCGTGCTTCCCAGCCGATGATGCGACGCGAATAAAGATCGACAACGATTGCCAGATATAGCCAGCCTTCTGCCGTCCATATGTAACTGATATCGACACCCCATTTTTGATTAGGCCCATCACAAGTGAAGTCCTGATCCAGAAGATTGGGAGCGACGGGCTCACCATGATTGCTGTCGGTCGTGCGTTTGAAGCGAGTTTTCTGCCGGGCTTTAAGGCCGTTTTCACGCATCAGTCGCGCCGTGCGGTGACGTCCTGCTCGAATACCTTCTTCGTTCAGTTCGACATGCATTCGAGGGCTGCCATAAGTTTCACGTGACAGCTCAAACTGATTACGAATATGCGCCAGGATGATCATATCGTCGAGCTGACGACGACTGGGCAAACGATGCTTCCATGCATAATAACCGCTGATACTGACGCCTGCGAAAGCGCACAGCCGTGACAGAGACATATGAGCCTTCTCCGTGTCGATGAACGCAAACTTCATCGACTTGTCTCCCGAGCGAAGAAGGCCGTCGCTTTTTTTAGTAGGTCACGTTCCTGTCGCAGGAGTTCATTTTCCTTACGAAGCCGGGCAAGTTCCTCGCTCATGTCCTCATGCGGACCAGAAAGCAGATCCTTCTCAGCAAAATTGCGACGCCAGCGGTCAAGTGTTGATTTGCCAATGCCAAGGTCGTCCGCAACCGATGAAATGCTTCGACCACTCGTCGTTAAAATACGAACGGCTTCCCGTTTGAAATCTTCTGTAAATTCGCGCTGCTTCAATTCTAAGTCTCCTGTCAGTTTTATCTAACAGAAGCCCTCCACTTTTGAAGGGGAAGTCCATCATTCAAGGTGCCATAAGTCTTGTAAGCCAGCTTCGCGTCACGAATGCACCGCTTTGATTGCAACTGGATGTCACCGAGTTCAAAAATGTCATAGGTCAATTCAGTATCTCCGAGACGTAATGAGTATGAGCAGTAGCGCCAATGCGGGTAACGTGGCGGCGACGAGAAGGTTTGTATGAAGATCGGTGCGGTCGACAATTTGTCCGCCAATGAACGATCCGGTTGCGATGGCTATATTGAAAACTGATACGAAAAGCGCAGTTGCAATCTCGATTGCAGAGGGTGCTACTTTCATCATCCATGTCTGTAAAGTTACGGACACTCCGCCATAGGTAAGCCCCCATAAGACAAGGATTCCGACGCCCGAAGCAGGTGTCCCACCCAGAACTGCAAACCCTAGAATTGCTATTAAAAGACCAATGATAATTGCGCAGAGCGTTGTTGCCAGTCTTTGAACGGCAAATGTGCCGGCCAGAAAATTTCCAGCAATTCCCGCTACCCCGTAGAGGAATAACAGCGAAGCGATCCATTCGGGCAACACCTTTGAGATTGCCTGCAATACTGGCCCGATGAACGTGTAGGCCATAAAATGTCCTGCGACGAGCAACAGTGTAAGTATAAGTCCAAGCTGAACGGGCAGGCACTTTAACGCACCAATGATCTGGCTAATTCCAATAGTCTGACTAATCGGTAAAGCAGGCAGGACGAACAGGCTGAGACCAAGTACGATTGCGCTGAACCCTGCCATTACACCGAATGCCCATCGCCAACCTGCGGCATCACCGATTAGCGCACCTACCGGCACCCCCATCACAGATGCGGCTGCGACCCCGCCGAAAATGATTGCGGTCGCAGTACCGATTGATTGCGTTGGCACCAATCTTGGTGCAAGCCCACCGGCTACCGCCCAAATGCCCCCTATACAAAAACCAACAGCAACGCGCGCTGCAAGGAGCAAGTAGAATGATGGAGCAATGGCTGAAGCAATATTGGCTGCCGTCAACAGAATAAGCAGGCCAGCAAGAATGTGTCGTCTATCGATGTCTCCCCCCATAATGATAACAAAAGGGGCAAAGAATGCCGCAAGGAATGCAGGAACCGAGATTATCAGTCCAGCGTTTCCTACCGATATTTCCAGTGTCCTTGCAATCGACGTCAAAAGTCCGACAGGCAGCATTTCTGTTGTCACAACTGTAAAGGTCGTGAGACCTAGAACACAGATGGATGCCCAACCTCTATGTCTTTTGGTATGTTTTGGATCTGTACTCTTTCGCATGGTGGCTACCCTCTATTGTAAGGCGACTTAACAGCGCCCCAAACCTGAGAGCAGCCTTTACTAGATCTTAGGAATTGATAAAGTCGCAGAATTCGGCAACAGATGGGACAAATTGGAAACAATGCTTGATCATTTCGGAGATGTGCTGGCTTTCGTTCGTGTTGCGGATACCGGAAGCTTCACTCAGGCTGCTGAAAAATTAGGTATCACGCGATCGGCGGTGGGAAAGAGCATCGCGAGGATTGAAACAAACCTTGCCACTCGCCTAATCCATCGCACAACACGGAGCGTAAGTCTGACCGAGGAAGGCAGACTGTTTTACGAGCATGCATTGCGCATTCTGTGCGAGGTTGATGATGCAGAGGCGACGCTAGCTGAGCGCAATCAGATTCCCAAGGGGCGGCTTCGCCTCGACATTCCAACAGCGTTCGGTCGGTTACACGTTCTCCCCATTCTTCAGCGATATCTTGCAGAGTGGCCGGAGCTTGAAGCGGATGTTACTTTCTCCGATGATTATTGCGATCTGGTCAGCGATGGAATTGATATTGCAGTTCGTATTGGTGGGCCGACTGATAGTGGGTTAATCCGACAGGTTCTGGCACCGCACCATTTTATCACCTGTGCAACGCCAGCCTATTTGAAACAACATGGAATTCCGCAAAACATAGCGGACCTTCAAAATCATAAAAAAATTGTGTTTACCTATGCAAATGCATCATTACCCTGGCGTTACCAGGTAGATGGAAATATCCGAGATATTGTGGTCCAAGGGAACTTGAAACTGAATAACACCGAGGCTATCCGCGATGCAGCCCTTGACAATCTAGGCATTGTTCAGTTGGGCGCATTCCTTGTCGGCGAAGACATCAAGCAGGGCCGCCTTGTACCTCTTCTACAGGAATTACGTCGCGAGGAAATGCCTATAACCGCTGTATATCCAACGCGCCGCCATGTTTCGCCAAAAGTCCGCAAATTTGTCGAGATGCTGCGCAAAGAATGGATCGTGTGTCCGCCTTGGGACTGAATTTCAGTCGCCAGAACAGAATGCCCTGCACAAGAGTTGCAACCCTCATCACGGTCATTAACTGCATGATATTTGGAATGGCCGCTTTAGAATGCGCGTGAATTGTAAAGCAATGTCCGCAATTGCGCGCATTGCTGCCCGGCAGCTACCGACCCCATTCCGGCCTTTAGAAGTGGTTCGGTTTGTCTGAACAGTTTCGGGCGTTTTGCTAAGTGGATTACCGCCTCGATTATGCTGCCACGATCATTGGTGTCAGCGCGTTGAAGTACACCTGATCCGGTGTCTGTCGGTCAAGCGATGAATGTGGCCGTCGGCTGTTGTAGAAATTTAGATATCTGCCGATGCCAGTTCGGGCCTCGGACACGGTTTTGTAGGCGTGAAGATAAACCTCTTCGTATTTGATTGATCGCCAGAGCCGCTCGACAAAGACATTGTCTCGCCACGAACCCTTGCCATCCATCGAGATGGCGATCTCTGCCTTTTTCAGCAAGTTAGTGAAGTCGATGGACGTGAACTGTGATCCTTGATCCGTGTTGAATATTTCAGGCTTTCCATAGCTGACCAGAGCTTCCTCAACCGCTTCGATGCAGAAGTCCGCCTCCATTGTGATCGACAGTCGCCATGATAGAACCCGGCGGCTGAACCAGTCGACGACAGCGCACAGATAGACAGAGCCACGTGCCATCGGAATATACGTTATGTCCATTGCCCACACCTGATTGGGTCTGGTGACCGCCAGCTTGCGCAGGAGATAGGGATAGATTTTATGCCCTGGCGCTGGCTTCGAGGTGTTTGGGCGACGGTAAATCGCCTCGATGCTCATCTTCTTCATCAGCGTAGCGACATGCAGCCGCCCAACTTCAAGCCCTTCTCCTTTCAAAAGCCCCTGCAACATCCGACTTCCCGCGAATGGGTATTCCAGATGCAATTCATCGATCCGGCGCATCAGTGCCAGATCGCCATCCGATACAGGGCGCGGTGAATAGTAGACACTGCTACGGCTGAACCCGAGGAGCTTTGCCTGTCGTGCGACCGAAAGCTTGTGAGCGCGGTCGATCATTTCCTTCCGCCCAGCAATCCCGCCTTGCTGAGCGCTCCGGCTAAAAAATCGTTCTCCAGAGTTAGCTCACCGATCTTGGCATGCAGCGTTTTAACGTCGACGGTTGGCTCTGCTGATTCCGCCTTGGTCTCGTCGCCGAAAACACCAATGGCCCCCTCAAGAAGCTGATCTTGCCATTGCTTTATCTGGTTCGCGTGCACGTCAAAATGCTGGGATAATTCCACTAGCGTCTGCTCGCCTCTAATCGCAGCCAGCGCAACTTTTGCCTTAAAAGCTGGGCTATGGTTTCGGCGTGGTCGTCTCGTCATGGTATCTCCTGTTCCCGGCATCTAAGCCGAAGTCAGGCAGAATTTCCACTTATCCTAGCTGTGCAGATTTCCCGAGCCACTTCTGTGTTTACACGACCGAATTGTCTGGCCCTATGGAAACCTTGGTTTTTGCGATGAACACAAAGACCGGTGCAACGCATGACCTCGCCGTACGCCAAGCAATCAACCACGCTGTCAACAAAGATAAGATGATTGATAAGGTGCTTTACGGCACGCAAAAGCGCGCAGATACGCTTTTCTCAACCAATGTGCCCTATGCAGATATTGGTCTTAAGCCCTATGAATATGATGTTGAAGGTGCCAAGCGCCTGCTAGATGAGGCTGGATGGAAAGCCAGCAGTGAGGGAGCTATTCGTGAGAGAGATGGCGAAGTACTAACCGTCGAACTCAATTTTATCGGTACTGACGCAACTGCAAAATCTATTGCCGAAGTCCTGCAGGCAGACCTTCGAGTAATCGGAATTGATGTAAAGCTTACTGGAGAAGAAGAAAGCAGTGTCTACGCTCGTCAGCGCGATGGAAGATTTGGTTTGATCTTCAATCGCACTTGGGGCGCGCCGTTTGATCCCCATGCATTCGTAAGCTCCATGCGTGTTCCTTCCCATGCTGATTATCAGGCTCAGCAAGGACTTACGGATAAGGCCGAAATCGACGCTAAAATCGGTCAGGTGTTCACGACAGACGACGAGGAAACCAGAAAGCAACTCTATAAGGACATTCTGACCCGTTTACATGAGGAGGCCGTTTATCTTCCGCTAACATTCGTCACAGCTATTGCTGTTGCAAAGCCTGAAGTTGGTCCAATTCCGTTTGGGGCAATGTCGAGTGAAGTGCCTTTTGAACAGCTCAAGCCAAAGGCAGATTAGGTGCCATGCCAGCTTTTATTCTCAGGCGAGTACTTCTTCTTATACCGATGTTGCTCGGTGCATCACTTTTCATATTCTTAACACTGAGACTGGGTCCAAGTGACCCAGCAATGGATTATCTCAGACTATCCAAAGTACCACCGACACCACAAGCACTGGAAAATGCCCGGCAAATGCTCGGGCTCGATCAACCGATATTTGTCTAGTATTTTGAATGGTTGTGGAATGCTCTTCGGTTAGATTTTGGCATATCTTATGCCACGCAACGACCCGTATTGCCCGACATTCTGCATTTCCTCCCAGCCACTTTGCAACTCGCCGGTGTGGCACTTCTTTTAACCATCGGTCTTTCTATTCCACTTGGAATGTGGGCTGCGCGTTATCGCGAGAAATGGCCAGATCAGTTCGTGAGGTTCATTGCATTTTTCGGTGTGTCGATGCCGAATTTCTGGCGGGGCTTCTTATTGGTACTGGTGTTCTCCGTTCACCTTGGCTGGCTGCCCCCCATGGGTAAAGGCGGCATTTCCCATATCATAATGCCGGTAATCGCAATCTCATTCATGTCTCTGGCAATCAACGCGCGGCTTTTGCGCGCCAGCATGCTTGAAGTTAGCGGACAGCGCCATGTGCGATATGCACGTTTACGCGGATTATCAGAAAGGCGTGTTGAACATTCACATATTCTGCGTAACGCCTGGCTCCCGATCATAACAGCAATTGGCATGCATATCGGCGAACTCATTGGTGGCGCACTCATCATTGAAAGCATCTTCGGATGGCCGGGCGTTGGACGATATGCGGTATCCGCAATCCTCAACAGAGATTATCCGGTTATTCAATGCTTCACGCTGCTCATGGTCGTGATTTTTGTTCTGTGTAATCTGATTGTCGACATCATCTATGCCATCGCAGATCCCCGGATCCGCCTATCAGCGGAGGGTGTACAATAATGATGCAAAATCAAGTCACCGCACAAAGCGTGTCAAAAACCTTAAGCCGCAATTTGCTTCTCTGGTTTTCATTTGCAGTCGTCAGCCTGCTTGTGATCGCAGCCATAGCAGGGCCTTGGATATCGCCTCACAACCCTGATTTTGTCGACATTGGCCGAAGACTGCAATCACCTGATGGCACATTCTGGCTGGGAACCGACCATCTGGGACGAGACATATTCTCTCGTTTGATTGCAGGTGCGCGTGTTTCGCTCGGAGCTGTCGCAATCACTTTGCTCATCATCTTAACACTCGGCATCAGCATTGGCGGTTTTTCGGGTTTTGTCGGTGGCCGCACTGATCAGATTATTATGCGCATTACCGACGTCTTTCTGACATTTCCCACGCTCGTTCTTGCGCTTTTCATGATTGGTATGCTCGGAACTGGCATCGTCAATGTAATCATAGCCATCGCCCTCTCACACTGGGCCTGGTACGCGCGCATTGTTCGTGGCATTGTTTTTTCACTTCGTCACCGGGAGTTCATACTGGCTGCACGGCTAAGCGGAGCCAGTCGACTTCGCGTCTTCATGAAACATTTGTTCCCCGCAACGATTGCGCAGTTGATGGTGCTTGCAACGTTGGACATCGGACACATGATGCTTCACGTCTCCGGCCTGTCTTTCCTTGGGCTGGGTGTTACGGCGCCAACGGCTGAGTGGGGCGTCATGATCAATGATGCACGACAGTTTGTCTGGACATCACCTATGCTTATTTTCTGGCCCGGCCTCATTTTGTTTTTTAGCGTGATGGCGTTCAATGTCTTGGGCGATGCCCTGAGAGACCGCCTCGATCCTAATCTGAGGGCAGAAACGTGTCATTAAATTCGCAGACTCTGGACATTCGTAATCTCTCCGTCGGATACGCGCACGAGAACCACATTCACCTCATTGTTGCTGATCTTTCGCTCACGATCAAACGAGGTAAAATACTCGCTCTTGTTGGTGCCAGTGGCTCGGGCAAGTCAATGACATGCTCCGCAGTCCTTGACGTTTTGCCGCCTGGGGTAAGAACGATTAATGCAGCAATCTGGCTTGACGGCAAACAGGTAAGCGCGAAAGAACTGCGCGGCAATCACGTTGCAAGCATCATGCAAAATCCGCGTAGTGCCTTTAATCCGGTACGTACGATGCGGCAGCATATTGCAGAAACGCTTTCAGCACTCGGTCGCAATAGTCGCAATGAAAAGGCCGAGATCAAAGAGGCCATGCTCGCCGTCGAGCTCGATGAGCCTGATCGGATACTTGATCTTAATCCATTCGAAATGAGTGGTGGCATGTTGCAGCGCATGATGATTGCAATCGCTTTGCTGAGTAAATCAGAATTTCTTTTTGCTGATGAACCAACGACCGACTTAGACTTGGTTGTTCAAATAAAAATTCTGGACCTTCTCGAAAAACTGGCCCGAGAAAAAGGCTTAGGCGTTCTGCTGATAACGCACGACATGGGCGTCGTTGCAAAAATAGCAGATCAGGTTGCAGTTATCGAAAATGGCATATTGGTTGAGCAAGAGCCGGTTGAACAGATCTTTAATGCGCCCAAAGACCCAGTCACGCGAATGCTGGTGTCTGCCCACTTATCGTTATACGGAATCGAGTTGGCTGTCTGATGCTTTTGCAAGCGAAAAATATCAGTAAATCATACCAGACGCATTCTCTGATGGGATTGAGCCCCGCGCGCCTCATTCTTGATGATGTATCGTTGAACATTCAAGAAGGTGAGACGATTGCCCTGTTGGGCCGCAGTGGCTGTGGCAAAAGCACACTTGCAAGGCAACTTTGCGGATTGGAACATCCTGAAACGGGAGAAGTACTTTACCAAGGCTCATCGACCCGAAAGCTAACGCGTGAGCAAACGCGCTTATTTCGCCGCGATGTACAGATGGTCTTTCAGGATTCACCCAGTGCCGTGGATCCGCGCATGACGGTCAAATCCATCATTGAAGAGCCGTTGAGGCACCTTACTGAACTCAATGGAGAGCAGAGGCTCACGCGCATCGTTGACCTTCTTGTCATGGTCGAGTTGCCAAAAGATCTGCTCAACAAGCTACCCTCTCAGATCAGTGGTGGTCAGTTACAACGCGTGTGCATTGCCCGAGCGCTTGCGGCAAATCCCAAGCTGATTATTCTTGATGAGGCGGTTTCAAACCTTGATACGCACTTGCAAGCGTCTGCGCTAAAACTGCTCATAAAATTGCAAGACAACCAGAAGGTTTCGTATCTCTTCGTCACGCACGATTTGAGGCTCGTTGAGCGGTTTGCAGACCGGATTCTTGTGAAGCAAGATGGTCGGTTCGTAGAAGAGCAGAATAATGGTGATATTGGGGGGCTTTCTCACCCCGCATCAGTCGAACTCAAAAACGCAATTCTGCCCGCCCTACCCCAGCGAAAACTGATAATGGAACCCGCTTAAGCGAGCTTGTGATGACTTGCGACATCCCGAAGAAACTACAAAAGACCAGGAAGTCGACTTAATGAGATCGTTGATCTCATTAAGTCGCTCGTAGATTCAGTCCAAGCCTATCTACGAGTTATTCGGCAACGCGATTAAATCTCGCATTTTTTGCAGAGCGACATCGTGGTCTTCCTGATACTTGATTATATCATGAAAGCGGCCTCCCTTTTCTAATAGAAATATGGAGGCCGTGTGGTCCATGGTATAATCACCGTCCTGAAGCGGTATTTTAGCAGCGTAAATTTTGTAACTCTTAATAGCGTCTTCAATGTTTGCTTCGGTGCCGCTTACGCCCATAATATGCTTGGAAACATTGCTAACATAGGTTCTCATAATCTCCGTTGTGTCACGCCTTGGGTCGACTGTGATGTAGTATACCTTCAACTTGTCCCGATCAGCCCCCAAATCATTCATTAAACCGTCGAGCTCATACAACGTTGTTGGGCAAACCTCCGGACAATGTGTAAAGCCGAAAAATACAGCAGCTGGGGTCGATCTTAAGTCCTGCTCTGTGAACGCGTCTCCATTCATCGTGACAAGTTTCAGAGGTCCGCCAAATGGCTCTCCTGCAGCTTGTTTGTCGATGTAATGATTGATCGATGCAGCAGCCACTATGACCACCATCAATAATCCAATTAAGATCGGAAGTAGTTTTTTGATCATGATTTTTAACCCGGAAGAAATAACAATATTCTGTCATTTCTGAAAACTTTGAAACTCACGGACGCTCCAACGCACTGATGGTTTCGTTTCAGCCTTGCAACGGCGGTTCGGATTTCAGTCCGTCCGAACGCCGCCGTGCGAATGTTAGAATGTCAGCTGATTAATCATTCAATGGGAAGAATGATCGCCCGAACTATGATCCGATTTGCTGTGATCATGTGCGTCACTCTTAGCACCGCCCATAGCGTTGACAGCATATTCCACGTCCACGGTGCCAGCTTTTTCGAAAGTCAGTGATCCCTTAAACTTATCACCTTCTTTGATGCCATGTTTGAGAGCCATGAACATGATGTGATACGAACCAGGCTTCAGCTCTGCCTTCCCATCTGCAGGAATTTCAAGACCATCGGGCAAAGGTCGCATGGTCATGACACCTTTATCATCGACCTTCATTTCATGTATTTCAGTTTTTCCCGCGATTTCGCCTGTGGCAGCGATTAGTCTATCTGCTTGCTTGCCGTGATTGTTGATCACGAGGTAACCGCCTGCGACCTGGGCTCCTTCAGGGGTTGCGCGTGACCAGGAATGAACGATCTCCAGTTCCCCTTTTTTGAACTCATGCGCAAATAAGGGCTGCGTGAAAACAAACAATGTCAGCAAAGCCAAGGAGGCAATACCAATTTTTTCTTCAATAGAACGGAAACGAAGTGCTGGGTGGGTTTGAAGAAAACGAGCGACCGGGTTTGAAAACGAACGTGACATATTGATAGCTCCGATTGAGCGCAGATCAAATTGAACTGCGCGTTCGATAATTAAGTTGAGCGATTAACTTATCTATCAGTTTGCGGAGGCGCTCGCGGACGACCGGGATCCCGTGTGGTTGGGTGGCTGAAGGAATGCGTTTGATAAAAGGAGACGGCTTCTTCATCAAAGCGAGCCGTAAGCGCAACAAACTGGCTAATATCTGGCGCAGGTAAAAGAGGCGAAACGCTGCTACATCCGAAAGTGCAACAATTTGGCAGTTTCGAATGACCAGGGTCTTTGCCATCCGACTCTGTCAACGAGCTCGTTATACATAAGGGATTGCCAAAAGCGTCCAATATTGGTTGGGAAGCAACGCCTGCACTCGCGTAAGCCGCGAAGAAAGACTGCAGGAAAAGTACGCAGGCAGCAATAAAAGCGACGTAAGCGCTTAGATGATGCTTCCTCCGTTTCATTGCCCCTCCAGAACGCTCAGCATAGGTTATTAGCCACTGAACTGCTACTTAGTCGAGCAAACACTAACGTGAGAAAATCGCAACAGCAAGCAGAACTCGCCTTCTTGTTTGTTGTGTCGCAGTGACATTATGTCGATACTGTGGCAGAGCGACGTGATGCGAGTATTAAGGCATTCATTACGGGACAATCAGATAGCGACAACATTTATCGCCATTATCTGCGCGTTCCTGATGCTCCAGGGCATGCTGTCCGGTTTTAGCCGGAGCGCAATGGCCGATACTGAATATGAAAATATATTCGGAGTTATTTGCTCTACCGATGGAGCGGGACACGCTTTCACGCAAGGCGATGATGGCCAGTCTCCGCAAAAAATGAATGATTGCCCCTGCGCCTCCTTATGCCGACTGGCATCTGGTACATTGCAGGCACTGCTCACGCCGGACTTCATTCCCGTCGTACAAAAGCCGCTGATGTCTTCGCGCGTTCGATATTCATTTAAAACAATTACTGCTGAGATATCGGAAAACTACCACTCCGAAGCGAGAGCTCCACCGTTTTATCCTGACGTTTAAATCACCTGGCGCGATGCGCCTCATGATGTTCAGGAGAATTCTATGTCTGAAGCTACTCTTCCAAGAGAAGGTGCTGCACGTTCTGCGTCTGCATCATATGATCTTTACCGAGCCGTTTGGCGTTGGCATTTTTACGCCGGCCTGCTCGTTCTGCCATTTATGGTCACGCTTGCAATCACAGGCGCTCTTTATCTTTTTCGCGACGAACTTGATGCAATCATTCACGCTGATCTCAAACGTGTTGAAATTCAGGAAAGCGTGTCAAAAGCAACGCCTGCGGCAATGGTGGAAGCGGCATTGAATGCCGTTCCGGGAACGGCGATCAAATTCACCGATCCAGCAACACCAGACAGTTCTGTCGAAGTTACAGTCAACACGCCCGAGAAAGGAAAGGTTGCCGTTTACGTCAATCCTTACACAGGAGCCGTTCTCGGCTCTCTTCCAGATCGCGGAACAGTGATGTGGACCATCCGATACTTGCACAGTCTCAAATATTTCGGCTCATACGCTCGCATGGCTATCGAAATTGCTGGCGGCTGGGCAATACTTCTGGTCGGCACCGGCATTTATCTTTGGTGGCCACGGCAGCAAAACGGCGGCGTCGTCAGCCTGCGCGGTACGCCATCAAAGCGGGTATTCTGGCGGGACACACATGCCGTGACCGGTCTGTTCGTCGGCTTTTTCATTGTTTTTCTGGCGATTACGGGCATGCCCTGGTCGGGTGTTTGGGGTGGCAAGGTCAACGAGTGGGCTAATGGCAACAATTTTGGGTACCCTGCGGGCGTTCGTGTTGCGGTGCCGATGTCCGACGAGCATCTTGACCATATAGCGAAAACAAGCTGGTCGCTTGAGCAGGCCAAAATACCGTTATCCCCTGAGAATAATCATGGAGCAACTTCGATCGGACTGAATCAAGCTGTTGAGGAGTTTGATAAACTTGGTCTTCACCACGGCTATGCGGTTAATATCCCTACGACGTCTACGGGTGTTTTTACGGGATCGGTCTACCCGGATGATTTATCGCAACAGCGCGTCGTTCATCTCGATCAATATTCAGGAAATGTGCTTATCGATATGAGCTATGCGGATTATGGTCCTTTGGGCAAAGCGCTCGAATGGGGCATCAATACCCATATGGGACAGCAATTTGGTTTGGCTAATCAGATCATTCTGGCAATTGCTTGTGCGGGGATTGTTCTTCTGGCGTTTTCAGCCGCCATCATGTGGTGGAAACGCCGCCCTGCAGGATCTCTGGGCGTGCCTCCCATGCCTAACGACAGACGCGTATTCAGGGGGCTTTTGCTGATCCTCATCATTGGTGGAATTATATTTCCATTGGTGGGTGCCTCTCTTGTCGTGATGCTCATTCTTGACTGGCTTTACACGCGAATGCGTGACCGGGCGCGTGAGAAACGCAAAGCGCGAGCCTGAATCCAGTCCACCACGAGTTCTCTGGCACGGCAGAAATCTATTCGAGAATGTACCCGTCAGATAATCACATTATCCACCTGCATTTCGAGCGTTTTAGATAGCGCTCTCTGAGGAACCACATCCATGCGACGGATTAAGTTTATACTCGCTGTATCATCAGCACTCACTACCCCTGTCTTTGCGCAAGAGCAAGCGGACACAATTCTAAAACCAATCATTATTGAGGCGACAGGCGGCGAAGGAATAACGGAAACGACCGCCGGTGACGTTCAGGGGTATCGTGCTCTCACCGCGGCATCTGCCACAAAGACAGCTACACCGATTGAGCGCATTCCACAGAACATTCAGGTCATTCCGAGAAAATTGCTCGATGACCAGAGCGCTAATTCTGTCAGCGAAGCGATCAAAAATGTTAGCAACGTTCAGCCGCAAGATACACGCAGTATCGGAAATGTTGAACAGGTGCCAATGCGTATTCGCGGCTTTGGCGCGGAGCGGTTGACGGATGGGTATCCGGGAAATCTATTCGGAGCCGGTGATCGGGACGGACTGGTCAACGTCGAACGCATCGAAGTTCTAAAGGGCCCTAATGCGATCCTTTATGGCGGCG
The DNA here is from genome assembly GCF_047308065.1 of Brucella sp. H1_1004. Classification (NCBI taxonomy): domain Bacteria; kingdom Pseudomonadati; phylum Pseudomonadota; class Alphaproteobacteria; order Hyphomicrobiales; family Brucellaceae; genus Brucella; species Brucella sp. H1_1004. The sequence continues at coordinate 163,354 of NZ_JAYKZA010000004.1, forward strand.
GCGCAGGAGCGCCCGTGGGTGGCGTCGTTAACGTTATTTCCAAGCTGCCATCCAACACGGCCAGCTATGAAATTGGAGGCAGGATCGGTAGTTACGGTTATTGGAGCCCATATTTTGATGTTAATCAGCCATTGAACAAAAACGGTACTGCCCTGTTCCGTATGACGGGCGAATATACCGGAGCCGACAGCTTCATCGATGTCCTGGAGAGCAAACGTTACAGCCTCAATCCCACACTGACACTGACTAACAATGACACGACTTCACTGACAATCCAGGCATTCATGTCCAATCACAAGCAACAGGCATATCCGGGCGTACCCGTCTATGGAACAATCCTAGGAGATGTTCGCTTTGATGATCGCCTGTTTTTCGGAGATCCCGGCATTGAGCCAAGTCACGCGAAGCAACATGGCGTAACCGCGACATTTGACCATGAGTTCAGCGATGTCTGGTCCACCAACATAAAAGCCCGCTGGAGCAAGTCTGAGATTAATCAGCTGGCACAGGCGGCGCTAATGGATCCGACTGGTACTGGAGGCTTCCCGGCAATACCGCCGTCGACATTTGACGTCAATAATATGGAGCATTTTGACGAACAGCGGGAATTTAGCATTAACCCCACAGTCCAGGCGAAGTTCAGTGCAGGACCAACGGAGAATGTGCTGCTGTTTGGTGCCGACTATGCACGTACAACCGACAAAGGCTTCATGACGATGGGCCTCGTACCGGGTGTTGTCGATCTGGAGAACCCAATCTTCCCGAAATATACGCGGCCGGTAATCGGTGTCGATGGAATGGCGTTCTTTGACTTTGACGTCAACTATGTCACCAAAGGCGTTTATGGTCAGCTTCAATCCTCAATCTATGACCGTGTGCACGTTCTGTTAGGCGGCCGATTTGGTTCATTGGATGTCAGCTACGACGAATTGTCGAGCGGCACGCCGGTCAACTACAAAACCGCAAAGACGAAGTTTCTTCCAAGAGCCGGCGTTATGGTTGACGTACTCGACGGGCTTTCGGTCTATGCCAATTATAGTGAGGGGATGAAATGGGTACCATTCTCAACCTTCGTCAGCCAGCCAGAACCTGAGCTTTCCAAAAGTCTTGAATCTGGAATTAAGTTTAATGTGAATGACGCGCTGACAGGCACTTTGGCTGTCTTCCAGATTGATCGTGAGAACGTTCCTTACCAGATTTCTCCCGGCATTGGAGGAGTGTCAGAGCAAAGATCTCGTGGGTTTGAAGCGGATATTCTCTATCAGCACACCCAAAACTGGAGCGTTCTCGCGAGCTATGGTTATACGAATGCGAAGTTCGTTGATGCGACTAGCACTGTAGCAGCAGATACGCGCGTTCCGATGGTGCCGGAACACTCCGGTCGGATTTGGGTAAATTACGAGTTTGGTCCTGACTTCATGCCCGGTTGGAGCGCGGGTGCAGGCATCTATGCGGCCTCTGATCAGACAATTAATGCTCAATATGACTGGAAGACTGACGGGTATTTCACAATCGACGCTAAGATCGGATACGAGAACGAGAAAATGCGCGCCTCACTGTCTGTCCAAAACCTGAGCGGAGAAAAATACTTCACTCCATACACATGGTTTGGTGGTCAGGTTGCACCGGGCGCACCGCGCGCAGTTTACGCCCAACTCGGCTTTAAACTCTAGGAAGCACACCATGACTTTGACACGTCGACAGTTTGCAGCAGCAATGCTGGCCGCAGCCCCAGCAATCGTTTCAATATCATCGGTATCTGCACAGGAGCATGAAGCTACTTCCCACAGAGACAAGCAACCAGAACCAATTCCTCATGACATGTCGTCAATGCCTGATGGCTGGGTAAAGAACAATCAGATTGCAATTTTGATCTATCCAGCAATGACCGCTCTCGACATGGTCGCTCCACACTACGCCTTCGCATCCCTCATGGGTGCGAAGGTGCATCTTGTTGCCAAAACACGTGATCCGATTGTGTCAGACAATGGTTTGACAATCATGCCGACGGCAACGTTCGATGAATGTCCACAAGAACTCGATGTAATATGCATTCCCGGTGGATCATCGGGAACACTCGCTGCGATGAAAGACGACAAAACGCTGGACTTCGTCGCAGACCGAGGAGAAAAAGCAAAGTTTATAACGTCAGTCTGTACAGGCTCTCTGGTTCTTGGAGCCGCTGGCCTGCTGAAAGGTTATCGCGCAACTTCACACTGGGGCGCACGGGATCTGTTGAAAGAATTCGGAGCCGTACCAGTCGATAAGCGTGTCGTCATAGATCGCAACCGTTTAACGGGTGCACGCGTCACTGCTGGAATGGATCTCGGTCTGACAGTCGTTGCACAGCTTCGTGATGATTTATATGCTCAAGGCGTGCAGCTGATGGCCGAATATGCTCCAGAACCGCCCTATAATGCTGGTACGCCGGCCACCGCTCCTGAACCCGTCCATCAAATGATGGCAGACATGTTTGTTGGCTTCGTCAGTGAAACCTCTCAAGCAGCTAAAGAGATTGTCGCGCGACGGTTTTGATGAAGGTAAGTTGACCTTCATCAAACTCAGGTCAGTTTTCTACCACCGAAAAACTTGCCGCATCGAAAATCGTTGAGTTTCGCCTGATTAAAAGCCAAGTTTCCATTCTAATTCAATCCATACTAAGAAGGAAATACATAACAGATGCAGTAGGTTACCCTTAGTTGGTGTGATTAACGCCAAACCCAAAACGCAAAACTGGGTGAAAATCAGATGAATTCAATAGGCGTCCACAACCCGTGAATCATTTTGGCTATTTCGTGCTCACTTCCCGTGAGCATGATCTCTCTCTGATCTAATCTCGACGGTTGCGGTCATGCCTGCAGCCAACTCAACCCCAAACGGCACCTCATCTATTTTGATGCGCACCGGCATTCGCTGCGCAAGACGCACCCAAGAGAATGTGGCCGCGACACTAGGCAGGCCGAGGTGACCGGGCGCGTCGTTGCTATTTTCTATTCCTCGGCCAAGGCTTTCAACATGGCCCGATATCGGCTGATCAAACCCCATCAACATGATACTCGCCGGATCACCAACCCGAATTTGCTGGAATTTTGTCTCCTCGAAATAACCGGTGATCCAGAAGCTGGCGGCATCCAGGACGGCGACACTCGTCAGTCCTGCCGTCGCGTAATCGCCTGGCTGAAGCCTAAAGTTGGTGACATAGCCGTCGACCGGCGCGCGGACTGTTGAGCGGGCAAGGTTAAGTTTCGCCAGATCTAGCGCCACCAAAGCTGATTGATAGCCGGCGCTGGCGACTTTAGCCGCACCGCTTGATTGCTGAGCAGACTCTTGGGACACCACATCCTTAAGCTGGCTGTGCCGCAGCGCCGTTGCTTGACGAACGATCACATCCTGGCGCTTGGCTTCGACCTCAGCCTCAGCCAGCGCCACTGCCAACCTAAGCCGCTCGGGGTCGAGCTCGTATAAGATATCGCCCCGGCGCACGAATTGATTATCGATAACGGATACTGAGTTAACCGTGCCAGAGACTTCCGGCGCGATTTGTACGACATCGACGCCAACGCGTGCGTCGCGGGTCCAGGGTGTCCGCTCGTAGTGGTTCCACGCCTTCAGCGCGATAAAGGCGGAGACGGCGACGAGGCAAAGGGTCAGGGCATAGCGCCCAAGCAGGGATAGGACAGGTTTCAAGGCAGGAGTCCGATCGATGGCAGGTACTGCACGAGCAGACCGTAGATGATGACAAAGGTGACGAGTTCGACCAGCGGCCGACAAGCGAACCGGCGATTGAGACCCGAGGCGGTAAACAGGCGGAGCACTGACATGGTGGCGACCAGAGCGACGAACGCGATAACTACAAGGCCGGGGATCAGGACGCCTCCGATATTGAGATCAACGATCATCGGTCGTGATCCTCCTGTCTGCCTGAGAGCCAAGCGCGAACCGCATGTCGATGAGCAGATCGACAATCTGAAGGCGGTTCTTGAGCACGCCGCCGGCCGTCTTCTCGATCAGGGTCTCGATCCGCTTATCGAGGTCGAGGAGGTCGGCAGGCGTTGACGGCCTCCGGCCACTGAAGCGTGCGGCGATGACGAATAGAAGCTCGTTCAGTTCAACGCCGGCCTCGCCCTTGATCCGCGGAATTGTCTTGCGAAGCTGTCCGGCGACATGCCCGATGCGAAGATGGTGCAGCGTATCGTCGAGCACATCAGGATATGCTTTGCCGGTCAGCCGTAACCTAGGCAGCAACAAAGCTGTCCGATCAATCATCAGGCTTGTCCAGCGCGCTTCGTTGGGTGCAGCGCCAAGCGCGCGCCGGCCAACGTCCCGACGGCTCAATCTAAGCAAGCGGTTGATCGCTCCGTCGACCGGTACGGTCTGGAACAGGGACATGCTCACGGCCCCGAAGCCAACCGCGGCAAAGAGCGCGATCACACTGTTAAATGAGGCGGCGAAGTCACCTGTATAATAGGGGCCGAGAGGCGAGAGAATTGGAATCGTCAACGTGATGCCGAGTGCCATGAAGGTTGTTGGAAGACGTGCCTGGAGGGAGCCGGCGAAAAGGAAGGCCGGCGCAAGCACGGCGACAAGAACTCCGAAGTCGGTGACCTGGGGCAGGATGAATAAGCTGTAGATAAGGCTGATTACGACCCCGTAGATGGAGCCGGCGAGGTATTTGATGACAAAAGGCACAGGCGCATCAAAATTGCCGAACAGCGTGCAGCAGACGCCGAGAATGGAGACGGCCATTCCTCCCTCCGGCCAAGCCGACCAGATCCAGAAGGCGCAGCCGATGAGAATTCCGATGATTGCGCCGAGCGCGGTACGCCCCGCCATCCATGGATCGCGATGATAGACATAGCCTTTCGCTCGCTTCGGCCCATGAAGCGACGCCACCTCGCGCAGGTGCCCGGTCGCCGCGATGATCCGCCCGAGCTTGTCGCAGTCCTGTAGCAGACCGATCATCTCAGCCAAGTGTCCTGCGAGGTTAGCGGCAAGCCTGTCGCCGGGCGTCACAGCGACGGTGCCAAAACGCTTCTGGACTAACCGTGCGTGCGCGATGAGTTGGGCTGCGGCAGCCTCCCTGTTTTCCGTTCCGGCATCTGCGACCCAAGCACTGATTTCATCGACCAAGTCGATCAACTCACCTGGCGCATCGCAGTCGCCTAAGCGAAGGGCCTCAATCCGGTCTTCGATCTCGGTGGCGAGCCACAGCAAACGGGCAAGCCGGTCATGGATAAGTTGCAGTATCTGCCGTGGCGGCGTTGGCGCCGGGTCATAGGGTAGATGCGAGGCAAGAGCTTGGAGTGCTAACAGGTCCGCTGTGAGTTGGTGGCGGTCCCGACGGTTATCTCCCGGCGTTCCAGTGAGCGCATCACCCACCAGCCGACGGGCGTCCCACAGCGTGGTCGATAGCTTGCCGGTGAACTGGCCTGTCATGGGTTTCGGCAGGATGTAGCGATGGATGAGAACCGCGCAGAGAATTCCGATTGAGATTTCCTGGACACGCATCGACGCCGTTTCGAAAACCGCGCCTGGATCAAGCACAGTTGGGAAGCCGATCAGGCTGGCGGTATAGCCGGCAAGAACATAGGCATAAGCGCGTGGCGTGCGATCAAGTAGCGAGAAAAACAGGCACATGCCTATCCAGCCCGCTAGCACGACGCTGCACACCAACGGTTCGTTTACGAAGTTCGGAACGATCGCGACCGTTGCTATGGCACCCACCAGTGTCCCGACAAACCGGTAGACACCACGACTAAAAGACGCGCCGGCGGAAGTCTGCGAAACGATGTAGACAGTTACGATAGCCCAGAATGGTTTGGGAAGTCCTATCCGCAGCGAAATGTAGTAGGCCAGCATCGCTGCAGCGAAACTTTTCGCCGAAAACAGGATCGCATCGCGATCCGCTCTCAGGTTGGGCGTGCGCAGCAATGCCGTTCCAGATTGCAGCCTTGAAGCAATACGCTTGTTTGAGGGAATATTTGTGGACGGAGTGGTATTCATGCCGCCAGTTTTGACCGATTTACAATACGAAATAAATTCAGTATTATGACATAAAATATCTAAAAATGGCCATTTTGATGTCCGCCTTGCGATCTGCCGTTTCCGTATTCGATCCCGATCTTACCCTACTGCCCGCGGTCGCTTACAAGCTTGATTTCGCAGATCATCAGGCGGAAGTACCCCTGCACTTCCATCGCAAGGGTCAGTTGATTATTGCACTACACGGAGCCGTTACATGCACTGCGGGCAACGAAATCTGGATTGTGCCTCCCAATTGCGGAATCTGGATACCCGGTGGCGTACCGCATAGCGCTCGAGCGACGGCAAATGCGCAGCTCAACTATCTGTTCGTCGAGCCGGATGCGGCGAATTTGCCGGAGTTCAGTTGCACCTTGTCGGTGTCTCCCATGATCCGAGAGATGGTGGATCGGCTTGCTCGCGAGCGCGCTGACTATCTAGCCGATAGCCACGCCGCCCGGATGGCGCGGGTCATCCTCGATGAACTGGCACAGATGCCACGTGAGCGGTTCAACCTGCCAATCTCCAGCCATCCAAAAATTCGGGCGATGGCAGATGCTCTAACGATCAAGCCTTCAGATCGAAGCACATTAAGCGATTGGGCGACGAGGCTGGCAATGAGCGAACGGTCACTCGCGCGCCTTTTAATCCGCGAGACAGGGCTGACGTTCGGGCGCTGGCGGCAGCAACTCCACCTTGTCGTCGCGCTGCGCGAACTAGCGAGCGGAGAAGCAGTGCAGAATGTCGCCGCCGAACTGGGGTACGAATCTGTCAACGCGTTTATCACGATGTTCAAAAAGGCCTTGGGCAGCACGCCAGCGCAGTATTTTTCGCGCCGAGGCACACCACCACCTTCCCCTTAACGCTGAGAGTCTTCGACGATGATGTGGCAACATGCTCGCTTGGCTCGTGGCCACATTACGCGTGCGTGCGGCAGCCAGCACCGCTTACAGTTCAGATGACAAGCGACCTTCGCGTTGCGGCTCGCGGATAAATCGTTCAACGAGTTCATCCGTCCATTCCACATATTCGACGTGGAGGCCATCGGCATGTCGGGCATAGAGCATCCGCCCTGTAGGAACGTCGACGATTGGCTGGGTTATGGTTGCTCCGCACGCAAGCAGCTCGGCTTCAATTGCCTCGATATCACGCACTATAACAGGGCCATGGCTATCCCGAATTAGCGCGAGTGATTCCTCTGTTCCCGCGACGATGAACATATCCCCAACGCCAGCCAGATCCCATTCCCCGAAGCGGAATCGCACATGCGCTTTGCGACCGTGAAGCCGTTCAAGTGTGGCCAGCGTCGCATCGCAGTCCGCCGAAAACATCCGTGCATAGGTTTTGATGATCATGCCACACCTTATTTATTGATCACTACATATCTAAACTCGTTGACTTGTCGCGGTCAACGGTTATTTAGTGATCGATATGAAACAGGAAGCGAATAAAGGTGGCCGCCCTCGCAGCTTCGATCGTGACGGTGCAATTGCGACAGCAATGCGTCTCTTCTGGAGGCACGGTTACGAGGGAGTCTCGCTTGCCATGCTCACAGAAGCGATTGGTATAGCCCCTCCCAGTCTCTATGCCGCGTTCGGAAGCAAAACCGGGCTATATCGCGAGGTTCTGGATCGCTACTCGGCGATGACAGAATTCACGCTTTCCCGTAGTGGCGACGAAGCCCTGACCCTCGACGAAGCCCTTTCGCATCTGTTCGACCAGGCCATTGAGAGAGTGACGGGGGAGCAGGGCGAACGCGGATGCATGGTTTCAATCGGACTACTTTTCTGTCACCCAGGTCACGGCCAATTGGCTGACGAGCTTGCCAATCGCCGACAAGATTTGACTGCACGCCTTGGTCATGACCTTCGGCGTTGGCTGCCACAAGATCGTTGCGGCAAGGCTGCGCGCTTTCTTTGGGCTGTCCTGCAAGGCATTGCCGTTCAAGCCAAGGACGGAGCGACCGCCAAAGATCTTCGCGCCATCGCAGAGATCGGCCGGGCGGCAGTTACGGCCATGGTTATCGACTAGGTGCCGATCACAGCCTGACGCTTTCCGGCACCCTCGTAAATTCATCTTTACGGATTAGCAATTTGGTCTGATGTTCGCGAAAGGCTGCTTTTCGGTCTTCTGATGCGGGTGCCACTTCTGACCCGACTGGCGCACGCGACTTTTACAACGCGACGAAACCATCGCAATGATTGGTCGAAAGAAGAAGTTTCGGCAGAGTGCAATATTCCGATCTGTTTTTGCCGGGCGCTTTCACTCAGCCATCGCTCTTCGGCCGCTGCGTTATACTGCCGGCAAATGTTTGGCCCGGTACAGTAAGAAGTGGTTCGGTTTGTCTGAACAGTTTCGGGCGTTTTGCTAAGTGGATTACCGCCTCGATTATGCTGCCACGATCATTGGTGTCAGCGCGTTGAAGTACACCTGATCCGGTGTCTGTCGGTCAAGCGATGAATGTGGCCGTCGGCTGTTGTAGAAATTTAGATATCTGCCGATGCCAGTTCGGGCCTCGGACACGGTTTTGTAGGCGTGAAGATAAACCTCTTCGTATTTGATTGATCGCCAGAGCCGCTCGACAAAGACATTGTCTCGCCACGAACCCTTGCCATCCATCGAGATGGCGATCTCTGCCTTTTTCAGCAAGTTAGTGAAGTCGATGGACGTGAACTGTGATCCTTGATCCGTGTTGAATATTTCAGGCTTTCCATAGCTGACCAGAGCTTCCTCAACCGCTTCGATGCAGAAGTCCGCCTCCATTGTGATCGACAGTCGCCATGATAGAACCCGGCGGCTGAACCAGTCGACGACAGCGCACAGATAGACAGAGCCACGTGCCATCGGAATATACGTTATGTCCATTGCCCACACCTGATTGGGTCTGGTGACCGCCAGCTTGCGCAGGAGATAGGGATAGATTTTATGCCCTGGCGCTGGCTTCGAGGTGTTTGGGCGACGGTAAATCGCCTCGATGCTCATCTTCTTCATCAGCGTAGCGACATGCAGCCGCCCAACTTCAAGCCCTTCTCCTTTCAAAAGCCCCTGCAACATCCGACTTCCCGCGAATGGGTATTCCAGATGCAATTCATCGATCCGGCGCATCAGTGCCAGATCGCCATCCGATACAGGGCGCGGTGAATAGTAGACACTGCTACGGCTGAACCCGAGGAGCTTTGCCTGTCGTGCGACCGAAAGCTTGTGAGCGCGGTCGATCATTTCCTTCCGCCCAGCAATCCCGCCTTGCTGAGCGCTCCGGCTAAAAAATCGTTCTCCAGAGTTAGCTCACCGATCTTGGCATGCAGCGTTTTAACGTCGACGGTTGGCTCTGCTGATTCCGCCTTGGTCTCGTCGCCGAAAACACCAATGGCCCCCTCAAGAAGCTGATCTTGCCATTGCTTTATCTGGTTCGCGTGCACGTCAAAATGCTGGGATAATTCCACTAGCGTCTGCTCGCCTCTAATCGCAGCCAGCGCAACTTTTGCCTTAAAAGCTGGGCTATGGTTTCGGCGTGGTCGTCTCGTCATGGTATCTCCTGTTCCCGGCATCTAAGCCGAAGTCAGGCAGAATTTCCACTTATCCTAGCTGTGCAGATTTCCCGAGCCACTTCTGTATGGCGTTCAAGGATATGGCGTATAAGATCGGTTATACCTCTCAAGCTGTTTTCAGTCGCGCATTCCAACGTATCACCGGCCATCCACCATGGGCGAGCAGACAATTTTGATTGCCAGTCAGAAATGTGCGTGTTCCGCTCCCGACGGGATCGCCATTTGTTGTTCTGGTATTGCTGCGCCCCGATTGATTTTTGGAACGCAGGGCAAAACACCGCAGAACGGTGACGAAGCGCAAATATATATACGTGCAGTCCGCAGCCCTTTTCTGCCTAGGAATTGCATACAGATTCTGATTGAATGCGCATATAGTTGCCAGTCAAAGGAGCATGTCTTATGCCACAGCAGGAACCCGCCCGGACATTCAAACGCGCAACCAATCTTTCAATCGATAATGAGCTTCTTTCTGAAGCGCGCCGCTATAAGATAAATATTTCGCGTGCAGCCGAGAGTGGGATTGAGCAAGCGCTTGCTGCTGCAAAGTCAGCACTTTGGAAAGAAGATAATCGACCGGCGATCCAAAGTGCTAATGCTTACGTTGAAGCAAATGGCATACCCCTCGAACGTTATCGTCAATTCTAATGGCGAGATATGACGTTTATTCCAACCCGGGTGGCGGCTATGTGCTCGACGTACAGGCTGATTTACTGGATGAGCTTAAAACACGCATTGTCATCCCTATTATTAGTAAAGCACTGGCCCCCATTCCGGCGAAGCGGCTCAATCCAAGCTTTGAGATTGAAGGAGAGGAGCATGTCTTGGTTACAAAATTCATGTCGGCAATTCCGGTGTCAGCAATGAAGAACCCGGTCACGAACCTTTCTGCTTCGCATGACGAGATCGTATCCGCGCTCGATATGGCGTTTCACGGGTTTTGAACGCTACCATTCGATTAATCATCTGAATGAAAACACTGAGTTGGAGTCAAGATTCTCCGTTCGGATCCAAAACTGTTGAACCCCAGTGCGAAATAGGTAGAAAATTCGCTTCGAAGTGACACTGCCGACGGCAAGATGCAATTAAGTGGCGCCTCCGACCGCAAAACTGAATCAAACTTGGGCTGAATTCAACACTCATTTATCGGATCGTGATCGCCGCGCATATTAAAATCTGGTAGCCGTCTAAGGTATTAGTTGCTGGTAAAGCGTTAGCATCGAGAATTGGAAAGTATCGTCAAATTTGCACGACTTCGGACGAACAACCTTTTGCAGCACGGTCGTGAAACAATAAACCCCTCTCAATTCCCAGAAAATAATCTCAGGCACGATAATACGCCTCAGCGGTCCTCGATCTTCTTCACCCAGGTATCACTCCAACCCAGAGGACGCCCATTTTGCGCTCGCAACTCCAATCGGGCAACCGGAGTAGCTGTTTCGATATCCAGTAATGCAGATTTTGGGTCGTCGGGCAGATAGAGATAATCCTCGCTCCATTGGCGCAGTGCAACGATAACAAGGAAAAGACCGCGGCCTTTTTCAGTCAGCACATATTCCTTATAGGCCGAGCCATCCGAAGCTGGTGCAAATTCCAAAATGCCACGCTCAGTCAAGTCGCGCAGCCGCACTGACAATGTCCCCTTTGCAATACCGAGTCCGGTCTGAAACTCGCTAAAGCGCCGAACACCATCAAAGGCGTCACGGATGATCAGCAGCGACCACCAATCGCCAATGACATCCAAACTCCGTGCCACAGGGCACCCGGCATCCCACTGGCTGACCCGCTTAACCATGGCTTTCGCTCTCCATATTTTTGGTTCTGGTCTTAATTTAGAACTAGAATTTCATCGCGATAATTGGTCTTAACATGAGACTACATCAGGTCTCATGGACAGAAATAACATGCAACAAGAATCTAAAACGGGCATCGGGCTGTCGAAGCTCACAACCTTAGTTTTCGCTGCTGCCGCTGGCCTTAGCGTCGCAAATATTTACTATGCCCAACCATTGCTCGATGCGATGGCGCGTGATTTCGGAATTTCGCCGTTCTCGATTGGTCTCGTGATAACGTTGACGCAGCTTGGCTACGCGCTGGGGTTAATATTCCTTGTTCCGCTTGGAGATATAATCGATCGCCGCCGCCTTGTTATCGGCCAAGGCGTTTTGTCAGTGTTTGCACTGATTGGTGTTGCGAGTGCGCAGACCGAAGCGGTGCTGTTCGTCTGCCTTGCGACGATGGGACTGCTTGCAGTCGTAGTTCAAGTGCTGGTCGCTGCCGCCGCAACACTGGCAACGCCCGAAGAACGCGGCAAAACGGTCGGTATAGTCACAAGTGGTGTCGTTATCGGCATCCTCGCCGCACGATTTGTCGCCGGCATGCTCGCTGATTTTGGTGGCTGGCGAGCGGTTTATCTATCATCCGCCATTCTAACGGCAGGAATGGTCGGATTACTCATGCGAGTTCTGCCGCGCCAAGATTCACCGGCAGACACTGATAGTTACGCCGCAACACTGCGCTCCATTCCAGTACTGTTCCTACGTGATAGGATATTACTGGTTCGTGGCATTCTGGCGCTCCTTGTCTTCGCGACGTTCAGCACTTTCTGGACGGCATTAGTCCTGCCGCTTAGCACGGCACCATTCTCTTACTCACACACTCAGATCGGTCTGTTTGGACTGGTCGGTCTGGCAGGAGCAATCGCGGCTACAGGTGCTGGCAAATTCTCAGATAGTGGACACGAGCAACGGGTGACGAGTTTCTCACTCGCGTTATTGCTGGCATCATGGGGATTAATCGCTTTTCTGCCAACATCAATATCCGCATTATTGGTCGGAGTGGTTCTGCTTGACCTCGCAGTGCAGGCAGTCCACGTCACAAACCAGAGCATCATTTTTGGACGCCATCCCAATGCGCGCAGCCGTCTTGTTGGTGGCTATATGGTTTTCTATTCCATCGGAAGTGGCATCGGAGCCATCACCTCGACAATGGCATATGCCCAAGCCGAATGGCTCGGTGTGTCAATACTCGGAGCGGGATTTAGCTTCGTTGCCTTACTGGTATGGGGAACCACGCTTCACTTAGCGATCAAGGCGATAAAGTCAGAATGATATACGCCTGCCACTTTTGGCTCCCCATCCGTGGCGTCCTAGCGTAATCTTGAACTTCAATCTGAGATCGGATGGGGTCACGTTCGCCAGCGATGACGACCCCGCTCTCGTTACGCTTTTGTTTTTAAAGTCAGATACTCACTGCCTTTATGTATGCGTTAGCCTTCCGTCCTCCTTCACATTACGCAAATCCGTTGTCATCTGGAACCATGATTTTGGCCGGCTTTACAATCTTTCCTGTATCCAAATTCTGTGTTTTCGCATTGCGGTACGCGTTGATCTGAGAGAGTGAAACTAACGACCGCGTAAAAAGCTGACAATTAGATCTGACCCAGATGTTGAGACCAATCGTTCGACTTTTGACGAGAGCTAAGAATGCACGAACCGTCAAAAAGGTCCGTGCATCAGCTTGAGGGTATTTATTTTGGTGAGTGGAATTTACTTTTTACGGCATGGCATGTCAGTCCCTTCGGCATTGATCGCTGTGCCTTCAGCGGTTTCAATGCCGTAGAGGAGTTTCGAACGCGCTTCGATTGACGCAAGCAGTGCTTCACCAAGGTCTAATGCTCGTTCTGACTGACGCACGCTGTAATCCGTCAGATATCTGGAAGCGAGCTCCGGCTTTTCGGCCTTGTAAAGGATGTCAGCTGTCGCCTGAACTTCAGGAATGTCATCGATCTGTTTAGCTTCGAAGGCTTCAAGGGCTTGTGTAATTTCAGGCATGAATGTTTTAGGATTTGCGCACGCATGGTACATAATTCGCTTAAACAAACGTCCCGCAAACTGTGTCGCTTCCTGCGACTGATATTCAGCATTTAGGAAGGTGGAGCCTGCATCACGGAAAAGGTATCTGTGAATGCCATACTCAGGGATGACCTTATCGATCCCAATATGATAGGGCACAAACGGCGCGGTAACAGAACCTGTTGGTGCAACCCATAGCAGATTCAAACCTGAATGCGATGTATCACGCAGCTGAGCGACTTCACCGTAACCGGAACGCTCAGTTGATACACGCGGATCACGGACCAGTTTCATCATTTTTTTCAGTGTGACCGGCGCCATATCGTGGAGTTCTTTTTCCACGGTTTCAATTGTCCAGTGCTTTTGACCAGTTCGCATCGGGCGGTCTTGTTCGCTATAGACGGCATGAACATTAAACGGCTTATCGCCATCCCGTTTCCACCAACCCTGTTCGACAGCAAAATCATAGAAATTTGGTGATGCCATATAGTCTTCGTTGTCAGTTATGTCGGCTGGAATATCGCCAATATAGCCAGGATATGAAACGCGCACATCATCCGGGCCTAAGCGTTCAGCGACCCATAAGCCTTTGCCGCCTGCGAACTGAAGTACCACCCAACCTTCATTCTTATCGGCAATCAGGTGCGAGTTACCGCCGTAGGTCGTATAACCATGCTCATTGATCAGATCGCCGATAATCTCGACGGCTTCACGCGCGGTTTTAGCACGTTCCAAAGCAATACGGGCCAGATCGCTGTATTGTGGACCCGTTTGCGGGTTTGGTGTCATTTCAACCAGTTCGTCGCGTGAGTTCGACCAGATATCCCGTAACGCCACGCCGTGCTCGTTCAAACCGCCATTGGTCAGCGGTGCGGGAAAGCCTTCGAAATCGCTATAATTCATGTTTATGTATTTGAAAGTCTCAGGAACCTGAGGGATTTCAATGAGTTTGCCTGGCATATAGGCCTTGTCAGTTGCTCCTACCGATATTGTCGCACCTTCGGGATGCTTTTTAGCTGGCACAACAGTCAACCAATGCCCCGAAACTTCCTCACCTGTACCACCTATCAATACAGATCCGTCTTCAGTCAGATTTTTTCCAACATAAAAGCCATAGCTCGCAAATGCATTCGAGTATAATGACGATAATATCAATACATTCAAAGATATAATTTTACCAAATTTACCTGTTTTCATCATTTCAACTTTCATTTATCATTTCATTTTGCACATTGATTAAAAACGGTCAGACATTTATGTGCTCGTCACGAGATTATTTATATCGAAATAATTGTGATTATTAAATATTTAATCGACAAAGATCATATGTAACTTATTGAAGCGTTGTCTGGTCTGACTGAGGTGGCTTCTGATTCCGAGAGCAATTACGCGATTTGCCAGTTTTGATTTTTTGTCACTTTGTACAGGGCAGATGCGCACCGATACCCTCTCCGTCTTGTCAGTAGACCACTGCGTTTGCGCCGGAGAGTATGCCGGCCGCTGATCCCGCATACTGCACTAACCGTTTGGGCTTAACGACAATCCAGGTTCACGCGATGCAACTCGCCGTCGATCGACAGCGACGGGCAGGCATCGGCAAAATGCGCACGCTCGATCAGTCCTGTGCCAACCGGTGAATGAGCAAGCCGCTCATGAAGACGCGCCAGCGGCGATAGTTGGTATGCGGGGCAAATCCGGGTTTTTAAATCAGCTGGCCAATGGCGATGGCTATCGCGCTTACTCTGATCCATCGAGAGAAACACCGTTCTATCCATTCGTTAACTCTCAATGACAGAACACAAAATCAAACAAAATGTAGGGTCAGAACACCGGTTACATGCAGACCATATTTCAGCGTGCGGATCCGGCCTGTCAACAAATCAAGGATGTAGGCGAATGTTGAGCGGCCTCATCTCGCTCGTTCGATTTGCTTCAAGGCTGGTCACTCGAACATTTTGGCTATTACGGCTTGTTCAGCTTCCTTCCATCGACGCACGTCCTTGGTCACCTGCTCAATCTCTTTGTCACTGAGGTGGTGCGCACCGTCCTGGTCTATACGACATAAACTGAATGGCTTACCGACGGTGGGGGAAGAAAGGTCGAGCGCTTCCAAAACACGCAGGACGGCCGCGCAACCGAAGCGTATCGATCGATCGGTCAAATTGAAGTGAGACAGAAGCGAGCCGGCTTGCTGTGCCATGGCCGCACCGCTGCCGATCGCGTGGAATCCGATATCAGCGTAGTGCCCGATCATGCCAGAAGGCGTTATCTCAACAATCCACGGCTCACCTTTGCGCCACCCGGCAGCCATCACGTAGGCCGATGGGGAGCCGCCACCTTCTTCGCCCGGAACGTCCGAGATGAACGTGTCGTAGTGATGGTGCAGGATCGGGAGCACCTGCTCTTGCAACGCGCGGCCGATATCCGGGGCCTCCAGAATAGCCGCACTGTTTTCATTGAAGCACCGTTCGACGTCGACCAGCACTGATCGCGCGCCACTTCCGCCCCAAGCCGCTAGCTCGCCCAAAGGGTGCAGCTTCTCGGCCGGGTATGTCATGCCTCTCCCCTTGTCCGTAATCTGAGAGTCAGAGCCAAGCACGACTCCATCTTGGCAAACGGTAGCAAGGACGACGGTCATAATTTCAAACCTCTCGAGTCGTGTGTTTCGGAAAATCCGGCTGGATTTGCATTAGCCGCAGTTCGCCTTATGACGATGGCGCGATGCAGCCTGCAATTGTGCTTGATAGGAATAACCCATTTTTCCCTTCTCGATATAGCGTGTAGAGAGAACACGCGTGTAGTCGTATCGTTCCCACATTCGTAGTCTAAAGGTGCTGGCAACGTTCTAGCTTTCGAGTTCGGCCGTCATTTAAACGATTTTTGCGTCTTACTGTGATCCACAGAAATACGTTTATGATATTGAAATGGCAGCAAATTCCTCACGATGGACTGGGTCACCGAGGAACACAAAGGTGGTTCAATCCTTAGCGCAAATTAACAACGATGATGCAAAACTGCCCGATGATTTTATCGAATGTGCCAGAATAGCTGAGCTGGAGGCACTCCTTTCGACAGCATATTAGAAGTAAGCGCACCAGAGAAAGCTTCAGCTATAGCAGGCCGAATGTGAAATTCAGTTTCCGTTTCAAGCCACTTAATGAGACCATGTAGCACCACGCTCTATCTCAATCTTAAAAGATCTACCTTTTCCGGGTAGGAGACTTGGCTTGTACGTCAACTCTGGGAACCTCACGTCGTGATCGAACCTTATTTCTGTTTAGAGTTGGTTCAACTTTCGCGGCGAGCGGATAATCCTCACCTCTACGTGACTTCTTTCTTTTGCCACGTCTCCAGAACATGATGACGATTAAGAAAGCACCAAATAACAGAACCTTAAAGCTTGAGGAATCCGCATTCCCGTCAGTCGTGCCAACACCGGCTTCGGTTCCTGCGGAATTTCTATCGTCTGTTTGAGGTAAGATAGCCGAAGCGCTGGAACTTTGTGAAACGACTGAACCTGGGTTAACAATCGGAAAGAGCTTTTCCAGCGTTGCTTTGTCAATCGTACCCTTCTCTTCGAGCCCATTCTCGCGCTGATACTTCTTCAGCGCCAAGATGGATTTGCGACCCCAAACACCATCCGCAGAACCCGGATCGAACCCTCTGGAAGTAAGTTCACTTTGAACTTCTTTCGGCGTGCGGAACTGAGTAGCGACAGCGTGTGTGAGGTTTACCATATACACACAGATGAACACGACAGCAGTTATTTTGAAACGCAAATCACATACTCCCGTATCTTCCTGAAGACTTACTTTTAGGCATCTGAGTCAGCAAATAACTGTGTTGCGCCTCGGGCTTGGACGAGCAGCCCAGGGAACATCAAGGCTCGAATGCTAACGTGCTGAAATCTTTAATGCATCAAGGGTTTCAGGCGTAACCGTCCCAGTAACCTTCAATCCATAATCGGCTTGAAGACGCTGCAATCCTGCCTTGGATGTCGAACCGAGTACGCCATCAATCTGACCTGAATAGTAACCGTAAGCCAACATAGCCAGCTGAACCTGCTTAACAATTTCTCGAAACTTATCCGTGTTTCCAGGCAAAACCTTCAAAGGTGCTGGTGCTGTCGTCTCATTTCCTGATGGTGCTGTCGGATAAACCGGAGACGGCGCCGTTCTTACAGGTGGATTATATAGCGGTGCCGCATAACTGGGAGAAGGCCGGCTATAGGTTGGGGCACGGTATGAATACCCCCCACTTGATGACCTGTGACTGCTATGTGATCGGTGCGAACTATGACTTCGATGGCCCGCAAGAGTGAACTCATGATCCATTCGGAAAACATCAAAGAGCGACTTGGTCGGTGGCATATCCTCAATAGTAGGACGAACAGGCATTGCCGACGCTTCAGCTGGTAAAAACCCAGCGGCAATCAGAGATGGAATAGCGAATACTTTCTTTTTCATTATAGCCCCAATGCCCCGTAGCCATGGTTTTTAGGATGCCATTCAAAGAAACCACCACAGGCGTCCTGGAGAGAGCATCCAACACATTCATCAAGATAAGAGTTTTTCCAGTCGGATATCGTTGCCGGAGCCGAATTGCGGTAAGCTTCGGGCACTGTACAAAGTGGAAAATTATAAAGTTTCGCATCAAGGCCGCGGCTATGAACTGTATTCAGGGCCAAGGCAACATTTTCAAAGTGCCGGGAACTGTCAAAGAACAGAGAGTTCCAGTTCATGCGACCGTATCCGATATTTTCCATCTGCATGATGGCCCATGTTTCAATGAATGGCAGCATAACTGTGATGAACCGGGCGAGCTCAGCTAAACCTTCGACATTAGGCTGCATCAACACGGTTCGCAATTCTATTCTAAAGCCGGCGCGAGCCATAAGGCCGAGGTTTGGCAGCAACGCGTTGTATGCCCCGACTTTGCCAACAATCTTATCGTGAATGTTCTCATCGGCAGAGTATAGAGGCACGCCCCAAGTGATGCGGTCGAGGGCAAGCAATCGTAAGCCTGGCAGATCCTCATGTGCAAAATGTTGACCATTCGTCAGCACATGAAATTGAAGATCTGTCCGCTCTTTCATTACACGGCTCAAAAGCCCAAGCAATTGTTCCTTATAAAGAGTTGGTTCGCCACCAGAGAGCCCGATCGTTGCATTTTGAGGCGCTAAGAGTGCAGCCGCTTCAAAATAAGGAAACATATCGACATGATTTTCCTTTGGTGGCTGAGAGCACATCACACAAAGTTGGTCACAACGCTCCGTGATCAGAAAAGTGTTGTGAGGAGACCCGCGCCTGATGAGCCGTTCTGCGGTTCCCTTTTTTGGATTAACAAACAGAACATCCCCGTTAATGTCGTGAGGCAACACACCGTGTATGGTGATCCGGCGCTCTTGCCTTTCAAAAACTAAACCATCTTCGGACACTGAAATTAGCGATGCTTCAAACGCTTCCTCGACGCGGCGTTCTGATTGTGGACGCTCCGTCCAAACTCTCACAATGAAGGGTTCGCTTTCATCTGAGGACACCTTTAATCGAAGTGAAATCATGAGTGCACCTGCACCATGTCAGGGGTCCATGCCGGGATACCAAGCCACTGGCCGACTGAAAACTGAATCGCCTCATCATCGCTGTAAAGGTATTCAAAAGCCTTATCGAAAATGGCTGTGTGGCGCTTGCAAAACCAGGTTTCGTGTCGAGGAAGATCGATACGGCCATAGCGTGACAGATCATCAATGAGATCGGAACCGCAAAAGGGCTGGTAAGCGCAGTGAATGCAATCCGGATCAAAATTGTTCAGTGAGCTTCCATTTAAGAGCGCAATTTTCTCAACATCCAATCCCAATGAAAGACTCCCGATACTGAGATCCACTCTTCCCACTCGCGAAAGCATGCGCGCTTCATCGGTGGGATAAAGGTTGCCGTCGTAATCGATCACAAGGTAGTCCGCTGCAAAGAAATTAGGATTCCGTAAATCAACATGCTGATCTGCACCCATACGCAGAATACGCTTTAGTGACTGACTGAAATAGTATTCTTCGACGACAGCTTTTGTTTCAAAGTTCCGCGCTACGATCTGATCGATGAAGGCCGAATAAATATTGTTCCAGCGATCAATCGGACTTGATCCATGTTTGAGTTTTCGTGCAAAACCCTGAAAGTTTATCGGTCGAAGATAGATCGACCGAATTCCATAGCTTTCGAAGTTATCAATTAATGCGCCCAGATCTGGAGGATTGTTAACATCGATCGTTGGTAAAGCCGAAACCTTTCCTTCCGGGAAGCGACGAACCGCCTTTTCTAAGTTGTCGAAAAAGGCTTTCGTCGTTTTAGGGTTTTGGGTCCTTTGAAGTTCATGCGTCTTCCAGTCCCCATCCACAGAGGTACTTATGAACGTATCGTCATCGGCAAGAAAGGCCCATTCCCGTTCAGTTAAGTTTTGCAAGTTGGTGCAGACAACAAACTGTGAAGCTTCAAACTTCTGCCGGCAGAATGCCCTCACCTTTTCAAGAAGGTCCACACGAAGTAAGGGCTCGCCCCCTTGAAACTCTATCTTAATTGACTTTGTCTCGAGACTGCCGAGAAAATCGAGTGCGGCTGCAAGCGTCTCGTCGGACCAGTCAAAGCCGCGAGCCGTTTCAGGAGCCCGCGACACCTGACAATAGCTGCAAGCTAGATTGCATCTTAGCGTCGGAACGAGAATGACATAGCCAACACTTGCATTCACAGACTGACGTCGTGACCAACGGTAGGCAAACGATGTCCAGGACAGATCACCTTCTTCCTCAAATGAATGACCGTTTCTTCGAAGGAACGTGAAGTCTTGATCGTTCAGAGTTTCGTGTGCATATCTGTCTATAAATGCAGCATCCCCTTTGAAGAAGCCGCCCGCGTCGTCAGAGATAATAAAATCCTGGTTCACCGAACGGAACTTGAGGGGCCACACACTTGTCATTTTATCACCGCAGAAAGCAACGAGCGGCGCAAATCGAGCGTTTCACCGTATATACGTTCTCGATAAAGGTGATGGCAAACATCTGCCAAAACTTTTGATCTCTGCTCTGCGGACACACTCAAAACCTTGATCTTTGCGTCGTCAAAGCTGATGCTGAGATCGGGATACAGTCCTTGTATCCTTAAAGCAGCAGACGCTGCGTAAGGTATAAAAAGATCAGGAATTTCCACGACCAGAGATCGTGTGTCTTGATTAAATGAAGAAATCATAATTTAAGCCCCGCTCATATATTACTGAGGAGCGCAGCACAGACAACTATAATTTTGGCAAGGGCCGACGCCGAAAAATGATTTTTTTACCCACGCGACATAAATGCTTCAGTTTAATTACTCGGATAACGCGTGATTTATCTATAATAAGAATATGACCTTATTTTTTATCCACACACACATAATCTGGATGTTCGGCAACTCCAAAGCCCAAAATGCGGCTCGTTCACTTCCATTTATCTGACCAGCTACGCAGTTCCGACTTAGCCGTCTCTGGCCACTCCTTAACTATTGGAAAGACTTTGATTTTCTGGCCGTCATGTTTGAACGCCGCGTAGACCTTTTTGTCTGCATAAGAAAGAAAGATAATTGCTTCCTCAACAGTGCAGCTATGTGGCGTGCAGGCATGCCCGATGAAATCGCCGTTCTGGTACGATCCAGTTGCTACACCCGTCAAAATCGCTTGAAATTTGTCAAAATCAGATCCGAGCAATTGCTTAATCTGCCCGCTAATTTCGACGTTATTGAAAGCATCCCAAGGGTACTGAATTGATTGTTCGCGAAGAGCGTTCCAGCCGCTGTTATCGGTCGCCTTATAAGCAGTCGTTCCGGAACTTTTCATCCCCTCATCGGCAGTCCATTCCCACTTGTCCTAGCCTTTACCCGGAATGTTGGGAGATAGAAAGACGACCTTTCCTTGGTCGATCTCATATGAAACGCTGGCACATGAATCGATAGGACCATCCAGCCTTGGCTTTCCGTTCAATGGGAAGCTAATCACAAATGGACTTCCATCACAGGCATTACCACCCGCAGAACTGGAGCCAACGATAATTGGAACTCCTGCCACCGTCGTCACTTCATAAAAATGAATGATCGCGTTGCGGTGCATTTCGCGTCCGTCAACTTTCAATATCTTTTCATAATCCTGCTCGGTCAAACTGATCTCGTAACCGCTAATCTTTCCGATATCTATTGCATGGGCATCTGTGACTACGCCGGACAAAATCAGACATGTAATAACTAGAAATTTCAATATTACCCCCACGAAACCAGCTAGCTTAATTGAAGTATTTGCATCAAACAAAGCAAACAGGCAACTCCATAATCTTAGCTCAAATTCGTCGAACTGCACTAACTCGCAACGCATACCGGCAGTTCAGCTTGATCTATCTAATCTGAAATTCACGGCTAAGAACCCCAAATATACGAGCAATATTGGAAACTCTGCGCCAATTTGCTAGAATGATAGACAGCAGTTAACGCGAGGTTGGCCAGATGAAAAATTTAAAGTTGATTATTACTTCTGTAATAACTGTTACCTCGTTTCATTATTCGGCCATAGCGCAGTCCGCGATTGAACATCATGTCTGGCAGGATGCGAGAACATTTGCCCCTTACAGCAGAACCGCAGAAGCTATAACTGGAAAAATAAAGCTGTCTGGTAACCAGGAATTCGCCACGCCTGGCAGCAAGATGACCATTACCTTTGCAAATGGTAAAAAGGCTCAGCTTACTTCAGTCGGTGCATCCTATCGCAATTGGAGCGACACAAACGATAAAAAACTAACTGCTGAAATTTTCAAGATTGCCAAAGACCCCGGCAGGCTCCTCAACGGAAATACACTTTGTGGAGATAATGCAAAGTTTATTGTGTTCGCTGAAGACAGCTCCTTTGGAACTGCTCTTTTGAGCATGGCGGTTTTCTCATCAAAAACACCACCTAAAGACATCGCTAGTGCGGGAATTTGTGCAACATTCAACTATACAGTGAATTAAGATCACAGCCTCATAAGGAAGCCTGCCAATCTCCGGCTTAACTGACTGCCAATATCCTGGCGGCTAGATTCCTCTTCAAAAGCGAGATAGCTGTCTTTATTAAAAGATCCTGGAGGGGATATATGAACCTGTGGCCCGTTGAGTGCCAGTCAAGATTTCCAGGCGCGATCCTAACCAGAACCTATATGTCTCTAAGGTTCGCTCTTAAGAGAGTTCAACATCGATTGCCCTTTGTACTGCATAATGTCGCTGAATATCATGTCACAAAACATTTCCTTTTCAATCTCACCACCCAGCTGTGCTCCCATAAACAGCGGCCCCGAAGGCATAAATTAAAACTTAACAGCAAACCTTACGCTCCCTTCCTGTCCGAGGAAGTTGTCGCCGATCTGTGCATTGTACTCTCCGCGCAACTCGTAGCGTTCGTCGACGTAAAGCTGAAGGCCTACGCCGACATCAACCAAAAATTCCGGCGCTGCAGATGTCGAAACGAACGCGAAGCCATCGCCATTCTCACCGCCAAACAAGAAATTCTGGCTCATCTGTTCATCATGCAGATAGGTAAATCCAACGGTTCCATAAGGGCGCAGCCAGCCTTTGGAGACATCAATGCGCGTGCCCAACTCGACCGCAGGTGAGAGAGCGAACGTCCAGTCATTAAACGCGTCCGCCGCCAGACGAGCTCCATCGCCGTTCAGCTCATAGCCCGGCATATAGGTATGGATGATATCCACGTCGAGGTAAGGCCGAACATATGATTGATCGAATGCAAATTCATAGGCCACGCGTCCGCGTAGTGCCGCAGTCCACACGTCGCTGTCGACTTCGGCAAACCAAAGATCATTACCCATACTGAAAATGCGGTCAGTGGTGGTGCGGCCGTAGCCGAGATGGGCGGCACCGGCAAAGTACCAGGCACCCATCTGATGCTTCAGCGAGATTGCGATGTCGCCGCTGTCAGACTCCGTCTCCGTAAAGCCATCATCGGAATGCCCCTTGCTTGAGGTATAGGCACCGCTGGCACCCACAAACCAATTCGGCTTAAACTCCCACTGCGCGCCCATACGATAGCTGAAACTGTTCTGTGAATAGCCAAAGGTGCTTGTCGATTCTGACTGGTTCCAATGTGCGCTGGAGATCCTGGCCCAGGCACATTCGCTCTCATTGATCATAACGCCATCGTCGATGAAGGCCGGGCAGCTAAGGGCGCCCCTCAGTGAAGCACGGCTGCCCGTGGTACTCTGGACGATAGCCGCCTGCTGCTGGCCTTCCGGCGAGCCAGAGGCAAGAGCCGCTTCATATTCCTGTAGTGAGGATACGGAAGCCATGCCACCGAACACCCGTGAAGCATAAGTGGAACCGGTACCGGCGTTCCAAACGTCCTGCAGCGAATTCATGAAGCTGCGTTCCGTCGGTGTTAGCTCAATCCCGGAGGCTGCCGCTGCAAAATCAGCCGATGGCGTGACAGTGATGTTGCTGGTTGATGAGCGTGTCTGCCAGGAGATTGGCGACGCCGCGCTATAACTGAACTGCGCCGGATTGTGCTGAACAAGTTCTCCTGACATGAGTGTATAAGGTGTCGGCAGCACGCCGATGAAGTTAGGCTGGAAGGCCAAGCCATCAATCGTGGCGACGCCGTTCGCCTCTATCCAGTCGTTCTTCTGAACGCCCGGGCCGGAACTGTCGATATCCACGCGCGCCACACCGGCAAGCCAGGCATCACCGCCATTGATATTCAGCGTGCCGAGTTTGCCTAAGCCGCCGACATCAATCACACCAAAATTTTCAAACGAGCCTCCGCGACCAAGATTTACGATGCCATTGCCCGGCGCACTGATATAGGCCGCAGAACTCTCGTTCCTGAAGGTGTTTTTCTCCAGCGTTCCGCTGCTGGCAAGGTCAACATTGCCCATCAGCACGCCAGCATTCGTCAGGCTGTCACTGCCGACGGAGGTCTGGATTGCGTTACCCGACCCCGCGCTCACCAAAGCACCGGCCCGCAGATTGATGGTGGTCGTGCCACCACCCTCGACCCGGATCGCTGTACCGCTACCTGTGCCGCCTGTCAGGTTACCGGTATGGTCGATGATATTGGCACCAGACTGACGCTGGAAATCCTCGAAGCTCCCGCTGGCCGTCTGTCGACCGTTCTGGATGAAGATACCATGCGAACCCTCGCCGGTTGCGGCGATGTCGCCATGCGTAATAATGGAGACCGAACCGCCATGGCCGGTCATTCCCTCGCGGCGTTTCCCCTCATCCTTTTGTACGGGGATGGCCGTCGTCTGAAAAGCAGCACCGCCGCCGCCGCCAATAGTCTGCGCGTAAATACCGTGAGCGGCATTACCGGTGGTTGTGATGGAAAGATGCGATTTCGTGTCTGCCATCCCGACGATGATTGCGCCACCATTGCCACTGCTGCCCAGAACCTGGGTCGATGTGCGAGTTATCCAATAACCCGGTACCGAAACACCGCCCTCGGGAGTTGGGATGATCGTTGGCGGCACCCAAACCTGCTCCGTCTTTTCAATCGGGAGGGGATCGGCGAAATTCATGTTCACATTACCTGCGCCGGTATAACCACCGCCGCCGCCGATGGATTGCAGCATGACCGCAGTCGCACCATTGCCTGAGGTGGCAACAGACGCGTTTTTGTCAAAAGTGACCTTCACCTCGTCGCCATTTCCGCCGACGCCGCCCGTGCCGCCCAGACGCGCTTTGATTGCCAGCAGACCATCATTGCCCGCATCAGCACCAAACCCGCCGCCGCCGCCCACACTTTGAGCAAAGATGCCAAAGGAGCCGATGCCTTCCGTGACGATGGTGCCTGAATGGTTCACGAAAACCTTGCCGCCGCTGCCGCCCTCACCGCCAGTACCACCGAACGAGGCACCGATAGACGGGGTGGGCAAAATCGTCGACGATACGTCACCCGTTCCGCCAGCCTTAGCCCCGCTGGAATTATAAGCCAGCAGGTCTGCCAGTTTCTGAGCGTCGTTCTTTTCATTCTCGGTGGTAGTCTTGGAGGTCAGCACACTGGTGGTGGCAGCTTTCAGCATCTCCTCGGCCAGCTGCATCGCCTCTTTCATATCAGCGGAATCGGAAACGACGGCCGGATCGTCGGGATCGACGCGGCTGACAAACACCGTGCCACCGCCGCCGCCAACACTCTGGGCAATCAGCGCGTGCGCTTCCTTACCAGAGGTCAAGATCGTACCGGAATTATCGACCTTTACCGAGCCACCGTTGGAGCTTTTGCCACCGCTGCCGCCGACCTTGAGCTCACCGGTCAACGAAATGGAATTGGCGCTGGCAGCCACACCGCCATAGCCGCCACCGCCGCCGACACTCTGCGCGAACAGGCCAAACGAACCAGCACCAGCGGTTTGGATTCCGTTGGTGTTTGCGACCGTCACATTACCACCCTTGCCGCCGTCGCCCCCGCTGCCGCCGACAGAAATATTGGCGTTCAGCTTGTTGGTGCCGGTCGCAAGGCTCGCACCGGCACGCCCACCGCCGCCACCGACAGATTGAGCGAGAATCCCAATGCTGTTAGCTTCCTCGGTGAACACCAGACCCGAATTCGTTACCTCAACTGCATCACCCGCGCCACCAGCACCACCCTTGCCACCCAATGCTACCGTGAGGTCAAGCTCCGTTGGCTTCTCGGCCTCGCCATGAACCTTCTCATAGGCCTTTTTGATCTTGTCCTTATACGCCTCGACCAAAATCGTTTCTGTAATCAAGGAAACTGCGTTAAACGCCTCGCCGGAATCAGGGAAGATGAAGTTTCCGTCCTTGTCCACCTTCCAAAGCATCTTGCCATTGGCGTAGAACGACTTGGCGATCTTGAATAATGACTTCGCCTGTTTGATCCGGTCCGGACCTTTAGCGTCGCCCGGCTTGTCGTTTTTGCCATTGGCATTAGCGATGGCCGCCAGCGCGTTCTTCTTGTCCTCTTCACTTACTTTATCCCCGCTTGCCTTCGCGATATCGGCTTTCTTGTCGGCAGGATCGGGCTTCGACGTGGCCATCTTTGTCACATATGTCCGAAGATCGTTCACCTTCACGACTTCATCAACGAGCTGAAGGATGAAGGCACCAGTATCTTCTGTCAGCGTCGGTGCCGCCTTCACGGTACCAGCAAAGCCACCGCCTTCACCACCGCCGCCGCCAACACTTTGCGCAAATATGCCAACGGAGCCTGCTCCGGTGGTCCGGATGACCCCGCCAGACTGGTTTGTTACGGTAACGGCACCGCCATTGCCACCGCTTCGGTTCTTTAACGGGTGCGCCGGATCAATATGACCGGCATCACCTCCTGCCTCTAAAGTAATGTTAAACTTGCCTTTACCGGTTGCCATGTAGCCGCCGGCATCACCACCGCCGCCGCCCACGCTCTGGGCGTGGATACCCTTGGCGTTGTGGCCCTGCGTCAGGATAGTGCCGCTATTGTCGACGTCGACCCGACCGCCATGGCCGCCCTCTCCGCCAGCGCCGCCAATGGCAAAGTTTGTAGTCATCGCGCCGGCTGTGGGCAGCGCAGACACAAGGTTGTTGAGATGGTCGTTCCACGAGATGCCGGACGAAGCCTTTGCATCACCAGAGCCGCCATGACCGCCACCGCCACCGATGCTCATGGCGGAGATGCCGCGCGAGAATGCGCCCGATGTTTCGATCGCAGCATAGTTCTCAACCCGCACGCCCTTGGCGGGGTCGGTATAGCCATTACCGCCCCCCCCGCCTTTGCCGCCCACAGCAGCGACGAGTGTGACGTTCTCGAAAAATCCGACGACATCGGCTGCTGATTTTGCGACGCCACCATTGCCGCCGCCACCGCCAACGCTTAGCGCATCAATGCCGTCGGAACTCGACCCGGTTGTGATGATGTTGCCATAATTGCGCACGGTCACACTGCCGCCAGCGCCGCCTGTGCCCCCGGCACCGCCCACCGCGAAGGAAAGGCTGAACGCTGGCCATTCGGGTGGCGCAACGGCAAGTGCATAGCTTGTTGCATCCCCGGCAATGCCGCCGCCGCCGCCGACGCTGTTTGCAATAATGCCCGCAGACTGGATGCCAAAGGTCATGATGGCGGATTCGTTGTTGACTTCGACGTTGCCGCCGTTGCCGCCACCGCCGCCCTTACCGCCCACGGCAACCGTGAGCGCTGCGACCACACCGGCCGCTTTGGCCGTCGCACTGCCGCCCAAGCCGCCGCCGCCGCCCACGCTCATCGCAATAAGACCGGTGGAACCCGCGCCAATTGTCGTTATGGATGGCGCAACGCCCGGCCCACTTGCTGGTACCGCCAGCCGCAATGCGTCACCAAGTGCAGCTTCCTTGCCCCATGACGTGCGATAAGTATTGCTGAAGCCATCAACGAGAACGTTGCCACCCGCACCGCCACCGCCACCATCACCACCAAGTCCAATGCCGACAAAGGGCGAGGAGACGCTGGACATGCCACCGATGCCACCACCACCACCGATGCTCTGTGCCACCAGCCCGTAGGCTTTGAGGCCATCAGTCTCGATAGTCCCGAGTTGGGTCACATGAATATTTCCGCCCGCACCGCCACTGCCGCCTTCTCCACCACGACCTAAAAACCAGGCATCGCCTGCACCACCAGCGCCGCCGCCGCCCGAGCCGCCGCTGCCGGGCACGATGGCCCCGGCCTGAAAGGCAGCAATAGCGTTGCCGCCGCCGACGCTTTGCGCGCCGATACCGGTCGCACCTTCACCCTTGGTGGTAATCTTGCCGAAATTGCCGATAGTCACGTCGCCGCCAGCACCAGCCGCACCGCCCGGATTGCCATGAAACAAGCCGTCACCGCCGCGACCGCCGGTGCCACCGATAGACTGCGCCATCAGGCCAGTGCTGTATTTGCCATTGGTGGAAATCAAGCCCTGGTTAATGCCGAGCACCCAGCCACCGACGCCGCCGCTGCCACCATTGCCGCCCTCGTCACGGCGCTGACTACCGCCATTACCGCCAGCGCTTTGCAAGATCACACCAAGCGAACGATCGCCCACTGTGCTGATGGTGCCACTGTTATCGAACCAGACAGCGCCACCAGCCCCGCCATTCGTGGCATCGTAGTCACCGTAATAAAGCGTGGCGCTGCTACCCTCGCCGCCAATCGACTCGGCGATGATGCCCGGCGCACTTGCGCCCTTAGTGCCGATCGATCCCGACTTACCAATAATAACACTAGTGACACCACCATTGCCACCCGCTAAGACGCTGGGCGAACCGCCATAGCGTATGCCGCCAAACGCTGCGTCACCACCAAGCGAACGTGCCCAGATGCCTGAATACTGCCTGCCTTCCGTCTTGATGGAGGACTGTAGCCAGACATCCACCTGACCACCATCACCGCCTCGACCGGCCTGACTGGTCGCCCCTCCACCGCGCCCACCTTGAGAGTAGATAAGCATCATAGCGCCGCCGCCGTTCCACCAGGGACCCATGGCACCGGAGCGTGTATCAGAATACCACTTGCTGCCACGCGGAAGTTCGAAAAGCGGCTCCGCAGCGCGGGTTGGCTGATCGCCATAGCCGGCCAGAGCGCCACGTTGCACCACGCTGACGGGCCCACCATCACCGCCACGCGCTCCCGGTTCCCATGCAAAGGGTGCTGACGCGCCTACGCCGCCGACACCACCCATGGAGCCGAGCTGGACCGCAACACCGTGTTCAACGCGGGTCGTATAGTCGTTGATCAGCATAATGATGCCGCCGGTCAAACCCGGTGTAGCAGGCGTGTTGGCACTGAAGGTACGCGCTGTCGCGTCACTACCCTGCGCACCATAGAACTCACGGAAAAAGACGCTCTCCACAGTGGATGGAAGCGCTGTTGAGGCCGTACCGGCGGTGGCCTGTGCTGTCATAAAAGCGAGCGGAATGGCCAGCGCTGTCCGGCTGATGCCCGAAAGCAAATTCTCACGGGAGCAACGGAGCAAAGGCGCAGCAAGCTTGATGGAGACCATCTATCTAATCCAAACAAAGTAAGCACAATGATTGTAGATGGCACTAAATACAGTTTATACTGATCTGACGCAGCGTACCCGACAGACGTAATTTAAACCGCAGCTTACTTCCATCTTACGAGCGTCGAGACGAATATCGTTATTTTATGAACTTTTATAAATCGATTGCGGCCGCGTCAATAATCAATTACGATAAGCTTATAATCAACAGATTAACTTGATATGAAAAGTAAGTAACAAATCTTCTGCGACAAAGTTTTGATGGCTTGATGATGTATTTTGAGGGCAATGCGTCACATGTGTGGGGGCACAACAAGATCATATCTGGTCCGGCCATTCGTGTATCGTGATGATTTTCTCCCCTGTGGAATGAGATAAAGCAAGCGAGACACGCTCCAGTTCCTATTCACCAAACTATAAATTTCCAGTAAGTTGCATCGTACCTAACTGAGGCGCGCATGAATCTGACATCGACTTTTAACACCGTTATCTCTCGGCGCAACATTCTGCTGGGCGGGGCCACGTCGCTTGCCACTTTAGCGCTGCCGCGCCCACTAAGAGCACTGACAAATGAGGGTGCGCGCAGAATACTGGTGCTGGGTGCAGGTATGGCTGGGCTGACTGCCGCGCTGTCCCTGCTGCGACGTGGACACGACGTTACGGTCATCGAAGCACAGGACCGCATCGGTGGTCGGCTTCTTTCACTTCCTCTTGGCGATGGCATGTTCACCGAGGCGGGCGGCGGTCATTTCCGCTCCAACATGCCTTATGTGCTCAACTACATAAGGCAGTTTGACCTGCCGCTTCTCGCGCTCAATGATGGACTACCGCGCTATCTCGTTGATGGTCAGCCCGGCGACGCCGCGCATCTCGACGCCTGGCCTTGGAAGCTTGATCCCGAAGAGCGCAATGTCAGCGTATCAAGTACGCTCAACCGTTATCTCGAACGCGCCGGTTTTGACACCGACACCGCTCTTGATGCCCGCTGGCCGGATCCGGACGTCATGTCACAAATTGACAACATGACGCTGTCCGATCTCATTCGTGGCGTCGGCGCGTCCGATGGTTACTGCAAGCTGCTGAATGCGCATGCCGGGCCTTTTACAACCGGCTCGCACGCACTCGCCATGATACCGCGCGTCGCCTACCATTTTGGCGACAAAAACCTCTTCCGCATTCAGGGCGGCAATAACCGCCTGCCAATGGCGATGGCAAAAGCGATTGGCCTCGAACGTATTAAACTTGGTTCAGCCGTCGCCGAGATCGACCAGGAGGGCTCGAGTGTGCGCGTGACAACGCATAACGGCAAAGATTTCCATGGCGATGCGGTGATCTCAACAATCCCGTTCAGTGTGATCGGCGACGTCAAAGTGACGCCGGGTTGGTCAGCGGGTAAGACAAGGCTCTTTCGGGAGATGGAATGGGACAAAACGGTAAAGGTCATCGTCAAAACACGTACGCCGTCGTGGCTCTCAAAGGGTGTTTATGGCTGGCCCATGGCTGGCGGCGACCGTCCTTGGGAGCGCGTCATTGACATCACCGGCAATGAGCCTGGCGGCCATGGCAGCGTTTTCTTTTATCTTAATGGCCCGAATGCAGAGGCCGCTCTGAAGCAACCTAAATCAGAGCGCGCACGCTGGGTATTCGACCAGTTCCAAGCAGACATGCCCGATCTCATCGACGAGGCCCTGTCGATGGATTCCTTTGCATGGAGCGAACAGCCGTGGATTAAAGCCTCATTCGGCGGCCCGCCCATTGGCGGCGGCTGGATGATTGAGGAATGTGCCAAGCCTGAAGGTCGCATTCACTTAGCAGGCGATTTCACCACACTGAAGATGGGGTGGGTTGAAGGCGCAATTGAATCCGGCTTGCGCGCCGCGCGCCAGATTGACAGGAATGCTCGGCCAGAGGGCAGTCCCAACATACGGCAAGAGTTCCAATCCGCGAAGTGATTGAAACGTTTACGATATTCATATGAGACTAAGGCAAAGATAAGGTCGCGATCTTTTCTCCAAATATCGAGGTCGACTGCTATCTGTTCCTATCTTCAAGTATTGGGCCTGACAAACCTTTCTGCTTCACATGACGAGATCATATTCGCACTCGATATGGCGTTTCATGGGTTGTGAACGCTGTTCGGTTATTAATGTTATAGAAAAGTTTGATTACCAGTAAAGAACCTTCAAATAAAATGCACATTAGCAGGAGACCTGTAGGGCACTACCCGCTTGTAAACTAAGCCAATGTCATTTCGACGTGCCCTCCAACCAGGCGAGAATCTTCCAATTTCTGACTTCAGCCCAACTCATCAAATTATCATGACCTTACATGTTTACATAAACCGGTCCTTCGCCGCCTTGTGGCGGAACCCAGTTGATATTCTGGTTCGGGTCTTTGATATCGCAAGTTTTGCAATGCACGCAGTTCTGCGCATTGATCACAAAACGCACATCCTTGGCCTGCGGATCAGCCGCAGAATTGCCGTCTGCATCCACCCATTCATAAACCCCTGCCGGGCAATAGCGTGTCGATGGACCTGCAAAAACATCATGCTCTGATGACTGTTGCAGCTTCATATCGGCGACCTGCAAATGCACTGGCTCATTTTCGTCGTGATTGGTGTTAGACAAGAACACCGACGACAGACGATCAAAAGTCAGAACGCCATCTGGCTTCGGATAGTCGATCTTCTTGTGCTTGGCAGCAGGCTCAAGGCTCTGCGCATCGGTCTTACCATGCTTCAACGTACCAAAGAATGAGAAGCCAAACAGCTGGTTGGTCCACATATCAAGACCACCAAGCGCGACACCAACAACCGTCCCGAGCTTCGACCAGAGTGGCTTCACATTACGAACCTTCTTGAGATCCTTGCCGATTGCGCTGTTACGCCAGCTGTTTTCGATCTCAATGGGTTCATCATTGGCGCGACCAGCGGCCAATGCGTCTGCAATCTTGTCGGCAGCAAGAATGCCCGACAGAACCGCATTATGGCTGCCTTTAATACGCGGAACATTGACGAAGCCAGCCGAACAGCCGATCAGCGCCCCACCCGGGAATGACAGCTTCGGCACCGACTGGAAGCCACCTTCAGTAATTGCACGTGCGCCATAAGACAAGCGCTTGCCACCTTCAAATGTATCGCGGATAGCCGGATGCGTCTTAAAGCGCTGGAATTCCTCAAATGGTGACAGGTATGGATTTTTATAGTTGAGGTGCAGCACAAAGCCGACCGCAACCATATTGTCTTCAAGATGATAAAGGAACGAGCCACCGCCGGTTTTCATATCCAGCGGCCAGCCGAAAGAATGCTGCACCAGACCCGGCTTATGCTTGGATGGATCAACCTGCCAGAGTTCCTTGAGACCAATACCAAACTTGGCCGGCTCTCGGCCTTCATCAAGCTTGAACTTGGCAATCAGTTCCTTAGCAAGTGAGCCACGCGCGCCTTCGCCAATCAGAACATATTTGCCAAGCAGTGCCATGCCCCGCGTATAGTTCGGACCATGCGTGCCATCGCGCTCGACGCCCATATCGCCAGTCGCAACACCGATGACAGCACCTTCATCATTATAAAGCACTTCTGTCGCAGCAAAGCCCGGATAGATTTCTACGCCAAGCTCTTCGGCCTTTGTGCCAAGCCAGCGGCAGACATTCCCAAGCGAGACAATATAATTACCATGATTGTTCATCAGCGGTGGCATCGCGAAGTTTGGCAAACGCACCGAACCGGCAGGGCCGAGCAGCAGGAAGTGATCCGCCGTCACCGGCGTTTTGAAGGGATGCCCTTCTTCTTCGCGCCAACCCGGCAGAAGCTGGTCAATACCACTTGGATCAACAACAGCGCCCGAAAGAATATGCGCGCCGACTTCCCCGCCCTTTTCAAGAACAACGACCGAAAGTTCTGGATTGATTTGTTTGAAGCGAATAGCCGCAGCAAGGCCAGCAGGGCCTGCGCCGACAATCACAACATCAAATTCCATGCTCTCGCGTTCGGGAAGCTCGTTATTTGCGACCATTAAAGCGCTTTTTGCAGCTCCGGCAACACCGTAAAGAGATCACCGACGAGGCCGTAATCAGCCACCTGGAAGATCGGCGCTTCTTCGTCCTTGTTGATCGCAACGATCACGCGGCTGTCTTTCATTCCGGCCAGATGCTGGATTGCACCGGAAATACCAACTGCGATGTAAAGATCAGGCGCAACCACCTTGCCAGTCTGGCCAACCTGCCAGTCATTTGGCGCGTAACCCGCGTCGACTGCTGCACGGCTGGCACCAACTGCGGCACCGAGCTTGTCAGCAACCGGAAGGATAACTTCCTCGAACTTCTCAGACGAACCAAGCGCACGGCCACCCGAGATGATGATCTTGGCCGACGTCAGTTCCGGACGATCGGAATCCGACAGCGCATTCTCAACAAAGCTCGAAAGAGCAGGATCAGCAGCAGCGTTCACGCTTTCAACTGAAGCCGAACCGCCTTCACCCGTTGCCGAGAAAGAAGCCGTACGAACCGTGATGACCTTCTTGGCATCAGTCGACTGAACGGTCTGGATTGCATTGCCCGCATAGATCGGACGCTTGAAGGTGTCGGCGGACACAACTTCCATGATTTCCGACAGCTGCATCACATCAAGCAGCGCTGCCACGCGTGGCAGCACGTTCTTGGCGGACGTCGTTGCTGGTGCAATGATCGTGTCGTAATTGCTCGCTAAGTCAACGATGGCTGCCGCCAATGGCTCAGCCAGGCGGTTTTCCAGTGCATCACTTTCAGCAAGCAGAACCTTGCGAACGCCGGAAAGCTTAGCTGCGGCATCAGCAGCCGCTTTCGCGCCTTTGCCTGCAACCAGAATATCGACATCGCCGCCGATCTGGGCAGCAGCAGTCAGCGCCTTTGCAGTCTGATCGGAAAGGCTTGCATTGTCATGTTCGGCAATAAGAAGAATAGCCATAAGTTTGTCCCTTCAGATCTCTTACAATACGCCGTCGGCCTTAAGCTTCTCAACCAGCTCGGAAACCGAACCAACCTTCACGCCAGCCTTGCGGCCGCCCGGTTCTTCGGTCTTCAAAACCTTGAGACGCGGAGCAATGTCAGCGCCGAAATCAGCAGGCGACTTTTCATCAAGCGGCTTCTTCTTCGCCTTCATGATGTTTGGAAGCGATGCATAGCGCGGCTGGTTCAAACGCAGATCAACGGTGACAATCGCAGGCAGCTTCACATCAATGGTCTGAAGACCACCATCGACTTCGCGCGTGACCTTGGCAGAACCATCGCCCAGTTCAACTTTCGATGCAAAAGTTGCCTGGCTCCAGTTAAGCAATGCAGAAAGCATCTGGCCAGTCTGGTTGGCATCGTCGTCAATTGCCTGCTTGCCTAGGAACACGAGGTCTGGCTTTTCAGCTTCGACAACGCCCTTAAGCACCTTGGCAACGCCGAGCGGCTCCACGGTTTCGTCAGTCTTCACGAGGATTGCGCGGTCCGCACCCATGGCGAGCGCGGTGCGCAGTGTTTCCTGCGCCTGTGCCGGACCGACCGAAACCACGACGATTTCCGTGACCTTGCCAGCTTCCTTCAAACGGATCGCTTCTTCAACCGCGATCTCGTCAAAAGGGTTCATCGACATCTTAACGTTTGCAAGCTCAACGCCTGAACCATCACCCTTAACACGGATCTTTACGTTGTAATCTACAACCCGCTTTACTGCGACAAGGACTTTCATTTTATAATTACCTTAGATTTCACTTATCTCTATTTCGCTGCTGCTACAGCTTAGCCTAAATGCTTACCCAAGCGTCGCTCTGTAGCTGCAACCAGCCAACCGAATGGAATGGTAACAGCCAGATAAAATGCGCCTGCGAGCAGGAGGACATCAAGATAAAGATAAGTTGCAGCACCAATTCTGTAAGCACGAGCGAGTAATTCGGGCACAGAGATTGTAAACGCCAACGCACTTGCCTGGAAAATAAGGATAGCGAAGCCCATCAAAGCCGGAACTGCAAACAAGACTCCTTGCGGAACAACAACGAAGCGCATGATATCGCTCTGAGTCATCCCCAAAGCCTGTCCCGCCTCTATCTCTTTATTGGGCACGGCGTTAAGTCCGGCTCGCAAAATTTCGCTGGTATAGGCAGCAGTTGTTAAAGCCAATGCTAATGCAGCGGCAATAAAGGCTGAGGTATTTACGCCTACAGATGGCAGGCCATAATAAACCATTTGCAAGACGATAAGTGCAGGTGCACCACGGCCAATCTCAACAAGTGTCACTGCAAAATACCGTAAAGCGGGGGCTTTTGTCATGGACAACAAAGCAAGAGTGAGACCGAGCGGGAGACCGAGCAGCAATGCAAGGCCCGTTAAGCGTAAACTGACAAGAAGACCCGTAAAGAGCTGTGGAGCCCAGTCGATTATGTTCGTGAGTGTCTCTGACATTATGACAATCTCCCGCGCAATTTTTCATCCATCACACGCGAAAAAAGAGCGACTGGTACTGACAACAGGATATAGAGAATAGCAGCCAACAGAAATGGTGCGAAACCTCCGGACTGCGCCTGTGCTGCCTGCGATGTATACATCATTATATCGCGGACTCCGATTGTCGACGCGACAGTACTATCTTTGAGCAAACCAACGAAGAACGTCGCCATAGGTGGAATGGATACCCGTAATACCTGAGGGGCTGTGATGAATCGCAGAATATCTGTTTGCGGCATTCCAAGCGCAGTGGCTGCTTCAGACTGACCGGGGTGAAGCGCCATAAACCCACCTCGGTATATTTCTGCAAGGTAAGCAGCAGAAACGAGCCCCAGTCCGATAATGCCTGCCTGTAATGATGTAAGCCGGATTAATCCTGTTCCAAGCCCAAAGAAGATAATGAACAGCCACACAACTGGAGGAATACCACGTGCAACATCAATGAAACACCGCGCGAGGAACCGTGGAAGAAAGCGCTTTGATTTCCGCATTAATACGAGCGGCACACCGAGCACTGCACCGATCGCAAATCCCCCTGCCGTCAAAGCGAGTGTTGCAGGCACGCCTCTGAGAAGATTGAGTAAAAGGTCCATCATTAGTGGCGGTCCACTATAGCGCGGAAAAACTTCTGTGTGCGCGCAGATGCGGGATTGCGAATAACTTCTGCCGGAATGCCTTCCTCTAGTATCTGGCCGTCCGCCATAACAATGAGACGGTCGGCTACCTCGGCAGCAAAGGCAATCTCGTGAGTGACAACGATCATGGTCATGCCATCTTGAGCCAGCTCGCGCATCACGGCGAGGACTTCCAGACCAAGTTCAGGATCAAGTGCAGAGGTGGGCTCATCAAATAGCATCACATCCGGGTCGAGCGCTAAGGCACGGGCGATTGCAATTCGCTGCTGCTGACCTCCCGAAAGGCGGGCTGGATAGGAATCCGCTTTATCTGCCAGATGAACTCGTTCCAGAAGTTGCATCGTACGTTTGTCCGCCTCCTGGTGGCTACGACCCAGAACCCGCATTTGCGGAAGAGAAATGTTTCGGCGTACCGTCATATGGGGGAACAGATTAAATGACTGGAAAACCATTCCAGTCGATCGCCTCAGTCGCAGAAGCTGCGTATTCTCAAGCGCTTTATCCAGACTGAATGTAAATGATCCAACCTGCAACGAGCCTGAAACAGGCTGCTCCAGCATATTAATCGTTCGAAGAAATGTACTTTTCCCGGCGCCACTTGGCCCGACAATTGCTACAACCTCACCTTTTTTAATATCAAGCGTGACGTTCTTTACGGCGTGGCATTTACCGTATTGAACGTTGATGTCCTTGAGACGGACTATAAAATCTGTTTCTTGCATCTCTGTACCCGTGGTTGAGCAACGGTGTTTTAAGCTTGTAGCCTTCGAGAAGGCTCCCCTCTTGACTTGGCCGCTTATATGTCAGCAAATTCAGCCTGAAATGTTGCGTTCAGCCGATGGCTTGAGCTGCAACGCCTCTGGAAAAGACTGCGGCTCGCCTTTCAAAACCCAATCTGCTGCAAGCTGGCCGATAACTGGTGACAGCTGGATACCATAGCCGCCTGCACCCGCGGCAGTGATCAGGGTGGGTTCTGATGCATCGAGCGGTCCAACGAACGGCCGTTTGTCATACGTCATCGGATAAAGTCCGGCCCAGCCACGTCCCAGGCGCGCACCCGGAAGCTCCGGTACGCGTTCGAGCAAAAGTTCTGCCAGGTCAATCTTGGAGGCCTCTTCACACTGGTCGTTATAATGGTCAGGATTTTCCGGTTCCAGCGATGTAACTTTGTGCACTTCGGCTATAAGTTCGCTTGGCTTTTCGTGACGAAAATTCAGCCCCGTTCCCTCTCCATTCACGAGGTCCATGACCATTGGCATAGTGTAGGACAGCGGCACATCAAGCTGAATGGTGATCGCCTCATGCCGCTCAGGTTTGACATGCAATGTCTGGCCAAAAATTTCGGCGACCTGCGGCGCCCAAGCTCCGGCAGCATTTACAACTATATCGCACTCAACCACACCATTGCTGGTCTGCAATTGATAGCCAGATGATAGCCGATCTGCCTTTTCGAGCTCGCAGAACTGGCGCACAACACTGCCGGCTTCCTTTACTTTGTCGGCAAGCAACATGCAAAGTTCATGCGGATCGATAAAGCCGTCATCCGGCCCAAAAATGCCGCCGGCCAGACCTTCTGTGCTTATATGGGGAACAACCTCTCTAAGTTGATCTGCCTGATAAACACGGGATCGGAATCCAGCTTCCTGCTGCATGAGGACAGATTGAGCAAACAGGTCCATCTGTTCAGATGTGCGCGCGAGCCGAAGATAGCCAATGCGATTTATATTGAGACCAAAGGCTTCGAATTCACGAAACTGGCGCATTGAATGCTGACGCAGCTGTATCTCAAAAATATCTGTGAACTGAGTTCCAATAACCCCGACAGAACGTCCACTGGAACCGGATGCAACAGCATTCGCATCGAGAACAGTCACGCGTGCTCCCAGTTTAACAAGATTATATGCAGTGCACATACCGAGCGTACCGGCACCAATTACAACCACATGTGGCGACTGTGTCATTTCTTTTCCTGCTTGTCTGGGTATGAACTGGTTACGCAGCATGCCGCGCAATGACACTCGTTTTAGCGAATGCCTGCCTCGTCACCCGGTGAACAATCTGCATGAGCCTCACCGGGTGATTGAATTTTGGATATGCGAGCCTACTTGAGCCCTGCAATTTCCTTCAAAGTATCGTCTATCGCAGCCAGAATATTAAACGCGTCAGCTTCCGTCATAGGCGTCGACAATGCGAACAAGCCATAGCTTGCTGACAGTACGCCACGTTGCAAAAGCCCTTTATGCAATGCCTCGAGTTTCTTGCGCTGATCTGCAGAAGGGTAAACAGAGCGATAGTCTACAACGTCATTGCCGGTGAAGTGGATCTTGAAGAGAGATCCCAAACCTACGCAACGGCCCGGAATGCTGTACTTCTGGAGAGCATTGTTGATGCCTACGCGAAGCATCGCTCCAAGTTTATCGAGATGTGAGAACACTTCAGGTTTAAGACTCTGCATGGCTGCAAGTCCCGCACGCATAGTAACCGGGTTTGCTGTAAATGTGCCGCCATGCGGCAGTGCTGGCTTACCACGCGTCGGGTCAAACACCGCCATAACATCTGCGCGACCGCCTACTGCTCCAACTGGGTAGCCGCCGCCAATAATCTTTCCGAGTGCCGTCAGGTCTGGGGTTACCCCCCAAAGTCCCTGCGCACCAGAATATCCGAGACGGAACGAAATCACCTCATCAAAGATGACAAGAGCGCCATGTGCCCGTGCGGTTTCGGTTAAGGCCTGCAGATACTCGGAACGAGCTGGAATCAAGCCCGCCCGATTGGGCATAGGGTCAATCAGCACCGCAGCAATGGTCCCACCATCGGCTTTGAACACGGCTCTTAGTGCTTCTGCATCATTGAAAGGTACGGCGATTACATCGTCGAGAACCCCTTGCGGTGTCCCTTTTGCATAAGCAGTGGACGACGGCAAGTCACCCCAGTTAGACGGAGCGCTGTCGAGACTGACTTCAGCAAAGTCATAAGAGCCGTGATACGCACCCTCAATTTTAACAATTTTTGGACGCCCTGTGTAAGCACGAGCCGCCTTGATTGCCATCATAACACCTTCGGTGCCGGAATTGGCAAAGCGGATCTGCTCAACTGAAGGCAGACGTTCAACCAGAAGCTCAGCCAGTTCAATTTCGCTTAGTGTTGGTGCACCGAAAGCTGTTCCTAAAGGCAACTGTTCTGCGACATTGGCATTGGCTTCTGGCTGAGAATAGCCATGAATCATAGCTGTGAAGTTGTTGATGCAATCATAATATTCATTCCCATCCACATCCCACATACGGCATCCATCGCCGCGTTCAGCGTAGATAGGAAATGGATCTATGAAAACAGTCGTGCGAGTATTTCCACCCGGCATAACTTGTTTTGCGCGATTAAATAACTCACGGGATTTGGGGCAATCGTCTGGATAACGTGACATGAGTGATCTTCTCAATAAATCGCTTTATAATGCTTAGCGGGTCATGATTGTGTGGCTTTGTTCGCGCATGAACTGTGGCAGGAAGTAAGCGCCAAGACCGCCCTTTCCGCTGACACCAGTGCCTTTCCAACCACAGAATGGTTGCGCACCTGGCCAAGCGCCCGTCGTCGCACCACTGGCACGATTGGCATAAAGAACACCTGCTTCAGCATTGTTGAGGAAGTAATTGAGCTCCTTCTCATCTCTTGTGAAAATGCCAGCCGAAAGACCATAAGCGACGCTGTTGCCTTCGTTGATACCGCTTTCAAGAGAGCTGACACCGCGCACGACAACAAATGGCATAAACAATTCATCGCGCGTCAGGTTCGAAGGCCCATGCATCTCAACAATAGCTGGAGTGAAGTAGTTTTCAGGTTTGCCTTCAATCGGCTGCCCACCAAAATGAACAATCCCCTCAGATTGGGCCTGTGCAACAGAGGTTACGAAACGTTTTGTCGTCGCCTCACTGTAAAGTGGCCCCATGAAAGTATCACGCTTACGGGGGTCGCCAATGTTCAACTTTTCGGCAAAGGCAACACAACGAGCAATGAAATCATTCTTCACAGCATCATCAACGTAAACAACTGAACAAGCTGAACACTTCTGACCCTGTAACCCGAAAGCTGAGCGGACAACGCCTTGAGCTGCCCGATCCAGATCAGCATTCGTAGTCACATATGTTGGATTTTTACCGCCCATTTCAGCGATGACTGGCTTCATCCATGGCTGTGTAGCCATATGACGGAAAATACTCATGCCGGTGTTGTGAGATCCGGTGAATGCAACGCCATCGATGTCGGGATGCTGTGAAAGGCCCTGACCGACGTCTGCTCCACCGAGCACAATACTGAAAACACCCTCTGGCAATCCGGCCTTCCGC
This sequence comes from Brucella sp. H1_1004, assembly GCF_047308065.1. Taxonomy (NCBI): domain Bacteria; kingdom Pseudomonadati; phylum Pseudomonadota; class Alphaproteobacteria; order Hyphomicrobiales; family Brucellaceae; genus Brucella; species Brucella sp. H1_1004. The sequence goes on from NZ_JAYKZA010000004.1 coordinate 204,217, forward strand.
AGCGTCTCAGCGATCAGCAGGCCGGTCAATTGACATTCGGGTGAGGGCTTAAACACCACCGTATTACCCGTAATCAAAGCACCCGCGATCATTCCTATCGATAAGGCCAGCGGGAAGTTAAACGGTGCGATAACCGCAAACACACCGTATGGTTTGAGAACGCTTGTGGCAGTTTCAAACTCCACAAGCTGGTTCATGGATCGTACAAACCCGTCGTTATTCCGTAGTTCAGATGGGTAGTAATCGAGCATGTCGACCGCTTCTTCGGCCTCTCCGATTGCTTCCAGACGAGATTTGCCTACTTCATAAAGTGCCGCGAGCCCCAGACGATATTTTTCCTCTGCCAGCACGTCTCTCCAGCGTGCCGCGAAAGCAAGGCGCTCTTCAAGTGACGACACCCGCCAGGAAATAGCTGCCTGCTTAGATGCAGCGATAGCGGCTTCGATATCAGCAGAAGTAGACGACGGAAATGATCCAAGCGAAATAGACGGGTGAATTGGACTGTTAACCGAATGCAATGAGCCAGTACCGAATGGCGTCTCCCATTGTCTTCCAAGCTCATTTTCTTCGAAGCCTGGCAGCATTCCATCAAGGAAGTCATGTACCGGGGAAAAATCCACTCCAATGTTGGAGTACGTCACACGTGGCAAGGATTGGGTCATCTTATGTTCCGATTATTGGTATTGTTACCGAATATTGGATTTAGATTGCGATAAAAGTCAATAGTTCCGTTTAACGAAATTTATTTTAATTATCGGAGCTATCAATTTCTTCTATTCAAACAATGACTTGTCTGGTTGCCACTGGGTTTGAATCTGATTTGACACGATTTAGCAGTGCTTGACAAAGCTCGCCGATAGATCATAGTTCCATTTATAAAGATATATTCCGATAATCGGAACTTTATATTTGTGAGCACAGTCGTTTGAGCGATCAAAGATGATCGGCCTCAATCACGATTACTCATGAAGTTAGGCAACCAATAAATCGAAAAACCGGAGGGTAACATGAAAGCAAATAAGTTCACTCTATTGGGCGCACTTGTACTGACCACGATGACTGCCACTGTTGCGGGAGCGCAAGATTGCACACCAAAGCATTCCCTTGAACCAATCAAAGCTGGCGTTCTCAGCGTGGCCCTCACAAATACGCCACCCTATTCGGTCGATGAAAACGGAGTTTCCGGAATTGATGGCCAAATCCTTCAGAAATTCGCTAAAGACAATTGTCTGACGATAGAACACGAAATATTTAGCTACCCGGCCGCCGTCTCGGCTATTCAGTCAGGACGTGCCGATGTAGCAATAGGCGGCTTCTATCGGACTGCGGCTCGCGGCAAAGTGGTCGCGCTCAGTGATGCAGTTTACCTTGATCAGGTTGCGGTTGAATCCAAAGAAGGATTTGAAACAATTGATCAGCTCAAAGGCAAGCGCGTCGGAACGGTTGAGGGTTATTCCTGGGTAGGGGATCTGGAAAAGTTATACGACAATGTGAAAACATATCCATCATCCCTTAATCTGGCCCAGGATGTGCAGGCCGGTCGAATTGACGCCGGGATCGAAGGCTTTGGCGCAGCAGTCAACCTTAATAAAGATAATGGCGTCCAGGTTAAATTATATCAACCAGATCCACGCGTGGCCGCGACAACGTTGCCGACACAGACCGCCTTCCTGATGTCTCACAACAATCCTACATTTGTCGATGCTATGAATAAATCGCTTAAGAGCTATCGCGATGATGGTGTTATTGGTGAAGCACTGACAAGCTACGGACTTCCTACATCCGCCGCGGATGTAGGTGAGAATAAAGAATACTGACAGGCATTCTGGGCTGCGGATTCCGCAGCCCTTTCTCTCCTGCAAACTAAATCTTCTTTTCTTTCGAGCCAACGGCAGGACGCTTCTTATTGGATAATTGTGCTCTTGTTCTTATTCTTTTACATTTTGACACTTAACTCACTGATTGCCGAATGCGATTAATCGTTCGATAGTAGGATCCCATTCAACGATCTGAATGACCAGACAATTAACCTGACCTGCAGCTAATCGCCTTATGGAACCGAGGATAGAAGATTTAACTTATGAATGACGTTGTGAACAAAGATAGCCCGCTGGAGCGCTACATAGCAATTATGGAAACAGTTGCCCCTTTCACGGATGGTCTGACCGCTGCAGAGCTTGAAACAGCGCTCGACCTCCCTAAGACAACTGTCAATCGTTTGTTACACGCTCTGATTAGCAGCGGCATGATCAGTACGAACAATTCCCGGAACCGCACTTTCAAACTTGGAGATCGGCTACTCAAACTGCTTCACACGTCACCTGACACGAGTTGGGTCGTTACATTAGCACAGAAGCCTTTGCAGATTTTGGCGGAAAAAACGGGACAGTCTGCATTTATTTCAAAGCTCGATGGCAATGAAATTCGCTCCGTCACTTGTGTTGCTCCGGATACTCCCGTGCGAACATATGTAATGCCCGGAATGGCAATGCCTATTAATGCTACAGCTTCTGGCAAAGCTATTATGGCATTTCAATCGCCAGAACTGATCGATAAGATACTTTCTGAAAATCTTGTACAATTTACAGATCAGACCAAAACGCAAGCAGCTCCTTTGCTTGAAGAATACGAATTAATCCGTTTCCGCGGTTATTCCACAGATCTTGCCGAGCATGTGGCTGGACTGGGCACAATTGCAGTCCCCGTCATCTTGCAACGGGCCCCTATTATATACGCAGTAGGTGTGACGGGCCCTTACCGGGCTGTCATTGAAGAGAATTTTGAAGCGCATTGCGAAGCATTGAAAGACACGGCTCATCGGCTTTCAAAGCTAATGCAGATGCGAGGCGCTGATTTGTACGATCCGTCAAGCAATCAGGTGGCAGATTTAGATTAAGCTTCATACTCTCCAAGTTCAACCTGACCACGAAGTGGGATTTGGTCCTTGAGTCGATTCAAGTTGTCGACGAAAAGCTTTGCAACTGCAAGCGGCTCACTTGGAGCTGCAACGTGTCCAGTTACCGAAATTCCTGGCGTTGACCAAAGCGCTGATTTCGGTTGAAGAGGTTCTTGGCGAAAAACATCTAGAACTGCTTTTTCCAACCAGCCATTATTTATGGCGTTGATCAAATCAGATTCTTCAACAGCTGAGCCACGGCCAGCATTAATAAATATCGCAGTGCGACGAAAACACTGAAAGAGGCGCTCATTAAAAATATTACGTGTTTCGGGCGCATCTGGTAGGAGGTTAACGACATAGTCGGACTTTCCAACCAGTTCACTAATCTCATTCAAACATCCAATATAGTCAAACGAAGCATGTTCACGCGCCGTTCGTCCAACACCTAATAACTTTACGCCAAAAGGTCGGAAAAAATCTGCAACTGATACTCCGATATTACCGGTCCCCGCAATAAGCAGCGTTTTACCGCTAAGCGTGCCTGGCTGTGTATTATCCCAAATACCAGCACTTTGTGACTGGTAACGCCGTTCGTGCTGGCGCTCATGCGCAAGGATATATGACAACACATACTCCGCCATCGTCTGGCCAAATACATCGACCGCACGGCAGAAGATATAATCTTTCGGCAAATCCGGCACGAGCAAAGGCTCAAATCCTGCCCAACTCGACTGGACAAATTCGGGTTTGATACCGCATGACAGTAAGCCAGCAATTAGATCAGGCTGACCTATCCAGAAAGGACATTGGCCAGCTTCAGTCAATGCATGCTCGATACCGTTCGTGGAAACAATAACCGCATCAGGCAGAAGGCCTATGAGAGCGTCATGGTATATCTGACAATGGCTCTCTATAATGAGTATGTGCATTGTTTAACCATATAACAGCCGGAGTGGTATAGCAGCTAGAAGGCCATACCTTCATATGGTATGGCTATGCTGTGGCGAAATGTTTAGGCGCATGCCTACTCCCAAAACATCTTCACGCTTTTTAGAGTAGGCATAGCTGCCATTCATCATTGAGCGTAACCTGGCTCTTCCTCATCGAGGATACGCCGCATTTCAGAAAAATGTGCAAAAGGCATTTCCCGATAGTCGTCCCATTCCTGAGCAGTTTTTTCTGCCAACTCATCCGACATTATATTTAATGGCTGGTGGGTGGAGTAAGCAAGCACAAGCGTCTTACAAGATTTCTCGAGAAAGTAGAGCTCATCATAAGCTTCTGCCACGCTCGCCGCGGTGACGAGAATACCATGATTTCCCATTATCATCGACCTTTTATTTCCAAGTTTTCGGACCAGTCTCTGCCCTTCATCCTGATCATCAGCAATGCCGCCAAATTCAATATCAATAGCCGTTCGGTTAAAAAAGCGGGCTGTATTTTGATCAATTGGCTTAATCTCAGGATCGGCCAGACTGGCCAGGGCAGTGCTATATGTAGAATGGACGTGCAAAACGCATCGCGCATCAGGCCTTGCAGCATGAATACAGCCATGAATGGTCCAGGCGGACGGATCGGGAGCGTCGTCTCGTTCCATGGTTGAAGGATCGTTGGCATCAAGCAATAACAGGTCGGATGCTTTGATACGCGAAAAATGGCGCCAGCGTGGGTTCATTAGGAATCGTTTGCCATCATTGGAGACCGCAACACTGAAGTGATTTGCTACACTTTCATGCCAGTCATTTCTAACTGCGAGCCGAAAAACTGCGGCAAGTTCTTCGCGCAGTGTCTGTTCATCTTTTGAAGCCCAAGGGGTACTGACCACTGGATTTGACATATTAAAAGATATCCTCTTAAGCCGTTGTTACAGCTGTTTTATTTTGACAGAATATTCAAAATTGTATTCAGATATGCCTTGGCTTGGAAACGAAATCTGTGCATTATGATGATGACGAAAGGTCATGATAATGCATCAGAGAATTCCCAACTTCGAATTATTGGCGACATTTCTGGCGGTTCATTCTGACGGTAATTTCTCAATTTCTGCTCAGAGACTTAACATTACTCAATCGGCCGTTAGCCATCGCATAAAAAGGCTTGAGGACGAGCTTGGAATTGTGCTCTTCGAACGTTCCCCACACCACGTATTCGTCACAGAGGCAGGGGCCAGGCTAGCGAGCGAGATCGAGCCAGCCTTCAAAGCGCTGGAAACTACATTTGCTTGTTTCAATGCTCGCGGTGAGTGTTCGCTGGAGATTGAAGTGGAACCAGCGTTCAGCACCAAATGGCTCGCTCCCCGGCTCAAAAAATTTCTTAATAAAAACCCATCACTGAAATTACAGCTTAATTTGTCTGATAAGCGGCTTGAATTTTCGGGGCAAACGCAAATTGCTATTAAATGGGGTCACCCTGACAGTTGGCCAGAATATGACTGCGAACCATTAATGGGGCTCACATTTACACCGATGTGCTCTCCAGAATTTGCTCAAAAGAATCAGCTCTTCTCTCCAATCGATCTGCTTAGATGTGTTCTGATACATGACCGGGATTACGACAACTGGCTGGAATGGGCGCGCTTATATGACCTGCCTTTAGAGCATTTTAAATCCGGACATATCATCCGCGACACCCCATTGCTTGAGCAGACCGCAATCGAAAGTGACGGAGTTGCGCTTTACGCAATACAATTAGCCGAAGCTGCACTGCGGCGGGGTGATTTAACAGCGCCATTCCCCGAAGCGGCATTGATGAGCAATGCGCAATATATGCTTTTGAAGCATCCAACGCGGCGTCTAAGTGATGCTGGCAAATCGTTTGATAAATGGATCCGTCAGGTAACTAATGGAAGTGACTGAAATCAAGCGCGGCTCAAATCTTCCATACTAAAGATCATCGGACATTTCGCGTAATCATATGACTCTTTGCTCGTCATCTGCAAAAGCCAAGCAACAACGCTATCACTAGTAAAGCAAGCAGAAGTTTTCCGACATTTTGCTCAAAGAAACTAAATGAGAGGCTCTTTTTTGCTCGCGGAATGCGCAAGAGTTCCCTGATCTTCTCTGGATCATAGTGCAGCATGTAACACTCTTAATGGTAGTATCGTTTAATGGTATCATGCGAACCATAAACCGCTTGTTGCGTTGCCCAAGGCAGGCAACGCAACGTATGACTTAAACTCTCTCAAGAACGATAGCGATCCCTTGTCCGACACCCACACACATGGCCGATAAAGAATAACGCCCCTTTGTTTCCTGCAACTGAAGCGCAGCAGTGCCGGTTATACGTGCACCCGACATACCAAGTGGATGACCCAAAGCGATTGCCCCGCCATTTGGATTGACGCGAGCATCATCATCACGAATTCCAAGCTCCCGTAAAGTCGCAATGCCCTGACTGGCAAATGCCTCATTGAGCTCAATGACATCAAGCTGATCAGCGGTCAAATTGAGCGATGTCAGCAGCTTTTTTGCTGCTGGAGCTGGCCCGATACCCATGACTCTCGGCGCGACACCTGCAGTAGCACCACCGACGACACGTGCAATTGGCGTAAGCCCATATTTTTTGACTGCCGTCTTGGAAGCAATGATGAGTGCAGCCGCACCATCATTGACGCCGGATGCGTTGCCAGCCGTGACAGTCCCACCCGTTCGGAACGGAGCGCGAAGTCCAGCAAGCGTTTCGAGTGTTGTTTCCCGGGGATGTTCGTCCGCTTCAACAAGAACTGGAGCGGATTTACGTTGTGGTATAGAAACAGCCACGATCTCACGCGCCAACCGGCCATTCTTTTGCGCCACGGCTGCTTTACGCTGACTATTAAAGGCAAATGCATCCTGATCTTCGCGAGAGATATGGTAGTCCTCAGCGACATTCTCGCCCGTTTCGGGCATTGAATCGACGCCGTATTGCGCTTTCATCAATGGATTGACAAAACGCCAACCGATCGTCGTGTCGTAAACCTCATTATGCCGGGAGAAAGCGCTTTCGGCTTTTGGCATAACAAATGGTGCTCTGCTCATGCTTTCAACACCGCCGGCGATCATCAGGTCTGCCTCTCCCGATTTGATAGCACGTGCAGCCGTTATGACCGCGTCCATACCGGAGCCGCAAAGCCGGTTAATAGTCGTTCCAGATATTGAGACAGGAAGCCCCGCAAGCAGCAAGGACATCCGCGCTACATTTCGATTATCCTCACCGGCCTGATTAGCACAGCCGAAAATCACATCATCAACGGCTTCCCAATCAACCGACGGATTGCGCTTCATCAATTCCGCAAGTGGGACGGCCCCAAGGTCGTCGGCTCTGACACTGGAAAGAGCCCCACCATAACGACCAATCGGCGTGCGGATATAATCGCAGATAAATGCTTCACTCATGATCATATCTTTCAAAGTTGCGGTACGCTCAAATCGGAAACAGGTCCGTCAATATACAGTTGGGCGCCAGTAATGGATTGAAGTTGCTCGACACTCATGTTTGCAAGTTTTTCCCGAAGAACAAAACGGCCCTCCTCGATGTCGATGACAGCGTGGCTTGTGTAGACACGCGTAATGCACCCGACACCCGTTAGAGGAAATGAGCATTTATCAACCAGTTTGGGTTCACCTTTTTTTGTGAGATGCTCGGTGATAACCACAACCTGCTTAGCACCATGAACAAGATCCATCGCGCCACCGACAGCTGGCACGCCGGAAGAACCAACGCGCCAATTTGCCAGATCGCCGTTCTGCGCAACCTGATACGCGCCTAGAATAGCAACATCCAGATGACCGCCTCGAACCATCGCAAAACTGTCTGCATGATGGAAAAATGAGGCTCCGGGCTTTAATGTAACGGCTTTCTTTCCCGCATTGATCAGATCCCAGTCCTCAGTGCCGGGCAATGGCGCCTCACCAAAATCCAAGACACCATTTTCAGTATGAAATATGGCTTGCCTTCCGGACGGCTGATAGCGTGCAACCATCTCCGGAAAACCTATTCCGAGATTAACATAAGCACCATCAGCAATATCCTGTGCCGCACGCCATGCAATCTGAGCGTTCGACAGCTTTATATTTTCATGGGTGTCGATCATCATAATGCGGTGGCTCCCTCACGAATGAGTACTTCTTCCTGCTGCGGATCAGGAACCTCGACAACACCGTTCACAAATATCCCCGGTGTAATGATATGCTCAGGGTTCAGCTCACCAAGCGGGACAATTTTGGAAACCTGAACGATGGTAATAGTGGCAGCCATGCACATCAGCGGGTTGAAGTTTCTTGCTGCCATCCGATAGGTCAGATTACCGTGCTGGTCACCATAATGAGCTTTTACCAACGAAAAATCAGCTTTAAGCCAACGCTCCTGTACATAAGGGCGCCCATCGAACTCAGAGATAGTTTTCCCGGCTGAAAGTTCTGTGCCATAGGCCGTTGGTGTGTAGAAAGCAGGAATGCCAGCCCCGCCAGCGCGAATACGCTCTGCCAGCGTACCTTGCGGCACCAACTCAAGTTCGATTTCACCTGCGAGGAATTTGTCTGTAAAAGCCCTCGGGTCGGATGAGCGCGGGAATGAGCAGACCATTTTGCGCACCATCCCAGCATCAATCATTGCAGCGATACCAATGCGGCCATTACCAGCATTGTTATTGATGACGGTAAGATCCTTTGGTCCCTTTGCAATCAATGCATGGATCAATTCAATGGGTGCCCCAGATCCACCAAACCCTCCGATCATAACTGTTGCACCATCTTTAATGGCCGCCACAGCGTCTTCCAGGCTGTCCAGTCGCTTATCCATTTTTCTATCACTCCAGAATGAGAAAAACGTCATCTATTTCCTGAATGGATATGAGGAACAGAACTCGACTGCAAACATTTTGTGCGCTATAAGAACTTTGTTCGTTATTCGCACAAAACGAGGGGCAGCGCTTGACTATAAAGAATCGTGACCTGATGGCTGGTTTGGCTAAAGGCCTGAAAGTAATTGAGGCCTTTACCGCTGAGCGACCAAAATTAAGTATTGCAGAGGCCGCTGATGCCACACAATACGACAGGGCCACGACACGGCGCTGCCTGCTGACACTTGCTGAACTGGGATATTGTGCTTACGACGGTAAGTACTTCACGGTGACCCCCCGAATTCTTCGCTTGGGAACAGGCTGTCTCGCTGCGATGCCATTGCCTCGCATCGTACAGCCTTATCTTGATCAGCTTTCAGAGCAAATCCACCAAAGCACCTCAGTATCAATTCTTGATGGAAACGAAATTGTATACGTAGCGCGTGCAGCGCAGCAACGCGTTATGTCTGTCACTCTAATGCCAGGCTCCCGATTGCCAGCCTATTGTACGTCTATGGGGCGCGTGCTTCTGGCGGCATTACCTGAAGATCAGGTCAAAGATCTTTTCTTCGCAGAAGACCTAGTTGCTCGAACGCCGAATACAGAAACATCACCGGATCGCTTATTGGATAACCTCCAACAGATCCGTAAACATGGATATGCGGCTATTGATCAGGAAGTGGAAATGGGATTGAGATCGATTGCTGTGCCCTTAACTGACTTCCGTCAAAGAACTGTCGCGGCACTTAATATGGGTTTCGCGGCAACAACAGAATCTTTAGATTCAATGGTTCAGAAGTATCTACCTGCCTTAAAGGCTATCCAATCCGAAATATCCGGGACTTTAAGATAGCTACCTGGTGCAACACCGCCATAACTTATTATTGCTTGAAGGGTATCAATGGCTGCCCCCTGCGTTGGGAGATGTGCTGAGTGCCAGTCAGTATGGCTTCGATTCATATGATATAATGGTGATCTGAAGAGTTTTATTCAATTTTTGTAGGGAATCTATGTTACCCACTGGTAGGGAAACTGGTTTCCCTAGGTGACGTCGTTTAGCTACCACTTAAATAACGGTTACTGTGCAACTGGTATGATGGAATGATCGGAAACACATATATTCGGGTGGCCCTAGAAAATTACCTACCCCCTCTGTGAGGGTCTATTGCGCATCTCACCTCTAGCTGTCATTTCATCCAACAGCGGAGGTTCTAAAATGGAACAAAATAAAAGCGACGAAACAGTAGTTCAGTTTCCCAAGGAAGCAACGAAGCCAGTATCATCCACAGAACGAATATGGGGCAAGCAGGTCTTGCGTCATGGGTATACTGGCATCCCATCAATCCTCATACGCTCACAGGCTCGTCTGGGCCTCAACGCGTTACAGATGAATATTCTAATTCAGCTTTTGGATTATTTGATTGATCCTGGCCGTATGCCATTTCCTACCAAGAAGGATCTGGCAAAGCGCATTGGTGTAACGGACAAAACTATTCAACTGAATATGAGAAAGCTGGAGAACGCCAAGTTTCTTATTCGTGAGACACGCAAAACTGCGGCAGGTGATTGGAACAGCAACATCTACCATCTGGATGGTCTGATCGAAAAAGTGAGAATGCTTGAACCAGAATTTCAGCAGGCTAGAGAGGAAAAAATGAAAGCTTCGAAGAAAGCAGGAGCTCCAGTTTTTAAGCCTAAGCCCTTAAAATAATTTACCCCGGCCGCATGCCATATGACAGAGACGGTACCGGGGTTTACAGCGCTAATATACCCGGGGTGGGGAAAAATACAAGCAGGATTAATTGTCATGGATGAAAATGATATAGCTGCGTTGGAGGAAGCACTGTCATTGGAGCGCTTCAGTCGCTATCTGGCGTGGGCAAATGGTGATCGTGCACATGCGGTTGAGCTATACACTCTGAATAGCCGACTCTCTGCCTGCTTCCATATTTCACTACATATGCTCGAAGTTGTTTTACGAAACAGGATTCATGCCGTTGCTTCGCAATGGAGTATTGATAATTGGGAAAGCGAAGAAGAGGCTTTACCTTGGTATGACTGTTCTGATTTCCAGATAGGCGCGTGGCAATCTGAGCAGTTACAGAAAGCCAAGAACGATCTGTTAGATGATCACAAGCCGATTGAAGCTGGCCGAGTAGTAGCTGCGCTTACATTTTCATATTGGACAGCTTTTTTCGGAAAGGGCTACGAAGAACTATGGCAGCGCGTACTGCATCGAATTGGTAAGCGACCCAACGGCAAAGGATTGCGTCGCAAGGATTTTAGCTCACCACTGACGCCCTTACGTTTATTACGTAATCGCATCGCGCATCATGAGCCGATTTTGTCATGGAATCTTCCGAAACACCATTCGTCAATTATCGAATTGACAAACTGGCTGTCGCCCGCTGCATCGGAGTGGAGCGCAGAAAATTGCCTTTTTGCCGAAGTATTCCCAAATGAGGGGATAAAACTAGCAGAGATAAAGCAAAAGTAGTGAGAGTTACGTTGTAAAATTGCATTCGCTTGTGGACATCTCAGATTTCTTGCGTTCTAAAGACTACATGGCAGGAACAATTGAAATTCAGAATCTCCGTAACATTTCAAAGTTACGTTTTGATATTCCAAATAGAGGCGTCTGGCTACTCACCGCGTCCAATGGTGGGGGTAAGACGTCCTTACTTGCTTGTCTTAGGCGAATTGGTCACGGAAATGCTTTTCCAACCCATTTTCCTTCGTCATTAAAGACAGAACGGCTAGATAATCATGCCAGCGGTAGCGTGCGATACGAGATCAACGGCAGTGTTGTCGAATACGCTTATCGTGGACAGCGATGGACACCTCGACCGAGGACCAATTCACATCTTTTTGACCAGTTTGGTTATGATTCTGTTACTTACATCGGGGCAAATGCAGATAGAATTACTCCGCGGCCGGAAGACTTCGATCCGCGCCATGTCCGAACAGTAAATAAGCGTATAATTGATGCAGCAAATACAATATTTGAAACAAAGAAATTTAGCTCTCTAAGGACTATCAATTTAGCACGCGGTGTAGGTAACGATGCGTTCGTCCTCGCGCTTGCTACAACACCCATAACCTACCATTCAGAAAAACACTTCAGTCTTGGGGAGTTATGTGTACTTAAGCTGTTAAGGCTTATAAACGCTGTTAATAACAATAGTATGATCATAGTTGACGAGTTGGAAATGGCCCTACACCCGAGGGCTCAAGTCAGGTTGTTGAACTATTTAACCACAGAGGCTGAAACTAAATCTCTTACAGTTATTTTCTCTACGCATTCGGTTACACTGCTTAAATCGGCTGACAGACGTCGTATTATCTATCTTGAACGACAAGATGACGGAGAAATCCGTCCGATCTACGGTTGCTTCCCAACATACGCAATTGGCAATATCGCTTCTGATGAAGAGACCCTGCCCGACTTGATGCTTTACGTAGAAGATGTATTTGCCCGGGAAATTGTTACAGCTTTTTTCGAAAAATTTGCTAATGAAAAATTTGCTGATCCGACGATGAGGCCCACGGCTAAAATAGTTCCAGTCGGCGGCTTTCAGGAGGTTGTGGCCTTTATGGATCGCAACAAGTCTGTCCTTCCAACGCATGTAAAGCAGAAGGCAATTTTGGATCAGGATGTTTCTACGGAAACTCTGGTGGGATGGCGTGCCAACGAAAATCATTCACAGCTACTAAAGTTTAATCGTCAAGGCGCGGACTTACAGTACCTTCCATTTACGCCAGAAGTGGGTTTGCTGGAATACATAACAAATAACCAAAATGCCTTTGAACAAGCTTTGCGTGTAAGGTGCGCTGATAATCAACTCCGCATTGCACCGTTGATTGCCGCGTACAATCCAAATCTTGTAGGTCGTCCTTTGCGTGATTCAGCAAAAGTTGCAGTAGAACAACTGCTTCAATACGTTGAAAGGCAAACTCAACGTTCCAGTGACACTGTGCGGGAGCAAATAAGTGGGGTTTTTGCAAATTCTGCGTGGCCGCAGTACCGGGCTAATTTTTTTGCCTTATTCGGTCCGATGACAGCCTGATTTTTTGCGATGTGGCTCAAGAATAATATCTGGTACAGACATTCGGATTAAGGGGAATTAGGTGGCTTTGCCCCCTAGCCCTCACAAGCGCAAAAACAGGTCTCCCCGTACTTCCTCATATCGTGCGCCAAGTGGCTTCTCCATTCGTGCAGCAACACCAGGTGCGCTGCGCGCCCTTGGTGGCCCTTCGGGCGGGTGATCCCCTTCCTGTTTTTACGCTTGCCTCTCCTAACCCCCAATCTCACTTGCGATGCCGCAGGAGCAGAAGCAGAGCTTCTGCCCTACGGGGCAAAAGCAGAGAGCTTCGAGGTTCAGGAAAACCGGAGATCAAATATGTCTAAAAACGTTGACGCTGGAATTGTATCGATTGAGCTCGATAAGCTGGAACGCGATCCGAAGAACGTTCGTAGAACCTATTCTGCAGAAAGCATCGCAGCTCTTGCCGCAAACTTGCGCAGCGATGGATTTCAGCCGCTGCAAAATCTTGTCATCAGGAAAAGCACGAACAAAGGTAAATTCTTTGTGGTTGCTGGCGAGCGCCGCCGCTTGGCGCTTGTATCGCTGGCGGATGCCGGTGAAATAGCGGCAGATTTTGCGGTGTTGTGTAAAGAACGCCTTGAACAGGATGCGATTTCAATCAGCCTTGCAGAAAATGCTATGCGCGAAGAAATGCATCCGGCGGACCAGTTTGATGCCTTTCAAAGTCTGGTCAATGAAGGCATGCATATTTCCGATATTGCCGTGCGTTTCGCTGTCACGGAAGCAATCGTCAAACAGCGCCTTGCCCTTTCGCGGATTGCCGCTGAATTGCTGGCACTCTACCGCGCAGGTGAGTTGGAATATTCATCACTCAAAGTATTTACGATTTGCGATGACCATGAAAAGCAAATGGCCGTTTGGAATGATTTGAGTGAATGGAGCCGCAACAATCCTCACATTATCAATCGCGCTTTGACAGAAAATCTGATTGCCTTCTCCGATGCACGTTTTGACTTTTTTGGCGGTGTTGATGTGTATCTAAATGCCGGTGGCAGCTACAAACAAGACGTAACCGGCGTTATTGCCCCACGTTCTGTTTGATTTTGTGTTCTGTCATTGAGAGTTAGCGAATGGGCAGAACGCAGTTTTTCTCAACGGATCAGAATGAGCGTGACATCCATCAGTGGCCAGCTGATTTAAAAGCCCGGGTTGTTTCGAAAAGCTTGCGCTCTGGCGTGACAGCTGACCTGCACGCTTACTGCGATCGTAATTGCCATAAGCAGAGCCACATCGACCAACTATTGCCATGAAATTTTACCGGTTCGGCATGAGGGAGACACCGCTTACTTGCGTTTTTCAATACAATTCGCCGACCTAGTTTGAGATCATGAACCGTAAATTGGTCTCAGAAGCTTTGCGCTAAATCAGAGCAAGTCCAAAGGTCAGACGTCGGATCTCACCATCGTCCTGATTAATGAGTACCGTGCCCTGCGTCTTTCGCTTTTGAACGCTCACTCGGAGGCACATCTGTCCTTCAACCTTGCCAAGAAGTAAATTCTCCGTTTTTTCGACGACGTTTCGGATCAGCCGTCGGCGCTCTAGGTTGATCGAGTCATACTTGAAGATCTTGCAGAGAAACTCCTTCCTTTCTTTATGTAACTCTAATAACTTCACACCTTCATCGATCATTCTAAGACATCCAGCTGATCACTTCGTCTCGAAAAAAATCATACGACGGTTGTTTCAACAATACTGCCAGTCATGCCCAGGATAGTTTGTGGAAATCGGCGAACATAGTATGAACAGCGTTGTAATGGCGGCGCGATCAAAGCAAGCTCAGATTGAGATTCAATTGCAGGATATGATCGCAGGCATCCATGGCAGTCAGCGCAGGAACCGAACTCCGTCGCCCAGATAGATACGAAGATTTCGAAACCCGGTGCATGGCGCTCGGCAAGGTAATGATCAACTCGCCGAACGTGACCAAGAACGGCCGGCGAGGTCAGCCGCAGAAAGGCGTAGATGTTTGGGGGTATCGCGACGGCAGGATCAATCATATCGTCGGCGTGCAATGCAAATTGAAAGGTATTGGCCACATCCTGACCGAGGATGAGGTTCGAGACGAATGGAAGGCGGCCCTCACCTTCGACAAGAATTTGAAAGAGTTTTTTATCCTCACGACGGCCGAGAATGGACTTGCCCTTATTTAGTGGAGGGGTTCTGTCACTAATTTACGGTTTATCATCTCGAACTGCATCGGTGATTTGTATCCGAGTGCAGAATGTCTGCGCACAGGATTATAGAAGCCGTCAATGTATTCGCCAATGGCTTTGATTGCATCCTTACGTGTGTAGAACACAGTGCGCCAGATCAGTTCCGACTTGATCGTTTTGAAGACGGTTTCCACCATTGCATTGTCATAGCAATTTCCTTTGCCGCTCATGGATGGAAGCATTTTGTGAGCTGTGAGGATTTTGCGATACTCATAACTGGCATACTGGCTTCCTCTGTCCGAGTGCTGGATCAGCCCCGGCTTTGGTTGACGGATTGCAATGGCTTTCTTCAAAGCACTGATCGCCAGATCCTTCTTCATCCTATCGCGTGCTTCCCAGCCGATGATGCGACGCGAATAAAGATCGACAACGATTGCCAGATATAGCCAGCCTTCTGCCGTCCATATGTAACTGATATCGACACCCCATTTTTGATTAGGCCCATCACAAGTGAAGTCCTGATCCAGAAGATTGGGAGCGACGGGCTCACCATGATTGCTGTCGGTCGTGCGTTTGAAGCGAGTTTTCTGCCGGGCTTTAAGGCCGTTTTCACGCATCAGTCGCGCCGTGCGGTGACGTCCTGCTCGAATACCTTCTTCGTTCAGTTCGACATGCATTCGAGGGCTGCCATAAGTTTCACGTGACAGCTCAAACTGATTACGAATATGCGCCAGGATGATCATATCGTCGAGCTGACGACGACTGGGCAAACGATGCTTCCATGCATAATAACCGCTGATACTGACGCCTGCGAAAGCGCACAGCCGTGACAGAGACATATGAGCCTTCTCCGTGTCGATGAACGCAAACTTCATCGACTTGTCTCCCGAGCGAAGAAGGCCGTCGCTTTTTTTAGTAGGTCACGTTCCTGTCGCAGGAGTTCATTTTCCTTACGAAGCCGGGCAAGTTCCTCGCTCATGTCCTCATGCGGACCAGAAAGCAGATCCTTCTCAGCAAAATTGCGACGCCAGCGGTCAAGTGTTGATTTGCCAATGCCAAGGTCGTCCGCAACCGATGAAATGCTTCGACCACTCGTCGTTAAAATACGAACGGCTTCCCGTTTGAAATCTTCTGTAAATTCGCGCTGCTTCAATTCTAAGTCTCCTGTCAGTTTTATCTAACAGAAGCCCTCCACTTTTGAAGGGGAAGTCCATTGTGACATGGGCACTTTTCCGTATCCCCTCTGGTTCGTTAGAGAATGCTGATGGCATGGCGAAACCGATCAACATCAAAACCAGCCCGACGAGTCGTCCCAAATGCGTCATTGGCGTCCCATTTTTCAGGCGGAAAACTTAATCCAAAATCTCGATATTGCCAGGCTGGGGGCGTTTGGGGAGGAGCGGGTTCTAACCAAAGTATAGCGGCAATCTTAATGGCCACTTTCCCAACTCCTACACCGAGAAGTGGTCGGGCCGCACCCCACTCCTTTACGGACTTGCCGACATTATCTCTGAAGCGACTGCTTTTGGGTAGCACGGTATGCTACGTGAATGACTGCAATAAAGCGCTAAGCAGCCGTTGCAAGGTGGATAGCCGGTAGTCTGCTAGCCACACCATAGCCCACAAAAGCGAAGTTCCAGTGGGCGGCGACTTTACTGATGATCGCGAGCTTCATCCCTGAGATCGAGATGGCGTGAGTGCTGTACATCATTATGAACTCATCACCCTCCCCCGCACAATCTTGCTAACAGCGTACGACTGGCCGCCGGGAAAGAAAACCGAGTCAACGGCGGGGTTCGCCCGATTTACGAATCTCAAAAATCCGGCGGTCCTATTTCTTATCTTATCATAATTATTGATTTCTAATTCTTAAATTCAACTCAAATAGCCACTCAGTAGCGTTACTCTGACGTTAACCATGTTTATTTATAACCTCTGATAAGTATAGGTTATCGGAGGTTATTGATTTCAGGTCTCAAATCAGCGAAAGTCGTGCCCAATCCGCGTTGCTGAAGGCAAGTTTTCAGCCCAGTCAGGGAGTTTTGACCTGTGACCACTTCGCCCGTTTCCGCCGTCGAACGGCGCGCCGAAACACTCGACACCATTGCCGCCGTACTGCCAATGAACCGGCGCGACATGCTGGCCGGCATTTTGTCCGATGAAGATGTCAAGACGCTCCGGCATCTGGTCAATGAAGGCATGGGCGAAAACACCCTGCGCGCGCTGACTTCTGATCTGGCCTATCTCGAAGCCTGGTCGCTGGCTGCAACTGGCGGCCCCCTCCCCTTCCCCGCACCCGAAGCCTTGCTGCTCAAATTCGTCGCCCATCATCTCTGGCGGCCACAACAGCGTGAGATCGAACCCAATCACGGTATTCCAGCAGGCGTTGAAGAAAAATTGCGCCAGCAAGGTTTTCTGCGCGTATCCGGACCGCATGCACCCTCCACCGTACGCCGCCGTCTCGCCAACTGGTCAACACTGACACGATGGCGCGGGTTGGGGGGTGCGTTTTCCTCGCCAACCGTCAAGTCTGCCATCCGGCTTGCGGTCCGCGCCGTGAACCGGCTGCGCAGCCGCAAGAGTGGCAATGCGATGACCAGCGATATTCTGACCGAACTGCTGGGGACGTGTTCAGGAGGAGACGTGACCGACATTCGAGACAGGGCCATCCTTCCTTATGGGGGTCCTTGCCTCCGGTGGCCGTCGTCGGAGCGAAATAGCAAGTCTTCCTACAGAACAACTTGTCAAACAGGCGCCTGTCACCGCGAAAGACGGCTCCCCCTCCCCTCGCTAACGATGCATCTTGGCCGCACCAAGACACGTGGCGCTGATCACGCTGAAATCGTTTATCTGACCGGACGTCCTGTACACGCCCTCAGCCAATGGCTCGAAGCGGCCAAAATCGACAAAGGCAACGTGTTTCGAAAAGTCGATCGATGGGGCAATGTTTCGGCGCGCGCTGGAACCTCGTGCCATCAACCGGATCGTCAAGCAGCGCGCAAAAATGGCTGGGCTTAACCCAAAGGAGTTTTCTGTACATGGCCTGCGCTCCGGCTATCTCACCGAAGCCGCCAATCGCGGCATCGCTCCGTGCAACAAGCGTCCGACTATTACAACAATGCCAAACGGCGTAGCGGACTCGCATCGCGATTGCTTTGATGGTTTATTATTAAAGCAAGTTGCCAGTGACAACCTTGAAGAAATGCAAACACTTTCGCTGAGGCTCATATCTTTGCATCTATCATGGTGTTCAACTTCCAATCTTCCGAACTGCTTGTTTTCGATTGAACGAGCAATACTCATCTACTCATTCCGGCAGTCTCGGTGATTCTGTCGCAAATTTTTGAGTGGGTTATAAGCGGGCTTATCTCTGGACACAGTTATGCTGCGAGCTGCGCAAACATCTCGAAGGGCGAACGATTGTCGTTTGCGAATTGCTTCTCGCGGATCATGTGAGCGATTTCAATACCAGCTATTGTAGCAGACGCTGAATGAAAGGCTTTGAAGCCTAACGTGTGTTTGGTGATCCGCTTGATGAAACGATAATCCTGTTCAAGAATATTGTTCAGGCATTTGACGTATAGGATTTCAATCAGCTTGTCCGTACCTGTGATTTTCAGGATATTGTTTACAGCCTGCGCACCAGCCAAATTAGCCTCGCTTTTATCAATGACGATCTTGTGTGGAACACCATTGCTTTTACTGGCTTTCATAAAGAAACGTCGTACGGCGCCGACATTTCTCCGCTCTGACAGCAAGAAATCAAGGGGGTGGCCGCTTGATCAACAGCTCGATACAGATCGGTCTATTGCCCTTATCCCTTATATAGGTTTTATAAACACGCTCCGAGCCAAGTGTTGGGCGTTCGCGTCTTGTGCCTGAACAGCAATCTGCGTCGATTATCTACCGACCCATCGGTTCAATGTTGCATGCTCAATCTTTACGCCTCGTTCGGCGACTATTTCCTGAAGGTCGCGATACGAAACTGAATAACGAACATATAAAAACGGCATACAGGATGACACTTTTGGGGAAATGCGTTCCCTTGAAATCGGCCATGCTGGATGCCTCGCTTCGATCTGAAATCGGCACAATCCCTTGCACAGATCATCAAGCATGAAAAGTTTGCGACATAACCAATTCTTTTGCCGACGAATAAGTCATACATTGCAGTTTGCTGGAAAAATCTGCAACATCAACATCAGAGGCGAAGGCAAAGCGTTTTGAAACTGGGTCCCAGACAACGCTATAACTATATTTATCAGCGGGTGAAATCGGTATCGCCAGTCCGCCATCATCATCTGACAGGAAAATCTGACCGCGATGTGTGAATGCGATCAGTTTTCCGTTTGGTAAAAGTGCTGGATTTTGAATCCAGCACGCTGGCTCAACTGTAAAATCAGCTCGCGTCTGACTGGTTTCCGTCCCTGTCGGAGTGAAAGATAAGGGCAGAATTCCCATCCAGCGATTCAAGACATAGACTGCGTTAAAACCTCACGCGCAGATTGGCGTCAACGCCGTTTTGCGTCAGACCTGAGCCAAACTGTCCTTGATAGGAGACATTTAACAAAGCTGCTTCGCTTAGTTTAAAATCAAAACCACCCGCAACCAATGCTGTATCCTTGCCAATGCTGGCTCCTCCAACGATAAAACCATCGGAGCCAGCAAAGTTTGCAGCAGATGTCGGTTTATCATCGCCAAAGGCATGGCGCCATCCAATATCTGCCCTTGCTTTGACTGGAATAACCTTCTCGTTTAACGTTGCTGTCGCACGAAAGCCAAAGGTCGAGAGCGTAGTGCTCATCGAATTTTCTTGGACGTTCAGCCCTGCGCCTTGAGTGCTCGTTTCTGAGAACGAATCTGTCTTCAGGCGAACATAAGCAAGATTTGCATAGGGCTCAAAACTCGCCTTTTCCGTAAGCGGAAGCTTATAGCCCATCTCACCAAACACCTGAAAGCTTCCGGCATTGTAATCAGCCGACAGCTTGTCATCGAAGTCCGCAAAGGAAATTCCCCGGTTCATTTCAATATTATGCCACGTATAGGACAGGCCAGACCGGAATGCGACCATACCCTGCGCAACAGGCGTTTGCGTGCCCGCATAGGTACCAATTGTGTAATCATCGCTTTTCCCGGACGACATGCGTTCATTGAGACGGAAATTGGTCTGGCTGTAGCTTGCCAGTACACCGAGGCGCCAGTTATCAAAAAACTGCGCATCGATACCGGAAATGAAGCCGCCAATGCTGGATTTTGAGCGTGCGGCACTGCCATCACCAGACAGGTTCGTCCATCCACCAAATCCGTGTCCCCAAAATGTCGGTGCACCGCCATTTTCCGGAGATTGGCCGGTAGCAGCAGATGAGGCAAAAGCTTGTACAAGATTATTATAAACTGCCGAGCGGGTATAGGCGCTGTTATTGATAAGAGTGGACTGAATGGAAGTATAGGCTTCACCAGACAGTTGATCATAAGCCAGACGGGCATCTTGTTGCGTCAGGAACAGGATATGATCGTAGAGCGCGCCACCACTCCCCTGACTTTCCAATGCGACAGCTGTTGAGAACTGATTTTGGCTGTTTGCAACATCCGCAAATGCGACAGCCGACCGGCTTGTATCGAGGAAAACATTATTCGCATCATAGTCGAGTGCAAAATCAATAAAACGCGCGTCTTGAACATACGAACCAGCGATGTTGCCGTAAGTACCGCTAACGCCATCCGTTGCGCTCAGCAACACGGAACGCGAGTATGCCTGTGCGCCAGAAGAAAATCCTTGATGTACCAATTCGAGCGAGCTGCCATCCTCAAGATCAGCCGCACCATGGACGAAAATCTGATCGACACCAGCATCTTGCCCATTTCCTGCAACCAAACCAGCCAGATAGGTTGACCCGCTTTGCTGCGTGAATGTTCCATTAACGGTTAGTGTGCCAATGGAATTTTCAGGATTGAACGCACTGCCGGGCGCAACCCTACCACCATCAAGCAAAGTCAGTTCACCGACAGATCCAAGACCGGCAATCGTGCCTGCTTCAGAAACGTCCGTAGGTGACGTGATGCTGCCATTCACCTCAAGAACACCACCGACGATGTTCGTACCGCCTTGATAGCTGCTATTACCATCAAGAACCAGAATGCCTTCACCGCGCTTGGTCAAATTGCCTATGCCAGAGATCGAATTCGACCAGATTGAGGAATAGCCCTTCGTATCGACATCGAAAACGCCGGTATACCGAAAAGCCATAGGGCCATCGACAGCAGCACCGAGGTTCAGCAGCCCCTGACCGAACTTTGCCTCGTCCTCAAAGCCTTCTTTGGTGGCAGTTGTGAGGATTGTTTCAATCGTCTGACGGGCGTTCAGATAAGGAAATGCTGATCGCACAACGGCTGCGGCCCCGGCAACATGCGGCGATGCCATCGAGGTACCTTGTAAATATTGATATTGCTGGTAGTCATTGGGCGGATCACCAGCTGGCCAGGTTGAATAGATGCCATTTGGATCCCCTCTTTTTGTCATCGCCCCGCCGGGCGCGGCCAGACACCACTCTGCCGCCTCACCACATTCATTGCTGTATGGTGCCATTTTCCCATCTGGCCCAACGGAAACAACAGCAATAAGCGATCCTTTCAATTCGGAGAAATCCATATCATCGAAATCAGGGCCTGTGGGGTCGAGAAACGTATAAGTGGATGGATCTTCTATATTTAAGTCAGGGTTA
This sequence comes from Brucella sp. H1_1004, assembly GCF_047308065.1. NCBI lineage: Bacteria > Pseudomonadati > Pseudomonadota > Alphaproteobacteria > Hyphomicrobiales > Brucellaceae > Brucella > Brucella sp. H1_1004. Next base: position 225,915 of record NZ_JAYKZA010000004.1, read on the forward strand.
TCGTAGTCGATAAACCTGATTTTTCCGCTACGGATGAAATCGGGGGTGATCAGCGGAACCATACCATTGCCGCTCGGAATAGACGTAGCATAGCCCGGCTGATCCTGCCGACTATTACCAGCGGCAAAGACCATGACCACGTCTTTCTCAGCCGCATATTTCATAGCTTCATACGTTTGCTCAAGCTCACCGGGTTCAGACAGTATAAGCTGATAGTCCAGAACCTGATAGTTGGGGTTAGGCCGTTTATTAATGACCGGATTTGGGTAGGTATTGGGGCCATAGCTGCCGTTTAAAATCTGGGCACCATGGTCCGCAGCGTAAACAATAGCCTCGTCTGTAGCAGAAACATCGTTTCTTCTGCTCGCGACTTCAACGCCGCGCAGAGGCATAATCATTGCATCATAGGCAACACCTTGCATACCAAATCCATTGCGGCCAGCACCAATTGTCCCTGCAACATGCACACCATGGCCGTTCAGCGATCCGTCAGATTTACGCTCAGGGAAGATATTATCAGGGGCCTGATCGTTGCCGAAGTTGTACAAGAAAGGTGAAATACGACCAAAAAACTCAGGATGATTAACATCAAATCCGGTATCGACAACCGCGACGCTTATACCCTTGCCCGTAAAGCCTTTCTGATACGCTGGTAAGGCGTTGATCATATCAAGCCCCCAGTTAGCATAATATTCGGCATCAGCTAAATTTGAGGATACTTGAGGCGAATTCTGCGCCAAAGCGAAATTCGGCGTCATAAGCGCAGTTGATAACAGCAGAAATTTCAATCCATTCTTAAAAGAAAACATGCCCGCCCCACAAAACTCAACTAACCAATTGCACCCCTAAAAAGAGGCCCCTAAAATACAGTATTATAAAATTAAGAATATGTAATGCCTAAAATTCGTGATAACTGCATCAAAGAATAATAAGTAACGGGAATTATGGCTTGGGAATCCACATCGCATCTTTAAGTCGCGCCAAGCCGACTGATCGCGTCATCAGCGGTCGCCCTCATCTCCGTTCTTGACTATCTATCAGCTACGGAGTTTACGGCCGTAAACTTGAGATTGCCGACAAGCGTTAACCTTCCGTTAACTTAAAACTCCTTGCAGTATCGGGAGAATCGGAGCTAAATGCGGTTAATGCGTTTTTCCGCAACTAAAATCGCACTTTAGGGCCTTACTCTATGAATATCGCATTTGATGCCGACAAGCCACTCTCAGACTTCGATCAGCTCATCCTGAAGCAGGGATCAGCGTTGTCAGGTCGATTGGAAAAGCATCGCCAAGAGAATTTCCCCCCGGATGCGGTAAAGACGCTTCGCTCATTTCAACTTGCTGAGGCAGCAGAGTATATAGGTGTCAGCCAAGGGCATCTAAAAAACCTCTCGTTGAATGGCAAGGGGCCACAGCCCGCGGTCACCGCCACTGGTCGTCGGTCTTACACCGCAGAGCAGATGCTGGAAATGCGCCAGTATCTCGATGCCAATGGCCGTTCCGATTCACGTATGTATGTTCCTCACCGTAAAAATGACGAACATCTGCAAATTATTGGTGTCGTAAACTTTAAAGGTGGCTCAGGCAAGACAACAACTACAGCTCACCTTGCACAGCACTTAGCGTTAACAGGCCACCGTGTACTTGCCATTGATTTAGATCCCCAGGCTTCTTTGACGGCGCTTCATGGAATCCAACCAGAACTTGATAAGTTACCTTCGCTCTACGAAGCAATCCGCTATGATGACGATAGAAAACCACTCAGCGTACTTATCCGGAAAACGAATTTTCCCGGTCTCGATATCGTACCTGCCAATCTTGATCTGCAGGAATTCGAATACGATACACCGTTGATCCTGAGCGAGAAGGGCACCCGAGATATGGGGCGTACATTCTTCACTCGCCTCGACGCCGCTCTGTCTGAAGTCGAGGATCAATATGATGTGGTCGTTCTTGATTGCCCTCCGCAGCTGGGATATCTGACGCTTACTGCGTTGTCTTCGGCGACTGCCGTTTTAGTAACCGTGCACCCTCAGATGCTGGACGTTATGTCGATGTGTCAATTTCTACTCATGCTTGGCGAAATCTTGGACCCGATCAAACGCGGCGGCGGCAACATGTCTCTCGATTGGATGCGATATCTCATCACTCGATACGAGCCTGGTGATATCCCACAAAGTCAAATGGTACACTTCATGCGTTCATTGTTTGGTGGTTTTGTTTTGAAAAACGAGATGTTAAAATCCACTGCGATTTCAGACGCGGGCATCACGAAACAGACGCTATACGAAGTCGAGCGGTCGCAGTTCACGCGTTCGACATATGACCGCGCTGTAGAAAGCTTGCATGGTGTAAACGGTGAGGTTGTTAATCTCGTCCACAAAGCATGGGGGAGGGCAATCTAATGGCACGTAAAGGCATCATGTCCGGATTGCTAGATAACTTCTCAGCTGCAGAGTTTACGGCGGTAAACTCCGAACCCAAAACACCTGCCCCCACCCCAACAGTAGAGCCATCGGGTCGCCGTGGTGCTTTTGGAATGATGTCGCGTGCCGCCGATGAAATGGCATCTAAAGTCGCCGCTGCTGAAGAAATTGAAAAACAGCTTCAAAACGGCACGCACATCATTGAGCTAGATCCGAACGATTTGGAGACTTCGTTTGTCGTTGATCGCTTAGAAGATGATGACGATACAAGCCTTCAAGAACTTATTGCAGCAATGCATGAACGTGGTCAGGATACGCCTATATTAGTTCGTCCTAGTCCAACGGCTGCAGGCAAATACCAGATTGTTTTCGGTCATCGCAGAGCGAAAGCTGCAAAGGCTTTGAATATCACGGTCAAGGCCACTGTGAAACAACTCTCTGATCGAGACCATGCTATTGCACAAGGCCAGGAAAACACCGCTCGTGCTGATCTCAGTTTTATTGAACGTGCACTGTTTGCCAAAAAGCTCGCAGAGCAGTTCGACAACGAAACGGTAATGTCTGCACTAGGTGTCAATAAGACTGTTCTCTCAAAAATGCAGTCAGTGACCAACTATGTGCCATCTGATCTCATTTTAAAAATAGGACCATCTAAAGGTATTGGTCGAGATCGTTGGTATGATCTTTCAGTCGCATTCAAAGATGGAACTGCAACTAATGTTGACACGACGACACACCAAGACGAGTTCTACTCAGCGTCATCCGATGATCGTTTTTTGATGATTCTCAATTCCATCAAATCCCGCTCAAAGCGAGTAACTGAGCATAATACGGTTAAGGATAAAAAGCGACAACCAACAAAGTTCTGGAGAACCAAGGACGGTTCAGTTGCCTTTTCCATGGATCGCAAAACCAAAAAGGTCGATATCTCTCTGAAGAGCGATGATGCCGAAATTTTTGGTGAGTGGTTATCAACCCGTCTAGAAGGCCTTTATGAGGAATTCAGACTATCTGAACCCGATATTGGAGATTAATCCGCAAAAGAAAAAGCCCCCACAAACGTCAGTCTGCGAAGGCTATTTCGTTTTTCTGTAGCAAGATACGAATCGCATTTCTCGGAATAACTGTCAAGAGTCATTGTCGTCATTTTGGCGGGTGGATTTCTTTTGCCTTTTGAAAGGTGAAAGGGAATGCAAATTCTGCATACTGTAACGTCCACTTTGCGTGGGCGAATGAAGTTGTTTGTCCAAAATCCTGATCTGCAGAAGACGCGGGAAGGGGGGGGGAACAGATGGGTGATCTATAAGCAGCTCTGCGTGGCAAAGTCAGCCTTTGATCTAAATGATCGAAGTCTAGCAGTGCTCAGTTCGCTTTTGTCATTTCTCCCAGACGATAATTTGAATGAGAAAGCCGGTCTCGTTGTTTTTCCATCCAATCGTCAGCTTTCACTGCGTGCCCACGGCATGCCGGAATCAACATTGCGCCGCCATCTCGCTTCACTCGTCAAAGCAGGAATCATCGCACGCAAGGATAGCCCAACCCGCAAACGCTATGCGCATAAGGATAGGGAAGGGAGCGTTGAACTCGCTTTCGGCTTTTCCTTTGCCCCTTTGCTCAATCGTGCCTCAGAAATCGCCACCGTTGCGGATCGAATTATCAGCGATCAAAACGCTCTAAAACGGCTTCGCGATGAAGTGTCCGTCATAAGAAGAGATATTGCGTCGGCACTTGCAGACAATACCGATATTTCCGGGAAGCATAGTGATGACCTCCAAAAGCTATTCATCCGTTTCCGTGAAGTTGTGGATGGCATTCCGCGCCGCGCATCATTCGGTGAACTGAACATTATCAAGGCCAATCTTACAGCTATTGGCGATGAATTGGCTATCATATTAAAAAATATAGAAAATGTTCCTGAATTGAGCGGCAGCGTCGCTCAATCTGAGCGGCAGCATATTGAATCTCAATCAGAATCCCTATTTGAATCTTCAAATGTTAAAAATATTGATTTGAAAGGACCTTCTCCTGATAGCCCTATCTCTGTGAAACTTAAAATGAGCAATCGAGTACGGGTTTCTCCTTCCATTTCTCTCGATCAGATACTTCGAACATGCCCAGATATCCGCGAATATTGTGCAAACGGGATTGCTTCATGGCGCGATCTCCATGGTGCGTCACGAATAGTCTCTGAATTCCTTGGCATCAGCCGCTCAGCCTATGAGGAAGCCATAACCTCTATGGGGATAGAAATTACATCGAGCGCTATTGCTTGGATCCTTCAGAAACTAGCGACCATAAATTCGCCCGGAGGGTATTTACGGTCTTTGACCCAAAAGGCTAGAGAAGGGACCTTTTCAATCAGTCGGCTTCTGTTTTACGGAATGAATTCGAGTCATGCGTTAAACTCAGGTTGAGTGCGAAACATTTCGCGAAGACTGCTTGTAAAACCAGCTCGAGGCTGACCATGGGAATTGATTTTCCGGTTGGTCTAGGAGGGGTACCATGGGTCGGACGATAACTTGATTATCAAGGACGTGGCACCGTTACCTTAACTCTAGCGTAATATTACGTGACGATAACGGGTGATGACCAAACCTCGTTCTTCACTTATCACCGCCATCGTTATCCCGCTGAGATTATAGCAGAAGCCGTATGGTTGTATTTCTGCTTTCCGTTAAGCTTTCGTATGGTCGAAGACATGCTGGCCTATCGCGGGATCATCCTCACATATAAGGCAGTGTACGAATGGGCTGAGAAGTTCGGACAGACCTTTGCCAGTAATATCCGTCGCCGCAGACCGCGCCTTCGCGATAAATGGCAACTGGATGAGTGCGTGATATCCATCAAAGGTACGCATTACATTCTTTGGCGAGCGGTTGATCAGGATGGCTTTGTGTTGGATGTTCTGGTCCAGAAACGCCGCAATACCAAGGCCGCCAAGCTTTTCATGCGCAAGCTTGTCTCTGCTCAGGGCTATGCACTGCGGGTTATGGTCACCGATAAACTACGATCCTATGGCACTGCCAAACAAGCTATAGGCTTGAGCGTTTGCGACCACCGTCAGCATAAAGGTTTGAACAATCGGGCAGAAAATTCGCATCAACCAATCCGACGACGAAAGCGGGTTATGAGGTTATGAAGCGCTTTAAATCAGCGAAACATGTGCAACGCTTTACGTCGATACATGATCTGATCTACAACCTAAATTACTTCCTCTCGAAACCAATTCAATGTCGCTGACTATCGTGAGTTACGGCAAGCCGCCACAAACATGTGGCGCGAAATCGCTTGCTTGAAATAAGCATAACAGATGCGTCAAAGAATACTTTACGTCTGCACTCTCATTAAAGTAACAATGTCCGCGTAGCCTCGACGACAATTGCCAGCATCGAAGGGGTGCAAATAAACTGTAAGAACCGACGCGCACCTGCCAATCACTCACTGTTTGAGGAAATTTGGAACTTGCGGCATAAGTGACTATGAAGATAAGGTCAGAATTCACCTATTCAATAGTTTGCGACGCAGCCCGAGAGTTCAGCTTTTCTTCAAGAAGGCGTTTCAAACGAGCATTTTCTGCTTCCAGTTCTGCGAGTTCCTTATCGGTCACTGGTTCGTCTGCAGGTTTGAATTTTTGTTTTCCAGAACGATTTGACACTTGCTTTGAACCATCGGGAACTGCCGGACGACTAACTTCTGCCTGGTCTAGATCTTTGTAAAGCTCATGCGATTTCAAAACCGGATTGTCGGTTTTTCCCGCATCAAGAGAGGCGCGCGATCTGAGCTTTGCTTTTGATGGCTTTTTGCTAGCGGTCGTGCTGCTATCAGGTTTGCGAGCGGAATGTCTGAGGGTGCGTGCACCTTTACTGACAGCAGATTGTTCGTCGCTTGCGTTATCGTCAACGAGCCTCTCAGCTGTGTTGGTGTCTCGACCATTGCTTGGCTCAGGATTTGATTGTTGTGCTTCCTTTTGCAGTACCCTTGTCGGCAGTTCGGGAGCGGTTATCAACTCTGCGGGCTTATCGGATTTATCATCAGCTTTCTGAACAGTCGACGCTGGTGTCTCCGCACGGGACAGTTGTCGAGGCTGCGGTGGGCTGGATTCAACCGAGTTTTTAACCGGCGGTCTGTCGTCTTCCACTTCAGCATTTATCTCATGTTCTTTTAATCTAAACAGACGCTCAACAATACGGGCTCCCCAGAATTTCATCGTCAATAAACCTCCCTGTTCGCACGAGAAAATGCAAAATGCCTGCATCCCGATAATGACACTGCGCGTCATGGTAAACTGAACGAAAGCTCATGACCAGAATTTGGAGCTCACTTGTTTCTGTTTGCAAGATCAGAGCGTCCCGCTTTTATGGCCGGATCACGTTAAGCGACTTTATCTCTTCTGCGCCAATCGTTGCTCCGCCCGCGCGATCATCGCCGCCATGTTCTCGTTTTCTAAACGCAGTTTAGCAATCAATTCGCGTTTCAAAGAAGCGTTTTCTCTTTCCAGAAACGATAGTTCAGAGACAACATCCTCATCTCCGGCTGAATAGATGACGGCTCTCTGTTGCTTCTTCTGTACAACTCTCGCCCTGTCCTGCACAGGCCTGTCGTTCTTTTTGGGTGTGATATGTGGTGTAAGCTCTGATGGTGGAAACGGACCAGTATCAGGCACCCCTTTTTGAAGTTCTAAAGTTTCAACGACAGAGGCTTTTTTTTGAGCTTGATACTCATCTATATTTTTTGCCACCGCAGTCCCGCGCAATTTCTCCGCAACAGTGTACTTTGTTAAATTGAGACCGAGATCAGGGGCGGCCGTTTGTGTGTCGACCTTATCCGATGATTGTAGAATGGTAGCTTCCACTTCGCTAGAAATTGATTTTAAATCGAGACCTCCCCACAGGGATGAGTTCCCCTTTCGCGTGCGCTTATTCTTATATTCGACAACAACATTTCGGATTGGATTTTTCACTGTGTTTTACAATCCCTATTAAACACAACTGGAGTTATAGATTTCTTGAGGCCAAACTCAAACTCTGAATATTTATTTCAAATTTTGACATACTGTCCAATCATTATAAAATTCCGTTAAACGCTTGACTGTTAAGATAGAATTATATGATTTGAATGTTATTCGCATAATTATCATTCATCTGTATATTATACCACACAAAAACAACAGACAAATACAACCGGAGAAACACTAAATGGCTGATGAAACAATCGCAGATACGAATTCAACGGCAGCTGAAATCACATCTGCTGAGCCCGTTGATAGTAAACAGAAAACCCGCGCTACGCGGAAAAAGCAAACACCAAAAACAATAGACGCTTCTCAACCTGCGACAACCAAAGCAGCAGCTAAATCTGTAAAGAACCCTAAATCTGCAACACCGACCGCAAAACAACAAACTGAAGGCAAGCGTAAAAAATACACGCCGGCTCAGCGCTCGTCTATTCTTGCAACCATTGAAAAAACAATTAAAGATGGCAAAACCACCCTTAAAGCGGCATTGCAACAGGCCGATGTGAGCGAGCAGACCTATTACAATTGGAAGAACGCCGCCGGCAGGACTAAAATCATATCTTCAACAGTATCTTCAGGTGATGATCTCGCAAGCTTAGTCGCTCTTGAAGCAGAAAATATGAAGCTTCGTAAAGAGCTTGCTGAAAAGCTGCGCGCAGAAAACGCAGAACTGCGTAAACGTCTTGGGAAGGCTTAAAATAGCCATACCCAAAATCACTTTTCTATTCTGGCAAGTGACTTGCACAAAACAATCACTTGCCATCCCTCACCATACAACAAGCAGATGACTTGGCACGGTGTTGTCACGTTAACTGGACTGCAGTTGCCTGCCTGACGGTTTGGGCGTAAATTTTGACGATGCAGCCATCAGATATCATCTTCAAGCGTCACCGTTTTCCGCCACAGATTATTGCTCATGCGGTGTGGCTTTATCTGCGGTTCAACCTTAGTCTGCGTGAAGTTGAGGAAATGCTGCTTGAGCGTGGAATCGACGTTTCATGCGAAACAGTTCGTCGTTGGATCGCCAAGTTCGGACCTCAGATCGCACGCAACTTGCGGCGTCGTCAGGCGCGCCCTGGCGATATTTGGTATTTGGACGAAATGGTCGTCCAATGCTCTGGAAAGAAATTCTGGCTCTGGCGTGCGGTGGATCAAAACGGCATCGTTCTCGAACAAATCTTGCAGAAGCGGCGAGATAAAGGGGCAGCAAAGCGAATGCTCGTGGCGTTAATGAAGCGCTATGGCTTCGCTCCCAAACGGATCATCACTGATAAGCTCCGCTCGTACAGTGCAGCAAAAGCAGTAGTGGCACCCGGCCTTGAGCATTGGTCGCACAAGGGCCTCAATAATCGAGCCGAGAATAGCCATCTGCCGTTTAGGAAACGGGAGCGAACCATGCAAGGCCACCGATCACCGGGAGCGTTGCAACGGTTCGTTTCCATGCACTCAGCTACCCGCAATTGTTTCTCTGTTCCATCTCGTCGCCGAGCCGCACAAACAATTTGCTACCATCGCCTCGAAGCTTTCGATGCATGGAAAATTGCGGCCTGTGTCGCCTGAATATCTACGAACCCCTGGCCTTTCCGGCAAGAGAAACTTAACGTGACAACACCCTTCGAACTGTTGTTTGATTGAGAGTGCATCTGCAGCTGAAAAGATGCCTTGTTGTTTGCGCATCATGTGGATGAGTTCAATGCTATAGAGCGTGATGCTGGCTGCGGTTTCAGATTTGAAACCGAGCATTGAGCGTGTGCGTCGTTTGATACGACGGTGATCTTGCTCAATGTTATTGTTCATATATTTGCTGGAGCGAATGGCAATAAGTTTGCCATTTTGTCTGAGCCGGTTCTCTGTATCAGATTGCAATAAAGCTATTCTGTTGGTCTCGCTTCCATCGATGGTAATTCGCTCCGGCCTGCCGTGGCGGGCCAGAGCCTTACGCAGAAAGCGCTTGGCAGCAGTTAAATCACGATCTTTGCTGAAGTAGAACTCAACTGTATCTCCGTTGCTGTCGATGGCGCGATACAGATACAGCCACGCGCCTTTGACCTTGATATATGTCTCATCAAGGTTCCATTTACGTGTGACCTGACGCTTCTTTCGATTGAACCGTTCAAGCCGTTTTGGACTGAAACAGATGACCCAGCGATGCACCGTGGAATGATCCAGATCGATGCCACGCTCAGCCATCATTTCCTTCAAGTCACGCAGGCTCAAATTGTAAGCCAGATACCATCGAACACAGAGTAGAATGACTGACTTATCGAAATGGCGACCCTTGAACATCTAAAATACTCAGCTGATTAAAAGCTGAGATACTATCACCTCATCAATTGACGAAAAATTTGCAACAGAACCTATAATAATGCAGTACAAATTACAGTCGGTCGTGAATGCGAGACCGTACCGGTTTCTGCGTTTCCGCTTGCACACTTCGGTCGAAGCAGAAAGGCTAAAAGTATTATCTTCCCGCTTGTTTGCCCGCTTCATAAAGTTTGTAGAAAACCTGCACAATAACTCCACAGACTACTTATACTGTGTCACCTCACCTGTTACTAGCCAGCTTAGGGATGAGATTAGCGTTCGACCGCTCTTTTTAAAGAATGGTATTCCAAAGTTGACCAAAAGTTTTCATTTCAGGGAAATCGAAATGACTGTTGAAGCTTCGATAATTGTTTTTTCGCCTCTATACGTGGATCTAGTAGATGAAGATTTTTTCATTAGAGCAGAAGACATTGATGGTAGGTCCTGGATCCTGTTGGGTCCAATATCCGACAATGAGATTGCCGCTTCATTTCGCGCTGCTCAAAGTGCTTTGGAAGATGGCTGGGGCTATCTACTTACGTTAAGAAGTAAGCTTTCCAGACAGGAACGCTGACACTCTAAACCTACCATCGTTGTTTCAAATAATATTGGATCAATAAATTCTCTTTAATTAATGACATAGATTTTGTTCTCACAAATTTAACTCTTTCAATATTCATAAGACTTTTGAAGTATTTATAAAATATTTTTTGGCGCGTTGGGAATCCATTTAATACTAGGATAAAAAGAAATGTTAATACGAAATTTTTTCATAGTTTGTGGAGTGTTGTTTGCCTTCGCATGATTAATGTCATATTTAATCAACAATTTCCAGCAAACTCGTCCAGAATTTCACAACGCACTTTTTTATAACTACCCTTAATTAACTTCACCCGGTGATGGGCTTCATAGTTACGAACCCTTAAATTCTAAAAGCGATAAAGATCGGCTGCTTCAGTTATAAAATTAGACTCAAAATTACCGTCTCCATATAATCTGCACATTTTCTCGATCTTTCGTACACTGAAGGATGGGAAGTGCTGGCATACGATTTAATTTGGACGCCCCAATGCCAAAACGCTACCTCCACATTTTTGCCGTCGTTTTAGGCGGGTGTGTAGTAATTACAACGCTTGCGATGTTAATACATAGTAGGCCTGCTTCAGAAACTGAACTAGCTTTCTCTCAGGACAAAGTTAGCGCTGTAATTGCGAAAGTTCATCTGGAAACCGTAGTAATTACCGATGAGCTTCCGGGGCGAGTCGCGGCTTTTAAGAGAGTTGAAATCAGGCCCCAAGTGGGTGGGATAATTAGGAAGAAAGTTGTTGCAGCCGGATCCCGTGTCAATGCGGGCGAGATACTTTTCGAGATTGAACCCGCTTTATTTCTGGCGGACTTGGAAACTGCGCGAGCAGCATTGAGCCGTGCAGAGAGCGCTTTAGAGCATGCTCGGTCGGGCTTTCAGCGCGCTGAAGCTTTACTCGCGAGTAAAGCGGCAAGTCAAAAGAACTACGAGGATGCGCGAAACGATATGACGGTGGCCCAAGCCAATCTGGCCGAGGCTCGTGCTGTTTTTAACCGTCGTCAGCTTGATCTTGACTTCGCCACCATAAGATCGCCGATTGATGGCTACGTCGGACGAACCGTCGCGGACGAAGGCTCTCTCGCATCAATTTCGGGGCAGACCGAACTCGCAGTCGTTCAGCAGCTGGAACGTGTTTATGTGGATTTACGCCTGCCCGCAACAAAACTCGATGCGGTGCAATTTGCGGCAGAAGAGAAAATAGGCCAGATTGAGATACTACGTGCCGATGGCAAGCCTTATTCCTATTCTGCGAAGCTGGTACTTTCAGATGTTACGGTTGACGCCGTGACGGGCAACGCAACGATCCGAGTGCTCGTTGAGAATCCTGAATTGCAGCTTTTGCCTGGCATGTTTGTTCGTGCCCAAGTGCCCAGCGGATTGCTCTCCGATGTAATACTTGTTCCTGAATATGCTCTCGTTCGGACAGGAGGAGACGACGCCAGTCTTATGGTAGTTGATCCCGACGGGCGCGCAAAAAGGCGTAAAATAACGCTTGGAGAGGCCATCGGTCGCCGTGTGGTGGTCAAGTCAGGGCTTCAACCCGGTGAAACCATCGTAACTCGCGGTCAGGACCGTTTGCAGGATGGGATGCTCGTAAACGCCGATCACTCACCAAACGCGACGACTGTGAAAGACAAGATTTAAAGGCCAGATTACCATGCCACAATTCTTCATCAATCGCCCGGTGTTTGCCTGGGTGATTGCCATATTCATTGCATTGGCTGGTGTTGTTGCGATCCCACAACTGCCGGTTTCACGTTATCCTGTTATCGCACCGCCGAGTATCAGTATTTTCACAACATATACTGGAGCTTCTGTTCAAACGGTCAATGATAGTGTGGTTGCTCCTATCGAAAAGGAACTCTCAAGCGTCAAAAACGTTTTATATTATGAATCGACTGTCGACTCGACAGGTGCTGCGAATATCACGGTGACGTTCAAACCTGGAACGGACCCCGAACTCGCGCAAGTGGATGTTCAAAACAGGTTGAAAAATTCCGAGCCTCGTCTTCCAGAAGTCGTTCGCCGTAACGGAATAAATGTGGAAGCGTCAGAGTCGGGCTTCCTTATGGTCATTGCGCTCAAGTCACGCAGCGGTGAGACAGACGAGCTGAGCCTTGGTGACTACCTGACGCGTAACATCGCCGAGGAGCTCAAACGCGTTCCCGGCGTTGGACGTACCCAACAATTTGGTTCCGAACGTGCAATGCGTGTTTGGGTTAACCCGACGAAACTGGCTGCCTATAACCTGAGTATGTCCGACGTGACGAGCGCGATTGCCCGCGAAAATGCTCAAGTTTCGCCGGGCAGGGTTGGGGACGAACCGACCATTCCGGGGATCAAAGTTTCAACGCCACTGATTGTGCATGGACAGTTGAACTCACCCGAGGCGTTTGCAGAAATACCATTGAAAACCCACACAGATGGCGCGCGGCTGCTGTTGTCCGATGTTGCACGTGTGGAACTTGGCGCGCAGACTTTTGCCTTCAGCGTCAGCAGTAACAGCAAGCCTGCTGCTGCAGCGGCGATACAAATGTCGCCGGGTGCCAATGCCGTCAGCACTGCGGCGGCGATCGAAAAGCGGTTAGGTGAACTGCAGGCTACAATGCCGAGTGATCTCTCAGTCTCAATTTCCTACAATACCGCGCCCTTCGTGAAAGTGTCGATTTTGAAGGTGGTGCAGACTCTTGTAGAGGCGATGGTTCTGGTGTTCCTCGTGATACTGCTGTTTCTGCAGAAGTTGCGGTACACATTGATCCCAACAATTGTCGCGCCGATCGCGCTGCTTGGCACATTCGCGGTGATGCTGATTGCCGGTTACACGATCAATGTTTTGACCATGTTTGGCATGGTTTTGGCAATAGGTATCATTGTTGACGACGCCATTGTCGTCGTTGAAAACGTAGAACGGATCATGGCAAGGGAGGGGCTCTCGCCGAGGGAGGCTACTCGCAAAGCAATGCGCGAAATTTCGGGCGCTATCGTCGGGATCACATTGGTTTTGGTCGCCGTCTTTATCCCTATGGGATTGTCCGATGGTTCTGTAGGAGCAATCTACCGCCAATTCACAATGTCGATGGCAGTGTCGATCCTGTTCTCAGCCTTCCTCGCACTTACCCTTACACCTGCTTTGTGCGCTACTATCCTCAAACCTGTCGGCCCCCACGCAGAAGTCCGTTTCTTTTCGTGGTTTAATACCATGTTTGACCGTTTAAGTGCACGCTATACCGGCGCTATCGGCTGGATTTTACGGCGTGGTGTTCGGATATTGTTGGTTTACATTTTGCTCTTGGGAGTACTGGGCGTTGGTTACTCTCAACTGCCGACGTCGTTCGTGCCTGAAGAAGATCAGGGAAATTTCATGGCAATGTTCGAGCTGCCGGCTGGTGCCACAGCAGAGCGCACGCGGGAGATTATTGCAAAATATGAAAAACACACGGCATCGCGTGCTGATATTACGGAGAGCATCGTTATTCAAGGTTTCGGATTTTCCGGCTCTGGTCCGAATGCTGCTCAGGCGTTTACCAGTCTTAAGGATTGGAGTGATCGTAAGACAACGGTGAACGAAGAGATCGCGGCGGCGCAAGCGGCGATGGCGAATATTCCGGAGGGAACTGCGATGATAATGAAACCACCGGCAATTGAATCGCTGGGAACAACATCTGGTTTCTCCCTTCGCTTGGAGGATAGGGGTAATGCCGGGCCAACAGCACTGAAAGCGGCCGAGAGCGAGTTGATAAGGCTCGCCTCCAAGAGCAAATTGCTCACGGGCGTGATGACGGATGGGCTTCCAGATGGGCAGAGTATTGCGTTGAATATTGATCGCCAGAAGGCGCTGGCTCTTGGTGTTTCTTTTTCAACCGTGAGCGAGATGATTTCGACAGCAATCGGGTCAACTTATGTCAACGATTTTCCGAAAGACGGCCGCCTTCAACAGGTAGTCGTGCAAGCCGATGCACAGCATCGTATGCATATCGATGATGTGCTTCGTCTTGAAGTGCGCAATATTGATGGCGCAATGGTTCCCCTGTCGGAGTTTGTCCAGCCCGTCTGGCAAACGACGCCGCTTCAATTGGCGCGCTATAACGGCTACCCCGCTGCTCGTCTTTCAGGTTCAGCTGCGCCGGGCGTTTCGAGTGGAGTGGCAATGTCCGAGATGGAGCGATTGGCAAAACAGTTACCGTCAGAATTTGCAGTTGCGTGGACGGGGCAATCGCTACAGGAAAGACAATCCGCAACCCAGACGCCAATTCTTTTAGCCGCATCGATGCTCGTGGTATTTCTGGTCTTGGCCGCACTTTACGAAAGCTGGACAATCCCGCTGGCCGTTATGTTGGTTGTGCCGCTTGGCGTGCTCGGGGCTGTGCTTGCTGTGCTGGCGCGGGGCATGGAAAATGATGTGTTTTTCAAGGTCGGCGTCATTACGATAATCGGACTTTCTGCAAAGAACGCCATTTTGTTGATTGAATATGCTCGCCATCTGCGCAACGAGGGGCAAAGCCTCAACAGAGCAGTGCTTAAGGCATCACGATTGAGATTCCGGCCAATTCTGATGACTTCACTGGCCTTTATCTTGGGGGTCGTGCCACTCATGATCGCGCGCGGGGCCGGTTCTGAAATTCAGAATGCAATAGGAACAGGGGTTTTTGGAGGAATGTTATCCGCAACCGTCTTGGCTGTTTTCTTTGTACCCTTGTTATATGTAACAATCAGCCGACTAATCAGAGTAAGAAAATAACACCCGTCCGCCGAACCCAGTCGGTACCTTAAATAAACGCCCGTCGAAAACGTTTCAGAGATGGTATATAACCATGAACAATGCTTTAATTCTTATTGTTGAGGATGAGCCCGAAATTGCTGAAATCATCGAGACGTATCTGTCTCGCGAGGGGTTTCGCGTTGTCACGGCAGGTGACGGAACTGTCGGGTTAGGGCATCATCTTCGTCTTCGCCCTGATCTCGTGGTCCTCGATATTAAATTGCCAGGACAGGACGGCTATGAGGTTTTGGCTGCAATCCGCCGCCGCGGCAATACGCCAGTCATTATGGTGACCGCGTTGGCCGAAGACTTGGATAAGCTGCAAGCTTTACGTATCGGAGCCGATGACTACGTTGTTAAGCCTTTTAATCCGCTTGAGGTCGTAGCGCGTGTGAAAGCCGTCTTGCGAAGAAGTATGGGCGCGCCGACTGAACGTTTGTTGCGCGTGGGGCCGGTAACCGTGGACTTACAGGCGTATCGTGTCACGGTTGAAAGGGACACAGGTCCTCTCACGCTTGAGTTAACAAAGACAGAGTTCCGTATTCTATCCTATATGGCTGCAAGTCTGGGGAAGGTTTTTGAGCGCTCGGAGTTGGTTGATGCGTGTCTGCCCGAAGGTGAAGCGCTCGACCGGACTGTGGATAGCCATGTGAGCAATTTACGCCGCAAGTTAGCTGCCGCCGGAGCTGATGGATTGCTTACTGGAGTGCGCGGCGTTGGATACCGCTTGGACAATACAAATGGGTAAAAACTTAAACTCATTGATTGTGCGTGCGATGATAATGCTTACGCTGTTGGCGTTCGCTGTGGTTTACTTCGGGCTGACGGCTTACTTTTTTTTCATTTATGAATGGCTTTATCCCGATTTCACCAATGATGACGTGCTTCGGACGGGCGATATCATAACTCTGGGCCTTCTCTTAGGAGTGGGTATATCGACAGCTTCAGTGCTTGGATGGGTTCTTGCAAAGCGGATTGTCGACCCGTTGAAGTCGGTTGCGAATGCGGCGCGCAAGATTGCAAATGGTGATTTCTCTGCACGCGCCAGTTTACGACACGAAAACTTCGGCGAGGCAAGGGATTTGGTTAATGACTTCAACCAAATGGCGGAGCGATTGCAGCGTGCTGAGGCTGAGTTGCAATATTCCAATTCAGCGATCGCGCATGAGTTGCGGACACCGCTGACGATACTTCGCGGGCGCCTGCAAGGTCTGCTGGATGGAGCCTTTTCACCCAGTAGTGAATCCTATGCACGCCTTATCGGGCATGTTGACGACCTGTCGGCAATTGTCGAGGAATTGCGCACACTCGCACTTGGTAACGCTGGCAAACTTGACCTGCAGTGCACCCAATTTGACTTAGCGACAGAGGCTGAGAGCGTTCTTGCATCGCTGGAAGATCAGTTCGAAAAATCTGGGATAAAAACGGTGTCCGCGCTTGGCCAAGCAGTTACAGTCGCTGACCGTTGGCGTGTGCGGCAGGCTTTCATAGCCTTGCTTGAGAATTGTTGCCGTTACGCACCGCAAAGCACAGTGTCCGTCGAGACCGGCGTCGCAGGCGAATACGTTTTTTTCCGCTGTGGCGACACGGGGCCAGGCCTCTCCGAGGAAAGCCGATTACGGGCTTTCGAACGCTTCTGGCGCGCTGACGATTCAAGGGGACGGGGCAGGGGCGGATCCGGACTCGGCCTATCAATTGTGAAAGCGATTGCACAGGCACATGGAGGGGACGCCCGTATTCTCCCCCTTAAAAACTCCGGCTTTGGGATCGAAATCCGCATTCCGATCCGAGAAACCACGGCTTCGAATTGAGAGAACCAATGTCTCCAGCGCCTCAAAACCCAGACGATTATGATAGTCTTGCCGCGCAGCACGTCTCATTGCGGCGTGTGTTAGCACTCTTCAGGCCTTACCGGAAAAGGATCGCGACTGTTATTGTGCTGATGTTGATCGCATCGGCAACCGGATTGGCAGGGCCTTTTCTTTTGCGTGCGATTATCGATGACGCATTGCCCCGAAATGACCTTAAACTGTTGAGCTTGCTTGTGGCAGGTATGATCCTTGTCGCGCTCGTGTCAGCCATAATCGGCGCATGGCAGGTGGTTCTAAGTTCACGTATCGGACAGGCTGTACTGCATGACTTGAGGGTGAGATTATACGCCCATCTCCAGAATTGGACTTGCCCTTATTTAATGGAGAGGTTCTGTCACTAATTTACGGTTCATTTTCTCGAACTGGATCGGTGATTTATATCCTTGTGCAGAATGCCTGCGCACAGGATTTGAGACGCCGTCAATTTATTCGCCAATGGCGTTGATCGGTTATTTCTGGTCCCGTCCGTCACAAGTGAAGTCCTGATCCAGAAGATTGGGAGCGACGGGCTTACCATGATTGCTGTCGGTCGTGCGTTTGAAGCGTGTCTTCTGCCGGGCCTTATGACCATTTTCACGCATCAGCCGCGCCGTGCGGTGACGACTTGCTCGAATACCTTTTTCATTCTGGCCCACTGACAAAATAATGGAGAGATAAAGCTGTAAGGGTTATTGACTGGAAATCTAAATCTGCTCCGCGGCTCATAAATTTTAAACTGCTCTGAATTGGAGACAGTACTATTTTATTGAATATTTCTTGTTCTTTCACACTGATTATTCCATACTTTAATTTTGATATTTGAGGCACATTAATAAGCACGTATCCATTTGCAAAAGTCGTCTCATTCCAATCTCCACCTGCGTAAAATGTTTGGATTGATGGTCATCTTACCCAATTGATCAGAACGCAAATGTGCTTGATGCGAAGGTGCAGTGCCGCCATAATGTTTAAGCTGCAAAGATTAGCTCCATAGCGTATAGTCATTGACAAGCTGCAATTGTAAGGAACGAGCAGACCACAGGTCATAGCTGATCTTGATCATTCTCAAGTTTATGCGCCGAGTCTGATGATGTTGACGCGGCAGCCTTTCAAAACAATCGTTCGTTGACTGGGTTTTCTGCTCAAGCTTTTCGTTTGCGCGTGAGCATAGGTCCGTATTCGAGGACATAGAGACCAAATCCCAGCATCCATAGCAGTGCGGAACCCGCAAGAAATGTATGGAAGAAGTTTGGCATCATTTCAGCAAAAGGCCTGATAATGGCTGCGAGAATGACGCACAGATAGGCAATTTGTGTTGTTAGCGTTGCTGTCAGCGGTCTGCCTGTATGACCGCGTGTGGCACGCGTCATTACTGCAAGCATCATGCAGCCGATAACCCCAACCGTCATGACATGAAGCGCTGAAAAGGGGTTGAGCTTCCCAAGCGCCGCGCATGCAATGGCAATATAACCTGCTGGTACGAAAGCGTAGGCAACATGCAGCACAAGCAGAAGCTTTTCGCGCGCGACTGTCCAGCCGCGCCAGCGATAAAGACGGATTGTGTGAAGTATCGCCGTTATGATTGCGAGAACTGCAGTCAGCGTTGATTCAGGTATTGTGACCCATGAAAGAGAGGCTGCAACGCCCACCAAAATGCACAATCCGTCATAGCGGTTGAATGGAACTGGAAACAGCGTTGATCCGGTCTTGTTGAGCCAGTTTCGTGTGAAACTTGGAATAATGCGTCCGCCGATCAGCATGATTAACAACACATAGGCACTGACGCCGATACGGTTTGCCATTGCAACGTTACCACCGCTCAGAGCTAGATAGTGAAATGCGATGTTGGCGAACGTAACAACGCCCACAGCGATCAAAACTTTAAGGTTTTTCCATTGATGTCCGGCGATGATTTCGCGCGCGCAAATGAAAAGCAGCATTGGCAGAAACAGGCTTTCGATCCCAACAGCCAGATACAGGTTTGTGATTTCGGGATTGAGAAATACCAGACGACCGAGAAGCCATGCACCAAAAAGGATTGCAAGCGGCATGCCGGAAACTGGCAGCCTTCCAGTCCAGTTGGGAACCGCTGTTAGCAGAAAGCCTGCAAGAACAGCAGAAGAAAAGCCGAAGACCATTTCATGGGCGTGCCAGTTGAGTGCACCATAGGCACCACCGACAGACAGGCCAAGCGTCAGTGAAAATATCCAGAGCAGCATTGCCAGAACTGCCCAGATGGCCCCGCCCAGAAAAAATGGGCGGAAGCCATAACTAAAAATTGCCGGTCCGGTTTTTTTGAAACCGCGCGCTATCGCGCCGCGCCGTTCGGAGGGCTTAGCTGCGGGGGCAGCAAGCAGACCTTCCTGTATTGCCATAATATCCTCGTCACCTGACCGGTTTTCTGCAATTTAGAGCCGTCTGTTACTGAGCGCTGGCAATTGCCTTCTCTAGTCTTGCCTGCACAGGCTTTGGCTTCTTGGCTGCAACGATCCCTTCAAGATTTGCTGGATTGTCGCCAACAACGAGCAGTGCAACCATACCCATTGCATAATGCGGTGTGCATTTGACGAAATAAGCGCCGGGTTCTGTGACGGTCAGTACGTAATTTTCGTTGACTTTGCTTTTGAAAGCATCAACGCCTTCTGGGATCATTCCTTTGATCGACTCAACATTGTGCCCCTTATCAGTAGGGATGAATGTTATCGTGTCGCCGGGATTTGCCTTGATATAAGAAGGCTCGAAAACCATTGCGCCTTCTGCGCCCTTATTAAGCATGTGGACTTCGATATTTTCAGCCATGACGGGGGCCACCATCATTAGGCTGAGAGTTGCCGCGGCGAACGAAATTGCAAATTTACGCATCTGTTTGATCTCCATAGCTGGCTTGGACGACTTCACAACGATGCCCATTCGCCAGGCTGATGTAGATTTAGAACGGCTCGAGACTCATATCTTTGATTGAGATCAAATAGATTTAAATAGTGGAGAATAAGACTCACATATCGCTTTCAGCAATGTGCTTGAGGCGCCTCAGATCACGCACGATCAGGGATTTTCGGCCACCTTCGACCCAGCCTTTGCCCTGCCATTGGCTGATGATGCGCGAAACTGTGTGCAAAGTAGTTCCGGTCAATTCTGCAATGTCCTGCCGCGAGACGGGAAAATCGATGCGGATACCGCTATCTTCTTTTACACCCGCTTCATCAGCAAGCCGGATGATCGCATGAGCAACGCGCTGCTCGACTTCCTGTGTGGAAATTTCGCGAATACGCGAATGGGCAGCGTCGAGACGACTACCGATCATCTGCATGGTCTTCACGGCTAGCGTCGGGTGACGTGCCATAAATTCGGTCATTAGCTCCATCGGCCATGCAAGGACGCTGCTATCGACCAGTGCAAGAGGCGTGCCGGGATAATCCTTGCGTCCCAGCGCAAGCGCAAAGCCAAACAGATCGCCGGGATTGACCACCCGAACGATGAGTTGCTGTCCGTCAGCAGTGACCTGGGTTACTTTCAAACGACCATGCACCAGAATATAGAACAGCTTGGCCTGTTCGCCCTGCTGGAAAACCGTGCGGCCTTGCGGAACTGATCTGTGTGTGGCTTGCTCGAGCAGCTTATCGAAAGCTGGCGGTTCCATACCTGCAAAAACAGGAAGGGCACGCACCATATTTTTCAGCATTGTATCGGCAGCCATCTCTTACTCCAGGCACTTGGACTGCATCATGATCAACAATGCAACAAGCTGTTGGGAATTTAAGAGAGCGCTATCAGACCCGAGGTGTTAAATAAATAGTATTATGCGCCCTCTTGCATGTAGTTAGTTGCAAAAGGGCGCATTCATTCGATTAATATTTAGCTTTAAGGCCCACAAAGAACCCGCGTCCATCGCCGGGCAGAAACGCAGCCTGATCGGGCCGAGCCTGATCAACAATCAGCGTTGAGCTTGCATATTTTTCGTCAAAGACATTGGTGACTTCGCCGAAGAACAGAAGGTTATCGCTGATTTTCACCTCTGTACGCAGATCAACCACGGCATAGGGATCGGAATAGAGCGTGTTCATATTATCGACGGGCGTTTTTTCAGGCACCCATTGAACGGCACCCTGCAAAGTCCAGCGGTCGTTAACTTCGTAATTGAGCACCGTGTTGATGATCTGGCGAGGGGCACCGGCAAGTCGGTTGTCACCGCGAAGCGGATCATCATGGAAGCGGAAGTCCTGATAGGTATAGGCGACCCGACCGGAAATTCGATCAGTGATCTGTGCTGCCAATCCAAGCTCGATACCAAAATGTCGTGTATCGTCGGCATTGATCGCGCCCAGTGAGGCGCCTGTAACGTCGCGCAAGCTCAACAACTCATTGTTGACCCATGAATAATAACTCGTCACATCCCATGCAAACAGCCCCATTTCGGAGCGCCAGCCTGCTTCGATCGTTGTTGCGGTCTGTGCATCAAGATCGGGTGCGCGTAAAGCATCGGCTACCGCAAACGGTGCTCCGGGGTTTGGCCGTCCGGCACTGCTGTTGGGCGTACCATTGATGGTTGCCAGAAGATCGTCATGTGTTGGCGGTTCAAAGCTGCGGCTGACGGCGGCAAAGAATGTGTTGGTGTCATCAGGCTTGTAGCTCACGCCAAGGCTTGGGCTCCAGCCCTGATAATTGCGGTCGTAGCTGTTATTGTTTGTTGGAACTGCACCGTTGGGCAAACGTACCGTTGGATTGGCGGGATTGTAGGCAATGGTTGGCCGTGTTGAAAGGCTGTAAGTGTCGTCATTCTTGCGCGTTGCGTAGGCGTAGGACAGTGCTGGAAAGACGGTAATTGTATCGTTGAGCGGAACGTTGAAGCCAGCATGAAGCGAGAGTGTGCTGGCATCGAGATCGTTTTCACCAAACTGCGCGCCCTGTGTGCCGGATTGATTGATGTAATAATTGCGGTCTGTGGAACCGATGGAATATTGCGCAGTCGTTTCAAAAAGAGGCAGGGGCGCTGCATCGTCGTGTCTATATGCGTAACGGACAACACCGGTGAAATCGCCACCCTTGGTTTCGCGGATCCCCGCGGAAATCGGGAAGCGGAATGTGTCGTCCGTATAGGTGTAACCCATCGCGAAATCAAAAAGATGCGCGTCGAATTCGGCTGTGGTGCGTGAACCGATCAGGAGTTGTTTTGCATCGCGCCGTGGCCTGTCACGCAGAACATTTGGGCCGGCATTGATCGCGCCGCCCGGTATGACTGTCGGACCGGTGTGAACCTGACGTGGATCGGATTCGAGTTGGCTTTTGGTGAGAGGCCCGGACACATCAAAGCCAAGATCGGTATAGCCCCAGAAGAAGCGGGTCTTGATATTATCGTTCACCTCAAAGCCGACATTGCCGCCAACGCTCACGCGTTCGGATTGGTTATAATCACGAAAACCGTCGCGACGTGTGTAATCGGCCTGAAACAGCCCATCCATCGTGCCGGTCTGAAAGCCTGCTTTGCCGGAAACGCCGACCTGTCCAAATGAGCCGCCGCTGACGGTTCCCTGCATGCCCTGATATTGCGCGCCTGTGGGCGATACGAAATTGAGTGCGCCACCCAGTACAGTCGCGCCAAGCCGATTGGCCATATAGCCGCGATAGACTTCTATCGTTTCCGCAAGGCTGGGGTTTGCAAATCCGACCGCGTAAGATCCGTCTGCACGATTAAGCGGCAAACCGTCCTGAAGCATTAGAATGCCACGCTCGACCGGATTTTGTTGCAGGCCGGAACCACGGATCTGAATGCGCGGCTGGTCGTTGCCGCCAAAGAAGTTCTGCACAACCACACCCGGAACAGAACGCAATGCACGCGATACGGTCTCGTTTGCGGTCACGACCCGATCACTTTGTTCGACAAGTGCAACACCGCCCGGCATTGCATCGAAGCGCTTTTTCAAGGCTGCGTTATCGTCGGCACCGATGATGATCGGATCAAGCACAATTGATGATCCGGGTAATGCTGATTGCGCCAGAGCAAAGCCGCATGCACCGAACAGTATTAATCCGGTCGATGTCAGAAGTTGCAGCATACTCCGTTGGTGAAAGCCTCCTGGCTTTGAGGTGCTCTGTTCAATCCGCATGAATATTCCCCTGCAATTGCGAGCGCCCCGCGCTCCTAATGATAGGCGGCAAATAAACATGAGGGAATTTCTCTTCTTTGATCCAAATCAAAGAGGGGCGCCAACCACAGTTATAATGATGGGAAAAATCTGAACCCATTGGAGTGGACAATGAGTGAAACGCTAAGGGCTGTCATGACCGCGCCCTTGAACAGACGTGCTCTGCTGACCAGTCTTGCTGCCATTCCGACAGGCTTGCTGGTTTCACAGCTTATGGGCGGCTTCGGCGCAGCGCACGCCGATACACTGGAAGAGCTGGTGATCTATGGCCCACCGGCCGGGCCATCGATCATTCTGGCTGAGGCGCTGGCATCAGGCGAACTCAATGGCCTTGCTAACAAGACCAGTTTCAAAGTCTGGCGCAGCCCTGATGAAATGCGCGCAGGCCTCACTTCTGGCACAATGTCGGCGGTGGTTCTGCCGGTTCAGGTCGCGGCAAATCTCTATAATCGCGGGATGAAGCTCAAGCTTCTCAACACGATGACTGATGGTTTGATCTATATTGTTTCAGACGATGCAGCGCTCAACACTATTCCTGCGCTCAAGGGCAAACGGCTGGCTGTGCCATTCAGAAATGATATGCCTGACCTTGTTCTAAAGCGCTTGCTTGCTCATTACGGATTGTCACCGGAGACAGATGTTTCTCTTGAGAACACGTCGTCGCCGGTTGAGGCAATGCAGATGCTGCTGACAGGTAAGGTCGATGCAGTTCTAGCGCCTGAGCCCGCCGTTTCTGCTGCCACCATGCTTGGTAAAGCCGCAGGCAAAAATATCAGTCGCACCATCGACGTACAAAAGCTCTGGGGCGAGGTGACGGGGAAAGCACCAATTCTGCCGCAAGCAGGATTGGTGCTGACGGATAAGCTCCTGACAGAGCATCCCGACTTAGCGGATCGTTTGCAGAGTGCTCTGGAAGCGGCTGCGCAGCGCGTGAATGCTGAGCCTGCAAAGGCTGCGGGCATTGCAGCGCAATCGCTTGATTTCCCCGAACCGGTTCTCGCTGCATCCATCGCAACGTCGCGCCTTACGGCGACGCGCGCCAGCAAGGCGCGGCCTGCAATTGAAACGATGCTTGAAACCCTTGCATCGAATGATCCTGCTATCATCGCCGGTAAATTGCCGGATGACGGCTTCTACCTTTAATTGGAAATAGTATGACGAGCTGGGCTGACAGGGTAGGGAGGACAGGACGCTTTCTCTGGTCCGCATGGTCGGGCCTTGCAGCATTAATGTTGCTGGCAGCACTCTGGCAGGTCGGTCATGAGACCTATGGCGATTTTATCCTGCCATCACCTTTAGCAACGTTTCACGCTGCAATCGCATTGCTGGGCGATCATCATGCATGGGAACTCACCTTCCTCACGACACGTCGCGCGCTGAAAGGCTTTGCTTTCGCATCGGTTTTTGGTGCCAGTCTTGGTCTGGCTGCCGGTTATTTTCCGGCAGTTCTGCGGCTGGCAAAGCCGCTCGTCACCGTGTTGCTCGGGGTTCCGCCTATAGCGTGGATCGTGCTTGCCATGATCTGGTTTGGCTCAACGGACGGAACTGTTGCCATGACCATTCTCGTATCCTCATCGCCGCTCATTTTTGTTTCCGTTGCCGAAGGCATCATAACGCGTGATCGTAAGCTTGACGATATGGCGCGTGCCTTTGGTGCAAGCGGCTTAAAGCGGTTGACGACACTTAGTTTGCGCCATGTTTCGGCCTATCTGTTTCCTGCGCTCGCCGTATCCCTCGGCTCGGCCTTCAAGGTGGCGGTCATGGCAGAACTGCTCGCCAATGTCGGCGGCATTGGCGGTGAACTGGCGCGCAATCGTGCCAATCTCGATATTGCCGGTTCGCTTGCCTGGGTACTGATCGCTGTAACGGCGCTGATCGTGATTGAATACGGGTTGATCCATCCAGTTCGTGCCGAATTTGAACGCTGGCGTATTGCTGCGCAGCCATGGGGCGTCAAGCGTTGAGGTGGTTGTGATGACAGTGCTGGAACTTGATCGTATCGGACATGCATATTTCGGGCGCACCGTGCTCGATCATATCAGTCTCGATTTAGAAGCGGCTGAGATAGTCGCGCTGGTCGGACCGTCAGGCTGCGGTAAAAGTACGCTTATCCATATTGCGGCTGGTATTGTCGATCAGCGCTATGGGCGGATCAGACGCCACTATAGCCGGCACGGCATAATCTTTCAGGAGCCGCGCCTGCTGCCATGGGCAACGGCGAATGACAATATTGCCTATCCGCTGCGTATCGCAGGCATGAAGCGGCGTGATCGTGATGAGGCAGTGAAGCGTGCGGCAAACCGCGTGGCTTTTGAGCTTACTGATCTTGATAAATATCCGTCCGAACTATCGGGCGGGATGCAGCAGCGTGTCGCCATTGCCCGTGCGCTGGTCATTGAGCCGGATTTCCTGTTATGCGACGAGCCGTTTACCGCGCTCGATGTCGCACTCAAACGCCGAATGCAGGATATTATCATCGATGCGGGGCGGACGACCCGCTTTGCCGCGATATTCGTAACCCATGATCTCATGGAAGCAGCTCGTATTGCGCACCGGATTGTCGTGCTCAACAGCGATGGCAACGGTATTGCGGGCGAGCGTAGGCTACGGCTGTTGCCGGGCCAGCGTTCGGACGAAGACGTGTTTGCGACTGTGCAGGATTTTCTCAAACACGATCCGATTTTCCGTCATATTGACGATGTTGATGAGCGGAGGCGGCCATGACTGCCATCACAGAGCGGCCAGCACAGCCATTAATAGACATATTGACGGATGAAGGCTTCCGACTTTTTTTCCCGCTTGCAGCACTTTACGCAGCACTCTGGCCATTTCAATGGGTACTGTTTTTTGGCCTTGATCTGCCGCTTGTGCGTTCCACGCCGCCAGCGCTTTGGCATGCACATGAGATGATTTTCGGCGCCTTTGGCGCTGCACTCATGGGCTTTATTACCACGGTAGTTCCTGAATGGACCGACACGAAACGCTTGCAGGGCAGGCCGCTTCTCGTGCTCGCAGCCCTCTGGTTGACGGGGCGTTTGGTTGGTTTTCTGGGGGCTGACAGCCTTGGGCTTATTGGTGCATTATGCGACCTTGCATGGCTTGGCTTTCTTATTGCCTACATGCTCAAGCTCACCATTGTGCGGCGCACTGACCGGCTGCTGGCGTTCATCGGCTGGATCGTAGCGCTGACGTTTTGCGAGGCGCAGGTGCGATACGGTTTCCTTGTCGAGAATATTGAACTGGCAGGCCAGATGCTGCGCATCGCCGGACTGGTGTTTCTCGGGCTTCTTGGCATTGCGCTGGCACGCATTACGGTGCCGATTACCAATCTGGTGCTGGATCCAACGCGTAGCATTGCCCCCTTTCGCCCGCATCCCGGCAGACTTAATCTGGCACCGGGACTGATCGTGGTTGCAGTCGTGGTCGATCTGTTTGGCTTTTCACCTGAAACATGCGGCTATCTGCTGATTGCAGCGGGTGCTGCTTTTATCGACCGTGTGGGCGAAGCCTTTATCGGCAAAGAGGCCTTGCGTGCTGAAATCGTAGCACTTGCTGGTTCTTCCGCTTTGGCAGGTATTGGCTTGTTACTGAGTGGAGCTGCGAAGCTTGGCGCACCTGTTCCCGAACTTGCAGGCCTGCATGTGGCGCTGATGGGTGGTCTGGGGCTTGGTGTTCTTGCGGTCTTCTGTATCGCGGGTCTGCTGCATACGCATCAGACGCTTGGTCTGCCACGCGCGGCCAAGCTTGCGATTTTCCTTCTGACTGCAGCTGATTTTTTCCGTGTTTTGCCGGATATGAGCTTTATGCCGGAGTTGCCGGGTTCACCTTATGCGCCGACAGCAGTTTTATGGGGGGCTGCATTTCTGTTGTGGCTCAAGAGCTATTGGCCCGCAATACGCGTGTTGCAAAGCGGTGATAACCAGCTTGGCTGATAATCAATATCAGCCAAATACTTCGCGTTGTTCGGATTTGGCTGCGAGCAGCGCTTCAATCATCAGCTTTTCCGACAGAATGTGACGGCGAAGGCTCTCAAGAAATCCACGGATCATATACGACACTGTCTCAGGAGCGCGCGTGCTTTTGCCTTCTGCAATCGCTGTCAGAGTCTGTGCAAGTTCATCAGCCGCCAGCCGATCACAGCGGTGCTCGGCCTTCAGACGTTCGATGATAACGCCCGCAAAATGAGAATTAGCTTGCTGACTAAAATCAGGGAAAAGCACTTTTTCTTCCAGCGCATGGGTCTCGCCGACAAGCTGTGGAATGAAAGCCGCCAGCCTTAAATAATCTTGCGGTGAGCAATTGCTTTCCAGCTCTTCCGCTGTTTCTTCCAATTGCAGGCACAGATTAAGCAAATCGCCATGATGCGCTTCAAGATGACTCACATCGGACGCGTGGAGTTGAGAGGTTTTCTCCATGATCACTGGCCCAGAAAAAGAATGACGGCGATGACAATGGACGCTGCAACGGCTGAGAGTGTGCCAGCCCCCTGCAAAGCACCCATCCGGTAAAGCACCAGCGAAAAGCCTATGATGACGGGCGTTGCTATCAACAGCCCAAACTGTGCTTCTGTCATTGAAACATTCCTTTGTTTTGAAAACGCACAATGCATCCGCAGTGCCGATTTTTCTTTGCCAAAACGCAAAGAAGGCGTGTGCGCTGCGCGCTAGGCATGGCCATGCTTAGAATAGAAGAAGCGTCCTTTGCGGCAAAGATTTCAGATGATGTAGGGCAGGATAATTTCCTCCTTTGGATACTCGTCTGGAGTGAGCTCATCACTTTTGCAATTTTACTGATTGCGTTCATGGTGATGTCGATCATCAACATTGAAGGTGTTGCGCAATTGCGCTCACATCTCAGTCCCGGGCTGGCAGCGACCAATACGGTCGTTTTGCTGATGAGTGGCTGGCAGGCAGCGATTGCTGTTCGCAGGCGTCATGATACTGACAGGGTCCGGCGTCCGCTTTTATACGCCGCATGTTTCGGCGTTGTTTTCGTGGCTGTGAAGCTCGTCGAATATTCGCATGAAATTGGGTTCGCGGGTGATGAAGCCGCCGGTTCTTTCTTTGAACTTTATTTTCTGCTGACCGGCTTTCACCTCATGCATGTGTTGTTCGGTTCCGTCATTCTGGCGCTTGTCGCATGGCGACCGTCTCCATCCAATGTCCTGCTCATTACCACGCTCTGGCACGCGATTGATCTCGTCTGGCTGGTGATGTTCCCGGTTCTCTATCTTGCATGAGGCAATAAAGTGATAATCCACAAACACACTTCGCTTAACCGCACGATCATCATTTTGCTGGCACTTGCCCTGAGTGGCGCGCTGGTTGCGAGTTTCAGTCACGGTGTGCTTGCAGCGATCGTCGTTGTGCTGGTTCTTGCTTTTGCAAAAGGCTGGTTCGTCGTGCTTGATTTCATGGAAATGCGCGGTACCAGAGGCGCTTTGAAACCTGCTTTACTGGCTTGGCCAGCAATTCTGCTAATGCTTGCACTCGCGCGTTCTGTCGCAGTGCGGCTCTTCCTTTAAGCAACTGTTGTGGTCTTTGCCAAATCGCAAAGACGGCTTTTCACCTCCCGATAGAACAGTGCTGTCCCGCGATGCTGGAGAGGGGATTCACCAGCCAAACCATTGATGGGGATTAGAGCGCATCCCGAAAAGTGTGAAACGGTTTTCGGAAAAAGATGCGCGTTAAAATAAATATTCAGAGCGAAACGGCTCTGAATGCCGAGGCTATGCCTTAGGCCAATGAGAAAGGACGAAGGGGATGGCAGAACGCCTAACCAAGACCGGCGCCCGAAACGTCTTCTATGGCGGTTCCATTTTCTTTTTCGCGATCTTCGTGGGACTGACGGCGCACAGCCATTACTACATGAAAACAACATCCACGGATGAATCTACACTGACTGAAGGGGTCATACGGGGCAAGCACGTCTGGGAAAAGAATTCCTGCATCAATTGTCACACGCTGCTGGGTGAGGGCGCTTACTTCGCCCCTGAGCTTGGCAATGTCTGGAAACGCTATGGCGGGGAAGACGATCCTGAGGGCGCACGCGACACTATGAAAGCGTGGATGCAAGCGCAGCCGACCGGCATCGAGGGACGCCGCCAGATGCCGCAGTTCAACCTCACTGAGCAGGAACTCAACGATCTGGCTGATTTCCTTGAATGGACAAGCCGCATCAAGACGCAGAACTGGCCACCGAATGACGCAGGCTGAGGCGCGGATGAACGGAGTTTTATGATATGAAATATGAAAGCCAAAAGGTTGCGATGCTCTATTTTTATGGAGCACTCGCCTTGTTTGTTGCGCAGGTCGCGTTCGGCGTTGTCGCCGGTTTGATCTATGTGCTCCCTAACACGCTCTCCGAGCTTCTGCCGTTCAATATTGTGCGCATGATCCATACCAATGCGCTGATCGTCTGGCTGCTGATGGGGTTTATGGGTTCGACCTATTATCTTTTGCCGGAAGAAACAGAAACTGAGCTTTACAGCACAAAGCTTGCCGTCATCCAGTTCTGGATGTTCTTTGTGGCAGCCGGTGTCGCGGTTGTGGGTTATCTGTTTAAAATCCACGAGGGCCGTGAGTTTCTTGAACAGCCCTTTATCATCAAAGTTGGTATTCTTGTCGTCTGTCTGATGTTTATGTTCAACATCACTCTGACCGCCTTGAAAGGCCGCAAAACGACAGTCACCAATATTCTGCTGTTTGGTCTTTGGGGTCTGTCGCTGTTCTTCCTCTTCGCCTTCTATAATCCGGTCAATCTCGCCATCGACAAGCTTTACTGGTGGTATGTGATCCATCTTTGGGTTGAAGGCGTGTGGGAATTGATCATGGCTTCGATCCTCGCCTTCCTGATGATTAAGCTCAATGGTATCGACCGCGAAGTTGTTGAAAAGTGGCTCTATGTCATTGTCGGTTTGGCCCTGTTTTCCGGCATTCTTGGTACTGGCCACCACTATTACTGGATTGGCGCACCGGGCTATTGGCAGTGGATTGGTTCTTTGTTCTCGACGCTGGAAGTCGCCCCTTTCTTCACCATGGTAATCTTCACCTTCGTGATGACGTGGAAAGCCGGTCGCAAACATCCAAACCGTGCGGCACTTCTGTGGTCGATCGGTTGTTCGGTGATGGCATTCTTCGGTGCAGGCGTATGGGGCTTCATGCATACACTGTCCTCGGTCAACTATTACACGCACGGCACACAGCTCACCGCAGCACACGGCCACCTCGCTTTCTTCGGTGCCTATGTGATGCTCAACCTTGCAGTTATGGCCTATGCGATCCCGGAAATTCGTGGACGTGCGCCTTATAATCAGATGCTCTCGATGGTGAGCTTCTGGGCCATGTGTACAGCGATGTCGGTCATGACCTTTGCGCTCACATTTGCCGGCGTGGTGCAGACCCATCTGCAACGCGTGCTGGGCGAAAATTTCATGGTTGTGCAGGATCAACTCGCGATCTTCTACTGGATGCGTCTTGGTTCTGGCGTTGTCGTGGTGATTTCGGTCTTCATGTTCATCTGGGCCGTGTTGGTTCCGGGCAAGGAACGCCGCGAAAACGTAACTGGTTTCGTACAGCCTGCTGAATAATCAATGCTAAAAGCCCCGTCGTCCGGCGGGGCTTCTTCATTTAACAAATAGGAAGACGGCCATGACCAGCACAATTAATTCCGTTTTGAAAAGCGTTGAAACAATTGACGCTTCCATTCCCGCTTATAGCCCGTCTGGCAATGAATGCGCCTTGTTTGAAATGGCGTGGAAGCGAAAGCTGCCGCTGCTTTTAAAAGGCCCGACAGGTTGCGGCAAAACCCGTTTTGTCAGCCACATGGCGGCAAAGCTTGGCCTGCCACTTTCAACGGTTTCCTGCCATGACGATCTGGCGGCGGCCGATCTTACGGGACGTTATCTGCTGAAAGGCGGCGACACCCATTGGGTGGATGGACCATTGACACGGACAGTACGCGAGGGCGGCATTTGCTATCTCGATGAGATTGTCGAGGCACGCAAAGATGTTACTGTGGTTCTGCATCCGCTGACCGACGACCGCCGTGTTCTGCCGCTGGAACGCACCGGCGAACTGCTTGAAGCACCGGACCGCTTCATGCTCGTTGTTTCTTATAATCCCGGCTACCAGAACTTGCTCAAATCACTCAAGCCAAGCACGCGTCAGCGTTTTGTGGCCATTGAATTCGACTTCCTGCCGAAAGAGCAGGAAATTGCAGTGGTGAGCGAAGAAAGCGGCCTTGATGCGAAGTCCGTCGCGCCGCTTGTTGCTCTTGCCCATCGTCTGCGCGGTCTGAAAGGACATGATCTCGAAGAAGGCGTTTCAACGCGTCTGCTGGTTTATTGCGCTTCACTGATCGATGCGGGGATGTCACAACGAGAAGCAGCGCGTGCGGCCATGATCGAACCGCTCACCGACGAGCCGGATGTGAAGGCAGCTCTTCTGGAAATTGCTGATGCAATGCTGAAATAGGCGGGCATATTATGCTGGATTTTCTGGAGCTTGAGGAAACCGTTGGTCGGGCTTGGCATCGCCTTATCGGCAAAACCGGGTCATGGCCGCAATATCCTGATCAGGCGGTAAAGCTTGCTGATATTCGCCAAAGACTTGCGATTTGCTTCCGTGGTTTTGGCGGCGATATTGCTGTTCAGATTGCGCCTGCGCGGGCGCGAACTTCCGGGCATAGGCTAGGATTGCGACAGCGCATGGCTTTGGGTGAGGAGAAACTCAACCATCCTTTGCGTGATGAAGCAACGCTGATGTTGCCGCCTGAAATAGCGCTGTTTCCTGATCAAAGGCTCAATTACGATCTATATGTTTGGCTGGCAGGTTACATGGCGGTCATGCCGATGGATTTGACTGCAATACCAGATGATCCGTTACGCCGCGATCTGGCATCGCTTGATATAGCGACAGAGACGACGCTTAAAACCTGCATGTTATTTCCTGGATTACAGGATCGGTATGCGCGGCTTTGCGATGCCGTACTTGCCGCACGACCAAAGCGGCCGTTAAACCAGCTTGAACTGCTTGTTGAACAGCGCGTTCTGTCATTGCTAAAAGAAGGGGCAGGGCTGCCGGATTTCAGCTTTGCGGCGATTGTTCCGCATCGTGCACCAGCGGGCTATTTGCCGATCCTGCCAGTGCCGCTCTGGCCGGGTCTGATCCGACGTGACGAAACCGCATCACGTTCAGATGCAGACGAGCCCGTGCGCAATTCCAACGCGCAAGGTGTTGAGACAGGGCGGCAGATTGCACAGCGTGAAAAGCAGGATAGTCGTCAAACGGATCGAAGTCCTTTCATTCTCAATCGGTTTGAGAAAATTTTGGCGATGGCTGAAATGGTCAGCGTCGATAGGCCTTCGGATGACAGCGACGAGCAGAGTGCAAAATCCGCTGATGAACTTGATGATCTGACACTGGGCGAACGTAAGGGCAAACCCGCAGCGCGCTTTCGGTTTGATCTTGATCTGCCGCCGGAGGCGGTGGCTCATAGTTTGCTGGACGCAAAACTTACCTATCCTGAATGGGATTATCGCAAGGCAACCTATCTTCAGGATCATTGCAGTGTATTGGCAGCACCAGTGCAGGACCGCGATGAGGCACTCGAACTCGATGATGAGGCGCGAAGTCTAGTGCGAAAAGTGCGGCGTCAGTTTGAGATTTTGCGACCCGGTCGTGAGATGATGCGTGCGCAGCTCGACGGCAACGATCTTGATCTTGACGCGGTTGTCCGCTCGCGCTGTGATTTTGCGGCAGGCGGGCAGGGCAGCGAGCGCGTGCATCTGATGAGCCGTCCGCAGGCGAACGATCTGGCGGTGACTATTCTTGTAGATGTTTCGCTATCAACCGATGCATGGGTTGATAACCGGCGAGTGCTGGATGTGGAGAAAGAAGCGCTGCTCGTGCTGGCCAACGGCATTGCCGCTTGTGGCGACCGCTGTTCGATCCTGACATTTACTTCGCGTCGTCGCGCATGGGTGCGGGTTGAAACGGTGAAGGATTTCGATGAGCCATTTAGCAAGACGGTTGAACACCGGATTGCGGCGCTAAAACCCGGCTTCTATACGCGTATGGGTGCTGCGATGCGCCACGCAACTGCCAAGCTCAGCGAACAGCATAATCGTAAGAAGCTGTTGCTTTTGTTGACCGATGGCAAGCCCAACGATGTTGATCATTATGAGGGTCGCTTTGCTTTGGAGGATACACGGAGGGCGGTCAGTGAAGCGCGGACCCAAGGGATTAATGTCTTTGCCGTGACTGTGGATCGCGAAGCCAATGCTTATCTGCCCGCACTTTTTGGGCATGGCGGCTATTCTCTGATTGCAAAATTGTCCAAGCTTCCGGCAGCTCTTCCTGCAATTTACCGCATGCTTGCGGGCTAGAGTTCCAATAGTCTTATTTTTTATCTTGTTTGAGATGAAACAAATCGCCCCCGCATCATCCAGTTTAGAATTGGTTTCATGATGATGCGGGGCTGTCATCATCATCTTTCGATAGCCGACGGCCATGGATGACCCTGATGACAAGCGAACCTGTTTCCACGATCAATATTACCGATGTACGCACCATTCCGCCTATCTCTCGTCACGCGACCATTTTCGCGATGATTGATGATCTGGAGTCGGGCCAAACGTTGCAGATCGTCAACGATCATGATCCGGTTCCGCTGCGTTATCAGCTTGAAAACCGTGATCCGGGTGTCTTCTCGTGGGAATATAAGGAAAGCGGTCCGGTGTGGCGCGTAGAAATTGGTCGCCCAAAGAACCATTCCCATGATCATGCCGATGGCCAAGAATGCACTTGTGGTAACCATTAATCCCGCTTTTTGATGAAGGCCTGCCATGTTCGGTGCCGCGCTTTCCCGATGGACACTCTCATATGTCGCTGCCTCGCTGTTTTTCCTGAGTGTAGGAATGGCACTCATGGCGGGAGGTTTCGGCTATCCGTTTGATGATTTACGGGCACCGGAAACACTCATCGTGGTGCATATTATCGCGATTGGCTGGCTTTCATTGTTGATGTGCGGGGCATTGTTGCAGTTCGTGCCTGTGCTGGTCGCAAAGCCTTTGCAACTGAGCGGTGCGGAGCTTCCGGCATTGCTGTTTTTGCTGACCGGCCTTTGCGGACTAATCGCCAGCTTCGCGGTTCTCGCAGGCATTATCGATCTTCCGTTATGGCTGATGCCTCTCTCAGCGCTGTTTCTAATAGTAGGCTTTGCAATCATTATCATAATGCTTGGTAAGACAATCTGGATCGCAAGGCCTCTAACGCTGCCAGCACGTTTTGTCGTCGTCGGTCTTGTGTGCTTGCTGGTTGTGGTTGTTCTGGGAAGCCTCTTCACACTCATGTTGTCGAGCATGCTTGAGCAGATTTTTTTGATGGAAATCGTTTCGTCAGGCCTTTCGACCCATGTCATTTTGGGGCTTGGCGGTTGGATGACCTTTACAGCGATGGGTGTCAGTTATCGTCTTTTAAGCATGTTTATGCTTGCGCCGGAGCCTGCAAAACGGACGACGCAACTGGTCCTGGCAGCAGGTGTTGCCGCTCTTGCTTTACTGGCTTTCGTGACGGTTTTCACAACAGGGGGCTATGATCGAATTGATATTGCTCTCATGGTGGCGCTGGCACTGGGCGTTACCAGTATCGGACTCTACGTCCATGATGTGCATTCGATTTATGGCCAGAGAAAACGTAAAAATATTGAGTTGAATAGTGCTGCATCTGTTCCGGCCTTTGCCGCCATGTTGCTTTCGCTGCCCGTCGCAATTGCTCTGCCTTGGGTCGGCACCACGGATGGGGTTGTTGCAGCGCTGGTCTATCTTTTTACATTTGGCTGGCTAACCGGCCTAAGTTTGGCACAGCTATACAAGATCGTCCCGTTCCTGACATGGCTTGAATGCTATGGTCCGGTGATGGGGAAAATTCTGACGCCGCGCGTGCAGGACATTGTGGTTGAAAGCCGGGCAAAGCGGTGGTTCTGGGTGTATTATACAGGTGTTGCCATTGCCGTTGTCGCGCTCATCGCCGGGCAGACGCTCGCATTCAGGGTGGGTTGTGCGTTTAATCTTGTTGCAATTCTCGCTTTGTCATCTCATTTCATTCGCGCGCGGCGACTGATGGATGTGCCGGAAGCCGTGAAGCTTCCAAATGTTATTACGGTTCCACATCTGATTTACGCTGGCGGGCCAGTTTCGAGAGGGAGAAAATGACAGTGTCAGTCTACGAATTGATTCCACATGAGCTTGATGTGGGCCCACTCCTGAAAGCTGGCGTCGAGCCGTTTCAGGCAATTATGGGCGCTGTCGAAGGACTGGCTGCCGGACAAAGCCTTATTTTAATTGCTCCATTTAAGCCGGTACCTCTCTTTGCAGTCATGGAACGCAAGGGGTTCTCTGCCAAAGCGGAAGCAATTGGCGATGGCGATTGGCAGGTTTTGTTTGCACCCATTGGACAAGACACGCCAGTTGTGCAGATTTCCGATAATGCTGGTTCGCCTGATGACTGGCCGGAGCCTTCGCAATATCTTGATTGCTCGGATATGGATCCGCCACAGCCGATGGTCAGCATTCTTGCGGAAGTCGAGAATATGCAGACAGGCGAGGTGCTTTTTGCACTTTTGCATCGCGAGCCGTTGTTTCTGTTTCCTGAACTTGAAAAGCGCGGCCACCAATGGGTGGGGAATTTCGACGAAACAGGTCAGGCTTATCGCATTATGGTGCGCGTCGGAACAGCGTGAGGAACGATGATGCAAAGTGAACAACTCCACCGGCTGGAAGATGATGTACGCAATGCATTGCGCATTGTGATGGACCCTGAACTCGGCATTAATCTCGTTGATCTTGGCATGATCTATATGATCACTGCGCATGCGAATGGTGATGTGTCGGTAAAAATGACGACAACCACGCGTGGCTGTCCCGCAGCCGGATTTCTGACGCAAGCCGTACAGACTTGCGTTGAAGAAGTGGCGGGTGTTTCTCATGCAGACGTTGAACTGATCTATGAACCGGCATGGTCGCCAGATATGGCCATCCCCGAAGCACGCGCCCGTTTTGCGGTGCCAGATTTCTGATGCCTATCTCAGCGCCTAAATTCACAAAAGCAGCTCCTTTCAGGGCTGCTTTTATCGTTTTGGAGACGAAAGGAATTGTCAGTAAAGAACTGTTCTAGACTGGGTTAAGCATATCATGTGAACGTAATCAGGGTGCTTAATTGTTATTTTTTCTCTCCTTACTTGTTCTGGCGCAAATGGCGAAGTTAAATCATTATTTTTTATTTTAACCATATGATTTATAACGGTAATTATTATTAGAATAATCAACGGATGTTGATCATAAACAATGAGCCTCAGCGGTATCGGCCTATAACTATAGTGACAGAGCGAACAGAGCGCTCGGTCCTATCGGAAGGAGAGAATCGATGGGTGACCACATCAATATTAATCGTCGTACAATTTTGGCAGGAGCAGCTCTTGCAGGCGCACTGGCACCAGTTTTGGCGACAAGCTCAGCCTGGGCTACAGGAACCTTGAAAAAGGCAAGTGCCGCAGAAATTGCAGCGCTTCCACGCGAAAAGGTTGAGCTGGTTAAGCCTCCTTTCGTGCATGCGCATAGTCAGGTTGCAAACGGCGGTCCCAAGGTGGTTGAATTCACCATGGTGATCGAGGAAAAAAAGATGATCCTCGATGATGCCGGCACAGAAGTTCATGCGATGACATTCAACGGCACCGTGCCGGGGCCGCTTATGGTGGTGCATCAGGACGACTATGTTGAACTGACGCTCATCAATCCTGAAACAAATACACTGATGCACAATATTGATTTCCATGCGGCAACCGGCGCGTTGGGTGGTGGGGGGCTCACAGAGATCAACCCGGGTGAAAAGACGGTTCTGCGGTTTAAGGCAACCAAGCCTGGTGTGTTTGTTTACCACTGCGCACCTCCCGGAATGGTTCCATGGCATGTCACATCGGGCATGAATGGTGCAATCATGGTGCTGCCACGCGAAGGCCTGAACGATGGCAAGGGCAATCCACTGATTTATGACAAGGTCTATTATGTCGGTGAGCAGGATTTCTATGTTCCGCGCGACGAGGAGGGCAATTACAAGAAGTATGACGCGCCCGGCGATTCTTATGAAGATGTTGTCAAAGTCATGCGCACTCTTACACCAACCCATGTCGTCTTTAATGGCGGTGTAGGTGCACTGACAGGCGATAAGGCCATGACAGCTAAGGTTGGTGAAAAGGTTCTGATCGTCCATTCGCAGGCTAACCGCGATACGCGTCCGCACCTGATTGGTGGACATGGGGACTATGTCTGGGCAACCGGCAAGTTTAACACGCCACCGGATGTTGATCAGGAAACATGGTTTATCCCAGGTGGTGCAGCGGCAGCAGCCTTCTATACCTTCCAGCAACCGGGCATTTATGCCTATGTGAACCATAACCTGATCGAGGCTTTTGAATTGGGTGCTGCTGCTCACTTCAAAGTAACGGGTGAATGGAACGACGATCTGATGACGTCAATACTGGCACCATCGGGCATGTAAGCCTGACATGACAGCCAATAGTTCGGGGGACATGAGAGCACTGGAGGCTCGTCTCCCGGACGACTGATCCTGTAACTGATCGTGTGAACATCATGAAACAGAATGCAAAGAAAAAGCTGCGCGATCTTGGCGTCGCTGTTCCGGCTGTCCTTCTTGCTGTCGCTAGCGCGCTCTTCGTGGTCGATGCGGCGGGGCAGATCGGGGCTAAAGCTGAGGCATCCGAGATTAATCGCCCGCAAACCGTGACGGTTACTGCACGAAGCATGACCTATCGCGCGGATGGCGATTTTCAGAAGAACAATTATCCGACCGATGCACCGTTGACGACACGCAGGCTTGGCCGGGCATTCGAGATTATGAAATATCAGGTTACGGTTGCAGACTATGCCAAGTGCGTAAGCGATGGTGCATGTGTTGCAGCCGATACTCAGTCTAAAGCGGCAAATGCCGCGCAATCGACCCATCCGGTTGTTGGCATCAGCTATGATGATGCAGAGGCTTACGCGCGCTGGCTTTCGGACAGAACGGGCGAAGTGTGGCATTTGCCGACCGACGAGCAATGGGTTTTCGCTGCGGGGTCGCGTTTTGCCGATGATGCTCTAGGCGGTGATGACAATGGCAGTGTTAATCCAGCGCTGCGCTGGTTGCGCGATTATGAAAAGCAGAGCGAAAGCAAAAAGGATCGCGATCCGGCGGTCCGTCCGGTGGGCAGCTTCGGTGAAAACGAGCTTGGTATAGCCGATATTGGTGGCAATGTGTGGGAATGGACCACGACTTGTCACCGTCGTGTCAATCTTGATGCATATGGCAAGATAGCAAGCGAAAACGTGGTTTGCGGTGTCTATGTGGTGAATGGCAAGCATCGTGCAGCGATGAGTTCGTTTATCCGTAACCCAAAATCCGGGGGGTGCAGTGTTGGTTTGCCGCCTGATAATCTCGGATTTCGCCTTGTCCGCGACGGGCGCTGGTATGCCCCTGTGCTCAAGCGGTTAAGAGCCCTTTCGGTGTAACCTTAATTAATGAATCGCCACAAGTTTTTGCCCCTAAACGCATGCTTTTCCTGCTTAATTATGCTAAGTAGGAATAGGGATTCAGAGTAGGGGTATTCGAATGGCCACGATTGATCGCGGTCTTGTCAGGAAATTATCATTATTCGCCAAAATGGGGGACAATGAGCTGGATAAGCTTGTCTCCTATGCTTCGTCGCGACGTATTCCGCAGGGTGAATCCATTTTTGAACAAGGTGATGAAGCGGTAACGTTTTATCTGCTGCTCTATGGACGTCTCAAGGTTAATCAGGTCACTTCTGACGGGCAGCAGATTATCGTTCGCATGGTGCATCCGGGTGATCTTTTCGGCTTTGCCAAAGCTCTTCAGCGCAACGACTATCCCGGCACTGCCATGGCAGTCACAGAAAGCATTGTGCTCGGTTGGCCCACCGAACTGTGGGATTATTTCGTCGAGCAGAATCCCGGTCTTGCGATGAATGCAATTCAAACAATTGGCACGCGTCTTGAGGAAGCGCATACGCGCATCCGAGAAATGTCAACGGAAGAAGTCGAGCGCCGCGTCGCCCATGTTGTGTTGCGTCTGGCCCAGAAGGCTGGCAAGAAAGAAGACGGCGGTATTCGTATCGACTTCCCGATCACAAGGCAGGATATTGCCGAAATGACTGGAACTACGCTCCATACCGTATCGCGGATTTTGAGTGGATGGGAAACAAAAGGGTTTGTGCTTGGCGGGCGTCAGAAGCTGACGGTGATCGATGCGCAGGGCATCAGGAAACTTGCGGAAGGTGAAGTTTAAGCGCCTGAGTTTGATGCAAATTTTAAATGATAAAAGACCGTTCTTTTAAACGAAAGCACGGTCTTTTTGCTTTTAGAGTCTTAGCCATGCATGACTGATGCAGTCTTCTGACGACTGACATATGCTGCACCGATGCCACCATGCAAAAAGCCGTTGGAAAGCGGCGCCGCCGGATAAATCTGCTGCAATCTCGCCAGCGCTTCCTCAGTATCGATTCGACCATGCAGGGCATCT
The DNA here is from genome assembly GCF_047308065.1 of Brucella sp. H1_1004. Classification (NCBI taxonomy): domain Bacteria; kingdom Pseudomonadati; phylum Pseudomonadota; class Alphaproteobacteria; order Hyphomicrobiales; family Brucellaceae; genus Brucella; species Brucella sp. H1_1004. The sequence continues at coordinate 265,591 of NZ_JAYKZA010000004.1, forward strand.
TCATGAATTCTTGCGATGGAAACCATGTCGCAATCCTGCGGCGATAGCCTGAAACGCTGAACGCCTGCCTGTACAAGATTGGGAATATCTTCAATAAGTGACTGGCAGGTGTGAGAGAGCGTCTGCACACCGTTGAGCGCCAGAAATGGCTGACTGTCGAGGGTTTTAACGGGCAATCCGTCTGGCTCTTCACCACAGACAAACTGGCAATTGTCTTTGATGTGGCCTTTGGAGCGGGCATGGGCGCAACGTGCCGAGATCGCCAGCGGAATGCGTCCAAAAGCGAACACCTCAAAGGCTATTTCCGGCGCACCTTTGATAATTTCACGAATGGAATTCAGAGGCAGTTCTGGCGGAAGGCAAATGGATGTTGCGCCACGCGCTGCCAGAACTTTTGCCGTTGCGGAATTATACACATTAACCAGTGGGCCGACGATATGCGGCTTGCCTGCGAGCAATCCAAGCGCTGAAAGATCATTGGCCTCAACCGGAAAGGGTGAATCCTCTGCCGTCTGGCACACATGTTTTGCTTCGCGTTCCAGCATGACCAGTGCGAGTGAGCCAAGGCTCACGCTCTTACCGGCATTTTGCAATCGCTCAATTACTTCTTCCATAAAGGGATCAATGAAATGAAAGCGCTTGGAGCAGACGATTTCACCGACCGTCACATGTTCAATCGGGGATTCATCAGCAATGCGAAAATAGAAATCTCGCCATTTTGGTCCGTCCCATAAAAAGAGAATAGGACCCAGGCTAAGGCTGGGCGTGGAGCGTTGAGCTGACATGATTATCTCCAGCGTTTCTCATAAGCGCCTGAGGTGGTCTGCTGACCTTCACTCAATGTACGCAATCGCGACAAAAGGGCGGCGCGTCGTTCCGGCCCTGCCGATAATGTCTGACGCAAAGTCGAAACAACTTCCGCAACATAGGCTTTACCGCGCTGACGGCCTTCGATTTTCAGGGCCGAAACGCCTGCAGCGCGCAACTCATCAATATGGTTCATGACATCAAGCGAAACCGGATCTTCAAAGGCGTAGCCTTCTTCGTCGCCAATATTAAAACGGCCTTTGCACAGCGTCGGATAGCCCGCAGCTTCTCCCGCCGGAAACCGGTTGATCGTGTAATCGCCCAGCTCCGATACAAGTTCAGAACCATCATTGCGGTAACGAACATGGCTTGCCGGAGAGCAGACGCCATTCATATTGGGTGACTTGCCGGTGGCATATGAGGAAAGCGAGCAGCGTCCCTCTGCCATCACGCAAAGGCCGCCAAAGACGAAGACCTCCATCTCGCAGGCGATTTTTTTGCCAAGTTTTGCAATGTCAGGAATGGTCAGAACACGCGGCAGTACAACGCGTTTTGCTTTGAAAGCATCGATCAGAAAACGCACTGCATCGGCATTGGACGCCGAAGCCTGCACCGAAACATGCAAGCGCTGCTGCGGATGTTTTTCGGCCGTGTAAGCCATCAGGCCGAAATCGGCTAGAATTACCGCATCCGCGCCAAGAGCTGCGGCGTCATCGACAGCGGAATACCAGATATGTTCGTCGCCCGCACGCATGAAGGTGTTGATCGCAACAAAGACCTGCGTACGGTGCGAATGTGCGAAGATTATCGCATCGCGCAGTTCATTGCGGCTGAAATTCAGTCCCGGAAAATTGCGCGCATTGGTTTCGTCACGAAATCCGCAATAGACCGCATCGGCACCTGCCTGAACAGCTTCACGCAATGCGGCCGGTGTACCTGCCGGGCAGATCAGTTCCATGTGCGTTCTCCCTGATCCGACCCTTTGACATGCAACGCCTTGTCGCGAACATAGCCCGCAATATTCTGAATGATTGGGGCAAACGGGCCTGCTGCTTTCCCAAGATCGGCGGGAAGATCGACATTGCAATCGTCCAGCGCATTGCGCAGAGCGAGAATCGCCTCCATGTCGCCGGTCACTGTGATGTCACGCGAGAAGAACAGCGCATCACCATCAAGCTTTCCTTCAAGCAATGCCAGTAGCATAACGAGCGGACCATCAATCGCTGCATCCGTTTCAACAGCCGCATCTTTGCGCATTACAGTGATTGCGGGCCGTGCAGGCTCGACCACGAATAGGAATGGCAGATCGGACGGACTGAAACCAAAGCGCTTATCGATATAGTCGCCAAGACGCTCAAACAAGCTTGGATGTGTGCGGATAACCTGAAGAAAGACGCTTGAAACAAGCGGGGTCAGCAGAAATAGCGGAACGAGCCGGGCAGGAGCAGCCACAGCTGGCGGAATCTTCATCATTACTCAGCTCCTGTTTAACATATCAGAGAATTATGCGATTCAGTGCCGTCGGAGTTTGATTAAGATCAAAGACGGGAAAACAATTCGGTACTCAAACATGAGGCATGAAAAATGCTTCTGTTTTGCCGCCGAACTATACCTGTTTGCAAAGCTTTATGCGTGAGCTTGAAAAGCGCGGCGATCTTGTGCGCATCACGCGCCCGGTTTCGTTGGTTCACGAAGTCACGGAAATCCATAAGCGTGTGCTTCACGCCGATGGTCCGGCATTGCTGTTTGAAAAGCCTGTCGATGCTGATGGTCATGTTCGGACAATCCCGCTGCTTGCCAATCTGTTTGGTGCTGAGCGACGGATTGCGTGGGGACTTGGGCGGGAAGTCGAAGAGCTGCCAGCGCTTGCCGAAATGCTTGCGGAATTGCGTGCGCCAAAGCCACCACGATCAGCCAAGGAAATCTGGAGCAAGCTTCCCATTGCGCGTGCAGCGCTTGCCATGCGTCCGCGCCGGATAAGCCGCGCACCCGTTCATGAAACGGTTCTATTAGGCGACGAAATTGATCTTGGCAAACTGCCGATTCAGTGGTGCTGGCCGGGTGAACCTGCGCCGCTTGTGACGTGGCCGCTGGTGATTACATGTGCGCCCGACGATCCGTCAGACGTGAATGTCGGAATCTACCGCATGCAGAAATTAGGATCAGACCGTCTGATCATGCGCTGGCTCGCCCATCGTGGCGGAGCGCGACATCACCGTATGTGGCAGCAGCGCGGGCTGGATATGCCTGTTGCCGTTGCAATCGGCGTTGATCCGGCCAGCATATTGGCCTCTGTCATGCCGCTGCCGGAGGGTATGAGCGAACTGGCCTTTTCAGGTCTCCTGTCGCGCCGCAGACCTGTTATCACTGACGGTCGCACGGTTCCGCTGAGTGTGCCTGCCAATGCAGAAATTATTCTCGAAGGCCATGTCTCGGCGTCATATACGGCACCTGAAGGACCTTATGGCGATCATACCGGCTATTATAATAGTGTCGAAGAATTCCCTGTCATGCAACTGAGCGCAATAACCATGCGCAAACGCCCCATTTATTTATCGACCTATACCGGGCGCCCGCCAGATGAGCCGTCGAAGCTTGGCGAAGTGATGAACCAACTTTTCGTGCCGGTTGTTCGCGCGCAGTTTCCTGAAATCTCTGATCTGTGGCTACCGCCTGCCGCATGCTCCTATCGCGCGATGGTGGTTTCCATCGACAAGCGCTATCCGGGACAAGCGCGGCGGGTGATGATGGGTCTTTGGTCGATGCTGCCGCAGTTCAGCTATACCAAGCTTATCATCGCAGTTGATCCAGACATTAACGTGCGCGAATGGGATGATGTGCTGTGGGCTTTATCGACACGCTTTGACGCAAGCCGTGATCTCGTCATGCTTGAGAGTACACCTGTCGATTATCTCGATTTTGCATCGCCGCGTTCTGGCCTTGGCGGCAAGCTGGGACTTGATGCCACTAATAAGATCGGGCCTGAAACGGATCGGGAATGGGGCGATGTGCTGACTATGAATGACAGCACAATTGCGCGCGTCGACGCGATCTGGGATGAACTTGGTCTTAGCGGAGTGCCACGCCAATGAAGCGGATTGTTATCGGTGTTTCCGGCGCATCAGGTTCTATCATTTCTCTCAAAATCCTAGAAAAGCTGGCAAAGCTAGAAGATGTAGAAGCGCATCTTGTTGTCTCGGAAGCTGCTGAGCGCACTTTGCGCTATGAACTGGGCCCCAATGGCTATTCGATGCTTCATCGGCTCGCAGACAAAACCTATTCGGTTGAAGATGTAGGGGCTACCATTGCAAGCGGCTCGGTGCCGACAGCGGGGATGATTGTTGCGCCGTGCTCAATGCGCACCCTTGCATCGATTGCGCATGGTTTCAGCGACAGTCTGCTGACGCGTGCTGCGGATGTGCATTTGAAAGAAAGGCGCAGATTGGTTTTGTTGACACGCGAAGCACCACTGCATCTCGTCCACTTGCGCAACATGTGTACGGTTACAGAAATGGGGGCAATCGTGATGCCCCCCGTTCCGGCTTTTTATCTGCATCCTCAAAGTGTGGAGGAAATTGCCGATCAGATTGCAGCGCGCGCAATTGATCTAGTCGGCGCAGTCACTTCTTTAGCGCAAAGCTGGAACCCAGATAATTTCGCGAGCGGATACGCCATTTCTGATTAGGTGGAGCTTTTGCCTCCGCGAGCATCAAACTCATCCATAGGATCATAAATAAGAGGCTTTTTTGTAGACTAGAAAACATGATCCATCAACAAGCATTTTGAAGCATTTTCAGCGTAAACGCGTCCAAATTTAAGCCGTTTTTCGTTCAATATAACGTTGCAACCGAACCAAGATTTTTTCTAGTTGTTCTGAAACAAAGAAGAAGACGCACGGATCGCTATTCATCGACATAAACGGGTGCCTTACCCCTAAGGGCAGCCAGCTAGGTTGAAATGAATATGTTGACTACGGGCGCTACAGCTTTCGATTATGTGATCCGGCAATCCCGTTGCTTTTGCCATTTGGCCCACAAGGTGTTTTCTAATCACGTTTGTTCAGTCTTGATTGCGCTGATTACGCTCAGTATTTTTGCATCTCCTTCATATTCCGCCGACTTGCAAAAGTATCTTCCGACGTTGGAAGTCACGCAGGTCTTCCCCGGAGCAGACAGTGTTGGCAAACCTGCTGGTGAACCACCGATTGCCCCTGTGACGAAGGGTGGCGAGCTGCTCGGCTACGTTTATCTCAATTCCGATTTCACCAGTTCGATCGGTTATTCCGGTAAGCCGATCCGCATCCTCGTTGGAATAGATACCAAAGGTGTCATTCGTGGTATCAAACTGGTGGACCACAAAGAGCCTATCGTCCTGATTGGTATTCCTGAAGCCAAAGTTGTCGCGGCACTTAATTCCCTTGTGAACAGCGATCTGGCTTCGGTTTCAGCAGGCAAGGCGAAACCGCCACAGGTCGAGATCGTCAGTGGTGCAACCGTCACGGTTCTTGTGATGGGTGACAGTATTGTGCGCTCGGCAGTGGGTCTTATTCGCAGCGGGCGACTGGGAAATACGCCCGTGTTTGCCGAGAGCGTTGACGCGCCGCGAACAGTTAATATGGAACTGCGCGCACCGCAGGATTGGCAAACGCTCATCGGTGATGGATCGGTTCGCAGCCTTAAACTCAATGTCGGCGAGGTCAGCCAAGCCTTTCGCGACGCTAATCAAGAACAGGCTGCAAACAACGCAGAGACTTCCAACCCTGACGATAACTTTATCGAACTTTATGCCGCTCCTGTTTCCGTGCCCGGCATCGGGATTAGCCTGCTCGGAAAAGACGGTTATGAACGGCTGGAAAAACAGCTTAAACCCGGTGAACAGGCCATTCTGGTTGCCGGTGACGGCGCCTATTCATTCAAGGGGTCAGGCTACGTACGCGGCGGAATTTTCGATCGCATAGAACTTTTGCAGGACGGACAAGGCGTTCGCTTCCGCGACAAAAATCATACGCGCCTTGGTGACATTGAAGCCGATGGCGCGCCGCAATTGCGCGAAATTGCGCTCTTTCGTGTGCCAGCGGGTTTCGCCTTCGATGTGACAAAGCCATGGGATTTGCAGCTTCTCGTTCAGCGCGGATTTGGTGCGCGTGACAAGGCTAATCTCAGCTATGATTTGGGCTATAGCCTGCCGGAACGCTATCTGCTCGCAAAGCCGGCTCCAGCACCCGTTCAGCCCGTATCCGCTTCTGAGGCACCGCGCCAACCGCAGCCGGTGGGAGAGGCGACGGCATCCGATATTTTTGGCAACAATAGCCCGCTTTGGGTAAAAATGTGGGAGGTGAACCGGGTCAATGTGGTGATTGCGGGGCTCGCAATCTTCATACTCGTCGCAATCTTCTTCTTCCAGAATAGTCTTGTCGCGCGTCCTCGCATTTTTGTCTGGGTCAGACGCAGCTATCTGCTTTTTATTCTGCTCTGGCTCGGATTGTACAATAATGCGCAATTGTCGGTGGTCAATGTTCTGACCTTTACCAATTCGCTGATTACCGGCTTTAACTGGGAATTTTTCCTCACCTCACCACTGATCTTTATTCTGTGGGCTTCGGTTGCTGCTGGACTTCTATTCTGGGGTCGCGGGCCGTTTTGTGGCTGGCTCTGCCCGTTCGGTGCCTTGCAGGAGCTGAGCAATAACCTTGCGCAATGGCTGAAAGTGCCTCAGGTTAAACTGCCATGGGGATTGCATGAGCGCCTGTGGCCCGTGAAGTACATCATATTTCTGGGGCTGTTCGGACTGTCACTTTACTCGGTGGCACTTGCAGAAGTCTTTGCTGAAGTAGAGCCGTTCAAAACCTCTATTATTCTCAAATTCTCGCGCGAATGGCCGTTTGTGATCTATGCACTGACGTTGCTTTCAGCAGGCGTTTTCATCGAGCGTTTCTACTGTCGCTACATGTGCCCACTGGGCGCAGCGCTTGCCATTCCGGGCCGTATCCGCATGTTTGAATGGCTCAAACGCTGGCCCGATTGCGGCTCGCCATGCCAGCGTTGCGCTAAAGAATGCCCTGTTGAAGCCATTCATCCTGAAGGCCAGATCAATGTGAATGAATGCATTTACTGCATGCATTGTCAGGAACTTTATCACGACGATCAACGCTGCCCGCACATGATTCAGGTTCGTGTGAAACGCGAAAAATTTGCCGCGCGCAATGCACCTCTTGCAGCAACTGCCGAACGCGGCGGGGGACCGGCCAAGCCCGTCATCTCAGTTAAAGGCAAACCGTTGGATGCCCAGCTTGGCACCGGTTCGCCGAACTAGTTTCTAAAGGAGAGAAAAATGACCGACGAAAACACACAATCAAGGTTTAGCAGACGACAACTACTGGGGACATCAGCATTTGTGGCAGCAGCCGGTGCAACTGGCATCGGTGGTGCGCTGCTTGCCGGAACAAGCACACCCGCACTTGCCGCCGGCAACGGTCATGCCGCCAAGGCTACCGTTTTGCCGGGCGAACTCGACGAATATTATGTTTTCTTCTCAAGTGGGCAGACAGGAGAAGTACGCATTGTCGGATTGCCTTCGATGCGCGAATTGATGCGTATTCCCGTCTTCAATCGCGACAGCGCGACAGGCTGGGGACAGACCAATGAAAGTCTGAAAATTCTCCGTGAAGGCATGTTGCCGGAAGACCGCGAATTCATGAAAGATCGCGGCGGTATTTTCCTGAACGGGGATCTTCACCATCCGCATTTGTCATTCACCGATGGCACATATGATGGTCGTTATCTCTTTGCCAATGATAAGGCCAACACGCGCGTTTGCCGCATTCGTCTGGATGTCATGAAATGCGACAAGATCATCCAGCTTCCTAACCAGCATACGGTTCATGGTTTGCGCGTGCAGAAATATCCGCGCACAGGCTACGTCTTCTGTAACGGTGAAGACCGCGTGCCAATTCCAAATGATGGTAGCAATCTCACAGATACAAAGCAGTATCATGCGATTTTCACGGCCGTCGATGGCGACACAATGAAGGTTGCCTGGCAGGTGATGGTCGATGGCAACCTCGATAATGTGGATTGCGACTATCAGGGCAAATACGCATTTGCGACCTGCTACAATTCAGAAGAAGGCGTCACACTTGCTGAAATGATGAGCAGCGAGCAAGACTGGCTTGTTGTCTTCGACCTCAAGCGCATTGAAGAAGCTGTCGCAAAAGGCGAGTTTAAGGAAATGAACGGTGTGCCGGTCGTCGATGGTCGTCACGGTTCGACTTTCACACGTTATATTCCTGTTCCGAATAGCCCTCATGGCATCAATACCGCTCCTGATGGCATTCATATTGTTGCCAATGGCAAGCTGTCGCCAACTGTGACCGTTTTTGACGTCAGAAAGTTCGATGACCTTTTTGCTGACAATATCCAGCCACGCGATGCCGTTGTTGCAGAACCGGAACTCGGACTTGGACCGTTGCACACGGCTTATGATGGCAAGGGTAATGCTTACACGACCCTCTTCATCGACAGTCAGATTTGCAAGTGGAACATCGAAGATGCAAAGCGTGCCTTTGCTGGTGAAAAGGTCGATCCAATCCGTCAGAAACTGGATGTGCAATACCAGCCCGGACACAATCACACATCAATGGGACAAACGAAGGATGCTGATGGCCAATGGCTGATTTCGCTCAATAAGTTCTCAAAGGATCGCTATCTTAACGTCGGCCCGCTCAAGCCTGAAAACGATCAGCTGATCGATATTTCAGGTGATAAGATGGAGATTGTTCATGATGGTCCAAGCTTTGCTGAACCGCATGACGCGACAATTGTTCACCGTTCCAAGATCAATCCGGTCAATTTCTGGAGCCGAGAAGATCCAATGTTCGCCGATGCGGTGAAACAGGCTGAAGCGGATGGCATCGACCTGATGGTGGATTCCGAAGTCATTCGCGATGGAAACAAGGTTCGCGTTTACATGACGTCGGCCGCCCCAGCCTTCGGTCTGACTGATTTCACGGTCAAGCAAGGTGATGAAGTGACCGTCTATGTGACCAACATTGATGAAATCGAGGACCTTACGCACGGCTTTGCGATCATCAATTACGGCGTCAATATGGAGGTTGGTCCGCAAGCGACCGCATCCGTTACCTTTACTGCCAATAAGGCGGGTGTGTGGTGGTATTACTGCTCCTGGTTCTGCCATGCCATGCATATGGAAATGAAGGGTCGTATGCTCGTGGAACCGAAAAAGAGCTGAATGAAATGATAATCCCCCGTCTGTATCTCTCATTCAGTTTTACCATCGTTCTGACAACGCTCTTTTGCAACGCTGCACTGGCGAAGCAAATCGATGTTGCTGAAGGCGAAAATGTACAGGCGGCCATTGAGAAGGCCGAGCCGGGCGATGTCGTCCGGCTTGCCACTGGCACACACAAGGGTTCGCTGGTCATTGACCGCGCAATAGAGCTTACCGGTGAACCGGGTGCTGTTGTAGACGGGCTGGGAACAGGCAATGTCATTCTCGTTGAAGCTCCTGATGCAATTGTGCGCGGGCTTGAAATACGCGGCTCAGGCGAAAACATGCCTGAACTCAATGCAGGCATTTTTGTCGCCCGAACCGCAACGGGTGCGTTGGTTGAAGACAACCGGCTGATTGAAAATCTATATGGAATATATTTGCACGGCGCCGTCGATTCCATCGCGCGAAACAATGAGGTTATCGGTCGGCGCAATGTGCGCATGACACAAACCGGCAGCGGGATTTCGATCTGGAATGCGCCGGGAGCCAAGGTCATCGGCAATACTATTCGCTATGGCCGTGATGGTATTTATACAAATGCCAGCAAAAATAACGTCTTTCAGAATAATCTCATGGAAAACGTGCGGTTTGCTGTTCACTACATGTATACCGACCGCAGTGAAGTGATTGGCAATATTTCGCGAAATAATTCGGTTGGCTTTGCGATCATGTACACCAATCGTCTCAAGGTGATGAATAACATCTCAGACGGTGATCGCGATCACGGATTGCTGCTCAATTATGCCAATAGTTCAGTAGTTTCCGGCAATCAGGTGATTGGACGCATGCAACCCATTGATCGCTGGCTCGATGCGGGTGTGCAAAAAGGCGAACACGGTCTTCCTACCGAAGAGCAGCAAGCAGCGACGCTAGGCGAAACCATGCGCCTCGGGCCAAAAAAATGCGTCTTTATTTATAATGCGAACAAGAACAAGTTCACCGACAACAGTTTTGAAAATTGCAGCATAGGCATTCACTTCACCGCTGGTTCTGAAGGCAATACCATGACTGGCAATGCCTTCATCAACAACCGCAATCAGGTCAAATATGTCGGCACACGTAACCTCGACTGGTCACATGAAGGGCGTGGCAATTACTGGAGTGACAATCCCGGTTTTGATCTTAACAGTGATGGCATAGCCGATAATCCTTACCGTCCGAATGATTTGATCGACCGGGTATTGTGGACCTCGCCGCAAGCCAAAATTCTGATCAACAGCCCTGCTGTGCAAACTATTCGCTGGGCACAGACCCAGTTTCCAGCACTTCTGCCGGGCGGTGTCGTGGACAGTCATCCTCTTATGAAACCTCCCTTTATCGAAGCCAATGGCTCGGCGGAAGGAAATCACAATGACTGAGACTGTTGTTCTCGATCAGGTTACCAAGTCTTATGGTGCTTTCAATGCGATAAGCGATGCCAGCTTTCAGCTTAATGCCGGAGAAAATATCGCGCTGGTTGGTCATAATGGCGCTGGCAAAACGACAATGATCAAACTGATGCTTGGTCTTATTCGTCCAACAAAAGGCAGTATTCGCGTTTTGGGTGAAGACCCGGCAGCAGGAGCTTTTGCTGCCAGGCTCAAGCTTGGTTATCTCCCTGAACATGTTTCTTTCAATATGGCGCTGACGGGTGCAGAGACCCTCAAATTTTATGCCCGGCTTAAAAACGTATCCAAAAGCCAGATTGCCGGATTGCTTGATCGCGTGGGTTTAGCCGATGCATCCCATCGGCGGGTTGGCACTTATTCCAAAGGAATGCGTCAACGGTTGGGACTGGCTCAGGCGCTTTTAGGCCAGCCATCCGTGCTGCTGCTTGATGAACCAACCACGGGACTTGACCCCGCATTACGCCAGAGTTTTTACGATATTCTCGAACATTTGCGACAGGAAGGCACCACAATCCTGATGTCATCACATGCGCTGACGGAACTCGAAAGCAAGGTTGGGCGTGTGATCATTGCCAATAAAGGAAAGATCATCGCCGATGGATCAATCGAAGCATTGCGTCGGATCTCTCAACTTCCTCTTCGTATTCGGGTGCAGTCTGAAGACGCACTGAAACTACCGGAAACATCCCGACAAATCGATCTGCAATGGCAGCAGCTTGATACCGGCGCTTTTGAAACTGAAGCACCCGGTGATGGCAAGATGGAGCTTATCCGGCATATCATCGCAAACAATGACAATCTGACTGAACTTGATGTGGTGCCGCCCACACTTGATGAGCTTTATGCGCATTTTCTGAATGTGGGTGATGCATTAACAAAGGAGGCGGCAGAATGAGTAATATCGCCATCATCGCATTCAAGGAAATTCAGGAAGGCTTACGCAATCGCTGGGTATTGGCGACCACGCTTTTGCTTGCAGCTCTTGCACTGAGCATGACGTTTCTTGGCAGCGCCCCCACCGGCAGTTCTGTTGGCGCAAGCCAAATGGACATTGTGATTGTCAGCCTGTCCAGCCTGACGATTTTTCTCATCCCGCTTATTGCATTGCTGATTTCACATGATGCGATCGTGGGTGAGATGGAGCGTGGAACGATGCTCCTTTTACTAAGCTATCCCTTGAGCCGTGCGCAGGTAGTTCTGGGCAAGTTCTTTGGGCAGCTTGCTATTCTCGCTTTCGCGACATTCTTTGGTTATGGCATTGCCGCTCTGGTGTTACTGGCCAGTGGACAGGCAGCGAGTGCTGAAAGCTGGCTTGCCTTCGCAACACTGATAGCATCATCGATACTGCTGGGTGCCGTTTTCATCGCCATTGGCTTTCTTGCTAGCGCACTCGTACGCGAGCGCAGCACCGCAGCCGGTATTGCCATTGGTGTCTGGCTTTTCTTTGTACTCATTTATGACGCCGCTTTGCTTGCACTTCTGGTGTTCGATCAGGGGCAAATGATCGGGACCGGTATTCTAAACACGCTGCTTCTGATCAATCCGGCTGACTCTTATCGTCTGCTAAACTTTGGAACAGGACAAGCCGGTGCGCTGACAGGCATGGGCGGCATGGCAGGAAATGCAACGCTTGGACCGGTCATTATGACTGTGACACTGGGTCTCTGGACTGTGCTGCCGCTCGCGTTTTCCATGCTGATTTTCTCCAGGAAAGAACTATGAAAAAGTCTTTGTTTCTTATTCCCGCTGCTTGTTTCATGTTTCTTGCTGGTTGTTCAGAACAGAAAACAACGGAAACTATTCCCCCTTTCGCGCTGACAGATTCCGCGATGGGCCGCTATTGTGGCATGAATGTCCTTGAGCATCCCGGTCCCAAGGGCCAGATCATTCTTTCTCCTGCAAATGAACCGATCTGGTTCTCGTCCGCGCGTGATACGATCGCCTTTACCATGTTACCTGAGGAGCCCAAGGGCATTGGTGCAATTTACGTTTCCGACATGGCGAAAGCTCCCAACTGGCAAGAACCCGGCGCGGAAAACTGGGTCGATGCGCATAAGGCATTTTTCGTCATTGAAAGTACGGCTGTCGGTGGAATGGGTGCGCAGGAAGCGGTTCCGTTTTCCACACAGGAGGCTGCGGACAAATTCGTTGCAGAAAAAGGCGGACGGATCGTAAGCTTCGCTGAAATGCCGGAAGCTTATGTGCTGGGTGATCAGACGGCCCAGAATGAAGCAACTGACACAGCTCATATGCACTGAAGGGAGCGAACTGTGACTATGACACGTCGCCTCGTTCTTGTTGGCGGGATCGCAGTTACAGCGCTTAACGCTGTGCCGCGTTTAGCTCTAGGGTCTATGTCTTTGGAGCCTGTGACGTGGCAAGGACAGGCATTGGGTGCACCAGCCAACATCATTCTCTATCACTCGGACCGCAACAAGGCGGAACGATTGATCCGCAGCAGTGTAAATGAGGCTGCACGCCTTGAGGATATTTTCAGCCTCTACCGACAAGACAGTGAGCTCTCACGCCTGAATCGCGCTGGTGCTTTGGCTTCTCCCTCGCAGGAGTTCGTGGAGTTACTTGGAATTTGCCGTGAATGCTGGCAACAAAGTGGAGGTCTTTTTGATCCAACAGTCCAACCGCTTTGGGATTGCTTGAGAAAACATTTTTCGCAACCAAAACCCAATCCTGCCGGGCCAACACATGATGATCGGGATAAAGCGTTGACAAAAGTTGGTTTTGACCATGTCCGGTTCGACAACAACCGGATTGCCTTTACAAAACCAACCATGGCTTTGACATTAAACGGAATTGCGCAGGGTTATATCACCGATAGGATTACAGCTTTGCTCAAAGCCGGTGGTGTTAAACATGCGTTGATCGATATGGGTGAATATCGCGTGATCGGTCATCAACCTGACGGGAAGCCATGGCAGATTACTATATCTCAACTGGAGGTAGGATCCAAGGCTGAAGCCTCGATTAGTATTGCAGACCAGGGGCTTGCGACATCGAGCTTTTCTGGCTTCCAGTTTGAAAATAGTGGAAAGTTCAACCATCTGCTCAATCCAAAAACCGGGTATTCAGCCTCACTATATCAGTATTTAACAGTGGTAAGCGACGATGCAGCCCGAGCCGATGCCTGGGCCACAGCGTTTAACCTCATGGAAAGGCCAGAAATCGAAGTCATTCTTCGCAATCTGCCCAATACGTGGGTTTTCGCGAGACGACGTAATGGCGAATATTGTACGTTGAATGTACCAAACGCTTCTTCGATAACATTTCTATAATTAGTCGGATAAACATCTGGATATTTTTCAACTAACCAGTTTAAGCTTTGCCAGAGCACTCTCAGTTTAGATTAAACCGCTGGACATGCTCTGGCTTCTTGTTTTTACGAAGAGATTCTAAACTTTACTCGAGCGCTGATGTCGATGCTTCGTCCCACTCCGGGAAATTCACAGTGAACTCCCCCTTCAAAAGTGGAGTGTCCGTTTGGTTCTGTTGCAAAATTCAAATTGAACGGATCATGGCTTAATTCTGGACACAGTTATGCAGCGAGTGCTTCGAACTGTTGTTTGATTGAGAGTGCATCTGCAGCTGAAAAGATGTCTTGTTGTTTGCGCATCATGTGGATGAGTTCAATGCCATAGAGCGTGATGCTGGCTGCGGTTTCAGATTTGAAACCGAGCATTGAGCGTGTGCGTCGTTTGATACGACGGTGATCTTGCTCAATGTTATTGTTCATATATTTGCTGGAGCGAATGGCAATGGGTTTGCCATTTTGTCTGAGCCGGTTCTCTGTATCAGATTGCAATAAAGCTATTCTGTTGGTCTCGCTTCCATCGATGGTAATTCGCTCCGGCCTGCCGTGGCGGGCCAGAGCCTTACGCAGAAAGCGCTTGGCAGCAGTTAAATCACGATCTTTGCTGAAGTAGAACTCAACTGTATCTCCGTTGCTGTCGATGGCGCGATACAGATACAGCCACGCGCCTTTGACCTTGATATATGTCTCATCAAGGTTCCATTTACGTGTGACCTGACGCTTCTTTCGATTGAACCGTTCAAGCCGTTTTGGACTGAAACAGATGACCCAGCGATGCACCGTGGAATGATCCAGATCGATGCCACGCTCAGCCATCATTTCCTTCAAGTCACGCAGGCTCAAATTGTAAGCCAGATACCATCGAACACAGAGTAGAATGACTGACTTATCGAAATGGCGACCCTTGAACATCTAAAATACTCAGCTGATTAAAAGCTGAGATACTATCACCTCATCAATTGACGAAAAATTTGCAACCGAACCACAATAATGCCCCGATAAGCCAGCATGTCCTCGACCATCCGAAAGCTTAGTGGAAAACGAAAATACAACCATACTGCTTCCGCAATGATCTCAGCGGGATAACGATGACGGCGATAAAGCGAGGCACGAGGTTTAGTCATCACACCACTATCACTGCCAGATAATTACGTTAGAGTTAAGGTAACAGTGCCGATCAGAGTACTGGGAGAAGCGTTTTCGAAAATATACAACTAGTTTTTATCAGTTTCGCTGACTTGTTATTTGAAAAAAATTAATCTAATCGGAGATAGTGATAAAAGGCATAATAAATTAGTATTATTTATTTTATTACTATAAATTAGATATATAAATACTATTGTAAAATAATTCATTCTGATATTCAGAATGATAATTATTTAATACGTTTATATATTATAGTATTCAAATTTATTATTACTATATTCTGATGCGTGACGATTGTGATTAAAGCACATAACTGGGCGTGCTATGAATTACCGAGGGGAAAGTTGATTATGATAGATTCGAAACATGTGTTCTGCGATCCTAGAAATGTGGTACGGGCTAAGAATGGACATGTCGATAAAGATGCAACTGATCTGCTTAAGAGTCTAAAGGCAGCTTTTGGGATGCCTTCAATCCCTTTCACGTCTAGCATAAGGCACTGTAGTTTGGGCGCGCTCGGCCTCGGTAGCGCAGTAATTATCAACGTCGGCTTAGGTATTTCTGCAAATGCAGAAACTACGCAACTACCAAATGGAGTTTCGTGTGCTAGACCCGAAACAGGTAGTGGTAGTTGGACATGCAAAATTTCTATGCCCAACGGCTTTGCTACAGTCACAGGCGTACCGACTGGATCATCCGCTATGGATGTCGATCTATCAGTGTTGAATTCTTGGATAGAAACTAACCTCGGCGACGGTGCGATAGCTTTGGGAAATACAGCGACTATCGCAAGCGGTGTAGGTTCCATAGCAATAGGGCAGAGTGCTGAAGCAGTAGGTGGGCGCACTATTGCTATCGGATATGATGCAGCAGCAAATGGAATGGAAAGTTTAGCTTTAGGGTCACTCGCTAATGCAAATGGTATGGGTGTAACCGCAGTGGGCCACGGTGCCGGTAATGATGCGGCGGGTGATGCCGGTGTTTATATTGGACTGACTGCCGGGAAAAATTCCAACGGTAAATCAAATTCTTATGTAGGAGATTCAACCGGCTTTTACTCGATTGGCAGTTACAATGCTTCAATTGGTGCGGGTGCAGGGGCACAAACCAGTGGCAGTCAAAACACGAGTTCAGGTTTCTACGCTGGGTCGTTGAGTATAGGAGACCGCAATGTTTCATCGGGCGCGATGGCGGGTTTTGGCATCGTCGGAGATAACAATGTTTCCCTCGGCGCTGGCGCAGCAACTGGCTACACGATCGATCCAGTAACTCGGATCGTTCTTGATCGAAATGGTGATTTAATAAATGACATTTCAAGTTTACAAATCGAACTTAGCAATATCGTTGCAATCGGGACAAAAACCTATGTTACGACAAACGGGGCTGTCGCACTGGGTGAACATGCGGAAGTGACAGCTGAGAACAGCATAGCCATCGGTTCTTACAGTCGCGCAGACGGGAGCGGATTATCTGGTTCAGCATTCAGTTCGACAGGGAATATTGACGATATTAAAGGAGTCACTCCCGTAGGAGAAGTATCCATTGGTTCAACCGGTAAGGGACGTCGTCTGACCAACGTAGCAGCTGGATCAGCAGATACTGATGCTGTTAATATTTCACAACTCAAAGTACTTGATGATCGAACGGTGAAATACGACGGCGGTGTTGGCGCGGTTAAGGACCGGGTCACGCTTGCCGGTGCAACTTCTACAAATGGCGGTCTGACTGATGGTACTATAATTGCGAATTTGGCACGGGGATCAATAAGCTCTCTCTCTACAGATGCTGTTAACGGAGCACAATTGTGGGGTATCGCCTCCAATATCGCACTTCATCTCGGTGGCTCCGCGTACGGGATAACAGTTAATAGTGATGGGACCTTAACGGCCCCATCTTATGTTATCTCAACTATCGGAGGATCCGGCGATGTTAGCAGTATTACGCATAATAACGTTGGCGATGCACTAAACGGGTTGAGCCAGAGTCTTATTAATGTGAACTCGAGATTTGATAGCGTGGAAAGTAATGGAAGCATTAAGTATTTTCACACGAATTCTTCAGCATCGGATAGCCAGGCGCTTGGTAATCAGAGTGTGGCGGTTGGCCCGCAAGCTATATCAGCAGCCGACAATAGCATTGCAATTGGAGATGGTGCGGAAACGTCACTTGGTGCTAATAGCGCCATCGCTTTGGGTGAAAGCGCTAAAGCAAATCACGCAAATAGCGTGGCATTGGGCTCTCATTCAAAGACACAGGAAGTCGCTGCAACAGCGGGGGTTACGATCAAGGGAAAGGACTATGCATTTGCTGGCGAAAGCCCTGTCGGCACCGTCAGCATTGGCGACAAAGATGCTGAACGAACAATTACAAATGTAGCAGCGGGTCGTATTTCGTCAACTTCAACTGATGCTATAAACGGATCGCAACTCAACGCAACCAATATGGCTATTGAGAATTTAAACAGTGAAATTTCTCAAGTTTCCGATGGGGCAGTGAAGTATGATAAAAAGCAAGATGGCAGTCTTAGTAACTCTGTAACTCTAATTGGAGGCGATCCGAATGCGCCTGTACTTATTTCGAATGTGGCAACTGGAGTTTCCAAGAATGATGCAGTCAACGTGGGGCAATTGCAGGCAAGTGTGCAAAACACGCTAAGCGAGTCAAAGTCTTATACCGACAATCAAGTTATTTACGCGATAGATACGTCCAAGAATTATACAGATCAGAGATCTGTTACCACTCTAAACGAAGCTAATAACTATACAGACTTCAAGTTCGGTCAACTCAACCAGGATATTGGTGACGTTCGGTCTGAAGCGAGACAAGCAGCAGCAATTGGGTTGGCAGCAGCATCCTTGCGGTATGATGATCGTCCAGGGAAGGCAAGCGTTGCCTTCGGTGGTGGCTTTTGGCGGAATGAGGGAGCAATTTCAATGGGTGCTGGATACACAAGTGAAGATAGTCGAGTTAGAAGTAATGTGTCTGCAACTACTTCGGGTGGAAACTGGGGTGTTGGGGCTGGGATCAGCTTTACAATAAACTGATCAAATGTTGAAATTGCTAAAATCGCATAAGCTGATTGTCGGAGTTATTTATTTCTTATCCGTCAATCAGCTCTTTGGGGCGCAAACAGTTGGAATTTCGTCGCACGGCAAATACAGAATAAAACCTTCCGAGGTGATCGTTCCCAATGATGTGCCGTTGGGAAAATACCGGCGCGTAATCCAGCCTTTCTCAAATTGGACATTAGTATGCGATGAAAACATAAATGCCAAGCAGAAGATATGCAATGTGACTCAAGTTATCGTTGATCAGAACGATGAGCTTGTCTTGACTATTTCACTCGCAGCCACAAAGGAGGGCGCACCGTTTTTCTTTGTGAGAACACCTTCAAATATTGATAAAAATAAGGGTTTTTCAGTATTATTACCTAGTATCAATAAAATATATCGATTTGAAATTGATGGATGTAATGATATTGTTTGTGTTGGTAAATTTCCAGTTTTTAGTGTTATTAATAGACATATATTAAATAAATCTATTATAGATATTTCTTATTACATGGGAGAAAAGAATGAATTATCCGTTAGGGTAATGCTTGATGGTTTATCTTCTGCTCTGAATTCTCTAGATTAGTTATATTTATAATAAATTGATCAGGCTGTGATTGTAAGCGCTGGGCTTGAAGCTTCCGTAATGACCCGATTGTTACTGAGGGAAATTTATGGGTTCGGTTGCAAATTTTTCGTCTCTTGATGAGGTTGATAGTATCTCAGCTTTTAATCAGCTGAGTATTTTAGATGTTCAAGGGTCGCCATTTCGATAAGTCAGTCATTCTACTCTGTGTTCGATGGTATCTGGCTTACAATTTGAGCCTGCGTGACTTGAAGGAAATGATGGCTGAGCGTGGCATCGATCTGGATCATTCCACGGTGCATCGCTGGGTCATCTGTTTCAGTCCAAAACGGCTTGAACGGTTCAATCGAAAGAAGCGTCAGGTCACACGTAAATGGAACCTTGATGAGACATATATCAAGGTCAAAGGCGCGTGGCTGTATCTGTATCGCGCCATCGACAGCAACGGAGATACAGTTGAGTTCTACTTCAGCAAAGATCGTGATTTAACTGCTGCCAAGCGCTTTCTGCGTAAGGCTCTGGCCCGCCACGGCAGGCCGGAGCGAATTACCATCGATGGAAGCGAGACCAACAGAATAGCTTTATTGCAATCTGATACAGAGAACCGGCTCAGACAAAATGGCAAACCCATTGCCATTCGCTCCAGCAAATATATGAACAATAACATTGAGCAAGATCACCGTCGTATCAAACGACGCACACGCTCAATGCTCGGTTTCAAATCTGAAACCGCAGCCAGCATCACGCTCTATGGCATTGAACTCATCCACATGATGCGCAAACAACAAGACATCTTTTCAGCTGCAGATGCACTCTCAATCAAACAACAGTTCGAAGCACTCGCTGCATAACTGTGTCCAGAATTAAGCCATGATCCGTTCAATTTGAATTTTTGCAACAGAACCCTCTAAAGTACTACAAATTCAATTCAATTCAATTTTATTTGCATTTTCTGCTGCATGTGCCGCCAATGCCAGCATGCCGACTATCATGGATCTAGCGATGTTCATCATTCCCGGCAGAACCAGTATTTTTTTTCCACCGGCTTCTAGGTTTATTAACAGGCCTGCTTCTTCAGCACATTTGAAAATTTTTTGTATGTGCGATCTAGAAAGAAGTAAATCGAGTGCAGCTCGAGAGAATGGATAAGAAATGATTTGTGGTTCATCGGAATATGGAAAATCAGTCTTTTTTAGAACTTTTAGCAGCAGTTCGAAGCCTCCATCTCGGCGCGAAAACAGGTGTGCTCCCTCCACATCGTCGACGAGACGGCAATCATTTATATAGAACTCAATTCCAAACTTGGCCATTTCTCCAATGAAACAGAGGTCGTTCTCGTGGATGAATTTGAAATGTTCAGGATAAATAATACTGATCGGCTCCCGATAGTATTTGAAAGAGTTTCTAACTAATCTAACGAATTTTTCTGTAGGCAATATAATTCGTGATCTTTTATCTTTTATATCTATCTTTCTATTTATTATACCTAGAAGATAACAAATATTTATTATCGTGTTCACACGAGTTCTGCTGGCAAGAGAGTATTTTATCGCAAATTCTTGAACCTGACTCACAGTAGGGTAAGAATTTCTGCCCCAAATCAAGCTTGTCAACTTCAACATGATGAGATAGCGAGCTTCATCTGACAATATCTTGGAAAAAAGTGGAGTTTCATTAAAAACTTCCAAGTATAATATAATGAACATATCAATAGCGCTGTTAACCCGGGTGTGACGGTTAATTTCATTTAATTTACGTGCAACCATCTGTGCCCCCACGTATCGTGACGTTCAATATTAGAGATTAACAATTTAATAATGTTGATAAAAACTGGATGAATGATCTTTTAGTCCTCGATATCAACTATAAATTGATTGATGTAGCCGGATGGGGTTTAGTTTGAAGGGCGACTTGCAAATGATAACAATGAGTTATCCAATGCAAGGAACCTGTCATGGACCGCACCTATTCGCATACTGATTTGGATGAACGCCGCAGAATAGCGCGCTGGCGCACTGCAAAGCTTTCCGTCGACGTTATTGCTGAGAAGCTTGGAAGGCACCGCTCGAGCATTTTTCGTGAACTCAAACGCAATCAGTTTACCGATGATGAGATCAAGGATTTAGACGGCTATTACTGTACGATTGCTGACCAGAAATGCCGCGAGCGTCGCTCGAAGCAACGCAAGCTCATCCGGTATGATGAGCTACGGCAGTCCGTCATCCAGCACATCAGCGATGGATGGCCACCGCAACAGATTGCCGGGAGAATGCGGCTGGAGCGGCATTCCATCTCTGTCAGTCATGAAACAATCTATCAGTTTGTGTATTCCACCGACGGTCGAAAAGAAGAGCTTTGGAAATAACTGCCGGAACGTCGCGCCAAACGACGCCCACGTCATGCCCGGCGTCATCATGGACGCCGCTTTCCCCCAGAACTGAGCATCTTACATCGCCCGGACGTGGTTGCCCGACGTAAGCAGTTTGGCCATTGGGAATGCGATCTTATTCAGTTTCGTAAGAAGTTCGGTAAGGCCAATGTGACGTCTCTGGTTGAGCGGGTGAGCCGCTTTACGGTTTTGTTGCGCAACAATGATCGTCAGTCTCGGCCGGTGATGGATGGGGTGATTAGGGTACTCCAACCCCTGCCCCAATTGGCCCGCAGATCGATTACGTTTGATCGTGGCACTCAGTTTACACAATGGTCCTATCTGCAGAATGGGATAGGGTCGCAAACCTGGTTCTGAGACCCCCAGCCTCCCTAGCAGAAAGGCACTGTTGAGAACACCAACAGACGCACAAGACGCTGGCTTCCCCGAGACCTTGATCCGCTCACCCTCAATGATCAAGACCTCGCATTTATCTGTCATCGCCTCAACAATACACCGCGCAAATGTTTAGGGTACAAAACACCTGCAGAAGTCTTTCAGCAGAAACTCTTCGCAAACAGACATCGTTTTGCGTAAACTCAAACCGAAAAGTCGCGCTTCAGCATGACCTCACAACGTGACAACACCCGATGCAGCGACTGGCGCCATTGTGCTATCTCGGCAACAAAATCAGCCATTGTTTAGCTTCCTGAAAAGTGGGCGCTGCAAGCTCTATGGAGTAAGAATTATGCTCACTTAGTCCGCAGCGCTTAGATGGTTTGTCCGGCTAAAGTGATTTCAGCCGGCGGGTGCGAAACGGCATACTGCCCGCACACGGTCCACTACAGTCTCTGTTTGCATCGCTGCCGAAAGTCGCTTGAAATCCGCCAAAACCGGAGCTGCGATATTTGCGTCGTCAATGAGCACAGGCATGCCATCGTTATCACAATGGGTTGCCCGGAATTCGATTTCGCAGATTTTGTTGTTGTCGATCGCGATGGAACACACCATCGACCATGGATCGATCTGCGAAAAGATATCCTTCTGCACCGGGGTGGCGTTGTCCCAGTCCTGCTGGGCGATGTGGTTGCCAAGGCTGTAGAGAATTGGCCTGCCCTGGTATGTCTCAACGCCAGCCGGGCTATGTGGATGGTTCCCGAGAACCATATCTGCACCAGCATCAATGATCGCATGCCCGAGTGGCTGCTGATATTCCGCTTTCGGGTTTCCACGTCCAAATCCCCAGTGGACACTGACGACAAGCACATCAACTTCCGCTCGTAGGCTTTTTATTTGGGCAACCAGTCCTTCAACAGTATCTGTATCGCGCCATCGATGGAAGCGAGACCAACAGAATAGCTATACTGCAATCTGATACAGAGAACCGGCTCAGACAAAATGGCAAACCCATTGCCATTCGCTCCAGCAAATATATGAACAATAACATTGAGCAAGATCACCGTCGTATCAAACGACGCACACGCTCCATGCTCGGTTTCAAATCTGAAACCGCAGCCAGCATCACGCTCTATGGCGTTGAACTCATCCACATGATGCGCAAACAACAAGGCATCTTTTCAGCTGCAGATGCACTCTCAATCAAACAACAGTTCGAAGCACTCGCTGCATAACTGTGTCCAGAATTAAGCCATGATCCGTTCAATTTGAATTTTTGCAACAGAACCATGGACTGTCATCGAACCGATGATGCCTGCACCGGGCCGTCTCGGACGCCTTCGCAAGACGGATTTGCGAGAGGTGGTAAATGCGCTGCTTTATATTGCTTCATCAGGTGGCGCATGGCGGCTCTTGCCCACGGACTTCCCACCATTTTCCACGGTGCAAAAGTATTTCTATCGATGGCGAGATGAAGGGATGCTGCGCACGATCAACAACGCGCTCGTGATGACAGCACGCGAGTTGACCGGAAAGCAGCCCAGCCCTACCGCTGGCGTGATCGATAGCCAGTCAATAAAAACCACGGAAAGTGGCGGAATACGGGGCTTTGACGCGGGAAAAAAGATCAACGGTCGCAAGCGTCATATTGTGGTTGATACCCTCGGCTTGATGGTTGGTCTGGTGATCCATTCTGCGAGTATTCAAGACAGAGATAGTGCACCTGATGTCTTGAAAACCATCCTCAAACGCTGGCCGTGGTTACGGCATATCTTTGCTGATGGTGGATACGCGGGACCCAAGCTCAAAGACAGGTTGGAAAAGGTCGGAAAATTTACGCTGGAAATCGTCAAACGATCCGATCACGCTGAGGGCTTCAAACTCTTACCACGCCGATGGGTGGTCGAGCGGACGTTTGCATGGCTGGGACGTTGCCGTAGATTGGCCAAAGATTTCGAAAAAACCGTCGCGTCTGCTGAAGCCTGGGTCTACATCGCAAACATCCGCCTGCTCACCCGGCGCATCGCAAGATGCCTGATATCGTTACATTCATTATGATTCAGGCTCTAAGGTCACAATGGAGTTTTTGCATAGCCTTTTGAGAGAATTGGTCCTGTCGGGCGTCCTGTCGGTGAACCACCCGCCGGCTCCAGTGTGAGTTCATAAAGCTGCTCACCACGCGGCAAGGGCAAATCTGGCCCCTTCAACTGAGCTGAATGCGCGCCTTCAAGCAACCCCATTGAGACAGGCCCCATCTCCTTTGACGGAAGCGTCCAAACCTGAATGGTTTTGCCCGATGGAATTTCGACATTGTTTAACAGGCGAACGCGGGCACTTTCATTGCCGAAATCTTCAACTATTGCTTGAACGCCTCCAGTATCATCCAGCAAAACAGCGATCACAACCGGCTCAATGGTTCGTGTAAGCGACCATCCGAGACCGACGGCAAGAAATATCGATGCGGCTGATGCCGAGAGTGCTGCTAGTCGCCATCCATTAACACCAGGCTTGTTATCGTTGGCATTTTTGACAGGTATTATTGCCGGGGCCGGGTTATCCGAAAGCTGATTTTGAACAGTTTCCCAGACGCGTTCATCGACGCACATCGGCGTAACGGATGTATCGAGTGCCAAAAAGCGCTCCCTACTATTAGCAACTGCGTGCTTCAGTTCGTCACTGCGGCTGATTTCGGTTTCGACCTGAAGTGCTTCGTCCGGGTTAAGCAGGCCAAGCACATACTCGTCAGCAAGCTCGGGAATATTATCGAATGATTTGATCATGTCATACATGCCCGCAATGCGTTGAGACCTCGTCTTACCCAGGATTTTGCGGTACCCAAAGGTATTTGTAATCGCCCAGCGATTTCACCATGCGTATAGCCTCCCACATAGGCCATGAGAATGCCATCTCGCTTGTCTTTATCGAGAGCGTTAAGACAATCCCTGAGCTGGCTCGTTTGATCAAGTTGATACCAGGCTGTCAAAATTTCTTTTGAATGTTCGGCTTCGCTTAAAGCGTCGACATCATCCACTGTCTGCTCACGTTTGCCGTCGCGCAATGCATTCAAAGCACGGTTACGAACAATTGCATAAATCCACCCCTTAGCAGAGCCTTGATCGGGCGCATATTGGTGTGAGTGGGTCCATATTCGAATGAGCGCTTCCTGCAAAACTTCTTCCGCCAGTTCGCGGCGACGAAGAATGCGGTGCGCAACAGCCAGCAATCGACCCGATTCCTGATCATAGATAGCACGGAGTCCTGACCGATCACGCCGCACGCAGGCAGCAATAGCCTTTGCCAGTTCATCCGGTTGCCCGCCCATTTCACACATCTCCTCATCCGTTCGACAGATTAGCCTTAATTCATATACGCAGGAAACAGGCAAACAGATGCAGTTGAAATTTTATTTTTCTCCACTGCATCCAAACCGGTGGTCCCACGTGTCTGATAATCAGAGGCGCTGAAATCGACGATACGAACGGCAGCTTCGAACAACGAAACAAAGGAGAGCAACGATGCGTATTATTCAGCTGGCACTGGCTACATCCACAATTCTTGGCGTTTCGATTATTCATGGCACAGCCGCACCTGCGCTTGGCCTTGTCGGTGACAAGACGCTGGTGATGTTTGACACAGGTGACGGCAAAGTCACAAAGACGATGGAAGTTGATGGCGTTGAAAATCTGGTTGGTATTGATTTTCGACCTGTCGATAAGACTGTTGTCGGCGTTACCGGGGATCATCGGATCGTCGCAATCAATCTCGATAGTGGAGCGACGACAGAAATCGCGAAAATGAATAAGATGTTGCCACTATCAGAAGGGCAGGCCGTCGTTGTTGATTTTAACCCGATGGCAGACCGGTTGCGTTTCATGACTGGCACGACAAATCATCGTGTGCATCCGGATACGGGTGAAGTCACGGTAGACGGCAAGCTGGCATATGAAAACGGTGATGCAGGTGAGGGCCCTGAAAGCAAAATTGTCGCCGCTGCTTACACCAACTCAATCGGTAAGCCCGAAAAGACCGCTATGTTTAATATCGATGCTGGCAATAAAACACTTGTGCAGCAAACGAAGCCAAATGACGGAACGCTGAAAACAATCGGCAGTCTTGAAATCGAGGGGAGCCCGGAGACTTACGCGTTCGATATTCATGGAATGGCGGAAGGCAAGAATACGGCCTATCTCGTTGCAGACAACACGGTTTACACGGTAAATCTTGAAACTGGCGCTGCCACCAAAATCGGCACCGTTGAGAAACTGGAAAGCAATATGCGCGATGTGGCTATTTTGCCAGCGTCATAATTTCCGGAATGGGGCCGGTTTCAAATCGGCCCTTTTTCTTTTTTTGCCTCATCGATAATCTGACGCTCCACTAGCCTGGCCACAAAACTCAAATCTATGTCTCGCCCCGCAAGCTTCTTAATGGCTGAGGCCACAAGGTCGCGTGCCACATAGTCAGATTTGTGCCCCATGCCTTTAATCACATAAAGTTCTGATCGTGCTATATCTTTGGCGAGTTGTCGGGCATGCACATCAGGCGATACAATATCATCGGTGTCACCCGTGATAATGATAGTTGGTGCAGCGATCCGTTTGTATTGTTCATAAGTAGTTTCAGCCCAGTCACATAATGCGCCGAGTTCTCGCGCATTATGTCGGAAAGCGCGGGGCCGCAACGCTTGCCATGCCTTTGTCCAGCAGGTGTAGCCGGGTGGATATTTATTCGGCGTGAAGACCGATTTCATTGCTGCTCTTAGACTTAATAGGCCAATTGTTGGCGCAACCAATAAACTGAACAAGGCTCCAATCATAGGAGCTTTTGCCAGATTATTATACCATGAGATGCCGCCAACCCACGGATAGACAGCTGGTGAGAGGAAAATCAAACCCGCTACGCGTTCGGGATGACGAACAGCCAATGCGGCGGCAACTGCTCCACCGTAAGAGTGTCCGATAATCGTTGCGCTTTCGATGCCGCGTAACTGCATGAGTTTGGCTATCGCATCGGCCTGAGCGTCGGGGCGAACATTATCGACGGGTCCATCTTCGGATCGCCCATGTCCGGGCCGATCTACAAAAAGCATCTGAATATCGTCAAAGCGCTTATTATGAAATGTGTAAAGAGGATCAAGAAGACTCGTACTCGCCCCATGAATGAATAGCGCAGTATTCTTCGCCGCTAAAGATTTCGAGGAGATAAGAATACTGTTTAGTCGAAAACCTCCCACATCAAAAGAAATTGCATTCTCCTGTATGTTCATCGCCATCCTCAAAACATGCGTAACCGGACTCATTTTAGTGTCTCCGGCCTGACAGGCTATCCGGTCGGAGCCGTTTATTCACATTGAAACCTGTTACATTTTGGGTAAAAGCACCTTATCAATAACGTGTATTACTCCGTTTGACTGTTTTACGTCTGCTATTGTTACGTGAGCAACAGTTCCGTTTTCATCGGTAAGCGTAATCTTTCCCATCGCCTCTTTGGCCTTTAGAAGGCAGCCGCCCACTGTTTTGATGTCGTGTGTTCCTTTGTCATCGGCTATCATTTTGGCGATATTCTTTGACATGGCGTCAGCGGCAACAACGTGACAGGTGAGGACCTTCGTTAACTTTTCTTTGTTTTCGGGCTTCAAAAGAGTATTGACTGTTGCTTCTGGTAAGGCAGCGAAAGCTTCATTGGTTGGCGCAAAAACTGTAAAGGGGCCTTTTCCTTTGAGCGTATCTACCAGACCCGCAGCTTTAACGGCAGCGACGAGCGTTGTATGATCCTTGGAATTCATTGCATTGTCGACAATGGTTTTGTTGTCATACATTGCGGCTCCGCCGACGTTCGGATTTTCAGCAAAAGCCGCGGTAGAGATCACGGAAAAAATAGCTGCGACGGTGAGTGCCTGTTTCGAAAAACGCATTATTTCATTCTCCTCCCTAAACCCGGATTTTTACCGGATCACCCACATATTTGAGGGCACATCAAATTACGAATCTGCCGGTGGATCAGATCAGTCTTCAGAATAATATTATTCAGTCGTGAATATAGCAGCTCAGGGAATATCCGTATTGGTTGAGAAATTTGAATAGAACGTGAGGCGGAATGACGTCCGCTTGCCCGTGTTAATAAGTTTTGGAATATGACAATGTGAAAGGGTCGCGTTCGCTGATCAATGAGAAGCCTTTTAATAACCGTATTGGGTTGGACACAGTCTTTGTTCCTGTATGGAGAAACGGGATTTATTTGTAGATATGATTGATTGAGAACGGACGGTAATTTCTGATTTCCGTTGTTGCCAATCATTATCGGGATCAGTTCTTGACTAGCAACCAGTGCAGTGCAAGACTTTTTGAGTAACTTGGGTTCGTTCTGTTCCAGCTTCCTGCGCACCTGAAAACCAAGAATATTCATAATATATTGTGGAACTTAGTACTATATTTCTCGGTATAGAAGCAAAAGAGTATAGATTTTTGAAGTGAATTCTCTTTTATATTTAGGTAAAGAATAACAAATTTCTAAAATTCTGGAATGTTTTCCTTAAATATCACTTGGACGCGTGGTGGATGATGATCGAAAGGTTGACCTTTGATACTGCTTATCAAAATCGCCAATGACTCGCGCGCTTCCACGCGCGGATTCTGGTCAATGACGGCATCCATCGTGCCATTCAACAGAAGTCGTTTGGTGCCTTCGGTCAGTTCATGCCCGATGAAAATAATGGAATCTGTTTTGCCTGAATCCATCAACGCCTGCCCGATACCCTGATTGCCTGCACCGAGATTATAGATACCTGCAAGGCCGGGGTGGCGTTTAAGCAAAGCTATGGTCTCTGAGTAAGCCTTTTCGCGGCTGTCTTCGATTTCGTTTAGTTCGACGATACTGAGACGCGGAAACTCCTCCGCGATAACACGGCGAAAGCCCATCTCACGCTCTTCATGGCCACGATAGGAAAGCGAACCGGCAAACAGCGCAATCTTGCCTTCTGTCGAGCGGCCAAGAAAACGACCGAGAACATAACCGCCGAGGCGCCCCGCGGCGCGGTTATCGATGCCAATATAACCGACGCGCGGTATATGCAGAATGTCAGACGCAATGGTGACGATATGTGCGCCGGATTGGGCCAGCGAGCGCATGGCTTCGCGCACCGTCGGGTGATCCAGTGCAATTACGCCAACGCCTTGCGCCTGTCCTTTGAGGCCTTCAAGCGCACGGGCGAGCGTGTTGGGATTGAAGCCTTCGACACTGTGAAGCCTTAACTCGATTTGAGGTTGTAGCGCGGCCTGTCTGGCAATTTCGTCACGCAGATTGGCTATAAAGGTGTTCGTGCCAGCCGGCAGAACGAAATCGAGTCTGATGCTGTCGGCAAACTGCGCGACCGGCGGAGTGCTGCCGGGCAGATAGCCAAGATTGCGAGCAGCTTCGAGGACGATTTCGCGTGTGCGCTCTTTCACGCCTTCGCGATTGTTTAGAACGCGATCAACCGTAGCGCTTGAGACGCCTGCTATTCTGGCAATATCGCTGACCGTGGAACGCAAATCAGACCCCTCATTAAAATGATGGGAAATGATGTATTTCGATTTGCGAAAGATGCAAGACCAGTTACTCATGAAAAGTGCGTTTTCCCTATCAAGCAGCCAGTCAGTCCGTCGTATCCATCAGTAAACATCATGAATTTATATATGAACCCTTCAATTACGGGGATTAACTTAGTATCTCATCGAAATCGACGTAAAATGATGTAAAATGATTTAATATGATGTTGACACTGTGGATTGAAGTCTTCATTAATCCTCAGCGCGCCAATGGAGGTTGGCTTCGTCCCTGGACGGTCCGGACTGTGATCGATGGATCTGTGTGGGGAAATTTAATGGGAGGACGCGATGAGCGAAGCACGGGGCTTTGTTCCTGATCCGCAGGTGCGGGCTCGGGATTTCAAAATAGGCTGTATTGGCGCAGGCATGATCATGGCCGAGTGCCATCTTGCTGCCTATAAGGAAGCGGGCTTTACGGTCGCGGCAATCGCCTCACGCACCAAGGCAAAGGCCGAAGAGGTCGCCGCGCGTTGGGGTATCGCTACAGTGCACGACACGCCAGAAGCGCTGATTGGCGACGAAGCTATCGAAATCATCGATATTGCTTATCCGCCGGATCAGCAGCCTGCAATCATTCGCAAAGCGCTTGCGCAGCCACATATCAAGGGCATTCTCGCCCAAAAGCCACTGGCTCTGAGGCTTGAAGAGGCCATTGCGCTTCGCGATGAAGCAGCGAAGGCTGGCAAAATCCTCTCGGTCAATCAGAACATGCGCTACGACCAGTCGATGCGCGTACTGAAGCAAATTCTCGACAAGGGTGAGCTTGGCGCGCCTGTCATGGCGACAATCGAGATGCGTGCCACCCCGCATTGGCAGGGGTTTCTGGAAGATTATGACCGCCTGACACTGTCTAACATGAGCGTGCATCATCTCGATGTGCTGCGCTTCCTGTTTGGTGAACCTGACACCATCACCACGCTGACGCGCACTGACCCCCGCACTCAGTTTGAACACAAGGACGGTATCACCGTTTCAACGCTGATGTTCCCGAGCGGTGTGATGGCTGTTTCGATGGAAGACGTCTGGTCCGGGCCGCGCGAGGAGGGCTTTGACAGCGATATTTACATCAAATGGCGGGTCGAGGGTACGGATGGTGTGGCACAGGGCACGATTG
Source organism: Brucella sp. H1_1004 (assembly GCF_047308065.1). Taxonomy (NCBI): domain Bacteria; kingdom Pseudomonadati; phylum Pseudomonadota; class Alphaproteobacteria; order Hyphomicrobiales; family Brucellaceae; genus Brucella; species Brucella sp. H1_1004. Next base: position 295,646 of record NZ_JAYKZA010000004.1, read on the forward strand.
GCTGGCCGGATGGTTCGCCATCAACGCTGACTTATGCCTCCAAAAAGACGACAGACGGCAAATGGGTAAGCCCAAAATGGGAAACCATGTGGTTCCCGCACGCTTTTATCGGTGTGATGGAGCAGCTGCAATACGCCATTCAGTCTGGCGAGCCGCCAGCGCTTTCTGTGGCGGACAATGTGAAGACGGTCGCACTCATTGAGGCTGGCTACAAGTCGATCGATGAAGGCCGCACTGTCAAATTGTCCGAGATATCAATCAATTAAATGAGCACATCCCGAAAAGTGTGAAGCGATTTTCGGGAAAGATGTGCATTAACAAAAAATCTTGACGGGAGGGTTTCGATCATGATGCAGGTGGGTATTTTCAGCGGCTATTTCCCTTATTCGCTTGAGGAAACGGCCAAAAAAATCCGCGCACTCGACTTCAATACAGTCCAGCTGGATATGCATTTCAAGGATATCGATCTGAGTGCGGGACAGATCACTAAGGACAAATGCGTCAAAATTCGCGAGACATTCCGCGATCATAATCTGCCGATTTCATGCATTTCCGGTTATACGAATATCATTCATCCGGACAAGGTGGAGCGCGAGCGCCGCGTGGGTTATCTCAAAGAGATTATCCGCCACGCGCAATATCTCGGTACGCCTTATGTGATTTCGGAAACCGGTACTTACAACACTGAATCCGACTGGGTTCATCATCCGAAGAACAAGACCGAAGAGGGTTTTGAAGAGTGCCGCAAGGTCATCGCTGATTTGTCGCAATTTGCTTATGACCACGGTGCGGTGTTCCTGCTCGAAACCTATGTGAACAACGTCGTCGGTTCGGTCGAGGAAACGGTGAAAATGCTTGCGCAGGTCGATCATCCAGGCCTTGGCCTGCTGATGGACCCAACCAATTATTTTGAGACGCACAACATCGACCGGATGGATGAAATTCTCAACCAGGTTTTCGATACGTTGAGCGACAAGATCAAGATCGGTCATGCCAAGGACGTCAAGCGCTCAGGCGACGACAAGACGGAAAAGCATGCTGATATCGGTGATGCCGATGCCCTTGAAAGCCATACTTTCCGCGGCGTTGGTGAGATCGAACTGCCGGCTCCGGGGCTAGGTTCCTTGAACTATGACCTTTACCTGAAGCGCCTTGCACAAAAGCATCCGAATATTCCGATGATTATCGAACATCTCGATGAGGCCGATGTGCCACGTGCGAAGAAGTTCCTCGATGGAAAGCTGCGCGCGCAGGGACTTTAATACCACCTTGGGCGGGGTGGGGCGGCCGGTGTTATAAAGGTGCTATAAACAAGCGTTTAAACACTGGCCGCCTTTGACTGAACTAGCTGCGCGCCGCAGCATTTTAAGGTACCAGAATGGTGAAGCTTTATGGAGAGGTGAGGTCGCGTCGCGACATCGCCGCGAGCAGTGGCTCTTTTGCGCAATTTGCAGGCGTTCGCCTGATGGTGCTTGAAGACGGATTGGAACGCGGCATAAGAATGCTGGAGTTTCGTTCAGGCACCGGTTTGCGCTTTACCGTTCTGGTTGATCGCGCGCTTGATATTGCCGATTGCGACTATCGTGGCATGGCTATCGGTTGGCATTCTCCGTCCGGTTTCCGCCATCCGGGACTGCATGAATATGAGGGCGAGGGCGGGCTTGGCTGGATGCGTTCTTTCTCCGGCCTGATGGTGACATGCGGTCTGGACCATATCCTCTTCATGTATGATGAGGCGGCTGACCATTATAATTACAAGCCGCGTCGGACGATCAAGCACGCCATTCATGGCCGTGTTGGTACTATTCCTGCAAAGCTGACTGGCTATGGTGAGCGCTGGGAAGGCGACGAATGCACTCTCTGGTGCGAGGGTGTCGTCACACAGGGAACCGTGTTCGGTGAGCATCTCGAACTGACACGCCGCATCGAAATTAAAGCCGGTACGAACGATATCAAGCTGACAGATCGCGTGACCAATCGCGGTTTTTATCGCACGCCGCATATGTATTGTTATCATATTAATGTCGGGCACCCCGTTTTGGCCGAAGGCTCACGTTATTTGGCACCTGTCAGGGATGTGGTCTGGGCGGCTCATGCCGGAGAAGACTACAAAAAGCAGAGCGTCGGATATCGTACGCTGCCTGCGCCGCAGATGCAGTTTCATGAGCAGGTCTGGCAGCATGAAATGGGTGCGGATGCCAATGGTGAAGTGCCGGTTGCGCTGGTCAATGACAAGCTGGGCATCGGTTTTGAAGTCGTTACCCGCAAGGATCAGTTCCACTGCATGTATGAGTGGCAGAATCTGCAGGCCGGGCAATATGCGCTCGGTATCGAACCTGCGACCAATCACGTTCTGGGACATGGTGCTGCCCGCGACCGCGGCGAACTGATCTGGCTCGAACACGGCGAAGAGCGCCGTTATGATAGCACGTTCCGTATTCTTGGCGATGCGGCGAGCATCGCGGATACAGAAACACGTATTGCCGCAATTGCGAAGCAGCCAATTGAGGAATATCCGGTGCCATCGGGCAATCACGTTGCTATTAGAGGACGCTCATGACCGCACCATCGCCGTTTTCTGTGACAGGCAAAACCATTCTCTACACGGGTGCTGCCGGTGGCCTAGGTCTTGAAACTACGCTCAATTTTCTACGCGCTGGCGCACGGGTTGTGGCTATCGATCATGATCCGAAAAAAATTGAAGAGTTGAAAAGCAAGGCGGAGGTCGAGGGGCATAGCGGACTTTCGATCCATGCGCTCGATCTGTCGGATTTGCAGTCACTCCGCCCTGAATTGGAGGCGATTAGTCGTGAGGCCGGTGGTTTTGATGTCGTAATCAACAATGCTGCGATTTATCCGTCCAAGCCATTTGAAGACTATACACTTGAGGAAATGCAGAAAGTGCAGCACATCAATGTCGATGCGGGCATTGTCTGCGTTCAGGTGGCGCTGCCGCATATGCGTGAAAAGGGGTGGGGTCGTATTATCAATATCGCCAGCGTGACTGCCTATGGCGGCTGGTCGCTCCTTTCGCCTTATGTGCAATCAAAAGGGGCGCTCATTGGGCTTGCACGTGCCTGGGCACGCGAGTTCGGTACCTATGGCATTACCGTCAATGCAATTTCGCCGGGTGCTTTTCCAACAGATGCCGAGAAAATCCACCCCGACCCGGAGGGTTATACGAAATTCGTGCTTGAGCATCAGGCTGTTAAGCGTCGTGGATCGTCGCGGGATATTGCCTCGGCTTTGATGTTTCTTGCCTCTGATGAAGCAGGATTTATCTCCGGGCAGACCTTGAATGTCGATGGCGGATGGGTGATGCATTAAGGAATGAGTTTGCATTGGAGGAATGCGTGAGGAAGCTTTATCTGGCTGTTGGGTCGCTTAATCGCGAAGCCCCTTATTTTCAGGGTGCGCGTGGCGAGGGTCTTTCCATCTTCGCATTCGATACGACGACAGGAGATGCATCGTATACATGCGCAACATCTTCCGTCGACAATCCAACATTCCTGAGTGTCGCGCCGGATACCGGCGTGATTTATGCAAATTCCGAAGTATTTAGCTGGCACGAGGGAACGGTCAGTGCCTATCGTTTTGATGCTGAAAAGGGTGAACTTGTTTATCTCAACAAGCAAAGTGCCCAAGGCAGCATAACTGCGCATAATACCGTGACAGTGGATGGAAAGTTTGTGCTTGTCGCCAATTATGCGATGGGCTCGGGCGGGCCTGACCAGTCGCTTGTTGCGTTGCCAGTGTTGCCTGACGGCAGCCTCGGGCCGGTTTCACATAGCGTTCGTCACGAGGGCAAGCTTGGGCCTGTCGTCGACCGGCAGGAACGGAGCCACCCGCATTGCGTGGTTGAAACACCGGAAGGCGGCATGTTTCTGTCTGCGGACCTCGGCCTTGATGAAGTCATTGCCTATCGCCTTGATAATGATGGCAGTTTCAAGCGGGTGAGCAGTGTTGCGACGCCACCCGGTACTGGTCCTCGCCATATCGCACAGCATCCTAATAGCCGGTTTGTCTATGTCTCCAACGAACTGAATTCCACGGTTTCGCTCATTGAGCGCGAAGGCGATGAGATGCGCCTTGTTCAGACCTTGCCGACAGTGCCAGCGAATTTTGAGTCGCATGGCGCTGATATTCACCTCTCGCCCGATGGTCGTTTTCTTTACTGTTCCAATCGCGGTCATGACTCGATCACCACATTTCGTGTGGATCAGGAGAATGGCAGCCTGGTTGAGATCGGTCACAGCTTTACGGGTGGCGCAACACCGCGTAATTTTACGCTGACACCGGATGGCAACTGGCTTCTGGTCGCTAACCAGAATGGAGATTGCATTGCGATCTTCGCAATCGATAAGGAGACGGGAATTTTGACCGATACGGGCAAACGCATCGAAATAGGCACCCCCGTCTGTGTCAGGCCTTTCTATCTGTGAGCGTTGAAGCCTCAACACCGCGAAAGCAGCGCCGCAAAGGTTCTGGTGTGACCATGGCGGATGTGGCTGCGGCTGCAGGGGTTTCCATGCAGACCGTTTCGCGTGCGTTGCGTTTTCCAGATTCCGTGATGCCTGAAAAGCGGAAGCTTATTCAGGATGCAATCGAGAGGACGCATTACGTTCATAATCTCGCGGCCAGCCATCTTGCATCGCATAAAAGCAATACGGTTGCGGCGATTATACCCACATTGTCCGCATCTGTTTTTGCTGACACGATCCAGCATTTTTCCGATGTACTGCATCGGTCCGGTTATCAGATATTTTTAGGCAATACTGATTACCGAATGGAGCGCGAGGAAGAAATCATTCGTAGCCTCCTCGGGCGGCGACCGGATGGGGTTTTTCTGATCGGCACACACCATAGCAAGCGCAGTGTCGCATTGCTCAAACGTGCCGAAATTCCAGTCGTTGAGGGCTGGGATTTTACCGATAAACCGATTGACCGGCTGGTGGGATTTTCCAATACGGCGGCAATCACCGAGATGGTCAGTCATCTGATCAATACGGGTCGGCGCTATATTGTGTTTGCCGGTGTGGTTCGGAAAGGCGACAGCCGTGCTGCCGAACGCCGTGGCGCATTCAAAGCGGCAATGGAGCAAGAGTTTCCGGACGAGAAGCCACGCATCACGGTGGCAACTGAAATGCCGATTGCCATGGCTTCGGGTGTCGATCTTCTGCGACGGGCGCTGGCTCAATATCCCGAAGCCGATGCTGTTATGTTTTCAAGTGATATTCTAGCTTCCGGCGCGTTGCTTGAGACGCAGCGCATTGGTATCAAAGTGCCACAACGGCTCGCGATTACAGGCTTTGGCGACTTTGAACTTTCGCGTCATCTGCTGCCGCCATTGACGACGGTTGAAGTACCTTCGGCGGAAATCGGACGGAAGGCGGGTGAGCTTTTACTGGAAGCAATGCGTGGCGAAACATCGACAAACACAATTGTCGATGTCGGTTTCGAACTCAAGATCAGAGCCAGCGGCTAAATAACCATCTGATGCTCAAAGTCGGTTAGCACTTCGCAGCCATTTTCTGTAACATGCAGCATGAATTCGAGCCGCACGCCGCCAGTGTCAGGATCGAAGGCGGTGGGTTCTACCATCACAACCATGTCTTTGCGGAAACGCTCTGCTTCATAGCTGACAAGCCGTGGCCATTCATGGACAGATGTACCGATAGAATGTCCGGAGTGATGGGCATAGCCATAGCCATGTGCTGCGATATGGGCCTGCAATTTTTGATCCAGTTCACCGATGCCAAGGCCTGGGCGGATGATTTCGATTGCCAGATCAAGCGCCGATTTTACGGCCTTGAACTGTTTCTCAAACTCATTAGTTGTTTTGCCCAGCATTGCCGATGCGCAGCTGTCGCCCCAATAGCCTTTGACGCGCGGTGCGAGATCGCAGATGAGTGGGTCGCCGGTGGCAACGATACGGTTTGTTGGCCAGCCCATGAATGCTGATGTGCGGGTTTTGCCGGATATGAAATCGCCGGTAAGTGGCAGGCGTTCACCAGCTCTGCTTTCCATGGCGAGCCTGATGTCGGCAAATATTTCCAGCTCGCTGCGGCCCGCCTTGCTGTGCTCAATAAACGCGCGTTGCCCGGCGGAAGCGGTCAGCGCTGCCTCACGCAATAGCGCGATCTCATTTGCTGTTTTCACCATGCGCTGGCGCTTGAAAGCATCAATCGACACACGACGGCATGTGTCGATAAGTGGGAGCAAGGATAATGGGAAGCTGTTCTGCTCTATGGCAATTGCTCCTCTGATACCAAATTTGGTAAAGAGATCCTGTGCAGCATTGAGATAGTTCGTAAAAATGTCTGTCGGCTCTTTATATGAAAAACCTTCATATGTGAGAATGATCTGTGCCCAGCTTGGCGTTTCTGCTTCGAGATTGGTGACGACAAGTCCGCATTCGCCGTTTTTGCCAACCAGTGCGATGGCAGGTCCACCCGCAAAGGGTGATGGCCCCGCTTCAATGGAAACGACATGACCTGAAGTGTAGGCGATGCCATCGGGGCTGGTAAAAACGCCCCAATCGGCACCGGATGCTTTGATGGCATCAATGGTCCGTGCAAGCCGCTCGTCCAACGGGTTCTCCTTCAGATAAGATTGCGGATATGGCGATCACGGCCATAGGCTGCGACCAGAAGCAGGATGAGGACACCGAGTGACGACTGTACCATGGCATCCGAAAATCCCATACCGATGAGAAACGTGCGCAGTTCCATCAGCATGATAGCGCCAGCCACCGTTCCGACAAATCCGCCGCGCCCGCCGATCAGTGCGGTTCCGCCGATAACGACCGCAGAAACCGTTTGGAAAAGATAGGGCGTGCCCACTGTCGCACTTGATGAGCCGGTGAAGCCGAGCAGAAGAATGCCAGCAAGTGCAGCAAACATGGCGCTGAGGCCAAAAGTGATTGCCCAGATTGCAACCGGTCTGATCAGTGCCAGTTCGGCGGCTTTGATATTTGAACCCAGCGCATAAAGCTTGCGGCCATAAATCGTACGGCGCAACACAAAGACGGTGCCAAGGGTCAGCAAAATTGCAAACGGGATCAGCCAAGGGAATGGCAAAGGCCCGATGCTGCCACCCAATGACACGAAATCATTGATGAAAGCGGGTGCTGAACCTGTCGGCAAGCCGCGTGTCCAGATTTGTACGCCTGCTTGAACCATCGTTCCGACACCAAGCGTGACGATGAGTGGGTGGATGGAAAGCGCTGCCGATAATGCGCCGGAAAACGCACCGATCAGCCCGGCTGATGCCAGCACGATAATACCGGCCAAAAGCGGTGACATTCCATCGCCATAGAGGCTGGCGAAGACAACATTGGCAAAGCCGATCACAAACGGAATGGAAAGGTCGATGCCACCAAGGATCATCACCAGCGTCTGCCCGAGTGCTGCAATCGCAAGCAGTGCTGCCAGAACCAGCATGGCGCGAATGGAGAAAAGGCTGGCAAAGCCTGGAATGAGGGCTGCTCCCAAGAGGAACACCAACGCCACCCCGATGAAGGCGACCAGCGCGCGATTTGTAGCCAGTGCCTTAATCATGACTGCGCCACCTTGCGTCGGAAATAGAGTTTGAGTTTTTCGGAGTTGAGGCAGACAGCCAGAACAAGTACTGCGCCATAGACTGCCTGCAGCACGAAGGTCGAGACGTTGAAGGCCGTCAACATGCTTTGCAGCAGGAATATACATGCTGCACCCAGAAATGCTGCGGTTAATCCGCCAACGCCGCCGGCGAGGCTGACGCCGCCAAGGGCGACTGCAGCAATAGCAATCAGCGTATAGCCGGGACCGATGATCGGATCACCTGAGCCAATGAGGGCTGTGAGCGACAATGCTGCCAGTCCTGCGAATAATCCGGCCAGCACATAAGCGATGAAGCGCACGAGCGGAACATTGACACCAGCGGTGTAGGCGGCTCGATCCTCGCTGCCGACGGCCATAAGCGTCTCATAGAAAGGCAGGCGTTTGATACCGATCCATATCAGAACCGCAGCACCTACCGGCAGAATGGACCATGGACCCGCAAAAGATGACAGCCATGCAGGTACGGAACCCGATGGGGACGGCAGGATGGTGAGCGCCAGCCCGCCAAATATCAAGTAGGTGCCAAGCGTTGCAACAATTGGCTGAATACGGATGATCGCCGCCAGAAGGCCATTTAATGCGCCAGCTAGAATACCGAGTGCAATTGCTGCCGGGATAATGATGCAGGGCGAGGATATGCCGCCTTTTGTGATCAGCATCTGAACGAGAATGACATTGATCAAACCCACGAGCGGACCAACGGAAATGTCAATTGAGCCGCGTCCGGCAAGAAACGGTATGGTAACCGCGAGCGAAGTCAGCAGCAGCGGCGCTGCAAGTCCCAACACCGAGCCCCAGTTTGACGGTGCAAAGCGTACCGGGTTAAGCACAATATTGATGACAAGCAGAATGATGAACAGGATTGCGGCGAGCCGTGTTTCCTGACTGCCGCAGAAGATGCGCCGCAAGCCGCTTTTGTTGTCGGTTAAGATCATAGCTCCACCTCATCCTGCCCGAACATGGCTGCAAGGACGCCCGACATCGACATTTCGGATTTGCTGATAGTTTTTGAGCATTCAAAATCGCGGAACACTGAAACGCTGTCGCAGATTTGCAGGATTTCTTCGATTTCGCTCGACAGGATGACGAGCGCGATACCTTCTTCACGGGCGAGTTTACGGAAGGCTTCATAGAATTTCATGCGGGTGTTGAGATCAACGCCGCGTGTCGGATCGTTGAGCAGCATTACACGCGGTTTGAGCGCCAGAAGCCGTGCGAGCAGCACTTTTTGCTGATTGCCGCCGCTGAGTGCCGTGATCGGCGCGTCCATTGCCGGATAGCGGATCGACAGAAATTCGGTATAGCGCTGCAGCTCTTCCTCCTGTTTGCGGCGGTTGAGGATGCCACCCCATGAAAAACGCGGCATGGAAGGCATACCAAAATTATCGAGTACGGAAAGCACCGGGAAAATACCGGTCGCGCGTCGGTCACGCGGCAAATAAACCACGCCGCATCTGGCGGCATTGTGATGATTACTATAGGCACTCTGCTCGCCGGACCGGGTGACGATTTCGACCTTTGAATGACGAGGCTGATTGAAGCCTGCAAGCGCCAGCAGAAATTGCTCCTGGCCATGGCCCTCGAGACCTGCAAGTCCGGTTATCTCACCGGCGCGGATGGTGCCGGACAGCGCTTTGCGCCCCGGCGCAAGCACGAGATTTTCATAGGTAAGAATGATTTGATCATTCAACATGGAGATGAGCCTCCGGCGCCATCAGTTCCAGAAGGATCTGGCTGTTGATCTGCTGCCTGTCGAGCGTATCGACAACATGGCCGCTGCGTAGCACCGTGACCTCATCGGAAAGGCGTTTCACCTCTTCCAGCCGGTGCGAAATGAAGATCACAATATTGCCCGACGCAGCGTATTCTTCGATTGTTTCAAAGACGAGATCACGATCTGCATAGTCGAGCGCTGCTGTTGCTTCATCGAGAAGCAGGATCGAAGGACGGCTGATGAAGGCGCGTGCAATCACTACGAGCTGCTGTGCTGCTAGTGACAGGCTGCCAGCTGCTGCGTGCAAGTCGATCGGAAAGCGTGCAATTTTTGACAGAACTGCGTGCGCTGCCTTTTCGCGGACTGATTTGCTGACTTTACGGGTGATGAGCCCGTCAAACCCGAGAAAGATATTCTCGACCACCGAACGATGCGGAGCGATCAAAACTTCCTGAAAAACCGTAGCAAGGCCCAGTGCCTTCATATCTGCAGGCGATCTGGCCGAGACGGTTTTGTCGTTGAGAACGACACGCCCATGCGTGGGTGCGACCACGCCAGACAGTATTTTCAGCATCGTGCTCTTGCCCGATCCGTTCTCCCCCAGGATCGTATGAACGCCATGGCTGAAAGTCACATTGGCATTTGTGAGCGCAATTGTTTCGCCATAACGCTTTTCAAGGTTTTCGACCTGTAGTGACATGACCGGAGCGTGCGTGATGTTGGGCAGCCCCGCTTCGGCAAGCAGTCTGTGTATGCTGGATGTGCCCAGCGAGGGATGCTCAGAGTCTGGCATAATGAAATGACTTTCTGCATGCGATAAGCGAAGGTCATTGCCAATGGTTTGGGCCAATTGATCTGGACCAATTGACCTTGGCAATGACGTTATTCAGCGCGTCGTCCTGCAAACCTTACTTGGAGCAGGAAGCTGGAACTTTCGCGAAGTCATAAAGTGCGGTGGCGCTTCCGTTCGAGAAGTAGCCATTAAGCAGTTCTTCCGGGAATGGATCCTGCGGCGGTATCGGGAAGATGGCTGCGGAATCCGGCTTCATGCAGTCCTTGTACCAATTTGGAAGGTCGGCCTGCGTCACAAGTGGCATCGGAGCGATGATCGTATTGACGAGCGGCTTTTGGCCTTCAAGAACCCGTAATGCGACGCGGAAAGCGTTCTGCGCTGCAACATGCGGTGATACTTCACCGCCATAGAACTTGAACGTGTCCTGATTGGCATTCCAGTAGCCAAGTGCATCGCCAGAAATGGAAGCGGCGATCAAGGGAAGTGGACGACCTGCCTGCTGGAAGGCTTCCGCAATAAAGCGTGCTTCGCTGCCCGTCGACCAGACTGCATCAATCTGCTGCGGTGTGGTGGCAAGTGCCTGAAGCACTGCGGATTTCGTTGTCGTGCCGGTCCATTCGCCGCTCACTTTACGGGCAATCTTGAGATTGCCGGACTCTTCAACGGCTTTTTCAAGTCCGGCATTTTCCTGCTGTACAAGCGGATGACCGGAGATGCCCTCAACCTGAAGAACGGTGCCGCCATCTTTGAGCACCTCCGCAATGCCTTTGCCCATCTGGTAGCCCCAGAGGTTTTGGTTGTGCATGACATTGATGGCATTCGGCGTCGTTACAGAACCAGCGGACGTTATAACCGGAATGCCAGCCTTATAGGCATCGTCAATCACTGCATTGAGTGCGGTGGAAGAACCGGCAATAGTCGTGATGACATTGCAGCCCTGTTCAATGAAGGCGCGAATTTGCGAAATCTGCTGTGTGGCATCGCCATTGGAGTCTGAAACAACATATTCAGACACATCGCCTGCAGCGATAGCCCCATCCACAAGGCGCTTGAGTTCGTCATTGAAGGTTACACGCCACGGATTGCCCATATAGGACTCCGAATGGCACCAGCGCCACGGCTTGGCGGGCGCCTTGAAATCACCATAAGCAGAAGGGCCAACTTCAACCACATCGGTATAAAGTGCCTGAATTTCAGTTGGCAGGGTGCCGAGCAGTGCCGCGCGGTCCTGATTTTGCGCACTCGCGCTCAGCGGAGACGCCGACAAAATAGCGAGTGTGAGTGCCTTCAAACCTAGGCCTGAGCGAATTCTGGTCATGTGTTCTCCTCCAGCGTGAACCTCCCGTTCACTTGTAAAAACTTTATTCACATATGCGTCATCACGTCAATTGAAAAATGTTAGCGCTAAAACATCTTGTGGCACTATCGCATAAATCATGAAGATATGAATATAAAAATGTTAGCGCTCACTCTAGACAAGGCAAAAATATTGGATAGGTTCTGACGCAAATGGATTTGAGCAGGGAGTGGAGCTGCCATGGGTGTTTTATCAGGCTATCGTGTGCTGGATTGTTCGATTGCGATGGCGGGGCCATTTGCAGCGCAGCGTTTGGGTGATCTTGGTGCCGATGTGGTGAAGGTTGAGCCGACGACGGGCGAATGGCAGCGCCATGTGGCGGCGGGCGGTGCCGAAGGCAACCGCGTTAATGTCTCTTTCCTGTCGCTTAACCGTAACAAGCGGTCGCTCGCGGTCGATCTGAAATCACCAGACGGCAAACAGGTGCTTCTTGACCTTGTGAAAACCGCCGATGTGTTTTTGCAAAACTATCGTCCGGGCGTCGCAAAGCGTCTTGGCGTCGATTACGAGTCGCTTTCCAAGATCAATCCAAAGCTGATCTATGTTTCGATCTCTGGCTATGGCGAAGATGGTCCTTATGTCCATCGTCCGGGGCAGGATCTCGTTTTACAAGGTATGTCGGGCGCTATGCTTTCGGCAGGCCGTGAGGGCGAGCCGCCAACCGCCGCCGGGCAATATCTGGTGGATGCCATCACCGCTTATACTGCGTTTGAAGGCGCGCTTGCAGCACTTCTCCATCGTGAGCGTACGGGTGAGGGGCAGTTGGTGCAGGTCAATATGCTCGATGCGATCACCACCATTCAGATGCAGGAGCTTTCGGTTTTCACCGTCGGTGGCAAGCCGCAAACTCGTTCGGCAGAGCCACATGCTCATGTCTATATCCGGGCGCCTTACGGTGCTTTTGCAACCTCTGACGGCTTTATCATCGTCGCTTTTCCGAAGCTGAAAACGCTGGGTGAAGTGATTGGCGAAGACAGTTTCCTCATCATGAATGATGAGGTTGATACTTGGGCGCGTCGCGATGAAATCTTTGCCAAGACACGCGATAAGCTGAAAACGAAAACCTCTGCCGAATGGCTGGAGCTTCTTCGCGCAGCCGATATCTGGTGTGGCCCTGTCTATGGCTATGCCGATCTCGTGGACGACGAGCAGATCAAGCATAACGGCACCTTTGTCGAGTATGAGCATCCGACAGAGGGCAAGGTAAAAACGCCGGGCTTCCCGATCCGCTTTTCCAAGACGCCATCGACAGTGGACCGTGGGGCACCCGTAACCGGGCAGGATACGCGAGATGTGCTGGCCGAAGCCGGATATGCGGCAGACAAGATTGAAGCACTTGAGAAATCTGGCGCTATCGTGTCGGGGAATATCTGAAATGCAGGTGATTAAAGCTCTCACCTGGGATCATCCGCGCGGCTATAATGCATTGGCGGCGGCATCAAAATTGCCGGATGTTATTGCTGCCGGTCTGGACATCCATTGGGACAAGCAGCCGCTAGAAGGTTTTGAATCCCACCCGATAGCTGATCTCTGCGCCCGCTATGATCTCGTGGTTCTCGATCATCCGCATGTGGGCGAGGCCATATCTGGCGATTGTCTGCTTTCGCTTGAAGACGTGTTTGGCGCTGAAACGGTTGCTGAGCTTGCCAAGGCCAGTATCGGTCCGTCATTAACGAGCTATCGCTTTGCGGGTAAGCACTGGGCGTTGCCGCTTGATGCTGCAACGCAGGTTATGGCTCTTCGTCCTGATCTCTCAGACGGTGTGCCTGTCACTTGGGATGAGGTGCTTCGCCTGTCGCAGCAAAGCGGCAAAGTCGCGCTTTCGCTTGCTGGCCCACACGCCTGCCTGTCATTTCTGTCTATCGCGGCAGCTTTTGGCGAGCCTCCTGCCGAAAAAGACCCGAACATACTGGTTTCAGAAAATGTGGGGCAGCACGTCTATGATCTGATGGCAGAACTTGCGGCGCGAAGCCCGGCATCTGTTCGGCAAAGGAACCCCATCGGTATATTGGGCCATATGGCCGAGTATGACGATGTTGCATTGTGCCCGCTGGTCTATGGTTATGTGAATTATGCTGCACCGCAAAGTGGAAAGCCTGTCGCGTTTCATAATGCGCCACGCGCAGCCAATGGCGGTCTTCCGGGCTCGACATTGGGCGGCACGGGCATTGGTGTTTCGCGCCGTGCTCATATCACCTCCGCGCTCAAAACGCATCTCTTGTGGCTAATGAGCAGTGAAGCCCAATCTGGGTTCATTCCCGATCATGAAGGCCAGCCATCGCGACGCGACGCCTGGCATGATGAGCGGGTGAACCGGCGATGGGGCAATTTTTATCGTAACACCGCGGATACTTTGGAGCAGGCTTATGTGCGCCCACGCCATGATGGCTACATCGCCTTTCAGGGCATAGCTTCGGCGCTTTTGGGGGCGGCCTTTGATGAACGCCGCCCGGCATCGGCAGTGTTGAATGAGCTGCAAATTCTCTACGCCGCTTCGCGCGTACATGACGGTGAAAGGTAGTTTTCCATGACTGAAGACATCAACTTCGAAATCGACGGCGCAGTTGCCGTCATCACCTTGAACCGTCCGCAGAAACTCAATGCCGTGACGCCGGAAATGGCTGATGCCATCGTTGCAGCTGTGACCGAATGCAACGATAGCGACACGATCCGTTGCGTTATTCTGACGGGCGCTGGAGAACGTGCATTCTGTGCGGGCTCGGATATTCGCGAACTCGATACCTATGAGACACCTTGGCAGTTCCGCAATCGGCCGGATTACTGCGATGCATTTCGTGCGCTTCTCAAGCCGTCGATTGCAGCTGTCAATGGCTATGCCTTTGGTGGCGGGCTCGAAACTGCGATGTCCTGCGATATCCGTATTGCTTCTGATAACGCGCAATTCGCGGCACCCGAGATCAAGCTCGGCTGGATCGGTGGTGGAGGGATGGCTGCCCATCTGGCGCATTCCATAGGCGCATCCAACGCAGCACTGATGATTATGACAGGCGACCCGATTCCCGCCGAGAAGGCAGAGCGCTGGGGGCTGGTGAGTGAAGTCGTGCCGCTGGCTGATCTGCTCACGCGGGCGCGCGAAATTGCGAGTGTGATCGCATCGCGTGCACCGATTGCCGCCGAAACCGCGAAGCTCAACCTCAAAGCTTCTGTCTCGATGCCGCTTGAAAAAGCCATCGAATATGAGCGCGATCTGCAAACCATCTGCTTTGCAACTGCTGATGCGCAGGAGGGGCGAGCGGCGTTCAAGGAGAAAAGAGCGCCGGTTTTCAAGCGGCGCTAACAAAGGCCGGGGGGACTTTATATACGTCAAATCGAGGGAGAGGGATTTTGACAATCGAAACTATGAGCAAGCAGCAGGCGCTTGGCAGTACGATTTTTGCCAGCACCATCGGCACCGTCGTTGAATGGTATGACTTCATTCTTTACGCGATGGCTGCAGCGCTGATCCTCAATCATCTGTTCTTTCCGCAATTCGATCCAACTACCGGTATCATTGCGTCTTTTGCGACCTATACGGTCAGCTTCCTGGTGCGTCCGCTGGGCGGCATCGTCTTCGGCTGGATGGGCGACCGCATCGGTCCTAAACCGGGGCTTTGTCGCAAAATTTTTAGATCTGTCGCGTTATGTGTCGGTCATTACGGATGCTGTTGTGAGGTGCGCAGAATGTCGATCCGCGCGCCAGTGAACGATAACGCCATCAAAGCAGACATTATACCGGAAGCCAGCATCATAGCTCGTTGCGATCCAAAATCACACTCGATGCTGGCTCACCGGAAAAAGCACCCCTTCTCTGATGCTCTCGGCGCAGCGCCCATGGCTTATGACGGCACGATATTTATCGTTCATCCACACCCCGTCCGGCGATGAAAGACACGTGTTTCGTTACGTGCCAATTAACAACGTCGAGTTAAAATTTTGACAGAGATAATTAATTGTTCAATAAGATTCACTGTGCCAAGTTTAAGGGCTCCAAACGTAGCCTATACAGGAATATAATGAAGACTTTAGTATCTACTCTCGTATTATTCGCTTCATTGACATCTACGTGTCTTGCGGAGCGCAGACCTACGATTCTTGATCTCGCCGAGCAGGGTTATGAAATAAAGACCGCAACAGGAAATTATGTTTTCCTCCAAAATGAAGAAAAGATCTATATGTGTTCATTTCTTCAGGTAAGTGAATACAACGTTGCTTCAGGAGAGATCGATGCTATCAAGTTTGATTGTGCCGCGGTCAAATGAGAAAGACAGTTCCTGCAAGCCGGAAAGCCTCAGATTTTTCGTTGACGTTCGACTTTGAGGTGCTTGTTGAATGAAGATTCTGATATTGATGCTCGGGCTTATTCAGGTGGTGATCGGCTTAATTTTCATCGTTGAAGCGAATTCGGTTCAAAGGTTGACGCTGGGCACACTGTCCTTCGGGTTTGGCTCAATTTGTTGTGGTATCGCGGTTATTATAGGCCGTCTCGATGCGCTTCGCACAAGTTTCAAGCGTCCCCCCGAATAGCCTGGAATCAGCAACATTTCTGTCCGCAGAAGTATGTCGGTAGCGGCGTTTTGATCGAGTCCTCGAAAAGGGTCGGATTGATAACCTCTGCATAAGGTTCCGGCAGGGTTGCATATCGCGCGTGTGAGAGCGCTTTATAAAATTTTTTTGGACAAAATACACGTTAAAACACAAGTTTAGAGCGAGTATAGCATTTAATCAGAATGAAATGTGCTCTAAAGAAAAAAGGCAATCCTATGAATGACGATGATGCTATTCTGGCTTCAGTCTACACAAGATGGCACCAACTTACCGTGCCTTTTTCTCTCATAACAAGTGCCGCATGCTTCCTTTTTGTTACTTTAAATCGTGGACCAATTATCCTTGCGGGTGTTCTTGCACTGGTTGCATTGGTGGTGCCGCCGCTCATTGCATTCAAGGCCTTTCCGACGCGCAATCGGATCAAGGTCATGCCGGATGGTTTGCAATTTTCGCGTCGCGCACCCATTGCTTTTGCTGAACTCAGTGGCTGGGGTACTGACGATTTCCTGAAACTGGTCCGTCCAGGCTATCCGACATTGCTTGTAAGCCCGCTTGACGTGCCAGGCCGTGAGCGCCTGTTGCGCGAATTCAAGACGGCACTTGACGACTGGCAGCAAAGACATCCCGAGCGACGTGCGGCCGCCAAATCGCATTTTTATGGCACTGTGAGGGCTCGGCTGATTGGCATGCTTATTTGCATATTGGGCGCTGGTATTTCTATTATGGCGTTAAATATGCATTCCCCATCTATAGAACTCGCTTTGGTGGGTGGTTTGGGCGCTTTATTCGGATTGTGGATATTATCGCGTCGAAAAAAAGAGGCTGAAACCCAAGAGCGCGGTTGAAATAATAGCCGCCGACCCGATCCAAAAACGTCAATTTCCACACAAAAGTCATAAAATTGACACTGGAATCTTATTCTTGCCATCGGTTTGCCGTCGCTTTTTGCGGCTTGAAGGACAAAAATGCCAAAAAATACGAGCTTCAATGTCTTATCGTGAGCTAAATTTTCCGTTCTGATTTGACATTGTTCTCCAAGCGGGCGTTGTTGCATGGAATAGATTTTGAACGGAATCCGGTCTTTGATGCTCAACTATTTTGTTTCAACTTGAGACGGACGGATTTCGGGCGTGGTGTTTACAGCATGAGGTTATAGACACTGCATCCAAGTATAACTTCCGTCTTCTGATTGGCGACATTGCGTGATCTCAGCGTTGAACCGTTTATTGATTTATAATTGCCTATAGCGTTTTCTACTCTCGCTCGTTTCCCATACTTGTTAAGAGGTTCTGTCGCAAACTTTTCATGCCTGATGATCCGTGCAAGGGATTGTACCGATTTCAGTTCGAAGCGAGGCATTGATCATGGTCAATTTCAAGGGGACGCATTCCCCAAAAGTGTGATCATGTATGCCGTATTCTTTTACGTTCGTTACCCGGTTTCCTATCGTGATCTTCAAGAAATAATGGCTGAAAACGCGGCGTAGAGATTGACCATGCAACATTGAACCGATGGGTCGTTAAATACGCGCCGGAGATTGCGGCTCAGGCGCAAAGACGTAAACGCCCAACACTTGGTTCATGGCGGGTTGACGCGACATATGTAAAGGTCAAAGGGGAATGGATCTATCTGTATCGAGCTGTTGATCGAGACGGACAAACCCTTGACTTCATGCTGTCTGAGCGCCGAAATCTCCACGCTGCATGACGGTTCTTTAATCAAGCCATCGCAAGCAATGGTATTCCAAACGAGATTGTTATTGATAAAAGCGGGGCTAATTTGGCTGGTGCGCTGGCTATAAACAATATCATGAAAATTACGGGTGCGGATAGGCTGATTGAAATCCTGAAGGTCAAATACCTTAACAATATTCTCGAGCGGGATCATCGTTTCATCAAGCGGATCACAAAACACATGTTTGGCTTCAAAACGTTTCATTCAGCGTCTGCCACAACCGCTGGCATTGAAATCGCTCATATGATCCGCAAAAACCAATTCGCAAACGACAATTGTTCGCCATTCGAGGTATTTGCGGAACTCGCAGCATAATTGTGTCCAGATATAACGCCGTTCTTAACCTGCTGAAATTTTTGCGACAAAGCCCGGAGGCCGCGGTGGTTAAGGTTTTAGCGCTCTGTCCATTACGCTTCTATTATCAAAAGACCACGCAGGATCGTGTTGGTAATTGTTTTGGCCGCATTTGCGTAGTCGGCTTCAATAAGTTGATTGACATCAAGTGCATCACAGGCAAGAGCTTCAAACTGGACATAAAATTGGGTTGCCGACCAGAGCAGAATGAATAGATGTCGCGCATCGACTGGCACGATTTTGCCCGATGCAGCCCATGCATTAATGACGCGTGCCTTTTCGGCGGTGACTTTTCGCATATGTTCACGCGCATCTTTGGAGAGGTGTTCTGCACCTTGCAAAATTTCATTGGCAAACAAGCGCGTTTCTGCTGCATTTTCCCATGCATGATTAAGCTTGGCACGAACATAAGCTTCAATCGCTTCCGCCGGTTCACGGTCTGCTGAAATGTGCCTGAAGGCATCATCCCAGCTGTGAATCAGCCGGTCGATTGCTGCGTTGTAAATCTCTTCCTTCGACGAGAAATAGTAATAAACATTCCCTTTTGGCAGTCCCGAAGCTTTGGCAATTTCAACAATACGCGCACCATCAAGCCCCTTGCGAGAAAAAATCTCAACAGCGGCTGTCAGTATCCTGAGAACGTTTCGCGCTCTGATCGGCTCATCAGAAGTCACCTGATTTCCAGGCTCCATTTCCACCGATCTGCTATGTTCTGCCATTGGTTATCCCATTGTTTTCAAGTATTTTTCCAAGATTAATCATCCCGGTCAGACACGCGTGCGCATCCACTGGTCTACTCATACGACAGTAAGAGACCAAAGGAATCGAGTTACCAATAAAAAAGAAGTTGACAAGATGGTCAACTTCTTTTCATAAAAAGCTGACAAAACGGTCAGGTTCTTGGAACGGCCTGACCACCGCAACCTTGGGGAGGGTGCGAATGACTATGCGGTTAAAAACTGCGATGGAGGAATTTCTGTCGGATTGGCCCGCCGATCTGCCAGAGTCATGGCGCGCACTTCTCGGCAATGTTGCCCTCGATTTTGATGGCATTGCGCCAGAACTTGAGTTGGAAATCTGGGAGCCGATTTTTCCGGTTCGCCGTGGCAAACACTTTCCGGGAATGCCGGTCGGTGCGCATTATTTGCGCGCCTTTGATGATATTTCGCCTGATGATGTTCGCTGCGTCGTTCTCGGTCAGGACCCTTATCCTGAACCCGGATTTGCCACCGGACGAGCATTTGAAGCGGGCAATCTGGCTGTTTGGAGCGAACTCAACAAGATGTTCTCCAAAAGCATCCGCGCATACACGCAGCAGATCGTTGCCGCGCGCACCGGAGATTTATCTTATGCACGCAGTTTTGCCGACTGGCCGAAGACTTTGCATGCGATTGAAAGTGGCGCTGTTGAGCTGGAGCATCCTTCCGGCATTGCTGATCGCTGGGTGAGTGAGGGTGCCTTGCTTCTCAATGCGTCTCTTACGCTCACGCGCTTCCGGGTCGATGTGGATGCGCATCAGTCTCAGGGGCATCTCGTTCTCTGGCGCCCCCTGATTGTAGAAACGTTACGCGCGCTTGCTGCACGCGGAAAACCGGTAGTGTTTCTGGGCTTTGGTGATGCGGCTGCAGAGGCGCTTAAACTGGCAGGCATTGACGAAACCATCGGTGGCAACGTGCACTGCGTTCTGCGCGATCATCCCGCATTTGCGGAGCGTGTGCTTTCCCGACCTAATCCGTTCATTCTCTGCAACGATTTTCTAGAGGAGATGGGTGCTCAACCCATCGCTTGGTAACATGGCCGCAAAGAAAACATTCGATTACATCATCATCGGCGCGGGCTCGGCGGGCTGCGTGCTGGCCAACCGGCTTTCTGCTGATTCGGCCAATAGGGTCCTGTTGCTGGAAGCTGGCGGAAAAGACCTTAATCCGCTGTTCCGCCTTCCTATGTTGATGGGAAAGCTGTTTCATTCGGGCATTTACAACTGGCATTATCACACTGAGCCCGAACCGCACCTCAATGATCGCTCGCTCTATTGGCCGCGCGGTAAAGTGCTTGGGGGCACATCGACCATCAACGGCATGATTTATGTGCGTGGTAACCGTCATGATTATGATCGCTGGTCACAGATGGGCGCGACAGGCTGGTCCTATGATGAAGTGCTGCCCGCATTTCTTCGTTCCGAAACCCATGTGCAGCGCAAGGATGCCTTCCACAACACAAAAGGCGAACTGACTGTTTGCCGTGCGCGCGGCTGGAATAGTTTGCTGAATGTTTTCAACAAAGCAGGCGAACAGGCCGGTTATCCGCTCAATGATGATTTTAATGGTGAAGAGCAGGAGGGCTTTGGCCGCTACGACTTCACCATCACCAAGGGGAAGCGCTGCTCCACAGCCTATGCTTTCCTGCGCCCCGCTAAAAAGCGGTCAAACCTCACCATCATTACCCGCGCTCATACGCGACGTATTCTGATTGAAAATGGTCGTGCTGTTGGCGTTGAGTACAGCCGCAAGGGCAAAGTGGCCACGGTCCATGCTGACTGCGAGGTTATCCTGTCGGCGGGTGTGGTCAATTCTCCGCAAATCCTGATGCTGTCCGGTATTGGTGCAGCAAGTGAGCTCGCAGAACATGGCATCAAAGTCGTAAAAGACCTTCCCGGTGTTGGCAAAAACCTTCAGGATCATGTCGATTGCGTCATGGCCTATGAATGCCCCGAACCGGTTACGCTTTATTCCGATCTGCGCGCCGATAAACTCACATGGTCCGTTATTCAGGGTATGCTGTTTGGGGAAGGTATCACCACAACGTTCCCTTATGAGGCAGGCGCGTTTGTCAAATCACGTACCGATCTGGCAGCACCTGACATTCAGCTTCATTTCATGCCTGCGCTTGAAAAAACTGCAAATCTCCACTTTCCAAACCCGTTCAAAAAAGAGCGCGTTGAAGCCAATCATGGCTTCTCGCTGCGTGTTGGCCCGGTCAATCCAGAAAGCCGTGGCCAGATTAGTCTGCGTTCCGCTGACCCGATGGATCGCCCGCGCATCAATGCCAATTACCTGCAAACCGAGTTCGACATTCGCACCATGATCAATGCAATCCGCCTGACGCGCGATGTGATCAAGCAAAAAGCGTTCGATAAATATCGTGGTAAGGAATTAGCGCCGGGTCCGGCGGTTGAAAGCGATGCTGAGCTGACCAAATGGCTGCGCGCCAACGCGATGACCACCTTTCATCCCGTTGGCACTTGCAAGATGGGTAACGACCCAATGGCCGTGGTTGATGCACGGCTGAAAGTTCACGGCGTGCAAGGTCTGCGTGTGGCAGACGCGTCAATCATGCCAATCATTTCGAGTGGCAACACAAACGCTCCCGCCATCATGATCGGAGAGCGCGCTGCTGAATTCATTCTAGAGGAGGCATCTCTGTGATCGTCGAACATCGCACATATACTTTCAAACCCGGTACGGTCGATGGCTGGCTCAAGAAATATGAGACAGAAGGTTTGCCGATTCAGAAGCGGCATCTCAACACGTTTCTCGGCCTTTATGTCAGCGAGATCGGGCATCTGCATCGCACGGTTCTGATGTGGCGCTATGACAGTCTTGCAGATCGTGAAGCACGGCGCGCCGCCATGTATGCCGATCCTGAATGGCAAACATTTATCGCCAGCGTCTGGGCGCTTGATGCTATCCAGACGCAGGATGTGATGATTATGAATCCGGCTTCGTTTTCGCCGGGCACTTAAAAACAAAAGCCTAAGGGCGACGCCACAGTCGCCCCAATAATAACTCGGATACTTAACTTCCAGAGCAAGGAAATGGGAACATGACGAACAAAAAATCAAACGAAATCGATATTCTGCGTCAAGCAATCGATCGCAGAAGCTTCCTGAAGACATCTGCTGGATTGGCTGCCTTCAGTATAACCAGTGGTTTGATGACCGCTGCATCTTTTGCGGCAGGTGGCCTTGTCGCACTGGTACATACGCAAGCGGCAGGTGACGCCAGTGCTGTGGACTCGATGATCGCCAAACTCAAGCAGCTTTCCGAAGAACAGGGCTTTCAGTATCGTGCCGTTTACGCGCAGGACCCTGCTACCTACGAAACCATCTTCCGCACGCTGGGCGATGCCGGTGCTGCGGTGATCGTTTCAACATTCAATGAAGTTGCGGAGCCGTTCAAAGCGCTTGCGCCGTCTTATCCGAATACAAAATGGGTTCAGCTTTTTGCTGATCCGTTTGAACCGGCAATTCCGAATGTCGTCACGGTTTCCTATGACTATTATCTCGGTTGCTATCTGTCCGGCATTTTCGCAGCGCGTCTGAGCAAAACCGGCAAGCTCGGCTTTATTGGCGGCGTGTCTATTCCACCGATCAATGCCGACTATAATGCATTCAAGGCTGGCGCATTGTCTGTTCGGCCTGATGCATCGGTTGCCGTTGCTTTTGCAGGCTCATTTCAGGACCCGGCGAAGGGACAGGAAATTGCCACGCAGATGTATTCAAGCGGCATTGACTTCATCCAGACCGATGCAGCAGCAACTGACTTTGGCATCATCGCAGCCGCAAAAGAAGGTGAAGGTCGTCTGGTGAGTGTGCTTGATCCGGCGCAGTTCCCGCAAGGTCCGAAAAATGTCATCTCAATCGTCGGTCTCGATTTCGGTACTTCGCTATACAATGAAGTGAAGAAAGCCAATGGCAGTGATTTTGCCGGTGGTACACATGAGCACACAGGTCTTGGAACCGGTGTTATCGATTTCATCCTGTCGCCACTTTTCGCGCAGGAAGGCCCGGCTGATCTCGTTGCCAAAGCGAAGGAAGTTGAACCGGAAATTGCAGCCGCGCGCGCCGCAATTCTGGACGGATCACTGAAAGTTCCCTTCAATACAACGCTCTGACCGGATCTGCTGCAATGACCAAGGCCAGCCAGCCCATATTTGAATGCCGCGATGTGACCGTGCGATACGGTCAGATCGTTGCACTCTGCGATGTCGGAGCAGTCTTCGAGCGTGGAAAAATCCATGCCGTTGTCGGCCAGAATGGCGCAGGAAAAACCACTTTCGCCAGAGTTTTGGCTGGCCTTGTTCGCCCGGCATCGGGCGAACTCAGAATAGATGGTCGCCCAATTGTGGGCGGCAATGTCAAAGACGCCCGCAATATGGGTGTTGAACTGGTGCATCAGAGTTTTGCGCTGCCGCCGTCTTTCACTGTGGCGGAAGCGATGCAATTTGGCGCTCAAGGCGGTGGTCTGTTTTCCAAAGGCAAATTGGAGAGGCGCTGGCAGCCTCATCTTGATGCGCTTGATGTCAAAGTGAAAGCCAGTCAGCGCATTCGTGATCTGGCGGTGGAGACGCAACAAGGTGTTGAAATTGCAAGAGCGCTTGTTGCGGAAGCCAAACTTCTGATCCTTGATGAGCCGACAGCAGTTTTATCGCCCGAAGGTGCAGATAAGCTTTTTGAGCGGGTTCGCCGTCTAAAAGAGCGCGGTGTTACCGTCATCCTGATCCTGCATAAAATTCGGGAAGTGCTGGCAATCGCCGATACGGTTACGGTGCTGCGCGGCGGCAGGCTGGTTGATGGTCCGCTGCCATGTGACGAGATCGATGCTGACAAGCTTGCAGAGCTGATCATTGGTGCCAATGCGGCTAAAAATCTTAATGCCGACGACAAGGCAGCATTGACCGGCAGCATGATCGTTACCCATGCACATGAAAATGAGAATGTTGTTGCAGGAAAAACTACACCAATACTGCGTATGAATAAGATATCAACGCGCCCCGATCCGGAAGGACCGGCACTTGATCAGGTTGATCTCGAAATTCGTCCCGGTGAAATCATCGGCGTTGCGGGTGTTGAGGGCAACGGACAGCGCACACTTGTTCGCGCAATCGCTGCAATGGCCGATGTCGTTGAGGGCACGATTGCGTTAGATAACAAAGAGTTGACCGACGCGCCGCTTGCCGCACGACGGGCAGCCGGACTTCGTATCATTCCTTTTGAGCGCAATGTCGAAGGTTTGAGCCTGACAAGTTCGCTTTGGGAAAACTGGGCTGCGCGCAATCTTCTTCAGATGCCGCTTTTGTCGACCATCAACCCTTCTGCAATTCGTAAAGAATGTGATGCTGCCCTCAAACAATGGGACGTGCGCTATTCGGAAGTGGGACAGCGTGCAGGCTCACTGTCAGGTGGTAACGCACAAAAAGTGATCCTGTCCCGCGAAATGGACGAGGATGCGCGTCTTATTCTTGCTGCCCAGCCGACCCGTGGGCTGGATATTGGAGCCACCTCTTTTGTCTGGGATTCCATGCGCAAAGCTCGGGCTCGGGGATGCGGGCTGATGTTCATCTCATCTGACCTTGATGAAATCTTCGACATTTCAGATCGCGTGATTGTCATGCTGTCGGGGCGCATCGTCGCTGAATTCCGGCCACCCTATGACCTCGCCGCGGTTGGCGCCGCCATGACAGGAGTTCATCGATGATCGACCGGTTTGTTTCCGTTTTTCGTGCGCTGATCTTCATCCTGATTGGTCTCGCATTATGTGGCATCATTTTTCAGGCCGCAGGCTATTCGACGGGACTGATGTTCCAGTCGATTGCTGAAGGCGCATTTTTAAGACCCGGTGCACTGCAACAGGCTCTGCGCTGGGGCTTGCCGCTGTTCATTACGGCTGTGGGCGTCGCAGTTTCTTTTCGCGCTGGTTATTTTAACATTGGTGCGCAAGGGCAGTTCTACATGGGTGCCATTGCTGCTGCTTTCACGGCGGAATGGTTGAACGGTGCGCCTGCGCCGGTTGTTATAACGGCCTGCTTTCTTGCTGGCATGACCGGCGGCGCATTATGGGCCTTGTGGCCAGGACTGTTGCGGCTCAAATCGGGTGCGGATGAAGTCATCACGACGCTGATGGGCAATTTCATCGCGGGCCTGTTTCTGCTTTACGTTACAGCTGGCCCGCTCAAAGACCCGTCAGGAACCGGACAGCAGGCATCAAGCCGACCGCTTGCAGGCACCTATCGCATCAGTGACTCGCTTGGACTTTCTCCAACCATCATTGCAATTGCTGTAATCGTGGGGCTTGCGATGTGGTTTCTGGTCAACCGTACTGCTTTCGGCGTCCTGTCCGGGCTTGCTGGACGCAATCCGACAATGGTGCAATGGCAGGGCGCGCGTACGTGGCGCATCGGGCTGGCGAGTTTTCTGCTCAGCGGCGCACTTGCCGGTCTTGCTGGCACAATCGAGTTCATGGGGCCAAATGGCCGTATTACGGGCGGTTTCCTGCCAGGGCACGGCTTTACCGCAATTCTGATCGCACTGGTTGCCAATTTCTCCGTGGTCGGAACAGCCTTTGTTGCGCTGTTTTTCGGCGGGCTTGCCTCAGCAGCTTTGTATTTGCCGATCATGGCGGGTCTTCCGTCATCAGCCATCGACATTATCAATGCGGCAATCGCTCTCTTTATCACTGCAAAATCCAGTGTCGTTGACCGGATCGCAAAACTCGGAGGACGGATATGGAAGACTTCGTAATTGCTATTCTGCGCTCAGGTACACCGCTGATTTATGTCACGCTTGCGGGGGTGATCGCGCAGCGGACAGGTATCTGGCATCTCGGTCTTGAGGGCCTGATGATTGCCGGTGCTTGTGCCACCATTGTCGGCATTGTGCTCACACAATCGATCTGGTCAGCGCTTCTGATTGCAATTAGCGTCTGCATTGTTGGATCTGTCCTGTTCTGGTTTGTCGTTGAAAAACTCAAAGCCAACCAGATCATCGCGGGTCTTGGGCTGACGGGATTAGGCCTTGGCGGAACAGCACTTGCCGTTCAGTCGATCTTCGGCACACAGGCCGCAGTCAGCGCACCTTTTGGTCTGCCACGCATCGGCCCTGCCTTCGGCGCTTATGGCTCTCTTTCTATCCTCGTGCTTCTCATGCCGTTTGTCGTGTTTGCTATGTGGGTTGTCTTACGACGCACACGCTTTGGCTTGCGTCTGGCGGCAGCAGGCGAACACCCTTTTGCAGCGCGCAGCGTTGGCATTAATCCCGCCTTGATGCGTCTGGTGGCGCTGATGGTTGGGGGCGTTTTGTGCGCATTGGCCGGTGCAGAACTTGCAGCCGGAAGCCTTCAGATATTCACCCAGAATATGACTGCTGGTCGCGGCTTTATGGGCTTCGCTGCCGTTATCTTCGGCGCTGGTCACCCAATTGGCGCAAGTCTTGCGGCGGTGTTCTTTGCCGTGGTGGGGGCGCTTGGTATCAGGGCGCAGCTGGCTTTTGGCGATCGTGTTCCGCACGATTTGCTGCTTGCTCTGCCCTATATTGCAACGGTTATAGGTATCTGGATCAGTACGCAGATGCGGGGTGGCACCAAGGCTGCCAATGGCTTTGGCGAGTTGCGCGATCAGTAATTGTGGGAAGATCTGTTATGGCGATCATAAATCAGACGATTATCAGAAATGCTACAATTCTGACCATGTGCGCGCAGCATGGAAGTCGCCCAGTTAAAGGCGACATTCTGATTGAGAATAGTCGGATTTCAGCAATTGGCAACGATCTTGCCGCAAAGCCCGATGCCGTTGTTATTGACGGAAAGGACCGGCTCGTTATGCCGGGGCTTATCAATGCGCATACCCATTCAAGCGAGACATTCTTCCGTGGCCGATATGAAGGCATGCCGCTCGAAATCTGGCTGCTTTACGCCTATCCGCTATTGATGGGGCCGGCCATTGGCCAGCGACTGCTTTATCTGCGCAGTATGCTTCTGGCGATGGAATCTTTGCGCAATGGTGTCACCACCTTGTGCGATGATTTTTTCGACCCGCCTGCACATGATCTTTCACGGCTTTCAACGGTGTTCAAAGCCTATAAGGATGCCGGTATCCGTGCGAATGTATCGAGCGCTGCGATGAATATTCATACGCTGGGTGCACTGCCCTATGCGCGCGAAGTCATGCCGCAAGAATTGCAGGATGCGCTTGATTTCGGTCCGGCCATGTCGGCGGATGCCTATATGGATTATTGCCGCTCGGCTTTCTCATCCCTGCACGGCACGGCGGGCCGCATTAATTTCATGATTGCACCATCCGCACCGCAGCGCTGCACGCCGGAACTGCTTCAGGCATGTCATGAACTGGCTGTTAAAATGGGCGTGCCATTACACACGCATGTACTGGAAACCAAGACACAGGCCGTAACCGGCCCCGAACTCTACGGCAAAAGCCTGATCGGCTATATGCATGACCTGGGGGTTCTCTCACGCAATACCACGATTGCCCATTCTGTTTGGGTCAGCGAAGAAGACATTGAAAAGATGGGCGAAGCGCGTTGTTCTGTTGCGCATAATGCTATTTCCAACCAGAAGCTGGGTGCAGGCATTGCACCCGTTCGTCAATTAATGGATGCAGGTGTTGCGATTGGTTTGGGAACCGATGGTGTTTCCTCAAACGATACGGCGCGCATCTTTGATGTGATGCGGGTGGCAGGGCTGATCCACAGCGTATCCGGTCCCGATTACACGCAATGGATCAGGGCTGATGAAATATTGAACATGGCGACAATTGGCGGTGCGCATAGCGCGATGCTTGAAAACGTTACCGGATCGCTCGAAACTGGCAAGGCCGCTGATCTGCTGATCATAGACCTCACAACGCTGAGCTTTACCCCGCTCAACGATATAGCCAAGCACCTTGTCTATTCCGAGAATGGCTCGTCAATTGAGACGGTCATGGTTGCTGGCGAAATCGTTGTTGATAGGGGCACTATGCGCACAATTGATGAAGCCGCTATTCTGGCTGAAATCCGTGAACTTGTTCCCGCCCATCTTGCTGAACACGCGGAGTTAGAGCAACGAAATTCCGCGTTTTATTCAACAATGGCGGAGATTCACAGTCGTGCCACTGCAGCAGAAATCGCTATGAACCGCTATGTGGCAGTATAACTCTTCATGTTAACCTCAGAGCAGAATCAATGAGATAACAGAACCTTCAAGTTACGAGGAATCTTAAGACCTTATACACCCGCGCAGATTTCAGCCTGACTTGTCGGGACCTGCCCGACTTCAAAGTTATAGGCTCTCAAGCCATGTTCATCGAGTTTGATAACGCAGTAACATGGTAAGCCGCCGGTCCACCATGGATTAGACAAATCCAGTTCCGTTATAAACCGATGCGAACAGGCCTGATCTTTAATATAGGCTATGCCTTGCGCAGTCGTTCCGGCCAATGGCACATGAATATGCCCAAAGATGATATGTTTTACAGGCACTGTTACTTTAACCTGAGTGCAGACGCGTTTAGATAATAAACGTCATTATTAGGTGAATTTCAGGCACGCGATTTCACACCACATGTTGGTTGCGGCTTTGTGTAATTCACGATAATTGGCAGAACTCAATTTGTGGCGTGGAAAGTAATCCATGTTGTAAATCGGGTCGTGAATAGATGCGAATTTTTGTACATGTCGCGCTGATTTGAAACGCTTCAGGTATTGCCATTTGTGGAAAGCCGCTGAATTGCAAGTGTTTTCTTGGGCCTGTCGTAAATTTTCTTGATTAACGAGCTGTTCACCAAGCCTGGGGAAATTGCGCTCCCGATGTAACGGAGCATAAACATGATTCTGAATGCCATTACTGAGAAGCTGAAGCGCCAGTCGAAGGACGATTTCAAGGGGCGGAATTTCGAGGCATGGCTCATCGTGCAGGCAGTGACATGGTATCTGCGGTATCCGCTCAACTATAGAGATCTTGAGGAGATGTTCCGCGAGCGCGGCTTCGAGGTCGATCATAGTACAATCAACCGCTGGGTCCTCGCCTAAGCACCTGTCATCGAGAAGCGCCTACGCCAGTTTCGCCGACCGCACTTTGGCTCAGTCAGGATTGACGAGACCTACGTCAAGATCCGCGGCAAGTGGCGATACCTATACCGCGCCATCGACAAGCACGGAAATCCGATCGACTTTTTGCTTACCGCGAAGCGCGATCTCGCCGCCGCCAAGCGCTTCTTCCGTAAGATGCTCAAAGATGAGCCGCTGCTGTCGCCGGGCAAGGTCGGTACCGATGGCGCAAACACGTTTCCGTCAACGATCAAGGCGGCAGTTGATGCCGGGCTTTTGCATCCAGACCCGGTACACTATGTCACCAAGCATCTCCAGCAAGGCATAGAGAGTGACCACTTCCGCGTGAAGAAGAACATGGCCAAGATCGGCGGATTCCAGTCCTTCAAGACGGCGCGTCGGACGATCGCTGGGTTCGAAGCGACGTTGTGGCTGCGGAAAGGCTTCGACTTTTCCGGCGAGTGGACCGTCAACGATCAGAATGACCTGCTCGCGCGCCTCTTCGGACTTCAAAAGGTTAACAAAGCATGAAAATGCGACCGATCACGGGGTGGCTTTGACCTTCTCAACAATTTGCGACAAGCCCGCAGACACGCCAAAGATGGTTTAGGCCAGAATGGATATTGTGTCGCTGACAATGCTATGCAGGTTGCGGTTTGTTTGAATCTTTCAATCGCTGTTCAGATACTGTTTTGAGTGCGCTTAACAGCTGCCCTTCCTCGTAAGGTTTTGAGAGGATCAACGCCGATTTGTCATCGAGAACTTTATTGGGGTCCCCTGTTGTATAAATCACCTTTAATTCTGGAAGAAGGCTGCGCGCTTCTGCTGCCAGTTCGGGACCGGACGCGCCTGGTAGATTTATATCAGTGACCAAGACGTCGATGACCATCGTTTCCAGCGCAGTTTTTGCTTCTTCTGCACTTCCTGCGTCGACCACAATAAATTCTGCATCCTGCAAAATGTCAGCTGTATTCATACGAATAAGCGGTTCATCTTCCACAAGCAGAATTGTGAGACGGTCACGCGTGTCAGGCTTCTCCAACGTCTTGGCAGGTAGCGATGTATTTGGCTCCGCAGGGATATTTTGATATTGCTTTTTCTGGCTATTATTGGCGATCACATGGCGGAATTTTCGTGCCAGAGCATCACGCGTATAAGGCTTTGACAAAAGCTCGATACCGGCATCAAGTTTACCACCATGAACAATTGAATTCTCTGTGTAGCCAGACGTGAACAGAACTGCGATGTCCGGCAAACGTTCTTTAGCCTTACGAGCGAGTTCAGGGCTCTTCAGTTTTCCAGGCATGACAACATCTGTAAACAGAATGTCGATGGGTACGCCGCTATCAATAACAGTCAGCGCACTATCTGCATCTACAGCCTTGAGAACGCGATAACCCAGATCGGCCAGCAGGGCGATTACGGTTTCTCGAACCTCATCATCGTCTTCCACCACCAAAACCGTTTCTGTGCCACCAATGATCGGTCCGTTATCGGTAACGACCTCAATATCTTCCGCTTCATGCGCTCGGGGGAGATAAAGCTTTACTGTGGTACCGTGCGAGAGTTCAGAATAGATTTTAACATGGCCACCCGATTGCTTGACAAAGCCATAGACCATAGAGAGGCCAAGCCCTGAGCCTTTCCCTTCTGGTTTCGTAGAAAAGAAGGGATCAAATACTTTTTCGATAATCTCGAGTGACATGCCCGATCCTGTATCGCTGACAGCCAGCATGACATACTGGCCTGGGACGACCTCGTCATGAGCGCGCGCATAATTATCATCGAGGTGGGTGTTTGCCAGTTCGATCGTTAATTTACCGCGTCCATTCATAGCATCCCGCGCATTGATCGCAAGGTTCAGAAGCGCGTTTTCCATCTGGTTAGTGTCGATGAACGTATTCCAGAGACCACCACCAAAAACAGTTTCAACCTCAATAGCTTCCCCTATCGCGCGTCGGATCATGTCATCCATGCCCGCCACAAAGCGACTGATATTGACCACCTTCGGTTCGAGAGCTTGACGGCGGCCAAACGCCAGCAACTGGCTTGCAAGTTTAGAACCGCGCGCTACACCTGCAAGCGCATTTGTTATCCTCGCTTGAGCACGTTCGTTGCCTGCAACATCTTTTGAAAGCAGCTGGAGATTGCCAGAGACAACCTGTAGCAGATTGTTAAAGTCATGCGCTACGCCGCCGGTCAGCTTGCCGATGGTCTCAAGCTTTTGCGCTTGCGCCAGACGGGTCTCTGCTTGACGCCGCTCAGCGATCTCTGCAATCACACGGCTCTCAAGCTGTTCGTTGAGTTCACGCAACTGATTTTCAAATGCTTCACGCTGACGAACTTCACTCGCTAGGGCCTCAGCCTGTTGGCGAAGCGCTGCTTCTGCAGCACGCTGATGCGTGATGTCGGTATGAACACCCACCCATTCGCTGATGTCGCCCTCATCGTTCAGAATTGGAAGTGCGCGGATTGCGAAGCGGCGCCATTGTCCATCATGTCGTCTGACCCGATGTTCATGGATAAACATTGTTTTGTTTATGACTGCTTGTTTCCAGTCTTCAAGCGACGCTTCGGCATCGTCAGGATGAATAGCATCGATCCACCCATATCCCTGATATTCAGCCGGACTTTGACCCGTTAAAGCTGCCCAGCCTCGCTGATCATCTGACATCCTGCCATCTGCAGTGTTTGTCCAAAGCACACCATGAACCGCATCCATGGCCGTGCGAAATCGCGTATTACTTTCGAGCAACTGCGCTTCGCGTAGCGCGCGCTCACCGATATCAATACCAAGAATATGCACCCCGGGAATCGTACCGTCGCTCCTGACATCGGGCATATAGCGCAGCTCTACACGTCTAGCTTCGCCGTCTCTGTGTGAGAGAGTGGTTTCCACAATGATCGATTGGCCTGACAACGCTTTTTCTAAGTCGGGTTGCCGTTTAAGGTAAGCTTGTTGCCCAATGATTTCCGCAACCGGTTTGCCAATCATTTCATAAGGCGATGTACCAAACCAATCCTGATAAGCGGCATTGGCAAAGCGATAGGTATGATCCCTATCAACATAAGAAATGAGGATTGGGATCGCATCGCTGACGCGGCGAAGTTCTGTCTCACTTTCAAGCAGTTTCTTCTGCAACGCGGCCCGTTCACTGTTGTCGACAACCGTACACATCACGCCTTCGACATGCCCTTCAGAGGAGTAAACAGGCGTATAATAGAGATCAAAAATAAAATTCTCGGACTTCCCGTCGCGGATAAGACGCATCGGTTGGTCTTTGAAAGATTGCAATTCACCCTTCTGAGCCGCTTCAATCATGGATTTATTCCAATCCCACACTTCCGGCCAGACCAGAGAAACATCCTGACCCAGCGCGGCGGGATGCTTGTCGGCAGCGATAAGCATATAGGCATCGTTATAAATCATCACGTTGGAGGGCCCCCACATCAGGACCTTTGCAACGGGCGAGTTGACGATATTTGCGACCGTCGTGCGCAGTTCGACAGACCAGTTCTCGATGGCACCAAGCGGAGTGCTCGACCAGTCAATTCCGCGTATAACTGAACCGCAAGCACCACCACCGATTGGCCATTGTGAGAGTTCCAAAGAGGTTTGCATCTGATTTGTCATTAAAGTTTTCCATGGAACGGTCATGAATTGATGAGCGCGACAGCTGTGATGGATATAGTAAAGAGCATTAGACCAAAACTAATTTATAGACATTCGTGAAATTAGCTTTGGTGTGGCCTACGGCGATTTTGCGGCTCTCTTTCTAGAAATCGAGACAAAGGCTACGCCAATTCAGATACGCAAAAAAACTCACTGCATCAAGCAGTGAGTTTTTATAATTATGTGTCTCCAATCAGGCTTTATCGACCACATTTTTTACCGCGTCCTTTGCCTTGCCTTTGGCCTGCTGTGCATCGCCTTTGGCCTCCTGGGCAAGCCCCTTAGCCTGCATCTCTTTGTTATCAATTGCTTTGCCAATCGTTTGCTTGGCTTTTCCAGCGAGTTCGTTGGCCTTGCCTGAAAC
Source organism: Brucella sp. H1_1004 (assembly GCF_047308065.1). Taxonomy (NCBI): domain Bacteria; kingdom Pseudomonadati; phylum Pseudomonadota; class Alphaproteobacteria; order Hyphomicrobiales; family Brucellaceae; genus Brucella; species Brucella sp. H1_1004. The sequence continues at coordinate 328,600 of NZ_JAYKZA010000004.1, forward strand.
CTTGTCTGAGGTACTACCCATGCGAATTAGCTCCCTGTAGTATTTTGTTTAATTCCAACAAATTAACGATGATGGGCCGAATAGGTTCCAAGGTAATCATCAATTTTACCACCACAACGATCAGAACTCATATTTAATGAAATGCCAGATACCTTACGAACACGCTCGCTCTGTTGCTAGCTTTCTGATCGGTATTGGCAAGTTGTTTGAGCCTCTCGTTTGGGGTGTCAAAACGCGATAAAATTACCCACCCCCTTTCCCCGGTTGAAGGGGTTTCGTTTTCCGCGAGAAATTGTTGCCGACGCGGTCTGGACGTATAACCGATTTGCGTTAAGCACTGCCGATGTGGAAGATCTTCTCGCTGGCGTGGCGTGTTTGGCAGCCTGGAAACCGTTCGCGTCTGGATTAATCGCTTTGGTCGCCATTTTGCCCACTGTATCCGCAGCGGCCGATCAAAGCTAAACGAAAAGTGGCACTTTGATGATATTGTCATCATGATCGGCGGAAAGAATTTCTGGCTTTAGCGTGCAATTGATGCAAACGGCGATGTTCTTGAAATTCTGGTTCAAACGCGCCGCAACATCAAGGTTGCCAAGCGCTTTTTCTCCAGATTGGCGAGAGCCTGACTCATAATGAATATAGTTATATCAGGCTCTTGCGATGCGCCGGGTGAGCAGGCGGATGTTTGCGATGTAGACCCAGGCTTCAGCAGACGCGACAGTTTTTGGAAATCTTTGGCCAATCTACGGCAACGTCCCAGCCATGCAAACGTCCGCTCGACCACCCATCGGCGTGGTAAGAGTTTGAAGCCCTCAGCGTGATCGGATCGTTTGACGATTTCCAGCGTAAATTTTCCGACCTTTTCCAACCTGTCTTTGAGCTTGGGTCCCGCGTATCCACCATCAGCAAAGATATGCCGTAACCACGGCCAGCGTTTGAGGATGGTTTTCAAGACATCAGGTGCACTATCTCTGTCTTGAATGCCCGCAGAATGGATCACCAGACCAACCATCAAGCCGAGGGTATCAACCACAATATGACGCTTGCGACCGTTGATCTTTTTTCCCGCGTCAAAGCCCCGTATTCCGCCACTTTCCGTGGTTTTTACTGACTGGCTATCGATCACGCCAGCGGTAGGGCTGGGCTGCTTTCCGGTCAACTCGCGTGCTGTCATCACGAGCGCGTTGTTGATCGTGCGCAGCATCCCTTCATCTCGCCATCGATAGAAATACTTTTGCACCGGGAAAATGGTGGGAAGTCCGTGGGCAAAAGCCGCCATGCGCCACCTGATGAAGCAATATAAAGCAACGCATTTACCACCTCTCGCAAATCCGTCTTGCGAGGGCGTCCGAGACGGCCCGGTGCAGGCATCATCCGTTCGATGACAGTCCATTCCGCATCCGTTAAATCGCTTGCATAACGTGCGTTGCGTCGTCCATATTGTGGCCGAGCGGTTGCAGTCCAGGCCATCATGATCTCCATCGAATGTAAGCTATCCGATTGAATCATAACCTACTGAAATCGCTCAAACCTTTTTGGAACAGGCTCTTAAACTCGCATTGTTTTGCGGTATGCCTGCATCGGATTTCAACCAGTTAAATGAACAGAATTAGATGCTCTTTGATACTCGACTAAGGCTAAAGCGGTTTCCAATGATGTCTCGTGGCTGTACTAGGTGTGTTATATCAGCAATCTGACGGGTTTTACACATGCGCCTTCAGTCTCCATGGACTCCTCGTATTTCAGACAATGGCAATACCCCAGCAAACAGACTGCTGGAAGCTTTGGCAGAAGACATTCTCTCGGGGCAGTTGCTTGGCGGTGACAGACTTCCTGCCCATAGAGATTTAGCCTGGAAACTGAACATCGGAGTAGGCACAGTTACGAAAGCGTATGCGATGCTTGAGCGGCGCGGATTGGCGCGCAGTATTAAGGGCAGTGGTACATTCGTTGCTGTCTTTGAATCACGAAAGGGCCCTGCAATTGATTTCTCGGTTAATCGATTGCCCGTTATGTTAAGTGACAGATTGTTGGCTGGTACACTTTCTGCGATCTCCAGAAAAATAAATTCGGCCCACGTTAATCTTTATCCCCCACCAGCAGGCCATGATGAGCATCGACGTCTGCTGGCACGCTGGCTCGAAAGCCTGAGTATTGAGGCGGAAGCAAAGAGGATCATATTAGCTGGAAGCGGGCAGCAGGCACTATGGCTTGCTTTCGATATTCTGTGCGGCGGCAATGGTTTGATTGTCACAGAACGTCTCAGCTACTCGGGCGCTATTGCACTTGCGCGCTATCGTGGCCATCCAATGCGGAGCGTTAATATTGATGACCAGGGTATGGTGCCGGATGATCTCGATCGGGTGCTGTGCGAAGAAGAGAACAGCGGGCGTCGTCGCCTTGTTTATCTGACCCCCACGCTCCATAATCCTACGACGATTTCAATGGGAGCAAACCGACGAAAGGAAATTGTGGACGTCTGCAACAAGCGAAACGTCCCAATTGTTGAAGATGGTGTCTATACATTGGGTTCCTCTCCCAATCTTCCTCCACTCGTCACCCTGGCACCGGATCGCGTCTTTCATGTAACGAGCCTCTCCAAGTCACTCAGCCCAGGATTGCGACTGGGCGTCCTGGTGTTGCCTTCTGGCTGGGAGGAATATGCTGAGGAAGCCTTGCGTGCGCTGCCACTGTCTTCTTCGCCAGTAGACTATGCTCTTCTCGAAGAGTGGTTTACCAGCGGTGTTATGGAAACAGTGAGGGGTACCTTGCGTGCCGAGGCGCGGCAAAGGGCAAAACTGGCCCGGTCATTCTTCGATAACAGAACAATCATGACGGATGATTGTGCTTTTCATGCGTGGCTGCCAATGTCTCATACGGAAGCCGAAGCCTTCGAAAAGGCAGCGGCAACGCTTGGCGTTGTTGTTACAGAGCCGGACGCCGTGCGCGCTGATCGCAATGATAATGCGACGGGTATCCGGCTTTGTCTGGGAGGTCTCGGTATGGAAGACCTAACTACGGGTCTAACGTTACTCTCGCGGTTGAAAACAGGGGAACATTCTTAGAAATCGACGTTACTCTGTAATTACCAACGGCCCTTAAAGCGGTGTCACCATTTGAAACTGGAAGATACCATAACCTCCCTGCCATCTCCATAAAGACACTTTGCAAATTCGCAAACAGCGTATTCTTTGTTGAAAAGGTTTGTGGCATTCAAAGACAAGGTGATGTTTTCGGTCACTTCATAGCGAACCATTGCATCAACAAGCGTGTAGCCGGGTATTGGCTTATTTATGCCTGATGCTCTCGTCGATCCGGTGTATCGTACACCACCTCCAACGGTCAGTCCGTCAATGCCCAACTGAGTTACATCATAAGTCATCCAGATCGCAGCCTGATGATAGGGGGTGTTTTCACTGCGCTGGCCGAGTTCCAAAAGTTCTTCACTCTTGGTGATCCGGGCATCTGTGTACGAATATGAGCCCACCATGGTCAGATAATCAGTCAGCTCGGCTTTGGCCTCAAACTCAAATCCGCGCGCACGCCGCTGGCCGATCTGTGTGAGCTGATCTGCAAGTGTACGGGTGACAATATTGTTTTGATCAAGCTGATAGACGGCTGCGCTGAACAACATATTCGTGCCGGGTGGCTGATAACGAATGCCTGCCTCAATCTGTTCTCCCGTCATAGGTGAGAAATTCATGTCTTCGACATATTCAGACACCGAGATCGGGAAGAAGGATTGCGCATAACTGACATAGGGAGCCAGTCCATTCTCAGCTTCGTAAACCACCCCCGCGCGCCATGTTGTCTTTTCAGAGTTGCGGCTGATTGACAGGTTGTTCGCATGATAGCTGAAATCCTGATCAGCCCAGTCGTGTCTTACGCCAAGCAGTACGTTCCAGCGTTCATCAAAGGTGATTTTGTCTTGTAGATAAATACCGTGTTGTACCGTTGTTGTTTTCGCACCACGGTTACGAGCAGGGTCACGATTAACTGTGAAGCTCGCGCCATAGATTGGATTGTTCAGGTCGATTGATGGAGCAACTGCACGAAAATTATCTGAATCATACGATGTGTCGTAAAAGTCATAACCGACGAGCAATGAATGTGAGAGTGGACCTGTATCTACATCGAATGCAACATTCATATCATGTGTGAAGCCCTTCGCACGATCATGACGGTCGCTGTACTGGCGAGCCAGTATGCCTGTCTGAGCGACCTGATTAACAGCAGCGGCGCTCGTCTGGGCCATCATATAACGCCAGTCCAGATCGGATTCGTAATAGCGTGATTTTGCCGAGAACCGAACATCATTGTCGAAACGATGGGTAAATTCGTAACCCAGCGCACCCATATTAGTTTTCATCCGATCATAGTCCGGCTCGCCAATAAAAGTGTCGCGGCCGAGAATGAATGGGCCATTGCCGATGCCTTCCACAATTTCGTAGGGTAATGCAGCGGGGAAACGTGTGCTGGTCTTCTGGTAGAAACCAAGCACGGTCAGCGATGTGTCTTCATCAGGCTTCCATTCCAAGGCCGGGGCGATATAGATGCGGTCATTGTTCATGTAATCGACGTTGGTGTCGCTGTCGCGACCAAGAAAAGTCAAACGATATGACAATGTGTCGGTGATGGCATCGCTGAAATCTGCAGTAACCTGTTTACGATTATGAAGCCCGCCTTGGACTGAGACTTCACGCAGAGGCTCGGATGTCGGGCGTTTGCTTACGCCGTTCACAAAACCGCCCGGCGAAAGCTGGCCATAGAGAACAGAAGCCGCACCGCGCACAACATCGACGCGTTCAAGACCAAATGGCTCCTGCGTACCATCATAAGAGTTGTTCTGCAGCCTCATCCCGTCGCGTAGCATCCCACCAGTACCCGACTCGACGTCGAATCCACGAATTCTGAACCGGTCGGCGACGCGCGAGAATGGACCGGGCTGTGCCGTGAAACTTGGAGTATAAGCGAGCACGTCAGCAAGAGTTTGCGCTTCGCGATCTTTGATTTCAGTAGCTGAGACTACCGACACTGATTGTGGCGTAAGCAGGATAGGTGTATCCGTTTTCGTGCTGCTGCTGCTGACCTTAGCCACATATCCCTTAACAGGTTCGGTTGAGCTGACATTGTCCTGAACGACTATTGATTGTAGCTGAATTCCAGCATTCATTTCCTGTGCTGAAAGACTGCTGACCGCAAGCGCCATCATCGCGCAAGCGAGTGGAATGCTATATGGCAATGATGACACGTAAGGCAGGCTGCCGATATTCGATTTCAGATGGTTTACCGGCATGGAATTCCCCAATAGCGATGCATGAATTGCTGGAGGCTGGCAGGTCATCGCACAAACATGACAACCATAGTCAACAAAGATATGCTCTGGCTATCATGTGATTCACTTTGAAGAAATTAAAAAAGTGTCACAACACACTTATTGCAGCGCGCTCACTGTCGCGCGGATGATATGACGCGATTGGAAGAGCCTGTCTGAGCCGCTTCTTACAATTGCGCAAGGGGATGTTGGCTATGTTCGAAATGAAGCGAGTGAACGTTTATCGAGGCACTCAGCATATTCTCCATAACATTGATCTGAAAATTCTTCCGGGGTGTTTTACCGCTTTGATCGGGCCGAACGGCTCTGGCAAGTCAACGCTTCTGGGCAGTATGGCGAACACGGTCGCGATACAAAGCGGTCATGTTAAACTCGGATCTAAGCAGCTTGTTTCATATTCAAGACGCGAACTAGCCCGGCAAATGGCATTCTTGCCGCAACATGTGCATACGCCGACCGGAATGAGTGTGCGCGAATTACTGGCACAGGGACGATTTCCGTGGAGAAGCTGGCTCGGTGGCTGGTCAAGTGAAGACGAAGACGCTGTCTCGCGTGCCGTTGCACTTTGCGGCATTGAACAGCTCGTAGACAGACCATTGCAGAGCCTTTCAGGTGGGCAGTTGCAGCGTGCATGGATTGCAATGACTTTGGTTCAGGATACGCCCGTTATCTTGCTCGACGAACCTACGACATTTCTGGACGTTGCAAACCAGTTAAGCCTGCTCGACCTGCTGTCGGTCTTGCGCGATGCGGGGCGTACCGTGGTTGCAATCCTTCACGACCTCAATCAGGCGGCACGTTATGCAGATCAACTTGTCATGCTGAAAGACGGGCAGGTGGTTGCAGAAGGCGCGACGCAGCAGGTCTTCAATGTGCCTAACATCGATAATGTGTTTTCGGTGCGATCAAGAATGCTGGATGATCCGGAAACGGGAATTGCAATGTGCATTGCTTCTTCCTGGGCGTGAAGGGTGCATTCTTTGTCAGTTTATCTGCGTTCTTTTCAGTTCTTCGCCCTTTTTGTGCTTCTAATCGTGGCTGCGATCCTTCATTTGAAGCTCGGTGCGCGTCAGCTTGACTGGAGCGTGGTCTGGCAAGCACTTGTCGACTATGTTCCGGCAGATCCATTGCATAATATCGTGATGGAAATGCGAATGCCTCGTTTGATCAGTGCTGTCATCGTCGGTGCGGCTCTCGGTCTTGCAGGCGCATTAATGCAGGGGGTCAGTGAAAACCCGCTTGCAGATCCGGGGCTGATGGGGGTGAACAGTGGTGCTGCCTTCTTTGTCGTTTTCGGTTTGCTTGTGCTCCCTGGTAATACGCTTGCCATGATACCGCTTCTCGCATTTGCGGGAGCGATTGTTGCCGCAGCGATCGTTCTTCTGAACAGCGGATCAGATCCCAATCCGGTTCGCCTCGTTTTGTCCGGTGTGATGGTTGCGGCCCTGTTCAGTGCCCTGACCTCTATGGTTCTTTTACTTGACCAGCAGGGGCTTGAAACTTTGCGGCGCTGGCTTGTTGGTTCGCTTGCTTTTGACAGTTCAATGGCCCGCTGGCAGACTTTTCCATTTATCCTTCTCGCCGGATGCATTGCAGTCGCGAATATTCCCGCAATTAATCTCTACCGATTGGGATCGCAGTCGGCGGCGTTGATGGGGCTTAATGTATTGCGGATGCGGCTTTCATCACTTCTGGCGATCGTGCTTCTGGCCGGATCATCTGTTGCGATAGCGGGTCCTGTTGGCTTTGTTGGTCTTATAGCTCCGCATATCGGGCGCATTCTTTTCGGTAATGACTATCGATTTCTCGTCCCCGCAGCACCTCTAATTGGCGCACTGCTTATTGTTACTGGTGACATCGTATCACGCACGGCATTACGTCCATTGGAGATCAATACGGGTATTGTGACTGCCATCGTTGGCGGCCCTATTTTCATCGCTCTCGTTCTGGGGAGAGTGAAATAATGGCAGTGCAAAACCATGTCATCAATCACACCCGCAATCGGTTTTCTCATGGCCGGATTATTCTGATTGCTGCCACTGTGTTTCTTGGCGGAACCGCAATATTGGCAATAACGCTCGGCAGCTATCCTGTTGCACTTATTGAAATAATCAGGGCAATTACAGTGCCCCAAAGCACTGACAGTATTTTGCGTAGTATCGTGTTCGACACGCGTCTGCCACGCATATTGCTCGCCATTTTTTCTGGTATGGCGATGGCTCTTGCCGGAGTGATATTGCAGGTACTGACACGCAATTCACTGGCGGCACCCGGATTGGTGGGGGTTGAGGCAGGAGCTGGCATCACTGTTCTGACTGCGCTCATTCTCTGGCCATCTGCGCTGGCTGTTGAGCTTTATCCTCTTGCGGCTTTGCTTGGTGGGCTGCTGGTTGCATTATTTGTTATCGCTCTTGCCTGGAACAAAGGGGTCTCGCCCTTGCGTCTCATTCTGGTGGGTGTTGGTGTAACAGCAATACTCAGTGCATTAGCAGACCTGCTTATCACTTACGGTCGGATCGAACATGTTGAATCGGCTTTGCTCTGGCTTGCAGGTAGCCTGCACAGGGCAGGGTGGGAAAATGTGCGGGGGCAATTTTTGTGGCTGCTCTTTTCCGCTGTTCCCATATTGTTGTTTTCCCGCCAGTTTGACTTGTTTCAGCTTGGAAACGCGGTTGCAGCAAGCCGCGGCCTGAATGTTGCGCGCTTTCAGATCATTGCACTTTTGCTGAGCGTGATGCTCACCGCTTCTGCGGTTGCGAACGTTGGTACAATGAGTTTTATTGGCCTCTTAGCCCCTCATGCTGCAAGGCTTCTGGTAGGGGAAAGGCATAGATTGCTGTTGCCTCTGTCTGCATTGATTGGCGCAAGTATTGTGCTTGTCAGTGACACAATAGGCCGAACTGTTTTTGCTCCACTTCAGATTCCGGCAGGACTTGTGGTTGCAGTGATTGGCGCGCCGTACCTTCTTTATCTGCTGTCGCGAAAAGGAATGACCCGATGACCAGAATAGCGTCAGCTTTGTTTATTCTTATATGCAGTTTCGGCTTTGTGGTTAGTGCTCATGCAGAGGAAACAAGAACATTTACCAATCGTTTCGGCTCGGTTGAGGTGCCAGTTCACCCACGCTGTGTGGTGTCATTGCACGATTTTAGTCTGACAACGCAGTTGCTGGAATTAGGGGTTGTGCCTTGTGGTTCATCTGGCCGCAAGCGCTTGCTTGCGGATACAATTTATAGGGGTGCATCGCAGAGATACGATACGTCAGAAATCCAGTATATCGGAACACATCAGGCTCCTGATATTGAAACAATTGCGGCATTGAAGCCAGATCTGATCGTAGGGTTGTCTTATCACGCAGCGCTTCGCGATAAGCTTTCAGCAATTGCGCCCGTTGTGCTGCTGCCCTTACGTGAAGAAGGCATATTAACCTATTCAGAGCAATTGGCTGATCTGGTTGGTAAAGGTCATCGCTATGATGAATTGTATCGGGAGTATCAGGATATAGTCAGCGAATTCGGAAGGCGCGTAGAGAATCCCGCTTTAATCACAGTGACGCCGATGGAGATTTATCGCGACGGTTTTAGGATTATCGGGCGTGGTGGCATGGAACAGGTGATAAAGGATTTTGGCCTTGGCCACGTTCCCGCTTATGGGAATAGCGCAAGCGATATACCCTATAGCTTAGAACGCCTTTCCGACTTTGACAGTGATATCATCATCGACACTTACGAAGAAATGCTGGATGAAGAGGCGGAAATGCGCGCCTTCCGGTCGACTGTCCAGTGGCGCAATCTGTTTGCTGTTCGTAATCGTCAATTTCTGTATTTTAATCGCAGTCGCTACGGCGAGACGATGGAAGGCCTGATTGGTTCTGCAACTTTGCTTCTATCACACATCGGCGAGCGGGAGATTCTCCGGCAGAAGCCTTAACAGGTTGTCAGGTCAACGGCGAAATTGAAACTGCGCTCCAGCGTTCAACCTGATCCCTATTGCCGTCTGGCTCTAGCGTGCTGCAGCGTGTGTTGACGTCAAACTGAGCCAGCCTCAACTGGATGAGTAGCTGTCGAGATTGAGTTGAGGCAATAATCTCAGCTTCAATTTCATTTGCGTTTCCTGCTTTGCGCTCAAGAACAACTTCCTCCTGTGGCCCAATATCATTCCAGAATGAAAGCGCGGCGTGCTCGGCGACCTGTTCTAAGGCGTCGAGTTCCGGATTGCCTCTGTATGCAGGCAGGAATGGAACACCTTTGCTAAGGCAGGACAGGAAATCGGTAACGTCCTTTGGTTCGAGACGTCCATATCTGGCGCGGTGTGGCAAAACGAGCAGCGACGCGGCAAAGCGACATCCGCCGATATGCGTTGACTGTAGAACCCGGAAAACCGTCGGGTCGGCCTGATCACGCAGCGCTTTCCAGGTAGCAAAGCCATAACGTGCGCAGCAAGGGTCCTGCTTTCCATCTGTACAGCACAGGATGGTAATGCGCTTATCGCGCTCTCCGCAGAGTTTATCTCCTGAGGCCAGAGCCAGCAATTGCTGTGTCATAGTGTCAGGCGTGGCTGTGCGTAGAATAATGTTGTCGCATGAGAGAGCGATTTCATCCCCCTCCACGAGCGCCACATGGATACCAGCCTGATTAGCCGTTATCATTGCCTGAGAAAGTGCATGTGGCATGCCAAACGCATTCGTTCTTGGAACACGCCAGTGGCGTCGCGGCCAATGAAGGAGTGCGTAACGTGGGGCGGTCCCACCAGCTCCCAGCATAGGCTCACCCCGCTCCAGGCAGATGTCACGACAGAATTTGTGAGAACTCATTTTTAGCCAAGTTGAAAAACCCTCTCACGGCAAAGGGGCTTGTAATTCAGAACACACGATTTACCTATTTATACACGGTCATTGTGCTTTGTCGCAACGATGAACTAACAGTCTTTCGTAAAACGGCTGATACGAGATACAAATTTCTGACTGGCAATCAAATTAGCCTAACCTCGTATGTTCACGGATTTGTAACTTCGTCGAGTATGGCTCATCACTGTGAGTTAAGTGACTTTCATAGCCGATCCAGTGCGGCTCGGCTTTGAGCGGTCTGACCACCAATTGCCATCGATATTGCGCTGGAGATTCTAATTACTTCATGAATTATTTCATTTGTTGAGAGCTGTGGCTCAGGAAGGTTGCCGACCTTTGGAACAGTGAGTGCAGCAACTGCCACGCCTAAATGATTAAGTACAGGGCAGCTTATATCTGTGACGCCCGGCGCAATCCGACTCTCAGAAATTTCATATCCATCTTGCCCAATCGTTTTCAACTCAGCCAAAACGTCATCGCGATTGAGCTGAGGGTCATTTGTCATCATGCTCTCGAGCATTTGTTCTAGATGTTCAACATTTTGATGAGCAGCAATGGTTCGAGCAGAAGCAAAATGCCTGCTTATTGGGAAAGACGCACCGATCTTTACGCTCCACCCCATGAGGAGAGCATCGGGCTGAGCTTGCGCGACTACTATTAACCGATTTTGATGGTAGGTAACGAGATGGCAGGAACATCCTATTGTGGCTGCCAGACTTTCCATCTGAATCGTTGCAACCTCAATGAGGCGGCGAGTGGGCGGGTGTATGTGGGCCAGTTCGAAGAGTTTTAACGTTAGCCTATAGGCCCCATTGAGCTCATCCCGCGAAACGTATCCTCTAGCTTCTAGAGCATTGAGGACGCGAAATATTTCACTCGCCGATCGACCGACCCGGCTTGCAACTTCTTTTTGAAGCAAGCCGCCCTGTTCAGAGGCAAGAACCTCTAGGATATCGAGTCCTTTTTCCAAGGCGGGAACACGGTTGCCGGTATCTGTTTCAGTCATAGCTCTTGACGCTTTCGATTCCATATATAGAATAAACTCGACATATGTGAAATTTCACGCATTGTCGAGGCATCAGAGGAGTGGTGCTTATGGGAGAGAAACATGCATAAAATTTTAAGGGCGGCAATCACCGCCTCAGTGATGTCATTGTTGCCTGTTGTCGCGTCAGCTCAAACAGTCAATCTACGTGTTGCTCATGCACTAGCTCCGACTGAGCCAATCAATCAAGCAGTGGAAGCCTTTGCTAAGGCTGTTAACGAGCGTAGCGATGGCCGTCTAAACATTACGGTCTTTCCATCGGAACAGCTTGGTATCAATCGTGAGGTTTACGAACAGGTACGCCATGGTGCGCCGATCATTCAGGTAGCTGATCCGGGCTTCATGTCCGATTATGTGCCTGATTTTGGTGTCATGAACGGACCTTATTTGTTGAATGCTCCGGAAGATTTCCAGAAGATTCTGGATAGCGAGTGGTATGGCAAGTTGATTGAGCGCTCGGCCGAAGCCGGCTTCCGGCCACTATCGTTCAACTATTTCTTCGGCAATCGTCATATGCTGGGCAACAAGCCGTTTAAGAAGCCAGCTGACCTCGCAGGCGTGACGATGCGTATTTCTCCCAATCCACTTTGGATTGAAACTTTTGCCGCCTTAGGCGCGCGCGGTACACCTTTGCCATGGACAGAAGTTTACAGTGCTCTATCGCAAAATGTGGTCGAAGCCGTGGAAGCACCTTTGGGCTCTCTGGTTGGATCAAAACTACAAGAACAGCGTAAAACTCTATCTTTGACTGGCCACTTCACGGCTTTCCTGGGTCTGGTCATGAGTGAAAAAATATTCGACTCATTAGACCCAGAATTGCAGCAGATTTTGCAAGAAGAGTCCGTGAAAGCAGGAACGTTAATGACGGAGACGACGCTCACAAATGACCAAAAACTGCTAGAGCAGCTTAAGTCTCAAGGTGTCACTGTCGTCGAAGATATCGATGTTGCTTCATTTCGTGAAACAACTGCGAAGGTCTATGATGCTTTCCCAAAGTGGACGCCCGGTGTCTACACCGAAATCCGGACAATTCTGGATTAAGTCATAATCGCGTACGGGCTTTGAGCCTGTACGCTTCTTTTCTCACAACGAGTTTATCATGACCCATCAGTCCGACCCAAAAGCCGGACAGAGTAGGACTCTGTTCGCCGATCTGATGCTGGAAGAAGTTTTGGCAACAATAGCTCTTCTAATCGTCATTCTTTCTGTAACGTGGGGTGTTGTCACCCGGTATGTGACCGCAACGCCGGCCAGCTGGTCGGGTGAACTTGCCAGTATCATGTTCGCCTGGGCAGTATTTCTTGGTTCCGCCGCAGCCTTTCGACGCTCGGGGCACATTGCCATCGACAGTTTTCTGCATCTCGTTCCTGAACGTGCCGCCTATGCAATGCGTATTCTTGCGGCGTTGATCACTTTCCTCACGCTTTTCATTGTTACGTGCCTTGCCACCAACTTCACGCTTTCCACCATGGATACGCCGACGACCATTCTCCGTTGGCCGCAAGCTGTTGTCTACGCCGCAGCTGCAGTTGGCTTTGGTGCAATGACTATTCGCCACGTCACTGCGAGTTATGAAACGCTCTTCAAGAAGGCTGCAAAAGCATGATCATATGGCCAGTTTTCCTCATGTTGGTCCTGCTGCTGGTAAGTGTTCCAGTTGCAATAGCACTTATGGCGCCAAGCCTACTTTATTTCTATCTTGGCGGTGCACTCCCAATTGACCTGTTTGCGCAGCGTATTGTATCGAGTACGGAATCCTTTCCACTTCTTGCGCTCCCCTTCTTTGTTATTGCGGGAAGCATTATGAATGCAGCCGGTATCACACGCCGTCTATTGCATTTGGCGGATGCCTTTGTTGGGCACCTTACCGGCGGTCTGGCACAGATTGCAGTCATTCTAGCGACAATGATGGGCGGCCTTACGGCTTCCGCAAATGCAGATGCGGCAATGTTGTCGAAGATGCTTGGCCCAACGATGATTGCAAAAGGCTATCCGCGGGGCTTTGCAGCAGCGGTTGTTGCGTCATCGGCAATCATCGTGGCCATGATCCCTCCAGGCATCGGTCTGATAGTCTATGCTTTTATGGCAAATGTTTCAGTTGGTAAGTTGTTCCTGGCTGGTATCGTTCCGGGCTTACTGATCGCCATTTGTCTTATGATTACCGTGTTTCTTGTCTCCAAAGTGCGCGGCTTCAAACGCGGTCGCGAACGAATGATGACCGGCCGAGAACTCTGGGTGGCCTTCAAGGAAGCCGCATGGGCACTGACCGTACCAATCTTCATTGTGATCGGTCTGCGTTATGGTCTTTTCACGCCCACAGAAGCGGGTGCAATCGCCGTCCTTTATGCAATCTTCATCGGCGTGGTCTGCTATCGTGAACTACACTTAAATCAGATTCCGACCATTATTCGTGACTCTGTAATGACCATCTCCATTGTCATGCTGATCATCTGTGCAGCGTCTACATTTGGATATTACATGGTCTGGGAGAGAGTTCCGGGTCAGATTGCAACAGCTCTGATTGCTTTGACTGATAACCCGTTGTTGCTGCTTTTACTTATCAACGTGATGTTGCTGATTATCGGTATGTTTATTGAGGGAACAGCAGGGATTATTTTGCTAACTCCCATTTTAGTCCCTGTTGTTACAGCGTTGGGGATCGATCCCGTTCATTTCGGTATAATAATGGTCCTGAACTTAACAATGGGCGGCATCACACCACCAGTGGGCACGTTATCGTTTACAGCCTCGAGCACTCTTAACACTCCGATTACCGAGACGTTCCGGGAATCTGTTCCGTTCCTAATTTGCATGTTCATTGTCTTGGCACTGGTGACACTAATCCCCGCCATTTCCCTCTTCTTGCCGTCGCTAATGATTGGAGTCTGATCATGCATTCACCTTTCGAACAGGCATCGGTTGCAGCAGATGACATTGGCGAGTTGCCACTTTCCGGGCTTGTTGTTCTCGACCTTAGTCAGTTTCTCGCTGGCCCTTCTGCAGCCCTTCGATTAGCCGACCTCGGAGCAGAAGTTATAAAGGTTGAGAGGCCGGATGGCGGTGACTTGAGCCGCCGACTTTATGTCTCAAACCTTGAAGTCGATGGTGATAGCACGCTGTTTCACACCATCAATCGTAACAAACGTAGCTTCTCAGCAGATCTTAAAAACACAGCTGACGTAGAAAATGTGAAGACGCTCATTCGTCGTGCCGATGTGATGATCCAGAATTTTCGCCCAGGTGTTATAGAAAGGCTGGGATTGAGTTATGACGATGTACGAATAATCAATCCGCGTCTGATTTATGGATCGGTGACGGGGTATGGTGATCAGGGACCGTGGCGAAATAAACCCGGTCAGGACTTGCTGGTACAGTCCATGTCGGGACTAGCATGGATGACCGGTGATGGAGGACATCCCCCCGTCGCCACCGGCGTGGCGGTTGCCGATATGATGACGGGTGCGCATCTGGCACAGGGCATTCTGGCCGCACTTGTTCGACGCGGTGTGACAGGGCGAGGCGCTCGCGTCGATGTCAGCTTGATGGAATCCATCCTCGATTTGCAATTCGAGTTCTTCAGCACCTTCTTAAACGGTGATGGAAATGGGCCGGTGCGAAGCGGTATCGGAAGTGCCAGTGCTTATCTTAGCGCCCCATATGGCATTTACCCTACAAAGGATGGTTTCCTAGCCGTCGCTATGAACTCGCTTAGTAAACTTGCCGAACTTTTATCAATTCCGGAGCTGGCGACATTTGATCATCCCCAACGCATGTTTGATGACCGTGATGAAGCCAAGAAACTCATCTGGAATCGTCTTACTCAACGTTCGACGGCCGAATGGCTGGCTATATTGGAACCAGCCGACATCTGGTGCGCGCAGGTAATGGATTGGCCAACGCTTGTGCGGCACGAAGGGTTCAAAGCACTCGACATGTTGCAGGATGTCTTCACCAATACCGGCGCCAAGGTAAGCACGACACGATGCCCGATCCGCATTGATGGACGTGTTCTGCGATCCGCAAAAGGCGCGCCCAAAATCGGCGAAGACAACGAATATCTCAACGATAAATATCAAATGGAAGCGGCACGATGATCATCGAACGATACTTTGAAGACTATGCCATTGGCGAAACCAATGTAACGAGTGGACGAACGATCACCGAAGCCGATATCGTGCTGCATGCTGGTCAAACCGGAGATTTTTTTCCGCATCACATGGATGCCGCTTGGTGCGCTACACAGCCCTTCAAGCAGCGGATTGCCCACGGGACGCTTGTGTTTAGTGTCGGCATTGGTATGGCGGCAAGTGTTATCAATCCCCACTCTATGTCTTATGGTTACGACCGTCTGCGTTTCATCGTTCCGACGTTCATCGGGGATACCATCCGCGTTCGTTCTACCATTGTAGAAAAACGCGATCATAAGCGTCCGGAACAGGGGCTCGTGATTGAGCAGGTTGAAGTTCTCAAGCAAGATGACTCGCTCGCACTGATCTGCAACCACATTCATATTGTCACGAAAAAGGAGGTTTGAGATGATCAGACTTTCCGTTCTCAATTGGAATAACCGGCGCGCGACAGCACCGGTCGCAGCAGCCATTGCAGCTTATCACCGTGATCATCCCGATGTTGAAATCGAACAGGTCATCCGTCCTTTAAGCGATTTTGAGCATCAGGGTATCGAGGAGGTGGCCAAGATACATGACATCGTCATCTTTGATCATCCTTTTTGTGGCACCATTGCCGCGAGCGAATGTTTCCTGAGGCTTGACGACAAGCTGCCTGCGATGACTACTGCTTCAGCGAGTTCGTTCTATATTGGCCCAAGTCTTGAGACTTATCGGTTCGCCGGCAATGTGTGGGGCCTGCCAATCGACGGCGCTACCCAGCATGCTTTGGTGCGCAATGATCTTATGGCCAAACTGAATGCAAAACTTCCACAAACATTTGCCGATGTGCTGCAGGTGGGCAGACAGGCTCGAGATCAAGGGCTTTATCTGGGCACGCCTGTAGAAACCCCGCACGCTCTATTGAGCATTTTTGCCTACATGGCAAATTTGGGAAAGCCAGTTGAAGCGAGCAATGAAAAATTGCTGGCGATTCCGGAGGGAGGTTTCACGCAGGCTTACGATGCCGTGCGTGCGGTCCTTGATTTATCGCCGTCGGAAGCCTTGGGCTGGAACAGTATAGATCTCCATGAGCAGATGGTCGCACGTGATGATATCGTCTATGCACCACTGGTCTATGGGTATGCTACATATGGCGAGCCGGACAATGTGAATCGTCTGGGCTTTGCAGCTTTTGCCGGAATAGCTGTTCCCTATGATGCGGGCACAGCCATTGGCGGTACGGCTATGGGTATTTCGCGTCACAGCGTGCAGCAGGATGCAGCGTTGGCTTTTGCTAGCTATATGGCAAGCGATGTCGTTCAAGCAAATCTTGTTGCCGAACACCATGGCCAACCAGGTGGTCACTGCGGATGGACCGATGCGGATATGGATGCTCACTACAATGGCTTTTTCAGTTCCGTTATTTCAACGGTGGAAGGAGCGTGGATCAGGCCTCGATATGAAGGATATGTTGAATTCCAGCGGTTGGGCGGCGAAGCAATCGCAAGATCTTTAACAAGCGGAGAAGATGCGCTGATTGCCAGACGGCGTTTGCTTGAATTAGGAGGGCTTGAGCGTTGAATCTGATTCAATATTTAGACAAGAATGGCGAACGTGCGGTGGCCGTGGTTATTGAAGATGTTGCCCGTAAAGTGAACGGCTATACATCTGTTTATGCGATTGCCACGGCATCCGTGTCGGGCAAGGGTATAGCGACCGTCGTCAAGGAAGCCGGCCTGGGCGAAAACATTAATTACTCACAGTTGCTGGAGGACGGACGGCTGCTTTCGCCTATCGATCACCCCGATCCTGCACATCTCTATCTTACCGGTACTGGCCTTACCCACCTAGGTTCCGCATCAACCCGTGATGCAATGCATAAATCCGGGAATGAATCGGACGAAGCACTGACCGACTCGATGAAGATGTTTCGGATGGGAGTTGAACAGGGAAAGCCAGAAAATGGTGACAAGGGCGTACAGCCGGAATGGTTCTACAAAGGCAATGGATATTGCTTAGCGGCTCCTGGCTCGGAACTTCGGTCCCCATCCTTCGCGCTTGACGCGGGCGAGGAACCGGAGATTGCGGGTATTTATGTCATCGATGCGGATGGTAATCCTTGCCGTCTCGGTTTTGCACTGGCGAACGAGTTTTCCGATCACGTGACTGAGCGAATAAATTATCTTTATCTCGCACATTCGAAGTTACGCCCATGTTCCATTGGGCCCGAATTGAGGTTGGGTGCGCTTCCAACGCATGTGGAGGGAACATCACGCATTCTTCGCGATGGAAAGGTCTTGTGGGAGAAACCATTCTTTTCGGGCGAAGACAATATGAGCCATTCGATAGCCAATCTCGAATACCACCATTTCAAGTATAGTGTGTTTCGCCAGCCAGGTGATGTGCATGTTCACATGTTCGGAACCGCTACGCTTAGTGTTGCGGATGGGATTGTTACAAAATTTGGCGATGTTTTTGAGATTGAGGCCGGTGGATTCGGATTGCCATTACGAAATATAATTGGCGTTGAACCAGATTACTTCACACCAGTAATCGACATCGCATAGAAGCTAAGTCACCTGAGCGTTCAATTTGTGCGCTTATGCTAAGGCGCATTTGGCGATATACTGCGATGATAGGTTTCGGATGGAAGGCATCAGCGCAAATTTTGGAGTTCACGACTTCGGCACCGCGATTCACAAGATCTCGCTTACGTCCCAGGGTGCTAAACATTCGCTTATGAGTTTTGCAAACTCTAAATACTTGGCATGGCGTGGGGAAGATTGCCTCCACACCATGTGTATCTCGCGCGAAGGACCATCAAAAGAAAGCGGCCTTGCTATAACGAGTTTTTCACGTAAGACGTCTGATCTTACATATAGCGCGGGCAGCAAACTAATTCCCATTCTAGCGGCAACCATTTGCCGTAAGGTATCTAAAGTAGCACCTGCATAGTCGGTAACGAAAGATGCTCCGACCTCAGCACATAGACGATGCATTTGATCATAAACATCGCCTGAACGATCCATAGAGAGCAAAGTTTGGCCGTTTAAATCTGAAGAATTGATTGATGATTGGCAAGCCAGCGGATGATCATAGGGCATCACGATTTGGAATGGCTCGCGCATGAGCATCATTGAAGTGAGTTCTGCATACTGTGGCTTGGAAGGAATAAGCATGAGATCATGTGCCCCTTCCAACAGCTTGACGGGCAAATTCTCGATACGATCTTCCCAAACAGAGAGCCGCAGATCAGGATATTTCTTTCGAAGTTTCGGTACGGCTAGTGATAAAACGTAAGCACCCAGTGTCTGCACCACACCCATCTGGAGTGTTCCTGAAAGGTGTTCATTCTTGGTGCCGCGTGCGATTTCCCGAATATCTTCTGTCTGCGCAATTATCGCGCGCGCCCTTATAGCGATTTCCGTACCAATAGGCGTTAAAAATACGAAGGATCGACTACGCTCAACCAGTTGCACCTGCAATCGTTCTTCAAGTTCTTTAATCTGTGCGCTCAAAGTCGGTTGAGTCACATTGCAACGGGCGGCAGCTTTGCTGAAGCTTAGCGTGTCTGCAAGGGCAATGAAGTATCGAAGCTGATGCATTTTTGGCATAGAGATATGCTTATAGAGTTTACCTATAAGCTTCAATTAAAATAACAATTTTCATTATAAAATGATCCATGCTCAGTTGCGGCTACTGATGAAGCTTCATGGATTATGTATGAAACACGATGACGCCGCTCCGGCAGGCAGCCATTATGCTGGATACGTTGCTTCGGCATTGGCGTTAATTTTGACTGCTTATTTTCTTGGTTCGTTAAGCGCGGTCCAAGAGGGTGAGACCATACGATATAACTTGCAGTGGGTGCCCTCATTGGGTGTCGGCTTAAATTTTATGATTGACGGCCTTTCATTGATTTTTTCGGTATTAATTGCCGGGATTGGAACGTTGATATTTCTTTATGCCACTGGCTACATGGGCAATCATCGACACTTTATCCGCTTTATTTTATATCTGTTCACTTTTATGCTTTCGATGCTCGGCTTGGTCCTGGCAAGTGATCTCATAACGCTTTTCGTGTTCTGGGAGCTTACAAGCGTCACATCCTATTTGCTCATCGGCTTCAATCACAATGATGCGGCGGCACGCCGAAATGCGCTACAAGCGATGTTAATAACGGCGGCGGGTGGTTTGGCGCTGCTAGCTGGCTTCATACTGATAGGTAACGTCTCTGACAGTTATGATCTTGCTGTGATTTTGCAGGATGGCAATATTAAAGACAGTAGCCTTTACCACGGAATATTAATTCTAATTCTTATGGGTGCGTTCACAAAATCTGCACAGTTTCCATTTCATTTTTGGCTCCCCAATGCGATGTCTGCTCCGACGCCCGTTTCAGCCTATCTCCATTCAGCAACGATGGTGAATGCAGGGGTTTATCTGCTCGCAAGATTGCATCCCGCTCTGGGCGGTACCTCTGTCTGGACAGTTGCTTTGACCACTGCGGGAGCAATTACCGCGGTGCTGGCTTCGATACTGGCCTTTCGTCAGACGGATCTTAAGCAAGCATTGGCTTACACCACGCTTATGGCGCTTGGCGTCATAACATTGATGTTGGCCGGAAATTCCAGCTATGCGTTGACCGCTGCCGTGACATTCCTTGTCGTTCATTCTTTATATAAAGCTGCACTTTTCATGGTTGTAGGATCGATTGATCATGGAACTGGGACGCGGGACATCCGCAAGCTGACAGGGTTAGCAAGGGCGATGCCGTGGACTGCTACGGCAGGAGTTTTGGCTGCAGCCTCCATGGCAGGACTGCCGCCATTCCTTGGTTGGATAGGAAAAGAATTGTTATATGCAGGCTCCTTAACAATGGATGTCGCGCCTGTTGTGATCGTAAGCCTGGTGGCGTCGAACGCTTTAATTTTCGCAATTGCCGGCATCGTTGGGCTAAAGCCGTTCCTCAAGCAACCAAGTCAGATTCCGACGAAGTCGCATGAAGCAGGTCTGACCATGCTAGCTGGACCGCTCATACTAGCTTTGATGGGTTTAGTTGTTGGATTGTTTTCCCAAAGCCTTATCGGATCAATTGTAGAAGTCACAGTCACGGAAAGTCTCGCACGCGAAAAGGCAGCGGCGCTGACACTTTGGGCAGGATTTAATCTGCCGCTCGCCTTAAGTGTTATGACATTCTTGTTGGGGGCTGTCCTATACTTAAATTCTGACAAAATCAGGCCTTTTGTAGATAGACTTGCCGCCTGTTTCCCGGACTTCGACAGATTTTGGGATAAGTTTCTCGACGGTTTTCGGTCATTGGCTGCATTTCAAACGCGCCTTATTCAGCCCGGAGAATTGACGATTTATCTTCGCAATGTTTTCTTGGTTCTAGCGCTAGCTAGTCTTACAGCGTTGATGTTGAAGCGACCATCCATTTCCGTGGATCTATCAGCTCCACCTTTGATTTGGCTAATCGCATTATTTACGGCAGCTGGTGCATTAATGGCAGTTACAACGAAGTCTCGTATCGCTGCTATTTCTGGTATTGGTACGATGGGAGTAGGCGTCGCTCTCATTTTCATATTCTTCGGTGCACCAGATGTCGCAACGACCCAATTGATGGTCGAAGTGCTTGCGGCTGTCATGTTTGGCATTGCAGCATTGAGGCTACCGAGGATCGTTGAAAAACGAAGCTTTTCGAAGCGATTATTTCACGCCTGCATTGCATGTGTGATTGGCGGGACTTTTTCGCTCACGCTCCTCGCTATCTCGGCCAATCCGCTTGATCGGCATATTACCGCGTTCTTTGAACAAAACGCCCATGCACTCGCGCATGGTTTGAACATCGTGAACGTCATTCTTGTGGATTTTCGCGCACTCGATACCTTTGGCGAAATTACGGTCGTCTTGCTCGCAGCAATAGGTGCTTATTCGCTTTTGACGCGCCGGATGAAGAAGAGAAAAACATGAATTCGTTGATCCTTAGAACAGGCGCAAGATTGCTCACTGCCTTGTTTCTGCTGTTTTCGCTTTACGTTTTGCTAAGAGGCCACAACGCACCTGGTGGCGGCTTTATTGGTGGATTAATAGGCGCTGCTGGATTTACGCTTTATGCTTTTGCAACAGGTACTGCGCAAGCACGCTCAGCCCTCAAAGTTGATCCTCAATCTGTCGGTGCAATTGGGATGGTCGTTGCACTCATTGCGGGATTGTTTCCGGCGATATCTGGCGGTAGTCCGTTTACGGGGCTTTGGCTCACTATAGGCAATATACCAATCTCGACCGTTCTGTTATTTGACATTGGCGTATACCTGGCCGTTTTTGGAGCAATCCTCACACTTGTTTTCGGTCTCGAGGAGATGCGCTCATGAGCACTGTGCTCGCTCTTCTTGCAGGCTTCCTTCTAGCCGTTGCAGTATATCTGATGCTTTCCGGTAATTTACTGCGTTTTTTGTTCGGCCTTCTTCTTCTCTCTAACGGTGTCAATATCGCAATATTCTCATCCGGACGGCTCAACCTCGGCACACCACCTTTACTTCAACAATCTGGAGGCTTGCCAGACGTCACGATGGCAAATGCGCTCCCTCAGGCTCTTCTTTTAACCGCGATCGTCATTGGCTTCGGATTATTTGCCTTTGCCCTTGCTCTCACCATGAGAGCCTATCGCAGCTTTGGACATTTGGAAGTCGATGAAATGAGAGCCGCCGAGCCGAAGGAAACCCATCAATGAGCTGGGTTCTTTCTCTTCCAATCCTGATACCTATGGCATCAGCGGTTTTGACATTTCTTGTACGCAATAATCGTTGGGGCTCCTGGATCTCGATACTCGGCTCTTTATTGCTGCTTTTGAGTTCAATCGTCCTTTTGATAAATGTAATTGAGAAAGGCGTAATTTCAGCTCAGATGAGTAGCTGGAGCGCTCCTTTTGGAATAACTCTTGTTGCTGATCATCTCACCGCAGCAATGGTTCTGATTACTGGAATTATCGGTGTTGCAGTTTCTGTTTTTGCCAAAGCAGAAATTGGTCAGAAGTCGCAACGTTTGGGATATCACGCCCTTTATCAGACACTTCTCGCAGGTGTAGCCGGTGCTTTTCTGACTGGAGATTTATTCAATCTCTACGTCTGGTTCGAAGTGATGCTCATTTCCTCCTTTGGCCTTTTGGTTATTGGCGGGCGGAGAGAGGCCATTGATGGTGCGGTCAAATACGTAACGCTTAACCTAATCTCGACGGTTTTCTTCCTTGCAGGCGCGGGGCTGTTATATGGTGCAACAGGAACATTGAACATGGCTGATCTGCGTGGCGCTGTTGCGAGCGCTCCAGATCAAAACCTCATGTCAGTGATTGCGATATTATTTATGTTTGCCTTTGGCCTGAAAGCAGCCGTGTTTCCATTATTTTTCTGGCTACCCGCATCTTATCATACTCCTCACTATTCGGTATCGGCTATTTTTGCGGGTCTCTTAACCAAAGTTGGCGTTTATGCGTTAATTCGGATGTTCACGCTAATTTTTGTTGCTGACGTTGGCTTCACCCATACAATACTCTTATGGGTGGCTGTGCTAACCATGCTGTCAGGCGTGTTGGCGGCTGCAGCACAAAGTGATTTCCGTAAAATCTTGTCATTCCATATTGTGAGTCAAATCGGCTATATGGTCTTAGGGCTGGCGTTGATGACACCCTTGGCTCTTGCTGGATCCATTTTCTATCTGGTTCACCACATTATAGTAAAAGCAAACCTATTCCTGATTGCAGGTATCTCCGGCAAAATTACTGGAAGCTCCGATTTATACAAAATTGGAGGGTTGTATAAGTCGGCTCCATTGCTGGCATTCCTATTTTTGATACCAGCCTTCTCACTCGCCGGTTTTCCACCTTTATCGGGGTTCTGGGCGAAATATCTTCTTGTAAAAGCGTCATTGGATATTCAGTTCTGGCTCGTCGCAGCGATCGCCCTTTTAGTCGGATTACTCACAATATTCTCGATGACAAAAATATGGGCTGAGGCCTTTTGGAAGGATCATACACACGGAGTTGAGCCGTCACTGTCACAGTTGAACCCGCGACAGCGTTTTTACATGCTTACACCAGTGATTGTATTGGCGGCTATGACGGTTTTTATAGGGCTGCAGCCAGAACCTTTTCTCAGATTTGCGATGGTTGGTGCCAACCAGCTTCTAGATCCTCAAGCCTATGTAAACACTGTTCTAGGAGCTAGATCGCAATGATGATTTTTGCGTTGAATATTGTTTTATCAATCGTGTGGTCAGCGCTTTGGAATAGCTTTTCCGTAGCCATGCTAACATCAGGATTTTTAATTGGGTATTTAGTATTATGGTTGTGCCGAGGTCTGCTGAGCAATGCTGGGTATGTGGGTTATTTTCATGCACTGCCTCAAGCAATTAATTTAGCTATATACTTCATAAAAGAGTTGGTGCTCTCGTGTATCAATGTGGCTAGAGATGTTATTGCACTGCGCCCTAGATTAAATCCTGCTATTGTAAAAATGCCGTTGGATGCCAAAAGCGATTTGGAAATATTCTTGGTAGCAAATTTAATTTCGCTCACGCCGGGAACTCTAACTCTGGATGTAGCGCACGATAAAAGCTTCCTCCTAATTCACTCGATATATGCAGATGATCCAGATGCGCTTGTAGCGGAGCTGAAATCCGGCATGGAGTATCGTGTCAGAAAGGTTTTTCAGCCATGACAGCCTCAGACTTTATGAATTTATGTGTGAAAATCAGTATGTGGATGGTGGTTTTATCGCTGCTCATCGGGTTTGCACGCCTCCTAAAAGGCCCATCGCTCGCTGATCGGGTATTGTCTCTGGATATGCTTACTGCTTTGGTTATCGTCTTTAGCAGTCTTTATGCCATCCAAACGGAAGCCGCTGCTTATCTTGATATCGCTATTGCTTTGGCACTTGTCAGCTTCATATCGGTGGCAGCTTTAGCGCGATATGCGTCTCGTCAAACGAGGAGGAATAGCTCCGATGATTGAAATAATAGTGGCTGCTTTCGCGCTGACTGCGGGGGCTTTTTCTGTCATTGCTGCTGTGGGTATATGTAGATTTCCTGACGCACTTTCGCGAATGCACGCGGCTTCTAAAGTGGGAACATTTGCTGCGAGCTTAGCACTTATTGCGGCTGCAATTCACATTGGAACCGTCAGTGCGGCGATAAGATCTTTATTGGCGATCGTGTTCTTACTGCTTACGGCACCGATCGGTGCGCATCTGTTGGGACGTGCAGCAGCATGGCGTTCATATCGTTTAACATCCGAAGAAGGTGATAATTCAAAACGCAGAAGAAGTGATCTCGATTTAAAAGAGAGAAAATCATGAACCTCAAATACCCGATCGCGGCATTGGGAATAATGATTGGTCTGAATGCCTATCTCTCTGGTAGACCAGTTCCCGTGGAGCATTACACCAACAACCATGAACATAGAAAGATTATGCTTAGTAAATGCACTGAGGGGCAGGAAAGAGGAAAGAATTGTGATAATGCGCGTATGGCGGAATTTATTTTAAATAGCCATAAAGATGAATAACACAACGAATATAAAGAATATTTTTATTAAATATTGGCTCTTTAATATTGTTTGTTTGTCTTATTTTAGTGTTATTTACATTATAATTGATAACATGGATTATAGATAATTATAAATTTTCTAATAATATTGACAAAATTGTGTCCGGTCCTAGGTTGACATTTACCCCTTCGATATTCCAGTTCTGCGAGACAAGATGCCAGCCAAGTTTATTATCAATCCGCCTGTTTTTTTTGGTTCGATAATTATCATAGGATTATTTTTGGCAGTTGGTGTGATCGTTCCAGATCAAGCCGCTGCAATTTTTGCTGCTTTGCAAACAAATATTCTTTCAAATTTTGGTTGGTTCTACCTTTTGGTCGTAGGAATTTTTCTAGCCAGCGTTTTGCTGCTTAGTTTGGGCCGGTATGGGCGCCTCAAATTGGGGCCCGACGACTCCACTCCAGATTTTAGCTTTACGTCGTGGATCGCGATGCTTTTTGCGGCCGGTATGGGCATCGGATTGATGTATTATGCTGTTGGCGAGCCAATGTCCCATTTCATGGCCCCGCCAACAGCTGAACCGCGCTCAATTGAAGCAACGCGGCAAGCAATGGCTGTGACATTCTTTCATTGGGGGATTCACGCGTGGGCGATCTATGCGGTTGTGGGTCTGTCACTTGCGTATTTTGGCTATCGCTACAATCTGCCTCTAACGATCCGATCAGGCCTTTATCCTCTGTTGAAGGAACGGATTAACGGCCCTGTTGGTCACGCTGTTGATATTTTTGCCATAGTCGGAACAATGTTCGGTATCGCGACTTCTCTTGGACTTGGCGTCTCACAAATTAATGCCGGGCTAAATTATCTGACGGGCGTTCCCATTGGGTTAGAGGTTCAGCTTCCGCTGATATTGGTTATCACCGGCCTTGCGACCATATCCGTCGTCACAGGACTTGATAAAGGCGTTCGCATTTTGTCAGAAGTGAACCTTCTGATTGCAATTTTGCTTATGCTGTTTGTCCTCGTTGTGGGACCAACAGCACAGCTCTTTCGCGATTTTGTTCAGAATATCGGCCTTTATCTGGATTCTTTAGTACTGAGAACGTTCAATATATATGCCTACCAGCCCACACCATGGATTGATGACTGGACACTTTTCTATTGGGCGTGGTGGATTTCCTGGTCACCCTTCGTTGGAATGTTCATTGCACGTATTTCAAGGGGTCGTACCGTACGTGAATTTGTTACAGCTGTTTTGTTTATTCCAGCCGGTTTCACTTTCTTTTGGATGACGGTTTTTGGAAACTCTGCGATCTTGATTGACACAACTATCGCCAACGGAAAGTTGGGGGCCGAGATAGCTGCTGACGTGTCAGTTGGTCTGTTCCATTTCTTTGAATACCTTCCCTGGACGACATTGACGTCAACGCTTGCCGTCCTCCTGGTAGCGATTTTCTTCATTACATCTTCTGACTCTGGATCATTGGTTGTGGATTCTATTGCTGCCGGTGGCGAGACTGAAACGACCACCGCTCAACGGGTTTTCTGGTGCGCTCTTGAAGGTATCGTAGCTGCCAGTCTGCTTGTTGCCGGTGGATTGGGTGCCCTTCAATCGGTGACGATCGCAAGCGCGCTTCCGTTTGCCATTGTCATACTCGTTCTTGTTTGGTCACTTTTCAAAGGCATGCGAGCCGATCTTGCCCAGCAAGTCGCACATGCGGGAATTCCAAATGCGCCAACGGCACAACCAGCATCAGGTCTGACCTGGCAGCGCAGATTGGGGTTGATGCTGCATGCGCCTTCCAAGCGTGAAGTGGCGATGTTTATCGAAGGTCCGGCGATGAAAGCGCTTTCCGAAGTCGCGTCAGAACTCAACAATCGTGGCCGTGACACGGTTGTTGTATCGGAAGACAACGGTTCGATTGCGTTGCGCTCCTCCGCAGAGGGTGTTCGTGACTTCATTTACGGAATAATGCCAGCCTCACACCAGATTCCGGCTTTCTCGACGATGGCCGTGGGAAAACCGGAATTCCGATTTGAAGCCAGAACTTATTTTTCAAGCGGCGGTCGGGGCTATGATGTCATGGGCATGACGAAGGAGCAGTTGATCTCGGACGTACTGGTCCAGTTTGAGCGTTATCTGGCATTGGTTCACACACCAGAAACGCAATTGGTCCATAGCGCACCGGAGCA
Source organism: Brucella sp. H1_1004 (assembly GCF_047308065.1). NCBI lineage: Bacteria > Pseudomonadati > Pseudomonadota > Alphaproteobacteria > Hyphomicrobiales > Brucellaceae > Brucella > Brucella sp. H1_1004. Next base: position 355,669 of record NZ_JAYKZA010000004.1, read on the forward strand.
TTCAGCCGACATGTAATCATCGGCCCACAAAATTTAGAATGCTAACATCAGAGATAGGAATAATGGAACAAAAAGCGACCGAAATCTTTGAAAACACTAATCAATTTTTGTTCCAGATATCAGATCTGCTTTTGCGCTATTCTTTATCGACACTCGGTGCAATTTTGATCTTATGCGCAGGATGGATATTAGCTGGAACACTTCAACGCTGGGCAGTCACTTCACTATCAAACATCCGTGGGCTTGATAAAACAATCTCAAAATTTTTTGGCGGAGTGATCCGCTATGGAATACTTGCTATTGTTCTTGTGATGGTTCTGGGCCAGTTCGGCGTCCAGACCGCCTCAATACTTGCGGCACTTGGAGCAATCGGTCTCGCCATTGGCCTCGCTTTGCAAGGAACTCTTCAGAATATTGCAGCTGGCATTATGCTTCTGGTTCTACGCCCATTTCGGGTTGGTGAGTTTATAAGTGCAGGCAGCGTGATGGGCACAGTTGAAGAGGTAGGACTGTTTACAACCGAGCTTAAATCTTACGACGGCATATATATTATGGCTCCAAATTCTACTCTTTGGAATACCTCGGTCACTAACTATAGCCGCCTCAAAGCGAGAATGCACGACTTCAAGGTCCGCATAGGATACGATGACAGCATCGATGATGCTTTCAAAATAATTGAGAACATTGTTTCGTCACAAGAGGGCGTTCTGGCAGATCCTAAACCAGCGTTTTTCGTCGATGAACTCGGCGATAGTGCAGTTACATTGTGCTATCGCTATTGGGTTGACAGCAACAATTATTGGGATGTGGTTCGCAACACGACCAGATCCGTGAAAACGTCTTTTGATGCAGCCGGAATAAAAATACCGTATCAGCAGGTTACCTATCATATGAAATCTCAAAATTAGATTTTCATGTATCATCCTATTAATGGCCATGCGCCGATTGGATTGTGCTCTAGTCGCCCCTTTGTGCCTCCCGTTTGATAAAAGCAGCCATGCCTTCGGTTTGAATTTCATTGACTATTTCCCGAAGCATGGTGCCGAAAATACCCTCCGTTAATTTTTCAGGGAGAACATCAGGGCAAACTGCTGCAACGGCTCGAATTATTTCCTCGGAAGTAGCTGTATTCCTTAAAGCTCGCTGAAGCTCAGTTACGCGCGGGTCATTTAACGTTTGTGGATTACCATCACTGTCTTTCTGAACAAGATAGGCAAGCCAGGCGGCCAGCGAAAATGCAAAAGGACGTATTGATCCGCGCGCTGCAATTGTCTCTAAAGCCGGAGTTGTTATGCGTTGAGGTAGCTTTTGCGTACCGTCCATTGCAATTTGCGTTGTTGAGTGCGCGATAGCCGGGTTGGAAAACCGCTCAGCCAGCGCAGAGGAATAGCTGTCGAGGTCAATTGACAGGCCCTTGACGGTTGCAGCAGCGGCTGCAAGATGACGCTTCACGAGGAGGGCATGATCAGGGTCGGACATAACGTCACGTACCAATGCTTTACCCGACAAGAGCCCACTATACGCAAGCATTGAATGCGCACCATTCAGCATCCGAAGCTTCATATTTTCATACGCAGTAACATCTTCGACAAACAGGACTCCGGCACATTCCCATTCCGGTCGTCCGGCGCAAAACTGATCTTCAATCACCCATTGTGAGAATGGTTCTGTTTCCACCGCAGCGTAATCTTCGCGTCCCGTAAGCTCGGCTGCAAGTTTTGCCGTTGCTGAACTTGATGCTGGCGTGATCCGATCCACCATTGAAGATGGAAAGCTCGCATTGTTTGCTATCCAACTGAACAGTTCTTCTCCATGGACTTCTTTCGCGAATGCAAGGACTGCCTTACGAAGTTTCTGACCATTATGAGATAGATTGTCACAACTTAGCACTGTAAAGGGTGGTAAGCCTTTTTCCATTCGTCGCTTGAGTGCCAAGACAATCAATCCGATCACCCCCTTAGGCGTCTGAGGATTTACGAGATCGAAAACGATTGCAGGGTGATTGTGATCCAGTTCACCATTGCTTGATATGCCGTAGCCTTTTTCTGTGACCGTCAGACTCACGATGCGGCAGGCGGGTGATGCCATGGCTTCCATTGCATCACAACTTACATTAGGTCCGGCCAATACCCGTTCCAGCGCGCCAATCACCCGCGCCTCTGTGGACGCGCTGCGCGTGATCAGCGTGTAATGCCCTTGTTGCGGGTTCAAGCTCTCGGCCACGGCAGTTCCTCGCAGTGAAACGCCAATGACGCGCCAGTCGCCACCTTTTTGTCCCAAGACCCTATCGGTATAATCGAGGAGATGGGCGCGCGCAAAATTGCCAAGTCCCAAATGAACAATCCCAGCTCCGTGGTTCTCCGGCGTATATGCCGGCCAGCGGGCTGACGCGCCTTCATTTGCCTGTGCCGAAAGTCTCGTCATTCAACAACCTTGACATTTTTATGCGACAGTGCGGTCATAATACCTCGCAATTCTGCTAACCCTTTCAACCGACCAATAGATGGGTAACCCGGCTGTGCTCTTCTGTTGAGATCATCCAGAATATCCTGACCGTGATCTGGCCGCATTGGTATTTGCCAATCTGCGCGACCCGCAAGCTTGCGTCGATTTTCTTCTGCAAGAATGGCTGCAATCATGGCAACCATATCGGTATTGCCTTCCAGATGAGCCGCCTCATGGAACGACCCGCCGAGATGGGTTTCTTCAAGGGCGACATTGCGCAGATGCAGAAAATGTACCCGCTCCCCCAGCCGTTTCATCATGCCCGGCAGATCATTGTCGGCGCGTGTGCCCAGCGATCCGGTGCAAAGGGTAATGCCATTGGCTGGAATATTTACGGCATCCATCACAGTCTTATAATCGGCTTCGGTAGACATGATACGCGGCAGGCCAAGCAGTGGGAACGGTGGATCATCCGGATGGCAGCATAGGCGCACACCGAGTTCTTCTGCCAGCGGGCTGACTTCAGCCAGAAAATCGATCAGATGCCCGCGCAAATGTTCAGGCGAAATATTGTCGTAATTCGCAAGATGATGCTTCACATCGTCCATCGACATACGTTCAGCGGCACCGGGCAAACCGAACACAACATTTCCCGAGAGTTCCAGACGTCGTGCCTCAGGCATGTCTGCATAACGCTTGCGTGCGGCCTCATGCACTTCTGGACTATAATCTTCCGATGCGCCGTCGCGTTGCAGAAGAAACAGATCAAAGGCTGCAAAATCGATCGCGTCGTAGCGCATGCAGGTGGCGCCATTTGGCAATCGATAAGCCAGATCGGTGCGCGTCCAGTCGAGGATAGGCATGAAATTATAGCAGATGACCTCTAAACCCGCATCGCGCAGGTTTCGCATTGAGGTCTTCCAATTTGCGATATGTGTTTTCCAGTCACCCGTCTGGCGTTTGATATCTTCGGAAACCGGAAGACTTTCAACGACCTCCCACCGCAGACCGGAGGCATCCCCATTCTTCATTTGAGAGATGTCGGCTTTTCGCTTTTCAATTTCTGCAGGCGACCAAACAGCGCCCGTCGCAACATGGTGAAGGGCTGTTACAACGCCTTCCACACCTGCCTGCAACATATCGTCAATGGATACCAGGTCCTTGGGGCCGAACCAGCGCCAGGTCTGTCTCATATTATCGTCTCTCTGTTTTCAGTGCCGTGCGGATGCAGCGGCAAAAGTAATTTGAACCTTGACCGATTGGGAACGGTCGGTAGCCGCATGAAATGCGGCAAGCGCTTCCGTTACAGGCAATGTGGCCGTGATAATCGGGCGTGGGTCGATTGCGTGCGATCCGATAAGCTGCACGGCGTCAGCGAATTCCGTATCGAAGCGCTGCGAACCGACAAACTGAATTTCCTTACCAACCATGACATTCAATGGCATGGTTGTTGGCCCAGCAACGCCCACTTGCACCATCGTGCCGAGCGGTCGCAAACACGAAATTGCATCGTTGATTGCTGGGGCTGCGGCGGAACACTCGAAGACGAGATCAACCTTGCCCTTATCCTCTTTCCAGCGGTCAAGTCCCGTTGGATTGGCTGCAATGTTGACTTTGTGGTCAGCGCCCATTTTTGCAGCAATCGCAAGTGTGGCGTCTTGAATATCCGTTACGATAATTTCGGAAGCACCCCGTTTTTTTGCCACCGCAACACAAAGCGCACCAATCGGGCCCGCTCCTGTCACCAGCACGACTTTGCCTAACAAGCTGCCGGCAATTGCCTCGCCCCGATTGGCTGCATGTAGACAGACAGCCAGCGGTTCTGAACAGGCGGCTGCACCGGGATCGATGTCATCAGGCACGGCAAAGCATTGATCCGCTTCAATTACGATCCTGTCGCGAAACATCCCTTGCTGATGTGGAACGTACATTGCAGAACCCTTAAACCGCATCGCAATGCAGTGGCGCGGAAGTCGGTGCTGGCAGAAACTGCAAGTACCGCAGGGCTGCGACGGGTTCAGGGCCACGAGCTGGCCACGCGTCAGGCCTGTCACTCCTTCTCCAAGCGCTTCGATGCGCCCTGATGCCTCATGCCCCAGAATGATCGGTTCGCGAACACGGATGGTTCCGATACCGCCTTCCAGCCAGTAATGCAGATCGGATCCACAAATTCCGCAAGCTTGTATTACGACCATAACCTGACCTGGCCCCGGTCTTTCGAGAGGCCTGTTCTCAATGCGCAAGTCATCCTGAGCATGAAGGCAAACGACACGTGTTAGCGATTGTTCTGGCATCATAACCTCAAGGCATCAAAGTGTTGGGCAACCAAGTCGCCAAAGGTGGGAAATAGCTAACCATCAGAAGAACGATAATATTGGTGATGATGTAGGGAATAATTGCCCTGATCACCGGTGATAGAGGAAGTCGTGCGATATTTGACGCCACGAAAAGGCAAACGCCGACAGGAGGTGTCGTTAGACCGATCATCAGATTCAGGACAGCAAAACACGCGAAGTGTATGGGATCTATACCGACGGCAATAGCGAGAGCCTGCAACGGCACGAACAGAATGATCAACGCGGCAATCGTTTCCATGAACATGCCAACAAACAAAAGCAGAAGATTGATCAGCAAGATGACGAGAAACTTGTTGTCCGTAACTGAGAGAACTGCATCGGCGAGTGCCTGTGGAATGCGCTCTGCGACTAGAATCCAACCAAATACATTTGCGGTTCCAACCAATACCAAAATTCCGGCAGAACTAATGGCACTGTCGATGATGATCTTGGGAATACGACTTACTGGCAATTCCCGATAGATGAAGAGGCCGACGAGGGCAGCGTACAGACAGGCGACTACGGCTGTTTCTGTTGGCGTTGTAACACCGATCAGCAGTCCGCCGACGATCAGTGCTGTCATTGCTATTGCCCAGATCGCTCCGGTGAACGACGTGAACAACTCACGGACACCCTTCCAGTTTTCACGTGGGAAATTCTTTTTCTTTGCGATGAAGTAGGTTGTTATCATCATCGCGAAGCCCATTAGCAGTCCTGGCATTGCACCAGCCAGAAACAGCTTTCCAACAGAGAGGCCAGAGAGGGAGCCGACAATAATCATGGGAACGCTTGGGGGGATCATCGGGCCAACTGTCGATGAAGCAGCCGTAACTGCGGCTGAGAAATCAGCTGGGTATCCGACTTTTTTCATCCCAGGGATCATCATGCCGCCAACAGATGCCACATCGGCGACCGCAGTTCCCGAAATGCCGCCAAAAAGCATAGAAGCTGCGATGTTTGCTTGTGCCAGTCCGCCGCGCATCCAACCAACCAGAGCATTGGCAAAGCGAATGATCCGCTCTGTGATGCCGCCGGAGTTCATCAGGTTGCCCGCCAGAATAAAGCCTGGAATGCAAAGCAGCACAAAACTGTCCATTCCAGCATACATTTTCTGAGGAATGACAACCAGTGGGATATCCGCGAAAAGAAGATACGCCATTGAAGACAAGCCCAACGTCACCGCTACAGGCAAGCCGATAGCTAGTCCAAAGACAAATGTGCCAAGAAGAAGGGTCAGGCCCATTAATTTTCCTCCGAATTGGGGATGGGTCGCCCATCATGGCGGCCTGTCAGCATCTCTATGATGCGCATGAGCGCCCAAATGGTTAGCGCTACGAAAAGGATAAGTTGAGATGCGTGGATGAAATCCATGCGCCAACCAAGAGAAGGCGCGGTTTGACGGCTGCCAATGGTGGTGTAGTCCCATGCGGCGGGCAAAAGAACGACGGCAAAAACCACAGTGAGTATTGCACTGACCAATCGTAGCAGCCATGGAATGCGCCCCGGCAGGCTTTCACATAACAGGTCAACATTGACCATATCGCCGCTACGTAGGGCTAGGCCGGCACCCAGTGCGCCGATGTACAGCAGGCAAAACCTCGTGAGCTCTTCCGTCCAGACTGGTGCCGTGCTTAAAAATGTGCGGGCATAAACCTGCAATAGGACTGAGCCCATAAGCACAAGAAATGTTGCGAGTATCAGAAGGCGACACACACCTTCCAATCCTTTAAATGTTTTTGTCATGGTGTCCTCGACAGGCTAGCTGCCGGACTTCATCCGGCAGCACCTTTATCTCAGTCGTTGAAGACCTTTTCGGCGAGCGGACGGATTTCCTGTGGCACTGACGCCAGAACTGCGTCCTTTGCCTTAGCCGCGAATGCTGCCTGATCGACCTCGACGAATTTTACACCGCGCGCTTCCAAATCAGTGACGAGTGCCTTTTCGTCGGCTACGAACAATTCTCGTTCATAAGTCTGTGTCGCTTTAGCCGCTTCCAGCAATGCCGCCTGATCCGCTTCTGACAATTTTCCCCAGCTGCGATCTGATATCGTGAGATAAATCCACGACCTAACGTGTTCAGTCTTATTGATGACTTTTTGAACTTCATAAAAACCACCTGACTTGAACAAAGCGAGCGGGTTTTCCTGTCCTTCAATCGTTCCGTTCTGAAGCGAGGTAAATACTTCCGAGAATGCCATAGGCGTTGGGTTTGCACCAAGTGACTGCCATGCGGCTACAAAAATTGGCACATTTGGCACGCGCACCTTGACACCCTTCAAGTCTTCCGGCTTCGTGATTTCACGATTAGCCGAAAGGTTGCGCGGCCCACGCGCGAAATAGGTCAGAGGACGAATACCCGCCTTTTCGATAATTTCGGTTTCAATCTGCTTGCCAATATCACCCGATGCAACCTTGTCCATATGTTCAAGCGACTTGTATCCATATGGTAAAGCGAGCAAAGCGGCTTTTGGCGCCCAGTTCTGTAAGCTTTCACCGGTAATAGTCATGTCAGCTGTGCCAAGCTGCATACCGTTGATGACGTCGATTTCCTTACCGAGTGATTCATTCGGATAGACTTCAACTGCCACGCGGCCTTCGGTACGAGATTTGACCTCGTCAGCGAATTTCAGCGCGGCTTTGTGCCAGATATTCTCTTCATTTGCGAGGTGTCCGAGCTTGAGAGTAACCTCTTGCGCAAGCGATGTGCCTCCCATCAATGCAAGCATCGCGCAGGTTGCTGCTATATGCTTAAATTTCTGAAACTTCATTCTTTCCTCCTCTGGAATGACGTCGTTGCTGCTTTAGCGCAGCGCTAAAGAAAATACTCGGGCCGCTCCTGTTCGATCACGGGGAGATCGACTAGAATTCCCTGCAGGTGTTGCCGCATGAATTGTTCAGCTCGGGAAGCATCTCCCAATTCAATGGCCTCAACTACTTCACGGTGCTGGGCAATCAGCCGGGCAACCGGAAAATGCATACTTGAAAGAAAGCGCACCCGATCCATCTGTGCCTTCATCTCAACCACCACGCGCCAGGCCTTGCCCTTGCCTGCGCCTTCAGCGAGTGTGCGATGGAATATTTCATCCGCATCCATGAAATCTCGCGCAGATCCCCCGATTATCTCCTCCTGACGAAGAAGTTGCGCGCGTAGTTCTTTCACAAGCGCGTCGTCAGGAGACAGGGCCAAAAGCTTTACGATGTCGGCTTCAACGGCCTCACGGACAAAGCGGGCATCCATAACCGCCTGAAGTGAGATTTTAGCGATAAACGTCCCGCGCTGCGGGCGGACTTCAAGCAAACCTTCATTTGCGAGCGTAATGAAAGCTTCGCGCACAGGTTGACGGCTCACCCCATACTGTTGAGCCACTTCCGCTTCCGAAATCCGCGTACCCGGCGACAAGGCATTATCAATGATTGCAGCCCTCAATGCGGCGTACAGCTGATCCACCACACTGACGTGCTTTGTTTGCAACATCTGACTATGCATGCGTTCGTACTCCTCAAAACCGGAAATATACCATACTACCATACTAGTCAACATGACGGCACGATTGTTTACGATGGCGCATATGACATGGAAGCCAATTTAGTGCATTAAGAATGACGTGCGTGAAGAGATGTGTTCCTGCCATCTCGAAACAAAATGTTTAGGCTCAGGACCTATTGATTTGAGAATGAAGAGCTGATTCAGTTTCTCTTGAGGAGACTGAACGATGAGCAATCTTTACTGGCTGAGCGAAGGGCAAATGTCACGCCTTCGGCCCTTTTTTCCCAAGAGCCATGGACGTCCACGCGTTGATGACAGGCGTGTCTTGAGTGGAATTATATTCATTCTTCGTAATGGGTTACGGTGGTGTGATGCCCCTCGAGAATACGGGCCCTCTAAAACGCTCTATAATCGTTGGAACCGTTGGTGTCACAAGGGGATATTTGCTCAAATACTTGAAGGCCTGTCTTCCAAGTCGTCGGTCGGAAAGACTGTCATGATAGATGCGACCTATTTGAAAGCGCACCGCACGGCCTCAAGCCTACGGCTAAAAAAGGGGATGGTGGACGGCTGATCGGCCGGACAAAAGGTGGCATGAATACCAAGTTGCACGCCGTCACCGACACGCAGGGTCGCCCTATCAGGTTACACGTCACGGCGGGACAAATCAGCGACTACACCGGAGCTGCAGCCTTAATTGAGACGTTACCGAAGGTCGACTGGCTTCTTGCTGATAGAGGCTATGATGCCGACTGGTTCAGAAAACGGTTAAAAGACAAAGAGATAAAGCCATGCATCCCGGGTCGCAAAAACCGTAAGAAGCCTATTAAGTATGACAAACGTCGATACAAGCGACGCAATCGTATCGAAATCATGTTTGGCAGACTGAAAGACTGGCGAAGAATTGCTACCCGTTATGATCGCTGCCCGATTGTGTTCCGTGCAGCAATAGATCTTGCAGCAGCCGTTATATTCTGGCTCGGAAAGCAATGAGTCCTGAGCCTACGGTTGGTCCTGATGGCATAACGTTGACGATCACCGGTGAACCTGGAGCGACAGCGACGATCTATAATGCTGATGGCAGCGTGCTTGCTACGGTTGATCTTGGTGAAACCGGTACTGCGACTTATACTGTTAATCCGAGCAACGGTCAGAATGTGACTGTGACGCAGGCCGATGCGGCTGGCAATGTGTCAGAAGCAACGCCTGTAACATTGCCCGATACGCTGGCACCTGATGCGCCATTGGTTGAGGTTTTGGTTGGCGAAGATGGTATTACGCTGACTATCTCGGGTGAACCGGGTGCAACGGCGACGATCACCGCAGCGGATGGTACGCCGCTTGGCACTGTTGTTCTGGATGAAGAGGGCGCAGGCTCGATCCTGCTTGACCCAAGCAACGGTCAGAGTGTGACTGTCACACAGACCGATGCGGCTGGCAATGTTTCAGATGCGGCAGTGGTTCCTGTTCCTGATACGCTGGCACCTGATGCTCCGACCGTCACTGTAGGCGAAGACGGTATTACGCTGACTATCTCGGGTGAACCGGGTGCGACGGCTACCCTTTACGACGCAGATGGCGAGGTTATCGATACTGTCGAACTTGGCGAGACAGGTGAAGCAACCTATGTACTTGAACAGACCAATGGTCAGGATGTTACCGTTACGCAAACTGATGAAGCTGGTAATATTTCCGAAGAAACTCCGGTTACGCTACCAGACTCATTAGCACCACCCGCTCCGACCGTCACTGTGGGCGAAGATGGTATTACGCTGACTATCTCGGGTGAACCGGGTGCAACGGCGACGATCACCGCAGCGGATGGTACGCCGCTTGGCACTGTTGTTCTGGATGATGAGGGCGCAGGCTCGATCCTGCTTGACCCAAGCAACGGTCAGAATGTGACTGTCACACAGACCGATGCGGCTGGCAATATTTCAGATGCGGCAGTGGTTCCTGTTCCTGATACGCTGGCACCTGATGCTCCGACCGTCACTGTAGGCGAAGACGGTATTACGCTGACTATCTCGGGTGAACCGGGTGCGACGGCTACCATTTACGACGCAGATGGCGAGGTTATCGATACTGTCGAACTTGGCGAGACAGGTGAAGCAACCTATGTACTTGAACAGACCAATGGTCAGGATGTTACCGTTACGCAAACTGATGAAGCTGGTAATATTTCCGAAGAAACTCCGGTTACGCTACCAGACTCATTAGCACCACCCGCTCCGACCGTCACTGTGGGCGAAGACGGTATTACGCTGACTATCTCGGGTGAACCGGGTGCAACGGCGACGATCACCGCAGCGGATGGTACGCCGCTTGGCACTGTTGTTCTGGATGATGAGGGCGCAGGCTCGATCCTGCTTGACCCAAGCAACGGTCAGAATGTGACTGTCACACAGACCGATGCGGCTGGCAATATTTCAGATGCGGCAGTGGTTCCTGTTCCTGATACGCTGGCACCTGATGCTCCGACCGTCACTGTAGGCGAAGACGGCATCACACTGACGATCACCGGTGAACCGGGTGCGACGGCTACCATTTACGACGCAGATGGCGAGGTTATCGATACTGTCGAACTTGGCGAGACAGGTGAAGCAACCTATGTACTTGAACAGACCAATGGTCAGGATGTTACCGTTACGCAAACTGATGAAGCTGGTAATATTTCCGAAGAAACTCCGGTTACGCTACCAGACTCATTAGCACCACCCGCTCCGACCGTCACTGTGGGCGAAGACGGTATTACGCTGACTATCTCGGGTGAACCGGGTGCGACGGCGACGATCACCGCAGCGGATGGTACGCCGCTTGGCACTGTTGTTCTGGATGAAGAGGGCGCAGGCTCGATCCTGCTTGACCCAAGCAACGGTCAGAGTGTGACTGTCACACAGACCGATGCGGCTGGCAATGTTTCAGATGCGGCAGTGGTTCCTGTTCCTGATACGCTGGCACCTGATGCTCCGACCGTCACTGTGGGCGAAGACGGTATTACGCTGACTATCTCGGGTGAACCGGGTGCGACGGCTACCATTTACGACGCAGATGGCGAGGTTATCGATACTGTCGAACTTGGCGAGACAGGTGAAGCAACCTATGTACTTGAACAGACCAATGGTCAGGATGTTACCGTTACGCAAACTGATGAAGCTGGTAATATTTCCGAAGAAACTCCGGTTACGCTACCAGACTCATTAGCACCACCCGCTCCGACCGTCACTGTGGGCGAAGACGGTATTACGCTGACTATCTCGGGTGAACCGGGTGCAACGGCGACGATCACCGCAGCGGATGGTACGCCGCTTGGCACTGTTGTTCTGGATGATGAGGGCGCAGGCTCGATCCTGCTTGACCCAAGCAACGGTCAGAATGTGACTGTCACACAGACCGATGCGGCTGGCAATATTTCAGATGCGGCAGTGGTTCCTGTTCCTGATACGCTGGCACCTGATGCTCCGACCGTCACTGTAGGCGAAGACGGTATTACGCTGACTATCTCGGGTGAACCGGGTGCGACGGCTACCATTTACGACGCAGATGGCGAGGTTATCGATACTGTCGAACTTGGCGAGACAGGTGAAGCAACCTATGTACTTGAACAGACCAATGGTCAGGATGTTACCGTTACGCAAACTGATGAAGCTGGTAATATTTCCGAAGAAACTCCGGTTACGCTACCAGACTCATTAGCACCACCCGCTCCGACCGTCACTGTGGGCGAAGACGGTATTACGCTGACTATCTCGGGTGAACCGGGTGCGACGGCGACGATCACCGCAGCGGATGGTACGCCGCTTGGCACTGTTGTTCTGGATGAAGAGGGCGCAGGCTCGATCCTGCTTGACCCAAGCAACGGTCAGAGTGTGACTGTCACACAGACCGATGCGGCTGGCAATGTTTCAGATGCGGCAGTGGTTCCTGTTCCTGATACGCTGGCACCTGATGCTCCGACCGTCACTGTGGGCGAAGACGGTATTACGCTGACTATCTCGGGTGAACCGGGTGCGACGGCTACCATTTACGACGCAGATGGCGAGGTTATCGATACTGTCGAACTTGGCGAGACAGGTGAAGCAACCTATGTACTTGAACAGACCAATGGTCAGGATGTTACCGTTACGCAAACTGATGAAGCTGGTAATATTTCCGAAGAAACTCCGGTTACGCTACCAGACTCATTAGCACCACCCGCTCCGACCGTCACTGTGGGCGAAGACGGAATTACGCTGACTATCTCGGGTGAACCAGGTGCAACGGCGACGATCTACAATGCTCAGGGCGGCATCATAGCTACGGTTCCGCTAGGGGCAGGTGGTTCTGCAACATATGAACTTGCGCAGAGCAATGGTCAGAATGTGTTGGTTACCCAGACTGATGGAGCGGGCAATCAGTCGGAAGAAAGTTCTGCGACAGTGCCGGATACTCTGGCGCCAGCTGCACCGACAGAATTGAGTGTCAGCCCTGACGGCAATACCATCAGTGGTAAGGGTGAGCCTGAAACCAAGGTTGTTATTCGCGATGCGGATGACAATATCGTGGGCGAGGGTAATGTCGGCAGCAACGGCAGTTTCCAGATCACACTCAACCCACCACAACGCGATGGTGGACAGCTCTCGGCAACACTTGAGGATGCGGCTGAAAACGTGTCTGAATCTGCCTCTGCAACTGCGCCATTGATTGATCCAGCCAGCACGGCTCCAATCGTGGACAATGTGACGGCAGAAGTGAACATTGTGCCGACTTCAACCAACGTCACCCATCCGAATGCAGCTTATGTTCTGCTGGTCGGGCTGCTTGGTGCAGATATTACAGTGTTGAGTGTTCCTTCTAGCAACTTCGTGGTTGCACAAGGTCATCAACAGAATCTGCAGTTCAACTATTCCCAGCTGTTGGGTGTGGACGTGGCTTCCAGTACAACAATTGTTGTCCAGAAGCTTATGCCAGACGGAACATGGTCATCCGTGGATGGCTCCGGCGATGCAACACTGCTCAACCTGACACTCCTCGGCAACAGTGCTCAAGCCAGTGCACTTCTGGGCGAGGGTACTTATCGCGCCTTTGCTGCTTCGCAAAGCCTGCTGAGCGTCGGATTGGTCGGCAATCTGCAGGTTTCGGGAACCGATCTCAATTATGTCGAGCCTTCAGGTGTTCAGGTTGAAGATGTCGAGGGTAACGTCCTTGCCAATGACGGAGCAGCTATCAGTGAAGGTCATCTCGTCACCAGCGTTACTGTCGAGGGGATACCACACGCTGTTGCGCCGGGTGCTGAAGGAACAACAATCGAAGGGCAATATGGCAATCTGGTAATCCATCAGGATGGTTCATACACCTACACACCGAATGGAAGTCTGGAGAGCATTGGTAAGGTCGATCAGTTCACCTACACCAAATATGATCCACTGACAGATACCAACACACAGGCCGAGCTGAACATCAGAATTGATAGTGATGGTCAGGGTCTGGTCTGGGATAACAATAATTTTGCAGAGGATGCGACATACGACTTCGCTGCGACCAACGACACTGATACCGCCGGGATAATCTGGTCCAATGTGGTGGATAATGCCTTTTTTGATCAGACGCAGCCCTTGGTAGCGCTTCTTGGTGGCGCTCAAACTAATAGTAATCAGTTCATTATCGGCGCCAACATGGATGCGACCGGAACTGTGACTGTCAATATGACAGTTGCTGCTGGTGCAAACGGTACTGTTGCCATTCAGCGACTTGAGAACGGCAACTGGGTCGATATGAATGTCGATAAAGATTACTCGATTTCTTTGGGACTGTTGGGACCAGCAAAAGTCATCGATATTGGAAGCCTCGATCTAGCCCCCGGGACTTATCGGGTTCATACTACATTGAGCGGCTTGGCGGGTGCTGTCAGTGTCGTTACTGACGTCAATGTCACTTATACCGATCAATATGTTAAGCAGAGCAATGAAGGTACGACAGGCAATCTGTTCGACAATGATGGCTCTCTGCCTGTCACTGCGAAATTGCAGGTTCAGGGTTCTGGTGGATTTGTAAATGTCACTGCCGAAGGAACCGTTGTCACTGGGACTTATGGTGACCTGACGATCTACAGTAACGGTTCTTATAAGTATCAGCCGCATGCAAACCTGAGCTATGCTGATCGCGAAGCATCGGAAAGCTTTACTTATAAGATCGTTCTGCCAAATGGTCATGAATCGACTGCACAACTTACAGTCGATCTTCAGGAGATGGGTCAGATATCACTTGCTCGTTTCGCAGAAGATACCGTGCATGATGATAGTGTCGCGAGGCTTGATCAGGAAAATGCGGCTGCTACGGCTGAACACAACGACGACACCAATACTCATACGGATAGTCAAACGGACGACAATCTGATGGCTGCTCATACTTTAATCGATGATGGAAGCAGTGACGCAGACGGGGCAGATCACAGCGACAGTGACGTCGTTCCGATTGGTGACCTTGGTGAAGTTGCAGAAGCAGGTTCCACTGGTGAACATGCTGCTGAAAACGGTCTGACGGAAGGCGTGTTCCTTGATGATGGTAGCGGTGATGTACCCCTGCCATTCGGGGAATATCAAACCTCGGATCAAGACAGTTTTGTTTTGGCTAACACGGCGAATGGCAGCAATGCTGACGTGGGTGACAACGCGGATGCATTTGATGATCCACTCAGTCATCTGGTCCCTGATCCGCTCACGCAAGAGGATGATCTTCACACGACACACGCGGTCTGATCCGCCGAGATTTCCTTTCGCCGCCGAGGCCACGGCGGCGAAGGTCAGATCATGAAATACCGGCCTGTGCCGGTCATAACGGATACTCGATGCGAAAATTCCAGGTTTTAAGACGTTTCGCGACAATATCGATGATTTCATGCCTTTTGGCTGCGTGCCAAATGTCTGCAAACAATCTCGCTTTGACAAATGACAACCTGTCTCAGTCAAAGAAGACTGAAGCCCTGCGGCCCCTATCAACTGCTGGTTCCGCCCCCGTACCAGCGGTTGATAGGAGTGCTGTGACGAGTGCTACGTCTCCCAAGTCGGCGGCCAGGCTCCCGGATGGTGGTTCCCTTACGATGGAAACCGCCGTCCGGCGGGCGCTGGGTTGGCACCCTGCTGTTGATGAAGCGTCTGGTAGGATTTTGGCCTCTGATGAACGCATACGTGCAGCACAGGCGGGTTATTATCCCAAGCTGCAAGCGGGTGTGAATTCAGGCTATCAAAGCAACAACACAAATGGATGGCGGCCGCAGTTTAACGTTGGTGCGTCGCAAATGCTTTATGATTTTGGCAAAGTATCGAGTGCGGTCGATACGGAACGTGCGGGCAAGGCCATCAACCATGCGCGTTTGCTTCTCACGGTCGATAATCTTGCACGTGATACCGCTAATGCGATTGTGGAGGTGCAGCGCTATCGTATGCTGTCGTCCTATGCACAGGCGCAGGTTGATGGCGTTAAGAAAATTGCAGGTCTCGTGAATGAGCGGACGGATAAGGGCGCTAGCACAATGTCTGACAAGGTACAGGCAGATGCGCGTGTTGAATCGGCACTCGCAACCCAGCTGCAATATCAATCGGAGCTGAGCCGCTGGCAGGTTGCATTGTCCGCAGTCATTGGTGGAGGGTCGCCTAATCCTGCATCATCGGTCCCGTCGTGGCTTGGAAATGCTTGCAGCATATCTGCACCCGATTGGGAGCAGGTGCCTGCGATGCTTGAGGCGCAAGCTGCACGTGAGGAAGCCAAAGCACAGCTTGCAGCAAGCCGCGCTGATGGCTTGCCGACGGTCTCGCTTGAAGCGACAACCGGATATGATCTCAATGCCTCACGCGATGATACGCGCAGCAACGATCGGCAACCCGAATATTCAGTCGGCGTGAATGTCTCTTCCAGCCTTTATAATGGTGGCCAAACAGCCGCACGCAAACGCGCTGCCTCTTATGCCTTACAGTCCGCTGAAGCAGCGATTAGCACGGCGCGTTTTGATGTTCAGCGAAATCTCATGGAGTCACGCAGCCAGATTGGCACGTTGAACCGGCTTATGGGCTCGCTTCAGTCACGTGCCGAAATGATGGTCAGAACCCGTGATCTTTATCGCGAACAATATGTTGAGCTTGGTACAAGAACGTTGCTTGATCTGCTAAATGCCGAGCAGGAACTACATGAAGCACGATTCCAGACTGCCAATACGGTTCATGACATCCGTCGTCTGGATATCAATTGCCTCTATAGTTCCGGCAAGACACGCCAAAGTTTTGGTCTTAATGCATCCATGTTGCGGGAAGGCGGAGCGACGCTATGATGCATGACGAAAACCCTCCCGGCTTTGATGGCATTGATCTGAATGAACCCGCTGAACGGTTGAAGAAGCCTGCGGGAAATTTGAGGTTTGATGCGGATGGGTGGCTTGAAGCCCTTGGGCGCGTCGCTCAGCATTATCGCATCCCTATATCTTTACAGGGCGCAAAGATTGCAGCCGCTGCAAGAATCAGTACGGACGAAAATGCGAAAATCAGTTCCATTGCGCGGCATGTCGGGCTTGGAATAAGGTTCGTCGATCCGGCGGCGATCACGCTTTCGACGTGGCATTTGCCGTTTGTGCTTAAGCTCAATGACGGGCAACTGGCTGTCGTAAACACCCTTTCGAAAGATCGGGAAGTCAGTGTCTGGATGATTGGCGAGCAAGGTCTGGAGCAGCCTTTCAAACTGGATGTCCTTCTGGCGGAGACAGAAAAGATCATCCTCGCGCGCCCATCGAAAACCGTCCCTGATGCGCGTGTCGATGCCTATATTAAGCCGTTTGAGGAGAACTGGCTGCGACGCATTCTGTTTCACGACATGGGTTCTTACGGCCACGTGCTGGTGGCATCGCTGATTGCCAATACGCTTGGCCTCGCGGGTATTCTTTTCTCCATGCAGGTTTATGACCGCGTCGTACCTGCGCAATCTTTCAATACGCTTTACGTTTTGTTTAGCGGTGTTTTGCTGGCAATTCTGTTTGATTTTCTTATGCGGCGTGCGCGCATGGGCATCATCGATGTTTTGGGCAAACAGACCGATTTGCAAATGTCGGATGTGGTTTTTGGTCATGCTCTTCGTGTTAAAAACCGCGCGAGACCAACATCGACCGGTTCGTTCATCGCTCAGCTTCGCGATACGGAGCAAGTGCGTGAATTGCTCACATCAACGACGGTTGCCGCCCTTGCTGATCTGCCGTTTTTCTTCATGTTTTTAGTCATTTACTGGTTTTTGGCCGGATGGATGGTTGCCATTCCGCTGGGAGCTTTGGTTGCGCTGATCATACCGGGACTTTTGTTACAACGTAGGTTGCGAATGTATGCCAATCAGGCCATGCGCGAAGCATCGCTGCGAAATGCTATGCTGGTGGAAACCGTGCAGGGGATCGAAGACGTAAAAGGTCTTCAGGCCGAAGATCACTTTCAGCAGCAATGGAACCATTTTAATGCCGTAACAGGCGAAGCACAGATCAGATTGCGTGCGCTCACGAATAGCCTCAGCGTCTGGACGCAGAATGTGCAGGCCGGTGTTTATGCTCTTACGGTCTTTGCGGGTGCGCCGCTGATTATTGCAGGCGATATGACGACGGGTGCTTTGGTTGGTGCATCTATTCTGGGCTCGCGCATGCTGGCTCCCATGGGGCAGCTTTCGCAAATTCTCGGTCGCCTGCAGCACGCACGTATAGCCAAGAAGGGTCTTGATCAGCTGATGCAGATGCCGGTTGATCACCCTGAGACTGAGACCCGAATTCATTGCCCAAAAATCAACGGTTCTTACCAGCTGAAAAGCGCACTGTTTCGGTATGGTGATGAGAGCTCTCCGCCAGTGTTGCTCGTTAAAGACCTTAAAGTCGAGCAGGGCGAATGTATCGCTGTTCTTGGTCGAAATGGTGCGGGTAAATCTACGCTTTTAATGGCCATGTCTGGATTGCTTGATGCATCTGACGGCGAGGTTTTGCTTGATGATTTATCTCTGCCACAGATCGATCCCGCAGATGTTCGGCGCGATGTCGGTTTGCTGACGCAAAACTCGCGGCTGTTTTTCGGATCGCTGCGCGAAAACATCACCATGGGCGCACCGGACGCATCGGATGCTGAAATCCAGCGTGTACTGGTTATGGTCGGTGCCGATAGTTTTGTGCGTAAGCTGCCAAAAGGTCTTGAACATCTGGTGCAGGAAGGTGGCGGCGGTCTTTCCGGCGGTCAGAAACAAGCAATTCTTCTGGCGCGTCTTCTTATCCGTGATCCCTCGGTAATTCTGCTCGATGAACCTACATCGACAATGGATGAGGCGACAGAACGCTATTTCATCCAGCAGTTTGCCAAGTGGAGTGCGGGACGCACGGTGATTATCGCAACCCACCGAATGCGTGTACTTGAATTGGTGCAGCGCCTCATTGTGATTGAGAACGGTCAGGTTGCTCTGGACGATAGCAAAGAGCGGGGTCTGCAAACCCTGCGTGGCATGAGCAAAGTGGAACCGACAAAGACGATATAACCCGGAGAGAATATATGGCGGCCGTGCGCGGAGACTTTGGTGCCTGGGTTAATGGAAGTGAGCAGGGGCAGCGACTTAAGAGGTCGAAGCGCTTGGTCCGGCTGGTCTTTGTCTTTTTCGCAGTTCTCATCGGTTGGTCGTATCTGGCTTTGCTGGACGAGGTTTCAACAGGAACGGGCAAGGTCGTGCCGACCTCTCAGGAGCAGGTTATTCAGTCGCTGGAAGGCGGTGTTGTTGCCAAGCTGATGGTTCGGCAGGACGATGTAGTTGAGCCCGGGCAGATACTCGCGCAGCTTGATCCCACGGTAACAGAGTCGAGTGTGCAGGAAAGTTCTGCAAAATATCGTGCTGCACTTGCAAGTTCGGCACGCCTTAACGCGGAAGTGAGCCAGACTGAACTGCAATTTTCACAGGAACTGGATGCATTTCCTGCGCTTGTTGCCTCGGAGACAAGACTGTTTGAAGCGCGCAAGCAAAGCTTGAAGGACGCGTTGCAATGGATCGCTGAATCAAAAAAGCTCGTGCAGGATGAACTCAATATCAGCCAGTCATTGAGCAAGATGGGCGCGGCCAGCAATGTTGAAGTGATCCGTCTGAAACGACAGTTGGTTGAGCTTCAGCTTAAAGAAACAGAGATTAAATCTGAATATATCGTCCAAGCGCGTGAAGAACTGGCAAAGGCCAATGCCGAAGTGGATTCGCTGTCATCTGTTATCCGCGGACGCTCCGATTCACTGGCACGTATGACGCTGCGTTCGCCTGTGCGTGGTATCGTCAAGAATATTGAAGTGGCAACTATTGGTGGTGTCGTTCCGCCCAATGGTAAACTCATGGTGATCGTGCCGCTTGATGAACAATTGCTGATTGAAACGCGGGTTCTGCCACGCGACATTGCCTATATTCACCCCGATCAACGCGCGACTGTGAAAATCACGGCCTATGATTATGCGATTTATGGAGCGCTTGAAGGTAAAGTTGTGAGCATTTCTGCGGATACTATTCAGGACGAAATCAAGCCCGAGGAATATTACTATCGTGTGTTCATCAAGACCGAAACAGATGCGCTAATTAACAAGAATGAACAGCGCTTCCCAATCGTTCCGGGCATGATTGCCACGGTAGATATTCATACTGGCGCCAAAACCGTATTCGACTATCTGATCAAGCCGCTTAATCGAGCCAGCGAGGCGTTGCGGGAGCGATAGTAATGCTTCTGCTCGTATGCTGGAAGCATAGAGAAGGTCACAAATTGGCTATGTTCTGAGATAACGGAAATAACTACATCATGGTTGGGAGGCTTACATGAGGAGTAGCTTCAGGGAGGGGAGGAATGAATATTCCCTCATGCCCAAGTTCGTCGACATTTAATGATCGTAGTGGAGTTGATGAAGTCGTTCTGCTTTCGAAAATGCGCGCGAAGACGTCACAAATCGCTAATCTAGATTCACTTAGTCCACTGCACTCGCGGTTTTCATAAAGAGCTTTAGCATTATTTGGAGATATTTCGTTAACTGCAGTAAATTCAGTAAGATAGGTTAATTTAATACTGATGAAATTAATTAATATTTTTGTTAAATAATATTGACATTTTGATAGTTCTGGCGAATATTATTATAAGATCTGGTCTAATATATTATTTTATTAGAGGGGTGGATAATTTCGTGCAAAAAAGCGCAATTTTATACAAAACTGGTCTTGGTGCTGTTTTGATATGCTCGTCTTTTTATCCCGCTACTGTTGATGCCCAAACCAATATCAATGGTAATCTTAGTGTTCAAATAACCATTCAAAATGAATGCTCGCTCGGTGCTATTGCGGGTGTAAATTTTGGAACTACGGGTTTGCTTGCTACAGAAAAAGCGCAGACGGGCCAAATTACTGTAACTTGTACGAAGGGTGCTGATTTTACGCTTACTTTGGATAAAGGTTTGGGAGCGGGTTCCACAGAAGCGCTGCGGCTTATGACGAAGTCGGGTGGTACTGACACAGTACAATATTCGCTTTATCGCGATGCGCAGCATACTCTACTCTGGGGAACGACGACGAACGGTTACTCCGGGTCGGGCACTGGGACATCACAACAGCTGAATGTTTATGGTCTTGTTCCGCCTCAGGATACCCCTTCGGCCGGTGTTTATCAGGATACAGTTCAAGTCACATTGACGTATTAACAGGCGTCGCGTCATGCTCAAGTTAACGCGTCGAGAGATTGTATTTCATAACGCATGTTTCAATCTTCGACGCTCTTTGCTTCGCATCAAAATGTATTGACGGATGTACATTATGAAATGGTTTATCCAAGCGTTCTTTGTAGTGCTGCTATCTTCTGTTGTGTGTGTCAAAGTTAGTTTTGCAGCTAATCTGCATGTCACCCCCGTCGGACTTAACTTAACAGCACCCGTTGGTGCGGGTCTCGTAACAATCCGTAATGATGGGAAAGCACCAATTACTGTTCAAATGCGCGTCTTTAAGTGGGACCAAAAAACCGGTGAAGACGTATATCTTCCCACCAAAGATGTTGTTGCAAGCCCACCAATGGTGAAATTGGCTCCGGGTGCACAGCAAGCAGTTAGGGTTGTGCGGACGACAAAGGGTATAAACGGGCAGGAGACCTACAGATTATTAGTAGATGAGCTTCCAACGGCTTCAAATGCTACGCAAAGTGGCGTTCGTTTTCTTGTCAGGCAGTCAATTCCGGTTTTCTTTAACGACACGTCTGTATCTGGTTCGAAAGTCAAATGGACCGCGTCATCTAATGGGCGGCAATTGATATTGTCAGCACAGAATAGTGGGGCGGACCGTCTCAAAGTTAGTCAGCTTCTTCTGAAAGATCATAACGGTAAAGCAGTTGCGCGCGTCGATGGCCTGGCTGGCTATGTTTTGGGTGGCCGCACAAAAAAATGGGCCTTCTCTATTCCTGCCGGCCTTGCCGTTCCGGGGCGTAAATTCACGTTGACAGCTGAAGATGACAAGGGACCAATCCGTGCCAGTGTCTCGATTAGTTCGGGTGGCTAGTTTCATTTGCTTGTTTACTTCATTCTGGGCGTGCCCTGCTAAGTCGGCGCCCCCGGAAATAACTCAAGGCGATGCTAGCGCCGAGACTTCAAGTCAGGATCTCTATCTTGAGGTTTATGTTAATGGTGCTTCCACCGAAATGGTAGCTGCCGTTCGCAAAGCACCGGATGGTCAGTTTTCTATGCCTGTCGATCAGTTGAACGGTGTTGGGCTTGAGGCTGGGAAGGGTGCCAAACAATCAGATAACTATGTCGCGCTGGATGATCTAAAAGACGTAACCTACCGGGTAGACGATGCTACTCAATCAATCTATTTTGATGCAACAGATGATGCGCGTGTTGCACGGAAAATTGGGGATACTTCGAAGAATACCGAAGCTTTAGAGCTTAAGCGCGATTTTGGTGGCCTTCTCAACTATTCAGTCTTTGGAAATTTCTCTGGTGATAATCGGTTTGGTTCGCCCGAATATCAGGGACTTTCTGCCTCGTTTGACGCGCGGATGTTCTCTGCATTTGGTCTTCTGGAAAGTGGCTTTATTGTCACGTCGGCCCCCAATGAGACCTACGCTTCGAGACGGTTGGCAACGAGTTGGAGTTATTCTGATCCTGAACGCTTAATGACATATTCAGCGGGTGATATCATTACCGGAGGCCTGTCATGGACACGTCCGGTCCGGCTTGGTGGCGTACAGATCCGAAGAAGTTTTAATCTCCGTCCAGACTTAGTGACTATGCCGATGCCGGAGTTGACTGGCAGTGCGGCAGTCCCATCAACGGTTGAAGTCTATGCAAACAATCTGCGCCGGTTCACAGGAGAAGTGGGTACAGGCCCATTTCAGGTGACGGGAGTCCCATTCGTCAGTGGCCCTGGCACTGTTCAGGTCATTGTTAAAGATCAATTTGGACGCGAAACTGTAAAAGAAATGCCTTTTTTTGTTTCGTCGCGCATGTTGGCAAAAGGGCTGGTCGACTTTAGTTTCGAGGGGGGCTTTGCGCGCCGTGATTTTGGGTTGAGAACCGATAATTATGATGATCGTTTTGTGGGTTCTGGCAGCTTACGTTATGGGCTTACGCAGCGCCTGACGCTTGAAGCCCATGCGGAGGGTGGTGCCGGACTGATTTCGGGAGGCGCAGCAGCGCTCTTTAATGTCGGCTCATTTGGTATCGTATCGGTGAATGCTGCTGCAAGTCATGCTGAGGGTGTTATCGGATATCGTGTGGGCGGTTCTTTGGAAGCGTCGTTTTATGACTGGCGATTCTTTGCCAGTACCCAAAGAACCATAGGCGACTACAATGATATTGCTTCTATTACATCGAGGATCAAGAACCTTTCCGAGTTGACGACCATTCAAAACCCTCGCTCTGTCGATCAGATAACGCTATCACCGCCGGTATTTCGAGACGGCTCTTCGCTTAATTTGAACTTTGCCCATCTCAAGGACTTTGATGGGCAAAGTTCAAGTATCTTGGGTCTATCGTATAGCCGTCCCTTTGTCGGTAAAAGCACGCTTTATGCGAATGGTTATATGGATGTTGCCCAATCTGGTTCATTTGGAATGTTTGTCGGCCTCTCGATGCCACTAGGCGGGGGCTCCGTCTCCTCTGGTGTAGAAACGACGGATCAAGGCACGCGGCTTCTCACGGATTACAGCTATCCACTTGGACCTGAACCGTGGAGTATTGGATGGCGGCTTCAGGACTCAGAAGGATACTTCAATGAAAGGCAGGCTGGTGTCACAGTGCGTACCCCTGTTGCACGTGTGGAGGCGACGGGTCGTCAATATGATTCCGGAAGCGGCGGTACCTTAGAAGTTTCTGGTGCTATCGCTTCCGCTGGCGGTGGCGTATTTCTGTCAGATCGAATTTATGATGCTTTCGCTGTCGTTGATGCCGGCGCACCAGATGTTCCTGTAACGGTTCACAACCGATCTGCGGGTAAGACAGGGCGAAATGGAAAGCTCCTTGTTCCTGATTTGCTGTCATTGCAAAAAAATCTTATTGAGATCGATCCAAGCAACCTTCCAGTTGATATTGATATCCCCGCGACACGAACGGAAGTGACACCAGCGGAAAAAGGAGGTGTTGTCGTTCGTTTTGGCATTAAGCCCGATAAAGCGACTGCACTGGTTACGTTTGTGCGCTCGGATGGATCGGCTATACCTGTTGGGGCAGAAGGTCGACTTGTGGGAGCAAATGAGCCATTTGTCGTTGGCTATGATGGGCAGAGTTACGTCCGCGGCTTAACTAACAGCAACAGTGTTGAAATTGAACTCCCGGACAGCGTTGACGGTAGTGCGACTTGTCGCGCAGACTTTCCGTTTCATGCAGTCAAAGGAAGCCAGGTCACTTTGGAGAACGTGGTATGTCGCTGAAAATTATCATGAAAATCTGTATGATTGCTTTGCTCGGGATTTCATTGTTGCCGTTCTTTACAAGCAGTTCGGAGGCATTGAGTTGCACAGCCACGATATCAAGTCCTATCAATTTTGGTACAGTTGATACATTGGGTAGTACTGCAACAAATACGCAGGGTTTGTTGACTGTGACGTGCTCTGTAACCGCGCTTGACCTCGGAAATTTACTTCTTGGTATAGCTATTTGCCCCGGTTTTGGTAATGGTTCAGGTGGTGCATCAACCGGTACGCGCTTAATGACTGGACTAGGTGGCGATCTTGAATACCAAATATACTCAGACGCCAATAGGCAGGTTCCTTGGGGGGGGTATACAGGCGGTCTTTTGTTCGGTGATGCGCCCTTATTTCGCATGACGGCACAAGTGGGCACTGTATCACAAAGCTGGCCAATTTATGCATCTGTGCCGGGGCAACAAAACCTCTCGCCGGGTCAGTATATTAGCACCTTCAGTGGAACTGCGGGCACTCAGATACGCTATGGTTCGTTGGGAAGTTTGCTCGGTTGTAGTTCGCTTGGTGCTACATTGTCTACGACTGCTAACTTTACCGTTCAAGCGACAGTTAGCCCGAAGTGCAATGTTCTTGCACCCGATAACATCAATTTTGGTACACGTGGACTGCTGAAAAATAATGTCGCTGCGCAAGGAACGGTTCGTCTCTCCTGCACACAAACTACGAATTATGCAGTCGCTTTAGAAACAGGTGGTATTTCACCAACCGAGCGACTTATGAAAAACGGAGCCAATAGTGTAATCTATGGACTGTACAAAGATAGCCAGCATCTTCAGCCATGGGGAGATGCGGCGGGACAAACCTACAGTTCTGCGGGCACGGGAACCATAACGTCAATTCCCGTTTACGGGCTGGTTTTGCCACAGGCAACACCACCTGCAGGTGTTTACACCGACACGGTTATTGTTCGGATAACCTACTAGGTGCCGCTGATAGTCTCCGCCTGATTGGCATCGTAGGGTAAAGATCGATTATGGTCTCCGTGGTCAGATGAAGTTTACATATCTTCATTTGCTTCATCGATTGCTTGACTGCAAATCTCTCACTCCACCCACGATTAAAGCACACATTAAAAAGTGTGAATTGGTTTCGGACAAAGATGGGTTATGTCGCAAATATTTCAGCCAGTTACGGCCTGCCTTATCCTTAGACGCAATTATGCTGCGAGCTCCGCAAAGGGTGTTGTCACGTTAACTGGACTGCAGTTGCCTGCCTGACGGTTTGGGCGTAAATTTTGACGATGCAGCCATCAGATATCATCTTCAAGCGTCACCGTTTTCCGCCACAGATTATTGCTCATGCGGTGTGGCTTTATCTGCGGTTCAACCTTAGTCTGCGTGAAGTTGAGGAAATGCTGCTTGAGCGTGGTATCGACGTTTCATGCGAAACAGTTCGTCGTTGGATCGCCAAGTTCGGACCTCAGATCGCACGCAACTTGCGGCGTCGTCAGGCGCGCCCTGGCGATATTTGGTATTTGGACGAAGTGGTCGTCCAATGCTCTGGAAAGAAATTCTGGCTCTGGCGTGCGGTGGATCAAAACGGCATCGTTCTCGAAGAAATCTTGCAGAAGCGGCGAGATAAAGGGGCAGCAAAGCGAATGCTCGTGGCGTTAATGAAGCGCTATGGCTTCGCTCCCAAACGGATCATCACTGATAAGCTCCGCTCGTACAGTGCAGCAAAAGCAGAAGTGGCACCCGGCCTTGAGCATTGGTCGCACAAGGGCCTCAATAATCGAGCCGAGAATAGCCATCTGCCGTTTAGGAAACGGGAGCGAACCATGCAAGGCCACCGATCACCGGGAGCGTTGCAACGGTTCGTTTCCATGCACTCAGCTACCCGCAATTGTTTCTCTGTTCCATCTCGTCGCCGAGCCGCACACACAATTCGTTACCATCGCCTCGAAGCTTTCGATGCATGGAAAATTGCGGCCTGTGTCGCCTGAATATCTACGAACCCCTGGCCTTTCCGGCAAGAGAAACTTAACGTGACAACACCCAAAGCGGTGATAGGTCCAGACAACGTAGGCAACAATTTAATGCGGATAACTAAACTCCTTCAACCGGGATAGGAGCTGAGTAATTTCATGCCATATCGATACCGGAAACGCCAGCCTCAAACAACTTGGCAATACCTGCCGGACATATGCCGGTCTATTCCGACAATGTGCCGGTTATCCCGACAGGATACTTGATGCCTGAAAATGGTTGACGTGCCAAGTTGCCGACAACAAATCTAACCCGGAAAACTGTTTATGACCGATCTCACTCATCCCGCGCCCCAGTTCTCGCCAATCGATGCTGAAAAGCTCGCCAAAGACGTATTCGGAGTCACGGGAAGCGCATCCGCGCTTGATAGCGAACGGGACTGCAATTATCGGCTGAAAACCGAGAGCGATGCAGGCTGGATCTTGAAAATCGTCAATGCCAGTGAACCAAAGGTCGAAAGCGAGTTTCAGACTGCGCTTTTCCGTCATCTCGCAAATGGTAACTCCAAACTGGCTGTACCTTATCTCAAACCAAGTCTTTCCGGTGAAATGCTTGCATCTGTCACGGCTGCCGATGGCGAAAACCATGCCGTGCGGCTGGTTGGCTGGCTTCCTGGCACTCCAATGGCGCAAGTCACGCGCACCTTTGAACTGATGCGCAATCTGGGCCGCTCGCTGGGTGAACTGGATCATGCGCTTCAAGGCTTCATTCATCCCGGTGCTGTCCGTGAACTTGACTGGGATCTGCGACATGCAGGACGCGCACGCACGCGCCTGCACTTTGTCGGTGACGCAGACAAAAGGGCATTGCTTGAGCGTTTTATCACTCGCTTTGAAACACTGGTTGCGCCTAAGCTTGCAGGTCTGCGCGCGCAGGTCATTCATAATGACGCGAATGACTGGAATATTCTGGTCGATAAGAACGACAATGAGAAGATCGCCGGACTGATCGATTTCGGCGATGCCGTTCATACGGTGCTGATTGCAGAAGTTGCGATTGCCTGTGCTTATGCAGCACTTGATACGGAAGATCCGATTGGTGCCGCCGCAGCTCTCGCATCAGGCTTCCATGAAAAATATCCGCTGAAAGAAGAAGAAGTCGATCTTCTGTTTGACCTCATCGCGATGCGGCTTGTCACCAGCGTTACATTCTCGGCATCACGCCGCGATCAGACAGAAGACAATCCCTATCTCGCTATCAGCGAAGCTCCGGCATGGAATTTGCTGGCAAAGATGGATGCGATGAATCCACGCTTTGCGACCGCTATTCTGCGTAAAGCCTGTAGTTTTGATGCGATTTCCGGCGCTGGCGCAATTCGCAAATGGATTTCCGACAACCACAAAAGCTTTGCGCCAATCGTGCAGCCCGCACCGGCTACCATGACCAAGGCAATTGTGCCTTATGGCGATGAAACGCACTTTATGACGGTCGCATCTGCTGAGCAGCGTGCAAAAGAAGCAACAGAGTGGTGGGATAATTTCTGCGCCGAAAACAATATCGAGCTCGGTATTGGGTCATGGGGCGAAAAGCGCACCGTTTATACGGATACGGCCTTTGAATCGCGCTTTATTGATGGTCTGCGTCGTATCCACCACCTCGGCGTTGACTTGTTTATGCCTGCTGGAACGCCGCTTTACACGCCACTTGATGCAACGGTTAAAAGCGTTGAAGTCGAACGCGAGCCGCTCGGCTATGGCGGTCTGGTTACGCTCTTGCACAGCCCGGCAGGTTGTCCGCCATTCGTGACCCTGTGGGGGCATATGGCGCAGGAGGCCTTGGGCCGTCTGAAGGCTGGGCAGAAGCTCAAAGCTGGTGATCTGGTTGGCTATATGGGTGATATTCATGAGAATGGTGGATGGACCCCGCATCTGCATTTAGGCATGACCACCGATCTCAATTTGACTGCGACTGAAGTTCTGGGTGTGGGCGAAACGGCCTATCTGGATGTCTGGGCTGATCTTTTCCCGGATGTCGCAGAACTGGCCGGTATTCCGCCCGAAACCTTCCATCAGGATGGTTACACACGCGCAGAGATTATCGAAAAGCGTAAGCAGATTTTGCTGCCAAACCTTTCAATCTCTTATTCTGAACCGATCAAATTCGTACGTGGTGAGGGCGCCTGGCTGATCGATAATACAGGCCGTGCCTATCTCGATTGCTTCAACAATGTTTGTCATATCGGCCATGCGCATCCTGAAGTGGTGGAAGCCATTGCGCGCCAGGCGGCGTTGCTCAACACCAACACCCGCTATCTGCACGATAATATTGTCAACTATGCTGAGCGTTTGACAGCCACATTGCCGGAAGGTCTGACGGTTGCCTCTTTTGCCTGTTCAGGCAGCGAAGCAAACAGTCTGGCGCTGCGTATGGCGCGCAACCATACCAATCGCAATGAAGCAATTGTTCTCGACTGGGCCTATCACGGCACCACACAGGAGTTGATTGATCTCAGTCCTTATAAATATAAGCGTAAGGCCGGTAAGGGCCGTCCTGCTCATGTTTATGAAGGCACAATTCCTGACAGCTATCACGCTCCGGAAGACTGGCCCGTCGAGGAACATGCAAAGCGCTTTGCAGCCAATATCGCGGAGCATATTGAATCCATGCGCAAAGAAGGATGTAGTCCGGCCTTCTTCCTAGCTGAATCCATTCCGAGTGTCGCTGGTCAGGTGTTCCTGCCTGAAGGCTACCTCAAGGAAGTTTATGCGATGGTTCGCGCTGCTGGTGGCGTCTGTATCGCGGATGAAGTGCAGGTCGGTTTTGGCCGCGTGGGCAGCCATTGGTGGGCATTTGAATTGCAGGATGTGGTGCCGGATATCGTCACCATGGGCAAGCCTATCGGTAATGGGCATCCAATGTCGGCAGTTGTCACCACGCGTGAGATCGCTGACAGCTTCAACAATGGCATGGAGTACTTCAACACATTTGGCGGTAATCCGGTTTCCTGTGCTGCTGGTCTCGCTGTTCTTGACGTGATCGAACGCGATAAGCTGCGCGAAAATGCGCTTAATGTCGGCAACTATCTGCTTGATGGTTTCCGGGCGATGCAGAAGCGCTTCGATATTATCGGTGATGTTCGCGGTAGCGGTCTGTTCCTCGGTATTGAGCTGGTAACAGATCGTAAAACCAAAGCGCCCGCAACTGCTTTGGCGCGTGCAATCAATGATGGCGCAAGAGCGCGCGGTATCTTGATGGGTACTGAAGGCCCGCATGATAACGTGCTGAAAATGCGCCCATCGATGGTGTTCAGTCGTGCCAATGCAGATCATCTCTTGAGCGTATTAAGCGATAGCTTTGCAGCCGCTCTGAAATAATAAATAGCTCACTCGCTATTTTGAAGGTCGCATCTTTTTATCCGTAAGGGATAAGGGTGCGACCTTTTTGTGTTTGAGTTTGGGTGCAAAAATTTAGCGGCAAGAGTGCCGACAATATGCCGGTCAATTCCGGCAATGTGTCGGGCTTGCAGACATATTGCTGGATGCTTGAAAACAAAGCCTGTGCCAAGCTCCGTAATGAAGGTTGATGGTGAACCATAGCCCTAAAACAAAAAGACAAATCCAGAGGAAACCAAAAATCATGAATTCCAGGATTAAGAGCCTGATTGCTGTCGCAGCTGTAGCAATTGCTGCAACGTTCTCGATTGCCCCGGTGCAGGCAGATGAACTTGCCAAGCTCAAAGACGCTGGCAAAATGCGCATTGCGATGAGCGGTCAATATCCTCCGTTCAGCTTCACCAATGAACAGAACGAAGTTGTTGGCTTTGACGTCGCAATTGGTTCTGCAATTGCCGACCGTCTGGGCGTAAAACCAGAAATCGTTACAACCCCTTTTGACGGTATTATTGCTGGTCTGCTGGCGAAGAAATATGATGCCGTTGTCGCCTCGATGACCATTACGCCAGAGCGCGAAAAGGCTGTTGATTTCGTCGGCCCATATTACCACGCTGGACGTACAGTCGTTGTCAAGGAAAGCTCGCCTGTTCAGAAACTCGAAGAGCTGAACGGCAAGACCGTTGGCGTGACGATGGGCGATGCTCATGAAAAATGGGCGAAAGCTCAGGGCGACCTGACAGTTCGCACCTATAAGGGTCTGCCAGAAATGCTGATCGACCTTGATGCAGGTCGTCTTGATGCGCTGGTTATGGACAGCATTCCGGTAATGATTGCCGTTAAGGAAACCGGCCAGAAGGTCCGCATTCTCGAAACTCCGAATATTGATGGCGCACGTGAAGCGCTCGGCATTGCTATTCGCAAGAACAATCCAGAACTGAAAGCCGCTATGCAGAAGGCATTGGACGATATGCTTGCTGACGGCACTTACGAAAAAATCTCGATGGAATGGATCGGTAGCGACATTCGCTAACAGGTTTTCCAGCCCGGCCCATTTTATCATAAACGGTAAAATGGGCCGGTTTATATGAGTTTTCGGAGTGGTTTTATGGATCTAGCGTTAATGCAGCGCGTCCTCCCGTTTTTTCTGGAGGCTGCGTGGGTCACGGTGCAGATTTCTGTACTCGCTCTTTTGCTGGGCTTTTTGATTGCCGGTCTTTTGGTGGCTGGTCGCCTGTCAAATAATATCGTTTTTCGTTCTTTGGCCGGTGCCTATGTCAGCATTTTTCGTGGCACCCCCTGCCTGGTTCAGTTGTTCGTCCTTTATTTTGGTGGACCACAGATCGGTCTGGAACTTGAGCCATACGCAGCTGGCGTCATTGGTCTCGGTTTGAACATTGCAGCCTACATGGCTGAATCCATTCGCGGTGCAATTTCAAGCGTTGATAAAGGGCAGACAGAAGCCGCCCGCTCTATAGGCTTTGATCGCGAACGCACGCTTCGGCTGATTGTTCTGCCGCAGGCGGCGCGCCTGATGATCCGTCCGCTGGGCGTCAATGCCGTAGCACTTGTTAAAGGTTCGGCTCTGGTTTCGACAATCTCGGTCGTGGAACTCACCTATACGGCGCAGCGCTTCATCAGCTCCACATATAAACCCTTTGAGATATTTGCGGTTACTGCCGTTCTCTACATGCTCATCGTCTACGTCGTCGTTATGATTGTCGATCTTCTCGACAAACGTTTTGCGCCACGTTGAGGGAGGATTAAATGCCAGCTCTCGACTTCACTATCGTTCCTCCCTATGCTGAGCTGCTTCTCGCCGGATTGTGGTGGACGCTTGTTCTCGCCGTGTCATCCAGCGTTCTCAGTTTTGTCTTTGGCATCTTTTTCGCGCTTGTCGTGCTATATGCACCGAAAATTCTGGCCTATCCGATCCGCTTCTTCATGTGGCTTTTCATGGGAACGCCGCTGCTGCTGCAGCTTTATCTTATCTATTACGGGCTTGTTCAGGTTGGCGTCGATATTCCAGCGCTCTTTGCCGGGATCATTGCTCTTAGCCTGCATTTTGCGGTTTATAATGCCGATGTGTTTCGGGCTGGTATTGTTACGGTTGATCCGGGGCAGACGGAGGGCGCTCGTTCAATTGGGCTTAGTCGTGGCCAGTCCCTGCGCTACATCATAATCCCGCAGGCCATCCGCAATACCATTCCGCCAATCGGCAACAATATGATCGTTTTGCTGAAAGACACATCACTTGTTTCGATTATCGGGATTGCGGAACTCGTGCACAGCGCGCAGATCGCGATCAGTGAGACATACAGCCCGTTTGAATTTTATCTGACTGCCGCCGTACTTTATTATGCTGCCAATCTCGTTATGGAAGCTGGCTTGCGGCGCATCGAAAGAAAAGTGGAGGTTACGCGATGAGCGCTCTGAACCCAATGGTGGAAGTTAAAGGTGCCCGCAAAGCCTATGGTGCACTTGAAGTGCTCAAGAATATCGATCTCTCCGTCTCACGCGGACAGATTATTGCGATTATTGGGCCAAGCGGCTCGGGTAAAAGCACGTTGTTGCGCTCCATCAACCATCTTGAAACGCTGAACGGTGGCGAAGTCTGGCTTGATGGCGTACAGGTCAATCAGCCGCTGACTGGCAAAGCTTTCGAAAAGCATATCAACTCTGTTCGTCAGCAGATGGGCATGGTATTTCAGCACTTTAATCTCTTTCCGCATATGACGGTGATGGAGAATATTACGCTGGGGCCAATAAAGCTCAAAGGCATGTCAAAAAGTCAGGCACGGGAACTGGCGTCGGATTTGCTGTCTAAAGTCGGACTATCAAGCAAAGCCGATGTCTATCCATCGCGTCTTTCGGGTGGGCAGAAACAGCGTGTCGCCATTGCGCGCGCATTGGCGATGCAGCCGAAAGTTATGCTTTTTGATGAGGCGACGTCCGCTCTTGATCCGGAGCTGGTCGACGAGGTCAATCTCGTCATGAAACAGCTTGCGGCTGAGCATATGACGATGTTGATCGTGACCCATGAAATGCGCTTTGCAGGAGAAGTGGCAGATAAGATTCTGTTCATGGATGGCGGCGTTGTGGTGGAAGAAGGCAAGCCGAAAGAATTGTTTACCAATCCTCAAAATGATCGCACTCGTAGCTTCCTACGTACGTATCTTGCACCGAATGGAATTTAACGCATAACCCGAAAAGCATGAAATTGTATAAAAGCGGCGAGCCAAAGGTCCGCCGCTAATTTTTATTTTTTATGAAATAAAATCGTAATATTAAGTATTATGAGTTTCGATTATTTTGTTAACTAATCAGAACTATTTGCATTATGTATTGCGTGAAGTCAGTAATATGGTCGCTGTCTTCACTATTGCATCTGGTCAGAAGCTAGGTCATGTTGACAAAGTGAGGTAGCCATATTTTGACGGCGCTATAGGGTTATGTCGCAAATTTTTCAGTAGGATAAGAACAAGCTTATCGCTGGACCTGATTATGCAGCGTTCTCCGCGAACAACACGAATGGCGAACAATTGTCGTTTGCGAATTGGTTCTTACGGACCATATGTGCTACTTCGATCCCAGCAATGTTAGCAGAAGCTGAATGAAGGGTTTTGAAGCCTAACATATTATGTTTGGTGATCGCTTGATGAAGCGATGATCCTGCTCGAGAATATTGTTAAGGTATTTGACATTCAGGATTTCAATCAGCCTATCCGCACCTGTGATTTTCATGATATTGTTTATAGCCAGCGCACCAGCCAAATTAGCCCCGCTTTTATCAATAACAATGTCGTTTGGAATACCATTGCTTGCGATGGCTTGCCTAAAGAACCGCCATGCAGCGTCGAGATTTCGGCGCTCAGACAGCATGAAGTCAAGGGTTTGTCCGTCTCGATCAACTGCTCGATACAGATACATCCATGTCCCTTCGACCTTAATATAGGTCTTATCAACACGCCATAAGCCAAGTGTTGGTCGTTTACATCTTTGCGCGCGAGCAGCAACCTGCGGCGAGAATTTAACCACCCACCGGTTTAATGTTGCATGGTCGATCTCTACGCGGGGTTCAGCCATTATTTCTTGAAGATCACGATAGGAAACCGGGTAACGAACGTAAAAGAATACGGCATACATGATCACACTTTTGGGGAATGCGTCCCCTTGAAATCGACCATGATTAATGCCTCGCTTCGATCTGAAATCGGTACAATCCCTTGCACGGATCATCAGATACGAAAAGTTTGCGACAGAACCGCGCTCAAAGTCCCTCTTGGCGATATTGCGCGACTGATGGGTAGCCACCGCTCGACGATCTATCGCGAGATCAAGTACAACAGCTTCCGGACACCGAGATTCCAGATTATAATGGCTATCATAGCGTTGTTGCCGACAACATCAGCAAGTACCGCAGAACACGGTTGCGCAAGATCAGACGGTACCTAGAGCTGCGCAAGTTTGTCACTTAACAATTGGAAGCAAATTGGTCGCCGGAACAGATCTGCGGGAGACTGGTTAGCCATGGCTTGAGCGCGATACGTCTATTCGCAGAAACGATCTGTCGCTTCATTTATTCAAAGGAAGAATACGCGCTGAAGCTGTATGAGCACCTGGCCGGGTGTTGTCACGTTAAGTTTCTCTTGCCGGAAAGGCCAGGGGTTCGTAGATATTCAGGCGACACAGGCCGCAATTTTCCATGCATCGAAAGCTTCGAGGCGATGGTAGCAAATTGTTTGTGCGGCTCGGCGACGAGATGGAACAGAGAAACAATTGCGGGTAGCTGAGTGCATGGAAACGAACCGTTGCAACGCTCCCGGTGATCGGTGGCCTTGCATGGTTCGCTCCCGTTTCCTAAACGGCAGATGGCTATTCTCGGCTCGATTATTGAGGCCCTTGTGCGACCAATGCTCAAGGCCGGGTGCCACTACTGCTTTTGCTGCACTGTACGAGCGGAGCTTATCAGTGATGATCCGTTTGGGAGCGAAGCCATAGCGCTTCATTAACGCCACGAGCATTCGCTTTGCTGCCCCTTTATCTCGCCGCTTCTGCAAGATTTGTTCGAGAACGATGCCGTTTTGATCCACCGCACGCCAGAGCCAGAATTTCTTTCCAGAGCATTGGACGACCACTTCGTCCAAATACCAAATATCGCCAGGGCGCGCCTGACGACGCCGCAAGTTGCGCGTGATCTGGGCTCCGAACTTGGCGATCCAACGACGAACTGTCTCGTATGATACGTCGATACCACGCTCAAGCAGCATTTCCTCAACTTCACGCAGACTAAGGTTGAACCGCAGATAAAGCCACACCGCATGAGCAATAATCTGTGGCGGAAAACGGTGACGCTTGAAGATGATATCTGATGGCTGCATCGTCAAAATTTATGCCCAAACCGTCAGGCAGGCAACTGCAGTCCAGTTAACGTGACAACACCCCTGCGCAAGCTGGCGGTCACCAGACCCAATCAGGTGTGGGCAATGGACATAACGTATATTCCGATGGCACGTGGCTCTGTCTATCTGTGCGCTGTCGTCGACTGGTTCAGCCGCCGGGTTCTGTCATGGCGACTGTCGATCACAATGGAGGCGGACTTCTGCATCGAAGCGGTTGAGGAAGCTCTGGTCAGCTATGGAAAGCCTGAAATATTCAACACGGATCAAGGATCACAGTTCACGTCCATCGACTTCACTAACTTGCTGAAAAAGGCAGAGATCGCCATCTCGATGGATGGCAAGGGTTCGTGGCGAGACAATGTCTTTGTCGAGCGGCTCTGGCGATCAATCAAATACGAAGAGGTTTATCTTCACGCCTACAAAACCGTGTCCGAGGCCCGCACTGGCATCGGCAGATATCTAAATTTCTACAACAGCCGACGGCCACATTCATCGCTTGACCGACAGACACCGGATCAGGTTTACTTCAACGCGCTGACACCAATGATCGTGGCAGCATAATCGAGGCGGTAATCCACTTAGCAAAACGCCCGAAACTGTTCAGACAAACCGAACCACTTCTGTTGTAAAATCCATTGATGTATTTGGAGAGAGCATCTGTCAGGTTATTGCCAAGTTGTTTGAACTTGGCAATACCGTTTGCAATTAATCCGAAGCGCGCTCAGCTGTGAAAGCCGTGAGTCTCGTAATGAGCAGCATGCCCACTGTCGCGCCAGCATCTTGAAGACCGATGGTCTTTTCTTGGAAAGCTGCGGCTTTACCGTGCTGGGCGATCATAGTTTTGGTTGCTTCAAGCGCTTTTTCGGCAGCTTTGGCGGCGGCGGCAAGCGCATCTGAAAGTGAGGCACCCGCTGCAGCTTGCGCTTCAAGCGTTATAGCGACTGGATCCAGCACATCTAGAAGTGTCTTATCGCCAACCTTTGCCTTGCCGCGCTCTGCAATACCATCACGATAAGCACGCCAGAATGCCGCAATCTCTGCGGTGCCCAATTCGTCGATACCGTCACAGGCCTTGCTTGCCCGCAGGAAGCCGGTTGCGGTCAGCGTTCCCATTGTCGAAGGCGCAACGCGTGCCATAGTGGTGCCAGCCGTGCGCAAAAGCTTCGAAATTCCCGCGGCTTCACCTTCTGCATGGACAGCTTCTGCGGCGCTCGCAAAAGCTTTGCTCATGGTGATGCCAAGATCGCTATCGCCAACCTTGCCGTCCAGCGCGATAAGGAATTCGCGCTGTTCTGCAAAAAGCTGCTTCCAGCTGTCGAAAAGGTTGATCAGATCAGATGCTGTAATGACGTTCATAATCTGACCTCAACCCGCAAAATGCTTGAAGAATGGGGTGTTTGCGGAAGCAGCAACCAGTGGCTCCAGTTCTTCATCAAGATGCAGCACGGAAACTGACGCGCCAGCCATTTCCATGGACGTTGCAAACTCGCCGATCCAGACATGTTTGACCTTGATACCACGCTCATCAAACAGCTGGGAAACCCGGCGGAACATGATGTAAAGCTCTTCAAGCGGCGTGCCGCCAAGACCATTGACCAGTACGGCCACTTCATCGCCCTTGGCATAGGCCTGCTCGGCGAAAATACGTTCCATCAGCTCATCAATGACTGCATCTGCGCTGGCAAGCTTCTTGCGGCTAATGCCCGGTTCGCCATGGATGCCCATGCCGATTTCCATTTCATCCTCGCCGATGGAGAAGGTGGCGTGACCGATTTCCGGCACAACGCAGCTCGAAAGTGCAACGCCCATGGTGCGGGTGCGCAAACGTGCCTTGTCGGCAAGACGTGTCACTTCATCAAGCGACAGACCGTTGGCTGCAGCTGCACCGGCTGCCTTGTAGACAAAGAAGATACCGGCGACGCCACGACGCTTGTGTTCTTCACCGACAATCGACGACGCCACATCATCATTGCCGACAACCTGCTTGACGGCGATGCCATCGAGATCGGCAAGTTCCGCAGCCATATCGAAATTGATGATGTCACCGCTATAGTTACCATAGATGTAGAGCACCCCAGCGCCCTGATCGATGGCCTTTGTGACCTGATACATCTGCTCCGAGCTTGGTGACTGGAAGACCCCGCCGACAGCTGCGCCATCGATCATGCCTTCACCGATATAGCCGAGGAACAGCGGCAGGTGGCCGGAGCCGCCGCCCGTCGCAATGCCGACCTTGCCGGATTTGATATTGGCTGTGACCATGCAACGTTTGTCATTATCGACAAAGGTAAGCTCGGGATGTGCCCGATAGATGCCTTCGAGCATCTCATCCACAAAATTGACGGGATCGTTCAGAAACTTCTTCATGATTGCCTCTTGAGAGTATCGGGTTATTTCTTGCGTTGACGGGTGACGAAGAAGGCAGCGGCCAGCAGGATGAAGCAGCCGACGACAAGCCGCTGCCATGTGCTGGGGATACCGACGAGCACCAGAACACTGTTGATGACGGTGATGAGCAGGACGCCGAGGATAGTGCCGAAGACAGTGCCGGTGCCGCCGGTGATGCGTGCACCACCGAGAACCACAGCGGCAATGACGGCGATTTCGGTGCCGACGAAGTCGAACGGGCTCGACTGGCGATTGGCGCAGACATGGATGATTCCTGCAAGGCCGGCCAGACCTCCTGCATAGCCGAACAGGAAGATATGGATGGTGCGCAGATTATAGCCGAGGCGGCTTGCGATCTGGCTGTTGCCACCCATCGCAAAAATCGCGCGGCCCATCAAAGTGCGGTTCAATATCCACCAGGTCAGGATTGCAGCCGCAGGCAGCACCAGAAAATAGAATGGCATGGTGATGGTTGCACCGGTTGCCGATTCAAACTGGAACAGCGGAAGGCGGCCGAAAGCACCCATTGTCGGCGGCAGCGACATAATCCAGACCGTGCCGACAAAAGCCAGCAGGAAGCCGCGGAAGAGATACTGCGTGCCGATGGTGACGATCAATGACGGCACATTGAGGTAATGCACCAGCAGACCGTTGAGAACACCAAGGAAA
This sequence comes from Brucella sp. H1_1004, assembly GCF_047308065.1. NCBI lineage: Bacteria > Pseudomonadati > Pseudomonadota > Alphaproteobacteria > Hyphomicrobiales > Brucellaceae > Brucella > Brucella sp. H1_1004. The sequence continues at coordinate 393,665 of NZ_JAYKZA010000004.1, forward strand.
ATACCGCCAGCAATCGCCATCAGAATGATGAAGATGATCGGCAGTTCCGGCATATAGGACTGCACCAGAAGCGTCAGCGAATAGACTGTCGTGGCGGCAATTGCCGTAAAGGAAACATCAATGCCGCCTGCGGCGAGAATGATGAAGACGCCAAGCGCAAACAGGCCCATCACCACACTGGCACGGCCAATATCGATCAGTGTCGAGGCTTGCAAGAATGCAGGGTTGATGATCGAGACAATCGTGCAGATTGCAACGAGCAAGAAGAAAGTGATCGATTCGGGGCGCCTGCGAATGAAGTCACCCACCTTGAAGGATTGGGCTTGAGCCAGGTCCTGTTGATATTGCGACGCACTCATTAGGCAACTTCCTTCTGCGACGACATCATGGCTTGATAGAGCTGATCTTCGGTGGCCTGTGCAGCATCCAGTTCTGCGACGATGCTCCCTGAGTTCATAACAAGAATGCGGTCGGCATTCTGCAGAAGCTCAGGCAGATCATCGCTGACGATGATGAGGCCCATGCCAGCTTCGGCCAACGCCTGAATTGCGCGGTAAATCGTATCTTTTGATCCCACATCGACGCCGACGGTCGGGCCGTGCAGCACCAGAAGTTTTGGCCCGATGCTGAGCCAGCGACCGATCAGCACGCGCTGCTGATTGCCGCCCGAAAGCGCACCAACAGGCAGGTCCAGATTGGTTGTGTTCAACCGCATCTCTTTCATCAGCGAGGCGGCGATGTTGCGGCCCTGTTTCTGGTCGACGATGCCAAGGCTGTTGCAGAGCTTTCTAAAGATCAGTGCGATCTCGTTTTGGAAGATCGACTTGTCGAGGAAAAGGCCTTCTGCAAGCCGGTCTTCCGGCACATAGCCTATGCCGCGCTCAATGGCTTCCGCAGGGCTTTTGACCTCGGTTACATTTCCTTCGAGGCGGATTGAACCGGAATGCGCAGGCACAACGCCGGTGATCGCCATCGCGAGCTCATTGCGACCGGAATCTGCAAGGCCGGTGATGCCGAGGATTTCGCCTTTTCGTAAGCGAAAACCTATGTCCTTGAAGCCCGATGCGGTAAGGCCGTCGAGTTTAAGCAGTTCGGCATCGCCTGGCTGTGCCGTGCGGTAGCGCTCGGCGTCGATTTCCCGGCCGATCATCAGCTCGGAAAGCTGCTTTTTCGTGTAGTTTTCAATTGGGCCCTGTGCCACGCACTGGCCATCGCGGAAGACAACCGCATTGCCGCCGATGCGATAGCATTCATCGAGTTTGTGGGTCACGAAAAGCACTGCGACGCGCTCAGCGCGCAAACGTTCAACAACTTCAATAAGATTGTCCACTTCGCGACGGGTCAGCGAGGTGGTTGGCTCATCCATGATGACCAGCTTGGCGCGTGTTGCAATGGCGCGAGAAATAGCAACCAGCTGGCGCATGGCAAGCGGCAGCTCGGAAACGGTTGTGTTCAGAAATGCTTTGTCGGTTGGCAGGCCAACCGTGCTCAATGCCCGTTCTGCAGTCTCGCGCAGCTGAGAAAGCTTGATGCTGCGGAACAGTCGGCCGTTGCCTTCAACGAGCTGCTCATTCAGCGCTACATTTTCAGCGACGGTCAAATTGGGAATAAGCGACAGATCCTGATAGACGGTCTCGATGCCGGCTGCCAGCGACTGGATCGGGTTCAGCGAGGCATATGTTTTGCCATCGAGAATGATCTCGCCTTCGCTTGGCGCATGTGCGCCGGACATGATCTTGATGACAGTGCTCTTGCCGCAGCCATTTTCACCCAGCAGATGATAGGCTTGACCAAGATCGATTGTCATGTCGATGCCGCGCAGCGCATGAACGCCGCCAAACCGCTTATGAATGTTGCGCAGTTCGAGGAAACGATCCGCGCTATTGGTCGTAGTGGACACGTTGAATTCCTTTGCCACTGTTTCCTCATTTGCAAATTGCAGACGGAAACAGCTTTAGGATCGATTGCTTTTAGTTTTAGCGTTGAGGCTCGCTACTCGGATGCGGCTTCAATTCAGCCGCATCCGAGTTTTGACGCTAATGCTCGAAGCTGAACGATGTCTTCGGGCAATAGTCGGTCAGCCTAATCAGGGAAGCCTAGAACAGGTGTTCCTTGTAAGTAGCCTTGTCAGCAATCACCATGCCGTTGCCGATCACGAGAAGGCCTTCACCGGCACCCTTTTTCACGCTGACGTTGTTATAGCCTTCAACGCCAAGATCGGTGCCTTCCTTAACTTCCTTCTTTTCAAGCAAAAGCTTAGCGACAGCATTCATCGCCATGCCAGCCTTCTGTGGATCCCAGAAGCCGATCGCGGTGATCGCACCGGATTCAAGCAGATCAGCTGAAGGATTTGGCAAGCCAGTGCCAACCAGGCAGACCTTGCCGCTCAGACCAGCTTCATCAATAGCGCGGCCAACGCCGAGAACGTCGTTACCGGCAGATGTCTGAAAGCCCTTCAGGTCAGGATGTTTGCGCAGAATTTCCTTGGCCTTTTCATAGGTGCCGTTGGCGTCGTCGAAGGATTCATTGTTCGGATCGACGAGCTGCATGTCAGTGTACTTCTTGGCGTTTTCTTCCGCTGCGCCAACCCACTGCATGTGTGTGCGGCTGCCGAGCGAACCAACGAAGGTTGTCCACTTGCCGCTCTTGCCCATGCATTCTGCCAGACGCTCATTGAGCGCTGTGCCGTAATCGGCATTATCGAAGGCTTCGACGTCGGCCATGGTGTTGACCTGGTTGTCGGCTTCATGGGTTACAACGACGATGCCGCGTTCCATGGCGCGCTTGAAGGTGCCTTCAAGAACAGCTGGGTCCATTGGAACAACTGCAAGTGCGTTTACGCCCTTGGCAACAAGATCCTGAACGATCTGGAGCTGCTGTGCGGCGTCAGCGGTTGCTGGACCGCTCTGCGTTGCAACCACATCAGGATTTGCCTTCTGATAGGCTTCAACGCCGGTGTTCATGCGGTCGAACCAAGGAATACCGCTGATCTTGACGACCGTTGCGATAACTGGCTTTTCCTGTGCGACGAGCGTGCCCGCGCTGCCCGCGACAATTGCTGCGCCAATGACAGTGCCGGCGAGCAGTTTTTTCGTTACTGATTTCATAATTTCCTCCACGCTAACATTCCCCCAATGTCTATGGTCGGGTGCCTGAGGGTTGAGCACCGATATTTCCCTTGTGGCGATTGCCGAGGGTAAAGAAGCTCGCAATGTCGTATTTGCCGACTGCGAGGAAGGCGAGCAGAAGCAAGCCCCATGCGAAGTCACGGACGAAGTTTGAGAGGCCGCCGAAGTTGAGCAGACTCGACATGAGCTGCAATGCAATTGCGCTCATCACGACACAGATGACGCGGCCATAGCCACCTTCCGGCTTAACACCGGCCATGACGGCAATCAGAATGGCAACCAGAAGGTAAGAACTGCCGTAATCAAACTTCACGTTGACGTTGCGCGCCGCAATGATGATGCCTGCAATAGCTGCTAGAAATCCGCTGGTTGCATAAGTGGCAATCAAGACGTCGTTTCGCGGGAAGCCGGCAAAAATAGCGGCTTTCGGGTTGGTTCCCATCAGCATCAGCCAATAGCCATAAGGCGTGAACCGCACCACAGCAGCAATCAGCAACGCAACTGCGATGAAGATCAGAAAGCTGATCGGAACGGCCAAGAACATGTCATTGCCGATGCGCGACAGCAGATCCGGGCTGCCAACCATGACGGCGCGACCACCAGACACGACAACCGCAAGCCCCGTAAACGCCATCTGCGTGCCGAGCGTGCAGAGGATTGGCGTAATATTGAATCGCGCAATGAGCACGCCATTGATGATACCGCCAGCAAGGCCGATTACTAGTGCGAGCCCGATGAACGCAAGGCTGAAACCAAGCTGGTTTTCAGCGCTGGAAATGAACATCGAAACGATCACGGCTGAAAGAACGCCGGAAAGGTTAGCCAGCGCGATACCCGACAGGTCAATCCCGCCATTGCCAGCACACATTGCCAGCATGACGCCGATTGCCAGAAGTCCGATTTCGGGAACCTGACCGGCCATCGACTGCAGATTGAAAAGAGATAGGAAAGATCCACCCGAAATATACGCGCCAAGCGCGAGCAATCCGAGATTGATGACAACTAGCATAGCAAGCTGATTGCTTGTCTTCTGCATGGTCTCCTCCTACCATGTTTAGTAAACAAAACTGTTATTCACTAAATGATTCAACAGAAGGCATCGTCATGTCAAGCCCGTTTTCATAGGATTTTGGTTGCTTAGCTCTATAAATTCGCCTAATCGTTTTAAATAACGGCGTTTATGTTTACTAAACGACACATCTTTTTTCGTATGATGCGCGGAGAGCATGAAGAAGAAAAAGTCTCATACTATCAGGGATATTGCTGAAAATGCGGGTGTTTCACCTGCTACTGTTTCGCTTGTGCTCAATGGCAAAGGCGAGATTTCAGGTGAGACGCGAGCGCGTGTCCTTGAGTCGGTTTCCAGACTGAATTATGTGCAACGCACTGCCAAAACGGGAACGAGCGCGGGTGAAACTATCCGCTTTCTGAAGATAGCTAAACACGGTGAAACCGTTAATCGCGATCATAGTGTCTTTGTTTCAGACTATATTGACGGCATGTCTTCGGAAGCCACTCGCCGTAACTATACGCTTGAGGTTGTGAGTTTTGAGGGCCAGCCGATCAGTGCGGTTGCTGAGTCGCTTGCAGGCGCTTCGATCCGTGGCGTGATTGCTTTGGGGACGGAGTTATCGGCAGCAGACATTCACATGATTCAGGGTCTCGGCCTGCCCACAGTGTTTATCGATACATTTTACGAGATCATTGAAGCGAATTTCGTTGATATGAACAATGAAGATGCTGTCTTCAAAGTTCTGTCTCGATTTAAACAACTTGGCCATTCACGCATTGGATTTGTCGCCAGTCATACCGAAACGACTAATTTCCGGCTTCGGCGCGATGCATTTTTCAAAAACATGCAGCGTTTGGAATTAGCAGTTCAGGAGCGCGATATCTTATCCGTTGAGTCCACATATGAAGGCGCTCACCGTGATACCTGCGCAATGCTACATTCGGGGCTTGATCTCGCAGAAGCTTATTTCTGCACGAATGACATCATTGCATACGGCTTTATTCGTGCGCTGAAAGCCAAAGGTATTCGTATTCCCGACGATGTCTCCGTTATTGGCTTTGATAATTTGCCGCAGAGCGCAACAATGGAGCCAGGGCTTACAACTGTTGAGGTTTCCAAGCGAAAGATTGGCAATCTTGCGGTGACGATCCTTGATGATTTGCTCAACACTTCCGATTCTCAACCACCGGTTAAAATTCTCGTCGGTGCTGATATTGTGACGAGGGCGAGCACCTCTAATCCATCAGCAGAAAAACAAAGAATGCCGGATAATATTACATTAACCTGACATTAGCCATATTATCGCAATGAATTGACGGCTGCTTCTTCATGAGTTACCCGTTTATCTGTAGCCTCCAAAAGCCCCGCTGTTGCTAAAGGTTTTGGATATTTCCTTGACCGCGAACGTCAAATGAGTAGTGAACCGCCCCGAGTTTTCCGGAGACACCAACTCGTGAGGTGTAGGGTCTATGACGAGCAAAACTACAAACAAGGTTTCTCCCGAAGTCCGCGCGTGCTGTTCGAATGATAACGGTGCCCCTTATGCTACTAGACCCTTGCTTTCTTTGGTTGACAAACACGATCCGACTTACAATCTCCACTACTTTCCCCGCAACCGGTGTTGTCACGTTAAGTTTCTCTTGCCGGAAAGGCCAGGGGTTCGTAGATATTCAGGCGACACAGGCCGCAATTTTCCATGCATCGAAAGCTTCGAGGCGATGGTAACGAATTGTGTGTGCGGCTCGGCGACGAGATGGAACAGAGAAACAATTGCGGGTAGCTGAGTGCATGGAAACGAACCGTTGCAACGCTCCCGGTGATCGGTGGCCTTGCATGGTTCGCTCCCGTTTCCTAAACGGCAGATGGCTATTCTCGGCTCGATTATTGAGGCCCTTGTGCGACCAATGCTCAAGGCCGGGTGCCACTACTGCTTTTGCTGCACTGTACGAGCGGAGCTTATCAGTGATGATCCGTTTGGGAGCGAAGCCATAGCGCTTCATTAACGCCACGAGCATTCGCTTTGCTGCCCCTTTATCTCGCCGCTTCTGCAAGATTTGTTCGAGAACGATGCCGTTTTGATCCACCGCACGCCAGAGCCAGAATTTCTTTCCAGAGCATTGGACGACCATTTCGTCCAAATACCAAATATCGCCAGGGCGCGCCTGACGACGCCGCAAGTTGCGTGCGATCTGAGGTCCGAACTTGGCGATCCAACGACGAACTGTTTCGCATGAAACGTCGATTCCACGCTCAAGCAGCATTTCCTCAACTTCACGCAGACTAAGGTTGAACCGCAGATAAAGCCACACCGCATGAGCAATAATCTGTGGCGGAAAACGGTGACGCTTGAAGATGATATCTGATGGCTGCATCGTCAAAATTTACGCCCAAACCGTCAGGCAGGCAACTGCAGTCCAGTTAACGTGACAACACCTTATTTAGTTCCATCAGATTAACGTTCTTCAAAATGGCCACCTCCGTTGAGGTGCGCGTGCGCGCTCGAACCAACTAGCCATCTGGAGAACGCCAAGATCATCAAACCGACGGCCAGCAATCTGCAGTCCGATTGGCACGCCCGCACTATCATAACCACAATTGACAGAAATTGCAGGTTGTTCGCTCATACTAAATAACAGCGTGAAGTTGATGTGCGATTGTGCACCCTCAACAGTATTGTTGTTTGGGTAGGTCCATTCTGCTGGGAAGCTGACATTGGGTGAAATTGGAGTCAGAACAAAATCGTAATGTGCTGTCGCTGCAACTGTCTTCGACCTGATCTCCAGCGTCATCAGGTAGTTACGGAAAACTTCTTCCCCAGTTTTCCCGAGGCCAGATTCCGCCCATTCACGCATGATTGGCAGGATTTTCTCATGCGTATGCTCTGGAAGAGCCTGCACATCCAAGCCGGATCGTGTGCGCCAGAAATGATCCAGACCACGAAGCATCTCAGGCGTCATCCAAGGCTTTAAAAGTTCAACATGCGCGCCAGCATTTTCGAAAAGTTTGGCGGCCGCTGTGACGGCAGCAGTGACTTGCGGATCGACAGCCATTCCGCAGCCCGGATCGAGAAGGAGGCCAATTTTTAGGCCGCGAACGCTTCGCTCCAGATTCAACCAATCAATGTCGGCTTCTGGGAGGCTCATATGATCGCGACTGTCCGGCTGAGACAGAATAGCCATTGCCATTGCAGCATCATGGACTCTTCGTGTCATCGGACCTGCTGCGCGGCCCATGAATGGTGGATCAATAGGCACACGTCCCAAGCTGGGCTTGTGACCAACCAGACCGCACCATGCAGCTGGTAGCCGAACGGAGCCACCTATATCCGTTCCGAGATGAATAGGGCCATAGCCCGCAGCACCTGCTGCGGCTGCACCTGCACTCGATCCGCCGGGGTTCTTTTCAAGGTTCCAAGGATTGCGGGCGAGTTTATGAAAGCTTGATGTGCCGGATGATGCCATCCCGAAATCTGGCATTGTTGTTCTTCCAAGAAAAACGGAGCCAGCCTCACGCAAACGAGCGGCAGGTGGTGAATCTGCTGTCTTCGGTGTCATGTCGCCGGAAGCTGTGCCCAGCGGCATCGGCACGCCCTTTGTCGCAATGTTTTCTTTGATTGTTACGGGAACGCCATCCAGCGATACGCCCTTCACCCGAATTGGTTCTCCTGCTTTCCAGCGTGCTTCGGATGCGCGCGCTGCATCAAGAGCGCCTTCTGCATCAACGAACCACATCGCATTCAATTGTGGGTCGTGTTGCTCAATATGTTCAATAACCGCTTTGGTAACATCAACAGGCGAGAAGGTTCCGGCTTCGTAGCCGTCGATCATTTCCTGAGCGCTGAGTGCGTTAAGTTTTGTCATGATTATGTTTGATCCAGTCTAAGGAAAAGTGAAATTCAGTTGAGCGGCGTCTCGATTGTCGTCGCGTCAAGCTCACGGAAGTGGGCAAAATCCCACTGCCTGCCGGGTGCGGCATCAATCAGGCTGCGCGTATAGGCGTGTTTGGGTTCTGAAAGCACATTGATCGCGGTGTCATACTCAACGATGCGACCATGCTGCATAACCAGAACATCGTCACAAATTTGCGCGGCGACACGCAGGTCGTGCGTGATGAAAAGGATGGAGATGCCGAGCTTTTCCTGCAATTCATCGAGCAGCTGAAGCACCTGTGCTTGAACAGAAACGTCAAGTGCAGAAACTGCCTCGTCGGCCACGAGAACATCCGGCTCCATGGCAACGGCTCGTGCGATGGCAATGCGCTGGCGTTGACCACCGGAGAACTGGTGCGGGTAACGATCAATAGCATCTTCTGGCAACCCAACAAGTTGCAGCAGTTCCGCAGCGCGTTTTGCTGCCGTGCTTTTATCAACGCCCATATTGACCGGGCCTTCAACAAGGCTTCGACCAATCGTCCAACGCGGATTCAGTGAGCGAAACGGGTCCTGAAAAATAATCTGGATATGCTTGCGATAGGGTTTCAACTGTCGCTGCGATAGCTTGGCTATGTTATAATCGGAAACCTTAATGTCGCCCGCCGTCGGATCGATAAGGCGCATTACACATCGGGCAACGGTCGATTTGCCCGAACCGCTTTCGCCCACGATGCCAAGTGTTCGACCGCGCTTGATTGTAAAGCTTACATCGCTTGCAGCGAATGTATGCTCGCCTTTAACGAAAACCTTGTGCGTACCATAAGCCTTTTGGAGATCATCGACCTGAAGGGCAAGGTCATCAGAAGCAGTCGCGCGTGGTGCGCGTGGTGTCAGGCTTGGTACAGATTGCAGCAGTTTTTTCGAGTAATCCTCCTGTGGGGAGCGCAGAAGTTTTTCTACCGGCGCATGTTCAACCACATTGCCACTTTTCATGACATGAACAGTGTCTGCAATTTCCGCCACCACGCCCATATCATGCGTAATAAACAGAACGGCTGTGCCATGCTTTTCCTGTAATTCCGCGATCAGACTGAGGATTTGCTTTTGCGTTGTAACATCCAGCGCGGTTGTCGGCTCATCAGCAATCAGCAATTGTGGTTCAAGCACAAGCGCCATAGCGATCATGATGCGCTGGCGTTGGCCACCAGAAAGCTGGTGCGGATAGGAGCGATAAACGCGATCAATATCGGGCAGATGCACCTGCTCCATGACATTGAGAACGCGTGCTTTTCGTTCGCTGGATGACAGGTTTAAATGCGTGCGTAGCACTTCTTCAATCTGTTCACCTACTCGCAAAACCGGATTGAGTGCGGTCATCGGCTCCTGAAAGATCATCGAGATTTTCCGAGCGCGAATGGCCCGCATTGCCTGTGGTCCGAGATCGAGAAGGTTTTTACCTTCCAGATTGATCTGGCCCCCAGCGGGTTCAAGCGCACCTTTTGGCAAAAGCCCCATGATCGAAAGCGATGTGACGGACTTGCCCGACCCGCTTTCTCCGACGAGACAGACTGTCTCGCCTTTTCTGATTTTCAGCGAAATACCATTCAGAACTGGTTTTGCATTGCTGTTGCCAGCAAGCCTGACTGTCATGTCAGATATTTCCAGCACCGTGGGTGCATCATCAAAATTATGGTTCTTGAAAATCATGATCAGCCCTCGCGTTTCTTGAGGCGTGGATCGAGCAGATCACGCGATGTATCGCCCAGAAGGTTGATGGAAAGAATGCACAGCGAGAGCAGCAATCCCGGCCAGAAGATCAGCGATGGCTTAAGCTGAAAATACAGTCTGCCTTCAGCCATGATGTTGCCCCAGGTCGGAGTTTCGGTCGAAATGCCCGCACCCAGGAACGACAGAATAGCTTCCGTCAGAATAGCCGATGCACAGACATAGGTGGCCTGAACAGTCAGCGGTGCGAGTGTGTTTGGCATCAAATGCTGCCAGATGATTTTTGGCATCGAAGACCCAAGCGAAAGGGCAGCTTCAATATAGGGTTCTTCGCGAGCCGAAAGGACGATTGAGCGTACCAGACGGACAACGCGCGGAATTTCTGGAATGGTGATCGCCGCCAGAACGGAGCCGATACTCGGCCCATTAAGCGCGATCAGCGCGATTGCCAGCAAGATGGACGGTATCGCCATCAAGCTATCCATGACACGCATAATGATGGCGTCCGCAACGCGGGAAAAGCCCGCAATCAGCCCGATGATTAGCCCTAGAAAGATGCTGAAAATTGCTGCACCAATTCCGATAAGCAGCGATACACGCCCACCCATCAGCACGCGTGACAAGAGATCACGACCATAGCCGTCCGTACCCAGCGCATAGGTTTCTGAAGGTGGCTTCAGACGCTGCAACGCATCCATTGTCATGGGATTATGCGGGACGATCCACGGCGAGATTACAGTCATTACGACGAGAACGATGAGCACTGCGGCAGCAATGATCGGGCCAATGCCAAGCCCGGTTGCCTTTGAGAAAGACAGAGCGCTCAGCAGCCATTGCAGGCGTGCTGCTGGTTGTAGAGTGGCTGTCATTAGTAGCGTATCCTTGGATCAAAGAGCGTGTAGGAAAGGTCTATCAGGAGATTGACGAACACGTAGAGCGCACTGGTAAGCAGGATCATTCCCTGAATAACCGGATAGTCGCGTGCGAGAACGGCATCCACGGTCAAACGACCAATGCCGGGTATATTAAAGACGCTTTCCGTTACAACGACGCCGCCAATCAGCAATGCAAAGCCTGTGCCTATAATGGTGAGGATAGGAACGGCGGCATTGCGCAATGCATGATGAAATAGAACGATTTTTTCGCGCACACCCTTGGCGCGTGCGGTGCGGATATAATCCTCTCCCAGCACTTCAAGCATGGATGCGCGGGTCATGCGTGCAATAAGCGCCACATAAATCACAGCCAGCGTGAAACAGGGGAGCGCTGCACGAGAAAGGAACTTGCCAAAGTTTTCTGTCGGAGCGGTATAGCCCTGCACCGGGAACCAGCGCAGGTCAATGGCGAAAAACTGAATGAATAGATAGCCGATGACGAAAACTGGTATCGAAAAGCCCAACACTGACAGCGTCATGACGCCGTAATCGATCCATGTGCGATGCCGCCATGCAGCCAGAATTCCAAGCGGAACGGCAATGGCAACGGACAAGAAGATCGTCATTAAAGCGATGTTCAAAGTCGGCCACATGCGTTGACCGATCATTGTTGTGACCGATGTGCCGGAAATAAGCGACGTGCCCAGATCACCCTGAAACAGATGGCCGACCCAAGTGAAAAACTGAACATGAAGCGGCAGGTTCAACCCCAGCGACTCCCTGATGCGATCAAGCTGCTCGGTCGTTGCTGAATCACCGGCAATGATCGCGGCGGGATCACCGGGTGTCAGACGCAGAAGGAGGAAAACAAAGATCGCAACGATTGCCATCACAGGGATGACGGCAAGAATGCGACCCAGGATAAAACCAAACATCGGGTTGTCCTTGTCGAAATTTCAGGCGAAAGAATGCGAGCCGGAGAAGTATGAACTTCCAGATCAAACGCATTCAGGTTTATGAGAGCAATATAGTTTGGGTTTGACGGCGCTGAACGTTGCGCCGTCAAATTGGATCTAAAGCAAGGCGAAAGCTATTCGACTTTTTTAACGTTCCAGAATACCTGCACTGGAGACATGACCATATCTTCCAGCACCTTGCGGCGGGCATGCGGCGAGAAGAACTGACCAAGCGGCACATAGCTCACATTATCCATCGCATGGATCTGGATTTTCTTGGCGATTTCTTTGCGTTGCTCGGGTGTCGTTGCATCAATGAATTCTTCGCGCAAACCTTCGATTTCATCATCCTTCGGCCAGCCAAACCAAGCCTGATCACCACGACCATTGAGCATAGGGCTGATCAATGGATTGTCGACTTCTGGCACGATCCAGTTCGTAAAGAACATGTTCCAGCCGCCTTCGCTTGGCTTGCCCTGATTGGCGCGGCGCGTGACAATTGACTGCCAATCCATTGGCAGCAAATCCACATTAAAACCTGCCGCACGCAGAGCCTGCGCTGCAACGATTGGCTGAGATGACGTTACACGCACATCTGTTGCCTGAAGAATAACAACAGGCGTGCCATCATAGCCCGACTCTGCGAGGAGCTTCTTAGCACCTTCGATATCGCCGCCATTGATCAGCGATTCGCCGCCGGTTTCATCACCCAAAGGTGTTCCGCAGCCAAAGATCGCCCCACAAACCTTGTAGTAGTCCGGGTTGCCGACGATGTTTGCGAGGAAATCCTTCTGGCTAAGCGCTTTCATCGCTGCTTGACGAACTTTCTTATTATCAAACGGCGGATGCTTGAAGTTCATTCGCGCAATGGCCTGATAGCCGAGATCATCACGAAGCTCGACAGCAACATCGTCACTGGTCTCAAGGATTGGCAGCAGGTCGACAGGCACCTGATCGATGAAATCGACTTCACCGGACATGATCGCATTAACGGCGGTCTGCGAGTCCGCCATTGTAAGCCAGTTGACCTCGTCAACATTGACCTTTTTGCCGCCTGCCATCCAGCTTGGTGGCTCGTCACGCGGCACGTAGTCTTCAAATTTCACATAGGTGGCACTAACGCCTGGCTGGAATTTTTCGGTAACAAATTTGAATGGACCGGAACCGATATATTCGGTGATTGCGGTATCAGCAGGTGTTGCAGCGATACGCGCAGGCATAATGAAAGGAGGCAGGGCGGACTGTTTTGCAATTGTATCGAGAAGCGGAGGGAATGGCTTGCTCAGCGTCCACACAATCGTTTTGTCATCTTTTGCTTCAAGGCTGTCTGTGAGCTTGAAAATTGTCTGGCCACCGGAATCGCGCTGTCCCCAACGCTTGAGCGAAGCAACTGCATCTGCAGCTGTAACTGGCGCGCCGTCGTGAAATTTCAGGCCGTCACGCAGCGTAAATGTATAAGTTTTGTTGTCATCGGAGACTGTCCAGCTTGCCATCTGTGGCTGTGGCTGAAATTTGTCATCAACGGCAACCAGAACGTCATAGATCATATAGGCGTGGTTGCGCGTAATGTGTGCGGTGGTAATTACCGGATCAAGGACGCGCAGTCCTTCCATGACGGCCGTGATGGTTTGCGCCTGAGCTGGCAGGCAAAATGCAGAGCCGGCGAGCAAAATGGCTGCCATGCCTGCAAAGGTTGACCGCAAGCGGCTCATGCCGCGATTTGCATAGCCTTTAGCTTTCAGCGACGGCTGAGAATTCTTTTCATAAAGCATTGCTTTTCCCATTTGCAGATGATGTTCCGTTGTTTTTTCTTGCAGCAATGATGCTGACCGGTGGCTTTGACATCCAACCTTTTCACTCGCTTCGAAGTTAGGACTTGTTCCGCGCATTCTTTCCTCCTCCAGATCACCAGCCAATCATTCCCGTGATTGACATAAGTATCGATTAGCGATACGGTAGTATTGTTATTGACGATAGCTGGCATTTTGCTAATGTGTCAAGGGGATTTAAAGGAGGGACTATGCGCGACGTTGAGAGAGTGGAATATGGTGTTCGTCCGGTGTCTGACGCGGATGAAAGTGACCCGCTTTTTGTCTCCGCAATTGCACGCGCGATGCAGGTTTTGTCAGCCTTTCATGGCACCAGTAAGCCTCTGACTCTTAACGAGATTGCCAAAATCTGCGGCATGGGTAAAAGTACCGTGCAACGCATTGTTCACACACTCCGCCAACAGGGATATATTGAACGCGATCCCAATGATCGGGGTTATGTTCCCGGCATTCGTATTCTCGATCACACGCTTGATTATTTGCGACTGAATTCAGTTATTGTCCGTGCACTTCCAGCGCTGCTTGAACTGCGACGTGATGCCAGCGAGCGCGTCGATCTCAGTGTCAGGGACGATCTTCGGTTGGTTTACGCGCTTCGTCTGCAAAGCAAGCGAGAGGCTTTTTTTGCAACGCTTATCGGCAATAGTGTGCCTCTTTATTGCACTTCGGGCGGGCGCGCAGTTATGGCGCAACTTCCGGATGATGAGGTAGACGAGATTATCCAGCGCTCCAAACGCCGCAAATTTACACCGCGTACCATTACTGAGCCCCAAGAAATCTGGGACAAAATTCATGAAGCGCGGGAAAACGGCTATGCGCTTGCTTCAGAGGAAGTTCTTCAAGGCGAAATCGCTATTGGTGCAGCGATACGCGGTCCCGAAGGGCGCCCAGTGGCAGCGATACACATAGGTGGTTCTTTGAGTGAGTGGAATAGAGACGATTTTGTAGGCTATTTTGCGCCACTTGTATTGGCCGCAGCGGGCAGTATAAATCGCTTCTAGCTGTTTGATCCCAGAGTTTGATGGTGTGATATTTTCCAACGAATGGAAGGAAGCACTATGGGCCAAATTCGCCACGGAAGCGGCACGACCACGCACGCAGTCCGAGCTGCAATACATCGATCTTAGGCTTCGGCCGCGCAACTGAGCCGGATCTAAGGGATCAATCCGAAAACAGCTGTTGATTGTCGCTGAGAATTGCCCCGGTGGGGGTGCGGACAAAAACTTGGACTATCATGGAGGTAGTTCATGTATTCCTACGAAGACCGGATGCGAGCCGTTACGCTTTATATCAAGCTGGGCAAGCGTGCGAAGGCCACTATTCGCCAGTTGGGCTATCCAAGCAAGAATGCTTTGAAGGGCTGGTGCCGGGAATATGAGCACCATCTTGAACTGCGTTTAGGATTTGCACCTCGAGCCCCAAAGTTTACACAGGCGCAGAAGGAAGCGGCTGTTGAGCACTACCGCACGCATGGTCGTTGTGTTTCTGCAACGATGCGTGCTTTGGGCTATCCCGGTCGTGCAACGTTGACAGCATGGGTTCGGGAGGCGTTCCCTGAAGCTCAAAAATCTACAGTTGGTAGGGCTGCTCCTCCACGATATCCGGCGACGTTGAAGAAGACTGGCGTCGTCGGACTTTATAATCGGCAAGAAAGTGCGCAGTCCCTTGCTGAAAAGCTCGGCGTATGCAGACCGACACTGTATAACTGGAAAAACCAGTTACTTGGTCCGGAGGCTCCTGCAATCATGAAACGTAAGAACAACTCGCCGCCAGTGCCAGAGCGAGAAGAATTAGAACGTCAGCTCGCAACACTGCAGCACGATATTCAGAAACTGCAGCTTGAGCACGACCTTTTGAAGAAAGCGAATGAAATTCTAAAAAAAGATCTGGGCGTCGATCTGCAACTCCTGAGTAATCGGGAGAAAACGCTGTTGGTTGACGCCCTAAAAGATCTTTATCAACTCTCCCATCTGCTTGCTCAGTTGCGACTGGCGCGCAGTTCATATTTTTATCATCGAGCCCGTATGAGGGTGACCGACAAGTACCTCACTATACGTCAGAACATCACCGAAATCTTCGAAGCCAACCGTCGATGCTATGGCTACCGCAGGCTGCAGGCGTCATTGGCCAAACAATGCGTTACAATCTCGGAGAAGGTTGTGCAGCGCTTGATGAAGCAGGAGAACCTGATCGTTGCCACGCCAAAGCGGCGTCGATACCGCTCTTATCTTGGAGAAATCAGTCCGGCACCCGAGAACCTTATTAATCGCGACTTCCAGGCCTCAGCCCCAAATGAGAAATGGCTGACCGATATCACGGAGTTCCATATCCCGGCTGGCAAAGTGTATCTCTCACCCATCATCGACTGTTTCGATGGTTTGGTTATCAGCTGGTCTATCGGAACGAGACCAGATGCGGAATTGGTCAATATGATGCTTGATGCCGCCATAGAAACTGTGACCGGCGCAGATAAGCGGCCAATAGTGCATTCTGATCGGGGTGCACACTATCGCTGGCCGGGTTGGCTATCGAGGATTAGTGATGCGAAGCTGGTGCGCTCAATGTCCCGCAAGGCGTGCTCCCCAGATAACGCCGCATGCGAAGGTTTCTTTGGCAGGCTAAAAACGGAGTTCTTTTATCCCAGCGATTGGAGGAACACCACACTCGAGCATTTTATCAATGAAGTTGATGGCTACATTCGGTGGTACAACGAGAAACGGATCAAGATATCGCTTGGCGCACGAAGCCCAATCGAATATCGAAACTGTCTTGGCATTGTGACGTAAAACCAGTCCAAGTTTTTATCCGCACCCCCGGTTTTTTCCACCGAGAATTGACCCGCCTTTTAATTAATGTTCGGGTTTTTATTCACGGTCAAGTTTCATGTATTCCTTTGCTCGTTTTGGTTCCTGAGCGGAACTGTTTTTGAACCTGAAGCTGTCATTTCCGGTTTCTAGGATGTGGCAGTGATGGGTGAGCCTGTCGAGCAATGCAGTCGTCATTTTGGCGTCGCCAAACACGCTTGCCCATTCACTGAAGCTGAGATTGGTGGTGATTATGACACTCGTGCGCTCGTAAAGTTTGCTGAGCAGGTGGAATAAAAGCGCGCCACCTGATGCACTGAATAGTAGATATCCGAGCTCATCAAGAATGACGAGATCGGAATAAATGAGCCGGTTGGCGATCTGTCCCGATTTCCCCTGGGCTTTTTCCTGCTCAAGTGCATTCACAAGCTCAACCGTTGAGAAGAACCGAACAGGTTTGTGGTGGTGTTCGATCGCTTGTACACCAATAGCGGTGGCGATATGAGTTTTACCCGTGCCGGGTCCACCAACCAGAACGATGTTGTTTGCATCATTGAGAAAATCACAGCGATGCAGCTGCTGGACCAATGCCTCGTTTATCTCACTGCTTGCGAAGTCAAAGCCGTTCAGGTCACGGTAGGCTGGAAAGCGTGCAGTTTTGAGCTGATAGGTAACTGATCTGACTTCACGCTCCGCCGTTTCCGCCTTAAGCAGCTGTGACAGAACTGGAATAGCTGCCTCGAAAGCTGGTGACCCTTGTTCGGTGAGTTCACGAACTGCTTGTGCCATGCCATGCATCTTCAATTGCCGTAGTATGATAACGATGGCACCACTTGCTGGATTATGACGCATGACGAGCCTCCGTCTTTCTCAAGGTGTCGTAGCGTTCGACATTGGACTTCCCCTTCAAAAGTGGAGGGCTTCTGTTAGATAAAACTGACAGGAGACTTAGAATTGAAGCAGCGCGAATTTACAGAAGATTTCAAACGGGAAGCCGTTCGTATTTTAACGACGAGTGGTCGAAGCATTTCATCGGTTGCGGACGACCTTGGCATTGGCAAATCAACACTTGACCGCTGGCGTCGCAATTTTGCTGAGAAGGATCTGCTTTCTGGTCCGCATGAGGACATGAGCGAGGAACTTGCCCGGCTTCGTAAGGAAAATGAACTCCTGCGACAGGAACGTGACCTACTAAAAAAAGCGACGGCCTTCTTCGCTCGGGAGACAAGTCGATGAAGTTTGCGTTCATCGACACGGAGAAGGCTCATATGTCTCTGTCACGGCTGTGCGCTTTCGCAGGCGTCAGTATCAGCGGTTATTATGCATGGAAGCATCGTTTGCCCAGTCGTCGTCAGCTCGACGATATGATCATCCTGGCGCATATTCGTAATCAGTTTGAGCTGTCACGTGAAACTTATGGCAGCCCTCGAATGCATGTCGAACTGAACGAAGAAGGTATTCGAGCAGGACGTCACCGCACGGCGCGACTGATGCGTGAAAACGGCCTTAAAGCCCGGCAGAAAACTCGCTTCAAACGCACGACCGACAGCAATCATGGTGAGCCCGTCGCTCCCAATCTTCTGGATCAGGACTTCACTTGTGATGGGCCTAATCAAAAATGGGGTGTCGATATCAGTTACATATGGACGGCAGAAGGCTGGCTATATCTGGCAATCGTTGTCGATCTTTATTCGCGTCGCATCATCGGCTGGGAAGCACGCGATAGGATGAAGAAGGATCTGGCGATCAGTGCTTTGAAGAAAGCCATTGCAATCCGTCAACCAAAGCCGGGGCTGATCCAGCACTCGGACAGAGGAAGCCAGTATGCCAGTTATGAGTATCGCAAAATCCTCACAGCTCACAAAATGCTTCCATCCATGAGCGGCAAAGGAAATTGCTATGACAATGCAATGGTGGAAACCGTCTTCAAAACGATCAAGTCGGAACTGATCTGGCGCACTGTGTTCTACACACGTAAGGATGCAATCAAAGCCATTGGCGAATACATTGACGGCTTCTATAATCCTGTGCGCAGACATTCTGCACTCGGATACAAATCACCGATGCAGTTCGAGATGATAAACCGTAAATTAGTGACAGAACCCCTCCACTAAATAAGGGCAAGTCCAACTTTAGGGTGTACCTCAAAGTGTCAGTCGAATGAGACGTTACCACCTGTCACAATAAAGTCAGTTTTGCCTACATGAGACTGATTTGCAAGGAAACTGCCTTATTGTGACAGTTTCCGTGTTTGTTTTTTCAGTTGGCCAAAATCGCAGCTTCGAGCCGACGGAGCCATTAAGGTCAAAGGGACATGGATGTATCTGTATCGGGCGGTTGATCGTGACGGCCAAATCCTTGACTTTATGCTCTCCGAGCGCCGAAATCTCGGCGCTGCACAACGTTTCTTCGGAAAAGCCATCGCAAGCAATGGTATTCCAAACAAGATTGTCATTGATAAAAGCGGGGCTAATTTGTCTGGTGCGCTGGTTATACACAATATCCTTGAATAGGCTCATCGCTTCATCAAGCGGATCAACAAACATATGCTAGGCTTCAAAACCTTTCATTCAGCTTCTGCTACCATTGCCGGGATCGAAGCAGCACACATGATCCGTAAGAACCAATTCGCAAATGACAATCGCTTGCCATTCACAGTGTTCGCGAAGATCGCTTCATAATCATGTCAAGAGATAAGGTCGCTTTTTAAGCTAATGAAAATTTGCGACATAACCCAATTACTCAGTTGGAAAATACAATTACTATTGCCTATTAATTTTTTTATTACTTTCAAGCAATAGAATCAATGGGATTGCTGCCAAGCTTGCATACATCATTAAGAGGAAGCAATCCGCATATGCGATGACCTCGGCCTGCACACTTACGAGCTGATTTATCGCGGCTCGCCCTTGGAGTGTAGAAAGATCAACAGCGTCACCGAGTTGTTGCACTGCACGTGAGTAAGGTGACACATGCTGTACCAATGTTGAATGTATAATCTGCTCATTGCGGACAAGTAGGAAACTCATCACTGATATTCCCACGCTGGAGCCAATATTGCGCACCAGATTAAAGAATGCAGTGCCTTGGGTGCGCAATGCATCGGGTAATGTTGCGAAGGCAACAGTAGACATTGGAACAAAGACGAATCCGATACCAAACCCTTGGATGATACCCGTTCGTATAAGTGTTGATTCAGAGACATTTTGATTGAATCCGCTCATTTCCCAGAGCGAATAAGCTGTCATAAGAAAGCCAGCTATCAACAATAGTCGAATGTCGATCCGACCAATTAGCTGCCCGACGAGGATCATTGCAATCATGGTACCAATGCCGCGCGGAGCAAGCACAATACCCGCGGTTAAGACAGGGTAGTCGAGAAGCTCCTGAAGATATGGGCTCAACATCGCAAGGGTGGCCAGCAAAACGGCACCAACGATGAATATGAGAAATTGTGAAACAACAAAGTTTTTGTCCGCAAATAATCGTCGATCAACGAAGCTTTCAGAGCCTGTTGTCGCGGTGTGCACGACGAAGAGGTACAAGCCAAGAATGAATAATCCAAACTCAAACGTAATTTCCACAGACTGGAACCAGTTAAGCTCCTGACCGCGATCCAGAAAGAGTTGCAGTGAGGCGATGGCAAGGCTCAGCGTTGCAAAGCCAAAAGCGTCTAGTCGTACATTTGGGTTTGGGGGGCGCTTCGGGAAGTATCCGACAGCGAGAAAAAGAGCCAATGCTCCTATCGGTACGTTGACGTAGAACACCCAACGCCAATCATAATATTGTGTGAGCCAGCCGCCGAGTGTGGGACCGAGTATAGGTCCAAGCATAACACCAAGGCCAAACATCGCCATGGCCTGGCCTTGGACACGGCGAGGATAGGTGTCAAGAAGTGTGGCCTGCGCAAGGGGAACGAGTGGCGCACCAAAGACCCCCTGTACAAGCCGGAACATGACTATTTCTGTCAGACTGGTCGCCGTACCACATAGCATCGACGCGCCAACAAAGCCAACGATGCTGATAATAAACAGCCGGCGGCGGCCAAACTTTTGCTCTAACCAGCCCGTCGCTGGCGTAGTTATAGCGGCTGCGACGATGTAAGACGTCAGCACCCAATTCACCTGCGTGCTCGTCGCTGAAAGTGCGCCCTGCATATAAGGCAGCGCAACGTTGGCGATAGTCGAGTCTAGCGCCTGCATAAGGGTCGCCACCATCACGCAAATCGTAATGGCTATACGGCGTGCGCCCGTAACCTCTTGCTTATCCTCTGCGGGCACTGTCATTATAAGTTCACAATACTGGCAAGGTCGTCAACCAATGTTTGCAACGTACGCCGGTAATTCGTTTGGATCGTAACGTTTGCGCTCGAGCCGACACGCAGAATAATGTCTTCCGGACGATTATGAATGGTAATGCGCACTGGAATGCGTTGAACAACTTTGACCCAGTTTCCGCTGGCATTTTGGGGCGGCAGCAATGAAAAGACCGAACCTGAAGCTGGTGAGATGCTGGCGACACGTCCTTTTAATTGAAGATCGGGATAATTATCGACGACGATATCAACAGCATCGCCTATCTTAACATGGGCGAGGTCTGTTTCTTTGATGTTGGCGTCAATCCAAGAGTCGGTGGAAACGAGAGTGAAAGCAGCCTGACCTGGCTGAAGGAAAGTGCCCACCTGGATATTATCGACCTGCGTGGCAATGCCTGAAAATGGCGCAACGACCGTTGTCTGCCGTAAATCCCATTCAGCTTTTTCCTGAATTGCCATAGCTTGCAAATAGTCAGATTGCTGTTCGATCGGAATTTCTGCAGAACCGCCAAGAAGGGCCAGAGTTGAACTTGCTGCATCTTGGGCAGCTATCCGTTGGTCCTGTGCGACTTGCAACTGACGGCGTGCAGCATCACTTGCCTGCGTCGTTCCGACACCATCTTTAAGAAGTTGCTGGGATCGATCGTATTCGCCTTGTGCATAGACCACATCCGCTTCGGCCTGCTTAACGGCTGCTAGGTTTTGTTGGTAAGTCAACGAGAGACCGGCCAATTTTTCTTTTGCCGCCTGCACCTGTGCTTTGGCTTGATCTAAGGCAAATCGATAAAGATCGGGATCGATTTGAAAAAGAGTTGAGTTGGCAAGCACAGGTTCGTTCTCACCTACCTCCACTTTCGTCACACGCCCAGAAACCTGCGGGACGATCGTGACATTCGGCGCTCCGACATAGCTGTCGTTTTCCGAAACCGTGCGTCCGCCGGTGAAATAGATTACAAGGGCAACAATGATAGCTACGATAGGACCCAGTATCAAAAGAGCAGATTTAAGCGCGCTACTTTTGGGCTGTTTGGTGGTGCTTACCTTGTCGACGTCATCCCCCAAGGGTTGAGTTTCGCTCACGTGATCCTCGCCTTTGCTAGTTGTGCACAGTTAGAGCACTTCAAAAATAGTAATGCCGTGTTCAAAGCGGATTTCGGCCAAAACCGATATATTAAGAGCCTTAGACTTTTTTACTTAAATATAATCGGACCAAGGTTTCTCTTAATCCGATAATTTTTCCTCTCTGCTTGAAGCTGAATGCAGCACATTATTTATAAAAAATAACACTTATTCAGCTTCGCATAAGCATTTTATATAACATTATAAACTTGACCGCACTACGCAAAGACACGCAATCGATGTCGGATAATTTCAAAGACGTTGTACTTTTAATTAATTCGAAAAGTGGCATCGAAACTATCCTTGGACTGCGGCCTGAATCTTAACTGGAATAGATTTATAAGCGGGTATCCAGCTCTGTTGATCGACATCATCCAAGCCGATAAGACAGTTTGCTTCTGGATAGTATGCAGCGATTGACCCACGCGATATCGCGTGAGCGACCAATGTCTGTTTTGGCAAAATGCGTTCACCCGCCACGACATCGACAACATCGCCGTTTGCAAACCCAAGTTTGTGCATGTCCTCTTCATTCATAAAGATGACATCTCGACGACCGGTAATCCCACGATAGCGATCATTCATCCCATAAACGGTAGTGTTGTACTGATCATGGCTTCGTATAGTCATGAGGGTAAGTTCAGTGTCATCACGTCCGTCATCTTCGTCGGTGGTTGCTTCGATAAGAAAATGGGCTTTTCCGTCTGCCGTCCCCCATTTGCGTTCAGAGGCACCAACGGGTAATCGGAACCCGCCCGGAATACGAATTCGCTTATTGAAGTCCTGAAAGTCAGGGAAAACTTCTTCAATCTTGTCACGAATGCGGTCATAGTCTGCGATCAGATAATCCCAGTTGACTTTGCTTTCTGGAAGCGTGGCTTTTGCAAGACCTGCGATAATAGCCGGTTCTGATTTCAATAGTTCGGAAGCCGGCTTAAGTTTTCCTCTCGAGGCATGCACCATCGCCATTGAATCTTCAACAGTGACGGACTGGAGCCCAGTATCCTGAATGTCACGTTCCGTTCGACCCAGACAGGGCAGGACTATGCTTTCCCGAGCAGTCAGCAAGCATGTACGGTTAAGTTTCGTACAGATTTGGACACTTAATTCCAATTGTTTGAATGCGGGAAAGCTCGCTTGTGGATCACTCATTGCAACCGCAAGATTGCCGCCAAGTCCTATAAATGCCTTTGATTGGTGATCTCGCATAGCAGCAACAGCTTTGACGGCATTGTGCCCGTGGGCGCGTGGGGCGCTTATGCCAAATGCTTTGTCTAAACGTGCCAGGAATGCTTCCGTTGGAATTTCCGTGATGCCGACGGTGCGATCCCCTTGAACATTAGAATGGCCGCGTAGCGGACAAATTCCAGCGCCTTCACGACCCATGTTGCCACGCAGTAAAAGCAAGTTCGTCAGCTGTTGCACCGCTTCTGTACCATGACGGTGTTGTGTGATACCCATACCGTAGCAAATAATCACGCTTTTGGCAGTCCAATAAGTTTCTGCTATTTGTTCTATAGCTTCGCGTTTCAAACCTGACCGAGAGATGATTTTCTTCCAGCTTGTGCCTTCAATATCGGCTTTCAAAGCTTCAAAACCAGAGGTGTGTTCTTTGATAAAGTCGCGATCCAGCAATCCCGGTTCAGAACGCTGTATTCGCGCTTGGTCCTCCTCGAAAATCGCCTTCATCACGCCCTTGATTGCAGCAACATCTCCTCCCACCTTGACCTGATGGTAAGACGAAGCGAGACGTGTCGAACTGACGGTGAGCATTTCAGATGGGGATTGTGGATTTTCAAATCGCTCAAGACCGCGCTCTCGCATTGGATTGAGCACGACAATTGGCTTGCCACGTAGCGACACGGAACGAAGCGTCCCAAGCATTCTCGGGTGATTGGTGCCTGGATTATGGCCTATACAGAAAACGGCATCCGTATGATCGAAATCGTCGAGTGTGACTGTACCTTTACCAACGCCAATCGACTTTGGTAGACCAACACTGGTGGCCTCATGGCACATATTGGAGCAGTCAGGAAAATTATTAGTTCCAAATTCACGTGCAAAAAGCTGAAATAAAAACGCTGCTTCATTGGAAGCACGCCCTGATGTGTAAAACTCTGCTTTATTTGCATCGCCGAGTGCTCGCAGTGCGGTACCGGCTTTTTGAAAAGCTTCTTCCCATGAGATAGGAACAAAATGGTCAGTCCCAGCATCATAACGCATCGGGGTTGTCAGCCGCCCTTGCGCTTCAAGCTGATGATCACTCCATTCCCACAATTCAGATACGGTGTATTGCTCAAAAAATTCTGGCTCGACCCGTTTTGGAGTTGCTTCCCATGTAACCGCTTTCGCCCCGTTTTCACAAAAATCAAAAGACGAGGTATGTTTAGGATCGGGCCAGGCGCAGCCGGGGCAATCGAACCCTTCCGGCTGGTTCATCTGTAACAATGCGCGTGTGTTGGTGCTTGCACCCATCTGATCTCGAATTGCTTCAGCAACGGCTTTTAGCGCTCCCCAGCCGCCCGCCGGTCCGTGATAATCTTTTACACCTTTTGTTTCATTGGTCATGATCTTATCCCTAACGGTTCAAAAGAGTTCAAGCTTGTTATGAGGAGCGTTGATGCTCCTCATATTTTTATGATGCAACCAATGCGTATGTGCGTAGCTATTTAACTACCCAATATCTTCGCAAGATAAACCCAAACTGGTGCGGCAATCACGAAACCTATGACACTTACAGCAAGCGAAGAGGTGCCCGTTCGGGTGTAGACTTGAAAACGACTGGAAATGATGATGCCCGAAAATGCCGGTGGAAGTGCTACACTGAGAACCAGCATCTGCAGAACAATTGGGCTAAGACCGCATGCCCAACCAGCAATAAGAAAGACGCCGGGCATTAAAATAAGCTTGAATGCAGTATTATAGGTAACTTCCCAATCGAGTTCGATCTTATAGGCTGCAAGTGTAAGGCCTGCTGCAAACACCGCAACACTGGAATTTGCCTGGGCCAGCAGTTTAAAAGTTGGATCAAACTCGTCTGGAACTTTTAGACCAATCAGAACAAGCACAACGGCTAAAACGGGCGCCCATACAACAGGCTCTTTAAAAGCAGAAATCAATGCGTTGCCTTTTGGCGCACCGTTGCTGGTCTTATCGCCACCACCACCCGCGTTGAGAAGATAGAGCCCAATTGGAATTGTAACAGCGTTAACGACAATAGCAACGATTGCAATCACCAGGCCTGTTTCAACACCTGTTCCAT
This sequence comes from Brucella sp. H1_1004, assembly GCF_047308065.1. Lineage (NCBI taxonomy): Bacteria > Pseudomonadati > Pseudomonadota > Alphaproteobacteria > Hyphomicrobiales > Brucellaceae > Brucella > Brucella sp. H1_1004. Next base: position 418,561 of record NZ_JAYKZA010000004.1, read on the forward strand.
AGAGCGGATCAAGAATTGCATATCCTAGAAATCCGATTGTTGGCGATCCGGCAATCAACGCGCAAATTGCGGCTTCCGCTTTTGTGCGCTTGAAGAACCACTGCATGGTGAAGTAGGAAAGCATAAATAGTGCAACAAGGCCGACAAATGAGATAATGGTCAAAGTTGCATTTTCGACAAGCATCGCTCTGTCAGCGCGCACGATCGAAACAAACAGAGCTGCTGGTAGAGCAAAGTCTAAAACCAGCTTATTAAAGACTTGCGCCTGATCCTCGGCAAAGATGTTTTTCTTGCCACTCACATAACCCAGGATCATAACAACGAAAATCGGGATGAGGTCAGAGACCAGCATCTTCGACATAAATTCTTCCATGATTGCACCCCTTTACACAAGCCACTGCGTCTGATCATTCAATAGACGATCCGAAATGGTCCAGTGGCAAATGACGCCCATCAAAGTGTTTGAATATTACAAATGCAAAGATAGTGGAGCTCATTCGCATGGAACGAGCTCCTTAAATTTAAACGCGCGTCTCAGCCTTTGACGATCGTCTGATAGTTCTGCCGCAAAGAGCTCATCAGCGGGTCGCCAACGTCAAGATGCCCCTTCACCAGCTCCTGAGGTGTCAGTGCCAGCCAGTTGTTCAAAGACACGTCCTTGTATTCCCCGGTATGGAAGACATTGAGAACACGTACGGGTTCATCACCGATGTTTTCAATATAGTGAGCGAGCGTCTTTGGTACATAGCCGACATCACCCGCAACAAAATCAAACGTCCGCGCATTATTGACAGCATCGAAAACCGTCATACGAGCTTTACCGCTGATATAATATTGAATTTCATCGGCGTCAGGATGCCAATGAATTTCGCGCATACCACCTGGCTCCAAATCAATAAACAGAGCAGACAGGTTGGTCACTTCGAACGTCTTGTTATCCACGACTTGTGTAGCGCCGCCCGGGAACTGATTTTTTGGCATCTTTGATGCGCGGAAAACATATTTATCAGTAAAGTTAACCGCGCCCAGATCACGCCGCACATCCTCAATCGGTGCAGGAACCGGCTGGCGGAAAATATACTTCTCTTCAGAGGGTATACCATCGAATGCACTCTCCGGCACCCCGAAATTCTTTGCAAGCACTTCACGCGGCGTATGCGCAAAAAGTTCAGTCACCAACAATGTCTGGTTTTCCGAGAAATTACCGTCATTGAAAACGAGAACAAACTCGGTGCCTTCTTCAAGCCCCTGGATGGCATGAGGGAAGCCTGCTGGTGCGAGCCAAAGATCACCCGGGCCCAAATCTTCCACCAGTGTTTGACGCTTGTCATCGACCAGATAAAAACGCACTTTCCCTTGAAGAACATATGCCCATTCGGCTTCCTTATGCCAGTGCATTTCGCGCACAACACCGGCCGGGAGGCGCATATTGACAATAGCCAGCTCTTTTAAGCTGCCCATCTCGCGCTGCGTTACTTCACGTGCCCAACCGCCATCTTCTAGTCGGTTGTGCGCCATGGAGAACGGAAATTTCAAATTTGGAATGCCACCATGGTCTGTTTCTGGTGGAAGGAAAATGTCGGGATTTTGTGCTTCCACTTCCAGATTGCGCGGACCAACAACATCTGCACCTTGAGAACCTCTGATCGGCTGTAAAATGTCAGTCATATAATGCCCCTTTCAAGAAAAACCCAGGCTATGACATAGCCATTTCAAAACGGTATCAGGCATAAATAACTCATGCAACTTATAATATAAAAAAATTATTATTTAATAATAGTATCGTAGTTAATGTTGCTATAATTCCCTTTTTTTGAGACTGTAGATCCAATATTATTTCATTTGAATCATCAATTCATAAAATTTAGAATTTATACATGTAGAATCGGATAATAGCGACCTACCTTAGGAGGAGCGCGCAAATCATATTAATAGGCCAAGCTTTTTGAAAATTTAATTCTTTCTTCTATGCCTCTTATTGTTCGTAATTCTTCCAGTTTTTATCCCGAAGAAAGCGTTTTTGAACTACAAATGATAATGCATTTGGCTATCAAGAAATCCAATCTGTCTGAGCTTCTGGCACTTTCATTTTCTGTTCATCGAGATATTTCTCTAGGACCGATATAGCGATCCTCCCGGACCGCATGCATTCGTTGATGCCGTAGTCTTGAGCACTAAATCCATCAGCGTTATAGCGCCTAAAAGGGAGCTCCAAGGTGACTGCGGGAATGTTGAATCTCTTCATCAAATAAGGGGAACAGAATGCGCTGGGCATGGCCTTTATATGTTCACGCTCAGGAGTCTGCCGTTTGTAATAAGGATCTGCTTGGCACAATTGTCGTTCGAACAGATCAAGTTTCGCGATTATTTTTGCCGGCAGTGGCAGTTTGCGATCGACACTGGCGATAAAAACATATGGAATTTCTTCATCGCCATGAATGTCGAGGCAAAAATCGACACCGGACGTTTCCATAGCTTTGATGACGCAGTAAACCGCTGGCGTTTCGCTCAAGGTTGCGCGATCCCAAGATGCGTTAAGATTTTGACCGTTCATGTTTGTCCTGTAGTTTCCAATCCGGCTTCCATCGGGGTTCATGTTGGGAATGATATGAAAGCGCGCTTGAGCCAACAGATTAAGAGAAGCTTGGTTTTGTGGATTAAGGAGTAAACGGACAAAGCCCTCCATCCACCAGCTTGGCTGTGTTTCGCCTGGATGTTGCCGAGCCAGAATCCAGATGCGGGGTGCATTTACACTTTCGCATCCCACGGAAATAAGCTCAACCGTGTCTGTATCACTGCTCGCGCAGAGCGTTTCAACTTTTGTACGTGGATCGTGACGACAGAAATCGAGAATCTCGGAATGATGTGTATCTAAATATGGCGGGAAGTAAGCATAGTAGGTTGTTTTATCAGATGGCTTATGGGTAATAAGGAGGTTGCCGTCCTGATATTGGGTTTCACAGCGGCTCCAGTCTTTTTGATCATGTGAAGCAAAGGCTTGATAGTTGTTCCATCCCTTAGGAAACGAAGATTGATCGACATCCTCGATAGTTAATATACAAGGCAGAGTGCAATCACTCAGACCGAAATAGAAGCCCTGTGCGAACCGCGTTTGAGGATCTCTTCTCAAGCGAAGTCTGATTGGAGCGTCTACACGAGAATTGATGATCTCAATTGATCCGCCATAAAAATCGGATGTTATCTTCATCGTCTTTGGCTCCATATTGTTTAAACTTCGGACACTGAACAATTCATCACGCGTTCCGCTGAGTTGCTGCCTGGTCTTTGGGTGCATTCCTTTTTTGCAAGTGCCTTCGTAGGGTTCGCACGGAAATTCCCAGATCATCAGCGACGCCTGCCATTCCTCGCTTTTGATGGCGCAGCGCGTGAATTGCCGCACGGATCTGCGCGTCATTTATGGCAGTTGGCCGCCCAAGTTGCATGCCGCCGGTACGTGCTTCATCCAACCCTGCCTGTGTGCGCTCGCTGATGAGGTTGCGTTCAAATTCTGCGAGGGCACCCATCATATGGAACACTAAGCGTCCGCCGGATGATGCGGTATCGATGTTCTCCATCAGTGATTGGAAGTGAACATCTTTGCTGCATAACATATTGATGACTTCGATGAGCCCGTGCAGTGATCGCCCAAGACGGTCCAAACGCCAGACCACCAATGTATCACCGGGCTTGAGGGAGTTGAGCGCATCTGACAGACCATCCCGCTTGAATTCATGTCCGGATTGTCCGTGGTCCTTATAGATGGTGTCGCAGCCTGCCCCATTGAGTGCGCGAAGCTGCAAATCCATTTTTTGTTCACCCGAAGAGACCCGGGCATATCCAACTTTCATGCACGTTTGTCCCCGCTTTTTGGCTATGAATGCCCGTGTTTTTTCAATGCATGTTTTGGGCGTTGTTTGATCGACTTAATAAAGTTGGTGCCCCATTTCATTTATCTGTTGCTCAGAACCTTTGGTGAGTTGAGCACAAGGGTAGTTTTTAGTCAGATGCCTGTCTGTCCGACAATCCTCTCATTCCCCGTTTAAAGACTTTTTGGTTTTCTCGAGACCTCTTGACATGTGGTCTCGGATTTCTGAACGCATTGCGTTGAGATCATTTCCCAGACCGCAGGTCACATAAATATCGTGGCCGTCGCGCTTTGGGCCTTGCATGCCATGCGCCCGATGATGGGCAGCCCAATAAAGTTGCAACCGTCCGCGCACGCCCTCCCAAACGCGTTGAAGCAAACGGTGTCCGCACACCTCATAAACGAGGCTGTGCAGTTTTAACTCTGCTTCAATGCTTGCCACATCATCCTGATTATCAATGCATCGGGTGAGGAGATTGTTTCTGGATATAAGTTCGTCGCGAAACGCCTGATCGCGTCGATCCCAAGCCAGCTCGAAGGCAAAGATCTCGAGATTGACACGCATCGAATAGATCTCATGGATATCGCGTGTCGTTAAGCTGACCACGCGGGTACCAGTATAGGGAATACTTACAAGAAGCCCTTCATCGATGAGCTGGCGCATGGCCTCTCTAAGCGGTCCGCGACTAACGGCAAATTGTCGTGCGAGTTCTGTCTCAACGATTTGCGCACCCGGTTCGATAGCACCGCTGATGATGGCATTGCGTAGTTTCTCAACGATGTGATCGCGAAACGTCGCCTTTTGAATAATATCGAAGGTCTGGCTGGCTAATGCAGGCATTGGCGCGGTCTCGCTTACAGAAGATTGTTAACAATCAAACATAGCTCAACGCAGCTGTCAACAGCACCGGAGCGGGTGGAGGAATATTCAAATATAAAGGATAAATTCAATAAAGGGGATTACGAAAAGGTAAACTAAAGGAGTCGGTTCCATATCCAGTTTAAAGGCTCAAAAACAAGCATCGTTAATGTGCATTCACCCAATTTTTGCTGATCAGCCCAGATTGGATAGTCAGCTTAGGGTGCTCACATGTGATCCGTAGTGTTTACTTAGTGCTTATGGGGATGTTGTCACGTTAACTGGGCTGCAGTTGCTTGCCTGACGGGTTGGGCGTAAATTTTGGCGATGCAGACATCAGATATCAGCTTCAAGCGTCACCGTTTTCCGCCACAGATTATTGCTCATGCGGTGTGGCTTTATCTGCGGTTCAACCTTAGTCTGCGTGAAGTTGAGGAAATTCTGCTCGAACGTGGAATCGACGTGTTATACGAGATAGGTCGTCGTTGGATCGCCAAGTTCGGCCCCCGGATCGCACGCAACTTGCGACGGCGTCAGGCGCGCCCCGGCGATATTTGGACTTGCCCTTATTTAGTGGAGGGGTTCTGTCACTAATTTACGGTTTATCATCTCGAACTGCATCGGTGATTTGTATCCGAGTGCAGAATGTCTGCGCACAGGATTATAGAAGCCGTCAATGTATTCGCCAATGGCTTTGATTGCATCCTTACGTGTGTAGAACACAGTGCGCCAGATCAGTTCCGACTTGATCGTTTTGAAGACGGTTTCCACCATTGCATTGTCATAGCAATTTCCTTTGCCGCTCATGGATGGAAGCATTTTGTGAGCTGTGAGGATTTTGCGATACTCATAACTGGCATACTGGCTTCCTCTGTCCGAGTGCTGGATCAGCCCCGGCTTTGGTTGACGGATTGCAATGGCTTTCTTCAAAGCACTGATCGCCAGATCCTTCTTCATCCTATCGCGTGCTTCCCAGCCGATGATGCGACGCGAATAAAGATCGACAACGATTGCCAGATATAGCCAGCCTTCTGCCGTCCATATGTAACTGATATCGACACCCCATTTTTGATTAGGCCCATCACAAGTGAAGTCCTGATCCAGAAGATTGGGAGCGACGGGCTCACCATGATTGCTGTCGGTCGTGCGTTTGAAGCGAGTTTTCTGCCGGGCTTTAAGGCCGTTTTCACGCATCAGTCGCGCCGTGCGGTGACGTCCTGCTCGAATACCTTCTTCGTTCAGTTCGACATGCATTCGAGGGCTGCCATAAGTTTCACGTGACAGCTCAAACTGATTACGAATATGCGCCAGGATGATCATATCGTCGAGCTGACGACGACTGGGCAAACGATGCTTCCATGCATAATAACCGCTGATACTGACGCCTGCGAAAGCGCACAGCCGTGACAGAGACATATGAGCCTTCTCCGTGTCGATGAACGCAAACTTCATCGACTTGTCTCCCGAGCGAAGAAGGCCGTCGCTTTTTTTAGTAGGTCACGTTCCTGTCGCAGGAGTTCATTTTCCTTACGAAGCCGGGCAAGTTCCTCGCTCATGTCCTCATGCGGACCAGAAAGCAGATCCTTCTCAGCAAAATTGCGACGCCAGCGGTCAAGTGTTGATTTGCCAATGCCAAGGTCGTCCGCAACCGATGAAATGCTTCGACCACTCGTCGTTAAAATACGAACGGCTTCCCGTTTGAAATCTTCTGTAAATTCGCGCTGCTTCAATTCTAAGTCTCCTGTCAGTTTTATCTAACAGAAGCCCTCCACTTTTGAAGGGGAAGTCCAATTTGGTATTTGGACGAAGTGGCCGTTAAATGCGCTGGAGAGAGGTTCTAGCTCTGGCGTGCGGTGGATCAGAACGGCACCGTGCTCGAAGAAATCTTGCAGAAGCGGCGTGATAAAGGGGCGGCAAAGCGACTGCTCGTGGCGTTGATGAAGCGCTAGGCTCAGGACCTATTGATTTGAGAATGAAGAGCTGATTCAGTTTCTCTTGAGGAGACTGAACGATGAGCAATCTTTACTGGCTGAGCGAAGGGCAAATGTCACGCCTTCGGCCCTTTTTTCCCAAGAGCCATGGACGTCGACGCGTTGATGACAGGCGTGTCTTGAGTGGAATTATATTCCTTCTTCGTAATGGGTTACGGTGGTGTGATGCCCCTCGAGAATACGGGCCCTCTAAAACGCTCTATAATCGTTGGAACCGTTGGTGTCACAAGGGGATATTTGCTCAAATACTTGAAGGCCTGTCTTCCAAGTCGTCGGTCGGAAAGACTGTCATGATAGATGCGACCTATTTGAAAGCGCACCGCACGGCCTCAAGCCTACGGCTAAAAAAGGGGATGGTGGACGCCTGATCGGCCGGACAAAAGGTGGCATGAATACCAAGTTGCACGCCGTCACCGACACGCAGGGTCGCCCTATCAGGTTACACGTCACGGCGGGACAAATCAGCGACTACACCGGAGCTGCAGCCTTAATTGAGACGTTACCGAAGGTCGACTGGCTTCTTGCTGATAGAGGCTATGATGCCGACTGGTTCAGAAAACGGTTAAAAGACAAAGAGATAAAGCCATGCATCCCGGGTCGCAAAAACCGTAAGAAGCCTATTAAGTATGACAAACGTCGATACAAGCGACGCAATCGTATCGAAATCATGTTTGGCAGACTGAAAGACTGGCGAAGAATTGCTACCCGTTATGATCGCTGCCCGATTGTGTTCCGTGCAGCAATAGATCTTGCAGCAGCCGTTATATTCTGGCTCGGAAAGCAATGAGTCCTGAGCCTAGTGAAGTCGATGGACGTGAACTGTGATCCTTGATCCGTGTTGAATATTTCAGGCTTTCCATAGCTGACCAGAGCTTCCTCAACCGCTTCGATGCAGAAGTCCGCCTCCATTGTGATCGACAGTCGCCATGATAGAACCCGGCGGCTGAACCAGTCGACGACAGCGCACAGATAGACAGAGCCACGTGCCATCGGAATATACGTTATGTCCATTGCCCACACCTGATTGGGTCTGGTGACCGCCAGCTTGCGCAGGAGATAGGGATAGATTTTATGCCCTGGCGCTGGCTTCGAGGTGTTTGGGCGACGGTAAATCGCCTCGATGCTCATCTTCTTCATCAGCGTAGCGACATGCAGCCGCCCAACTTCAAGCCCTTCTCCTTTCAAAAGCCCCTGCAACATCCGACTTCCCGCGAATGGGTATTCCAGATGCAATTCATCGATCCGGCGCATCAGTGCCAGATCGCCATCCGATACAGGGCGCGGTGAATAGTAGACACTGCTACGGCTGAACCCGAGGAGCTTTGCCTGTCGTGCGACCGAAAGCTTGTGAGCGCGGTCGATCATTTCCTTCCGCCCAGCAATCCCGCCTTGCTGAGCGCTCCGGCTAAAAAATCGTTCTCCAGAGTTAGCTCACCGATCTTGGCATGCAGCGTTTTAACGTCGACGGTTGGCTCTGCTGATTCCGCCTTGGTCTCGTCGCCGAAAACACCAATGGCCCCCTCAAGAAGCTGATCTTGCCATTGCTTTATCTGGTTCGCGTGCACGTCAAAATGCTGGGATAATTCCACTAGCGTCTGCTCGCCTCTAATCGCAGCCAGCGCAACTTTTGCCTTAAAAGCTGGGCTATGGTTTCGGCGTGGTCGTCTCGTCATGGTATCTCCTGTTCCCGGCATCTAAGCCGAAGTCAGGCAGAATTTCCACTTATCCTAGCTGTGCAGATTTCCCGAGCCACTTCTGTCATCAGCTGGTCTATCGGAACGAGACCAGATGCTGAATTGGTCAACACGATGCTCGATGCTGCAATAGAAACTGTCACAGGTAGGGATGAGCGGCCAATATTACATTCTGATCGGGGTGCACACTATCGCTGGCCGGGTTGGCTATCGAGGATTAGTGATGCAAAGCTGGTGCGTTGAATGTCCCGCAAGGCTTGTTCCTCAGATAACGTTGCATGCGAAGGCTTCTTCGGCAGGCTGAAAACAGAGCTCTTCTACCCCAGCGATTGGAAGAACACCACACTCGAGCAGTTTATCAATGAAGTTGATGGCTACATTCGATGGTACAACGAGAAACGGATCAAGATATCGCTTGGCGCTCGAAGCCCAATCGAATATCGAAACAGTCTTGGCATTGTGACGTAAAACCAGTCCAAGTTTTTATCCGCACCCCCGAGTGGCCACTTTCGCGTGAAGAAGAACATGGCCAAGATCGGCGGATTCCAGTCCTTCAAGACGGCGCGTCGGACGATGGCCGGGTTCGAAGCGACGTTGTGGCTGCGGAAAGGCTTCGACTTTTCCGGCGAGTGGACCGTCAACGATCAGAATGACCTGCTCGCGCGCCTCTTCGGACTTCAAAAGGTTAACAAAGCATGAAAATGCGACCGATCACGGGGCGGCTTTGACCTTCTCAACAATTTGCGACAAGCCCAAATACAACATAGAAAATTTGATCGCGCAGAACTTCTAAACTGCCAAAAACATGTCAAAGTAATAACAACTTACTTGAGTTGGAGCGCGCGCGCCACCAACTCGTTTCTTCGCGATCGTGAAAATTACTTTCGTAATTCGGCTTCGATCTGATCGAGGGCCTGATCTTTGCCGATACCGGTCAGAAAGGGAAGGCCTTTGATGACTGGCTTGGTGACGGAAGCAGAAATTGGTGTGGTTGAAACAATAAAATCCACATTGTCAGCCAGGGATGCAACTTCTGTAGCCTTAGCCTGCTGGGCATTGAAGGTGAGCCCGCGCTTTTTCATTTCTTCGGTGACGGCGGCATTCACGGCCGTGGATGTCGCGACACCCGTTCCGCACGCGAAGAGAATTGTCTTTAGTCTAGCCATGGTTTCCTCCAAAGTGTTCCTACATGCCTTGCAATGCACGACAATCGCATTTGTGTTGTCTCGAGTTCCGCTTTGCAATTTATTGTTCGTTCAACGCAGTTTGAATATCTTCAAAAGAGCGCGCTGCCATCAGCCTCTCGAGTGCGTCCGGATCCTGAATTGTTGCCATGATCTGTTGCAAGGTCTCAATTTGCTTATCCTTGTCATTGATCGCAAGCAAAAAGACATACCCAACAGCAACGGCCTCGTCAGGATCTTCCATATTGGTAAATTCAACGGGTGACTTCAGTGTTGCAAAGGCAATACCCGCTTTGAGCACATGCTCAGGGTCCGTATGTGGAACAGCCACGTTTTTTTCGAGCTCAAGTGGCAACCCAGTCGGCATGGAGAGCTCACGACTTACCACTGCATCGGCGTAGCTTGGCTTTACATAGCCCAATTTTTCCAGTTTTCCCGCGAGAATCCGGATAATTTCCTCGTTTGTTGTTGCGTCGCTCTGAAGCTCGATCGCGTTTGGGTCTAGAAAATCAATCAGACCAGCAGCCATTTCATACTCCATTTGGAAAAGACCGCACGTCGAAACTGACGTGCGGCTTTGATTATAGTGCAGAATTGATTGCCAGTATCAGGCAATCTTTTCTTCAGCAGGTTCATCTTCTGCGCCAGCCGCACGTTCCCAAGCGAGTGTGTTGCGACGATAGAGAATGAACAGCAGGGCGATAACGGCGGCAATAACTGCCACGCCGACCGTGCCACCAAGCCAGCTGATTGTTTTGATGATAATATCAGGAACCCACAGGAACCCATCAACCACCGAAGTAATCTGCAAGGCATTTTCAGGCAGCTTGAAGCCGGATGATACTGCCGCACTTGTAAAGAGGGGAGCAAGCGCATTGGCAACATAGAAGCCAATAGCCAGTGTGATCGTTCCCACCACCACCATACGGAACACGTTTCCTTTCAGAAGTGGAGCGGTCATGGCGACAATGAACGGGATAACTGCAAGATCGGCAAACAGGATCACGCGGTTACCTGGCAGGATGACAGAGAGAATGATCGCAATCGGTACAAGAATGAGCGCCGATGAGATCGCTGCCGGATGGCCGATAAGGATTGCCGAATCGAGACCAACGAGCAGTTCGCGGTCACCTGTGCGTTTACGCACAAATTCCTGCGCTGCATCAGAGACCGGAAGTAGGCCTTCCATCAGGATTTTGACCATGCGTGGCAGAAGCAGCATCACAGCTGCCAGTGTCATGCCCGTACCAAGTACCTTGGCAAGTACCGTACCGAAGTCGCCCGCATTATAGAATGCGATAAGACCGAGCACGAGACCGATGATCAGCCCCATAACAACCGGTTCACCAAACACCCCAAAGCGACGTTCGATGGTTTCGGTGTTGATGTTGATCTTGTTGATGCCAGGAATGCGGTCCATGATCCAGTTGAGCACAATCGCGATTGGCAGGATTTGTGCGGAAGCCAGATGTGGTACGGAAACGCCGGGAATGCCGTAGAACTGCTGCACAGCGCGCGCCGACCAATCTGCAAACAGCAGAGACAGAGCGGCAACAAGCGCTGCAACAATAATACCGTAAGCGATATTATCGGTTGCGGCCACTACCAGCGAGCCAACGAAGGCAAAGTGCCAGAAGTTCCATACATCGACATTCAGTGTCCGCGTCCAGCGCATCAGAAGAAGGGCGATGTTAACCAGAATGCCGACTGGAATAACCCATAGACCCACGGACGAGCCAAAGGCGATTGCCGCAGCCGAAGGCCAGCCCACATCGACGATGTCTCGCTTAATGCCTGTGTTGGTGACGATTGCCTGAGCGACTTCACCGATAGAGGTGAACATCAAGCCCAGAACCAGATTAATACCGATGAAAGCGACACCGATAGTGATCGCTGCGCGGAAGGCTTTGCCTACTTTGGCGCCAAGAACCACCGCAATAATGAAGATGACGATAGGCAACAGAACCGTTGCCCCAAGCGTATCGACTGCCGTTTTTAGTCCGCTCAGAAACGCGTCCATTTATTTCTCCTCCCCCCGAAGCACTCCCAACGTGCATCGAGCTCACAGAACGCCATTGTTAGCTCTTACGTATCGACACTTCAAAATATGAGTCATGCGAAACGGCAGAACATTTGTATTCTATAGCAAACTAAAGTTGAATAACAAGATGGCATTTCAATGGGGTTGGCGCGAGATCAAAATGAACACTGGTATTGACTTAGAAACAAATGTTCATTAATCGATAGGGTATCAGAGGAGACTGCAAACGTATTGCAGAGACGTTCAGGAGGAAACGATGGCAACCAATGTGGCGTTGACAGGTTTGGCACGCGATATGCAGGCGCGGGCGGACAGCGGGCGACCGATCCGTATCGGGCTGATAGGCTCTGGCGAGATGGGCACTGACATTGTTACGCGTGTTGCGCATATGCCGGGCATTGAGGTCGGTGCTATCTCCGAGCTGCGTGTTCCTAACGCTCTTAAGGCTGTTGATATTGCGTTTCAGGAAGAAGGGCATGGCCGCGAGGTTTCGACCGCGTCTGATCTGACCGCCGCGATGGAAGCGCATAAGGTTGCTGTCACCGACAACGCAAATCTTATCCTTGAAAATGATCTTATCGATGTTGTGATTGATGCGACTGGCGTTCCGGCCGTTGGTGCCGAGATCGGCCTGCGTGCCATGGAACATGGCAAACATCTGGTCATGATGAATGTTGAAGCCGATGTGACCATCGGCGCTTATCTAAAAGCTGAAGCTGAGCGCCTTGGCGTCACCTATTCGCTGGGCGCAGGTGACGAGCCATCATCCTGTATGGAGCTGATCGAGTTTGTGACGGCGATGGGCCATCCGATTGTGGCCGCAGGCAAGGGTAAGAATAACCCGCTCAATATTGATGCTGTGCCTGATCAGTATATGGAAGAAGCTACCCGCCGTAACATGAACGTGCGTATGCTGGTGGAATTCGTCGATGGTTCAAAAACCATGGTCGAAATGGCTGCCATCGCTAATGCGACAGGTCTTGTGCCTGATAAAGCCGGTATGCACGGCCCAGCGGCGACGCTTGACCAACTTAATAAGACGCTGATCCCCGAGAAGGATGGCGGCGTACTGTCAAAGGTTGGTGTTGTTGATTATTCGATCGGAAAAGGCGTTGCGCCGGGCGTGTTTGTTGTCGCCGACATGTCGCATCCACGTATTTCAGAACGGATGGAAGACCTGAAGATGGGCAAGGGTCCATATTTCACATTCCATCGCCCTTATCACCTGACTTCACTCGAAGTGCCGCTCACCTGCGCCCGTGTTGTTCTTTATGGCAAGCCTGACATGGTTCCGCTTTCAAAGCCGGTCGCAGAAGTGGCTGCCGTTGCCAAGAAGGACATGCAGCCGGGTGAAAAGCTCGATGCGATTGGCGAATATTGCTACCGCGCATGGATCATGACTTCCGGTGAAGCAAGAAGCGCGCATGCTATCCCATGCGGGTTGTTGCAGGGTGGCAGCGTGACCAAGCTGATCAAAAAGGGCGAACTGATCACTTACGACAATGCGGCTGTAGCTCCTGGTTCCAAGATTGCCGAGCTGCGCGCGCGTCAGGACAAGCTCGTTTACGGAGCGTGAGGATAAAACATCATGGTTCAAGCCAAAAAAGTCGATCCGCAGGATACGGGCGACCGTCACAACTTGCCTTATGCCTTTCGCACTTATTCGCCAGAGCAGCTGAAAGAAGCCTTGCATAAAATGTATCTGATCCGTCGCTTTGAAGAAGGCGCGGAAGAAAGCTACACGCGTGGTCTCATTCACGGAACGATGCATCTTTCCATTGGTCAGGAAGCGAGTGCAATGGGATCGTGCCTGCCGCTCAATGATGATGATATGATCACCTCGACCCATCGTGGTCATGGTCATTGCATCGCCAAGGGTGCAGACGTGAAACGTATGTTTGCTGAGTTTTTTGGCAAGGAAACCGGCTATTGCAAAGGCCGTGGCGGCTCGATGCACATTGCTGACGTTTCCAAGGGAAATCTTGGCGCAAACGGCATTGTCGGCGGTGGTATTCCGATTGCGGTAGGTGCTGCACTTTCTGCCAAGAAGCAGAAAAACGGCAAGGTCGTCGTGTCGTTCTTTGGTGACGGTGCGAATAATGAGGGCGCTTTTCATGAAGCGCTCAATATGGCCTCTGTCTGGAAGCTACCAGTCGTTTTCATCTGTGAAAACAACGGCTACGGCATGTCTACATCGACTAAGCGCTCGACGGCAGTTGCCAATGTGGCTGATCGTGCGTCTGCTTACAACATGCCGGGCGTGATCGTAGACGGTAACAATCTGTCGGAAGTTGCAGAGGCCGTTAACGAAGCAAGTGAGCGTGCGCGGCGCGGTGATGGCCCGACGCTGATTGAAAACAAAACATACCGCATTCGTGGTCATTCCAAGAGCGATCGCAACCGCTATCGCACCAAGGAAGAAATTGAGCATTGGCAGAATGATCGCGATCCAATCGCGCATTTTGAGGCTGACTTGAAAGCCTATGGCTTCATCAATGACGCCGAGATCGAGGCAATTCGTGCTGAGGTGGAAAAGGAAATCGCTGATGCGATTGAATTCGCCAAGAACAGCCCAGCGCCTGATCTGACCAACCTTACCCGCGACGTTTACACGGACGATATTTGAACATGGACACGACAATCCGTGAGTTGAGCTATTCGCAAGCCATTCAGGAAGCAATGGCGATTGCCATGGAACGCGACGATCGCGTTTTCCTGATGGGTGAAGATATTGGCGTCTATGGCGGCGCATTTCAGGTGACAGGTGATCTGGTGCATCGCTTTGGTGAAGACCGGGTCATGGATACGCCGATTTCAGAACTGGGCGGCGCAGGTGTGGCGGTCGGTGCAGCTCTGACCGGCATGCGCCCGATTTTTGAGTTCCAGTTTTCTGACTTTGCAGCCCTTGCCATGGAGCAGATCGTCAATCAGGCAGCGAAAATTCGCTATATGCTTGGAGGTGCCGTTTCTGTGCCGCTGGTCATGCGCTTTCCGGCAGGGTCGGGAACGGGTGCTGCTGCACAGCACAGCCAGAGCCTCGAAGCATGGCTTGGCCATGTGCCGGGTCTCAAGGTTTTGCAGCCTTCGACGCCTTATGATGCCAAGGGCATGTTGCTTGCAGCCGTTGAAGACCCTGACCCCGTCATGATTTTCGAGCATAAGCTGCTCTACAAGACCAAAGGTCCTGTTCCTGAAGGCTTCTACACCGTGCCAATCGGCAAGGCAGAAGTGGTTCGTGAAGGCCGTGATCTGACGATTGTTGCAACGGCAATCATGGTGCACAAGGCCCTTGATGCCGCCGCTGAACTTGCCAAGGAAGGTATTGATGTTGAAGTGATCGACTTGCGCACTGTGCGTCCGATTGATCGTGAAACCATCATCAAAAGCGTCAAGAAAACGTCAAAGCTCCTTTGCGTTTATGAAGCGGTCAAAACGCTTGGTATCGGTGCTGAAATCTCTGCAATCGTCGCGGAAAGTGACGCGTTCGATTACCTGGATGCGCCGATTGTGCGTCTGGGCGGAGCTGAAACGCCAATTCCTTATAATCCTGATCTTGAACGCGCGACCGTTCCGCAGGTGCCTGATATCCTGAAAAGCGCTCGTGATCTGGCCAAAGGAGTGCGCTGACCATGGCTGTGGAAGTCATTCTCCCCAAGGTCGATATGGATATGGAGACGGGGCAGATTTCGCGTTGGTTTGCCAAGGATGGCGATACCGTCACGAAAGGCCAACTTCTCTTTGAAATTGAAACCGACAAGGCAGCGATGGAAGTCGATGCTCCAGCATCCGGTATCATTGCAGATATTACTGCTGAGGAAGGGGCTGTTGTCCCCGTCGGTCAAGCTGTCGCCTGGATTTATGCTGAGGGTGAAGAGCGTAACGGCAAGTCAACACCCGTCGTTGAAGAGCCCGTTGCTGCTGCACCCGTAGAAACCGTCATTGAGCCGGTAGCGTCAAAACAGGATGAACCAAAATCCTCCCAGGATTTTGAGCCGAGTTCAGCCAATGATGTGCGGGCAACACCGCTCGCACGTCGGCTTGCGCGTGAAGCTGGTATTGATCTCAAGTCCGTTCAAGGCTCAGGCCCGAAAGGTCGTGTGCAGAAAAAGGATGTTGAAGGCAATAGCAGCATTGCGAAGCCAGTAGCTGCTGCGGTTGCGGCTAAACCGCCAGTGAGAAACGCTGCTGAACCAATTGCTCCGGGACTGCTTAATGCAGTCTGGTTGCGTGAGGGTGATGCAGGCCGCTTGCCGATCGTTCTGATCCACGGTTATGCGGCGGATCTCAATTCGTGGCGTGGATTGTTTGCCGGTGCGTCGCTCGGTCATCCGATCCTTGCACTCGATCTTCCGGGACACGGCAATTCACCACGCGCCGTTCCTGCAAGCATTGACGACATTGCCGCAAGCGTTGAAGCAACGCTCGCATCACTGCATGTGTCAGCTTGCGTGCTCGTTGGGCATTCGCTTGGTGGTGCGGTCGCGACTGTTACAGCAGCCCGCGGTGTTGTCGATGTGCGCTCGCTGCTGTTGATTTCGTCAGGTGGTCTAGGCCCACAGGTCAATGGTGCATTTATAACGGGTCTTGTCGGCGCAAAAAGTGAAGCCAGCATCGTTCCCTGGCTTAAAGTGCTTGTTGCTAATGAAAGTCATCTGACAAAGCCGTTCATCAATGCAACCGTTGCTCAGGCTGCTGATACAGAACTGCGCGATACGCAAGAAGCTATTGGTGCGCGGTTTTTTGCTGATGGCACTCAGACCTTTGAAGTACGCTCAAGCATTGCTTCGCTTGCCATGCCTGTGCGGCTCATCTTTGGTTCAGAAGATCGGGTCATTCCCGCGTCCCATGCGCATGGTCTGCCGGGTAAAGTAGGTGTCCACATTTTCGCGCGCTGTGGACATATGCCACAAATCGAAGAGCGGGCTGCTGTTCTGCAAATCCTGAAAGAGTGCACAGCCGCCGCCAATTGATACCGGCCTAAAGCAATAAAAAGCGCATCGTTTTGCAACGATGCGCTTTTTGGTCTTAGTCGGATGTTGCTTTGTATTTCAACATCTGCGCGGCACTTTCTTCATCGGTGATGAGGACAGTTGGTTTGAGCAGTTCTACAGCACCCAGCAGGGCGGCGATCTTCTCTTTGCCACCTGATGTAAGAATACGTTGTGGCGTCTTCTGAAGGCTTTCAATTTTGGCTGACATGACACGGTCATGCACCGGATCATCAACGATTTTGCCGTTTATATCGTAAAAGTGAAACAGAACGTCTCCGACCGCACCATTGTCGATCAACGACAGTTTCTGCGCCTCGTCGATCAGCCCGACACGGTAAGATGTACTGCTTGCGGTTTGAATATCACCAACGCTGAGCAGGACCATGTCAAGTTGCTCCGCCATATCCAGCACGGTATTCAGCCCACAACGTTCGATAAGAGCGGTACGCGTTTCTTTGCTGTCGACCAGAGCAGGGGCGGGGATCAGATAGCCTTCCCCTTGAAAAATCTGCGCAAACTGCCAGGCAAATTCCGGTGGGTTGGACCGCCGTGGCTGCACAATACCACCTAGCAACGAGATAACTTTTAGGTCATTGAGCGGACGCGTACCGATATGTTGCAGGGTGTTGGAAAGGGTGCGTCCCCAGCCTACACCGATTGTCATGCCGTGCTGTACTCTCTCCGAAAGATAGGCGCCGGTCGCTGCACTGATCGGCGGGATAGGATCAATATCTGCTGAAGAGAGCGGCGCAACGATGGCGCGCTCAAGTCCAAAGGTCTTTTCAAGTTCGACTTCAAGCGCTGTCAGACTGGCCAGCTTGCCTTCGATGGTAATTTTCACTTCATTGCGAGCACGGGCATCAGCAAGAAGGCGAACGATTGTGACACGACCAACACCAAGTGCTTCCGCGATGTCATTCTGCGTCATCTGCTCGACGTAATACATCCATGCAGCGCGCGTTCTCAGCCGGCTTGTACGATTTTCCGCAGCCACACCTTCCGAGCCAATAATGAGGTCTGTTGCGTCAGCATTTTTCTTTGTCTGCTTGCCGGTTTTCTTCAAAACTATCCCTCAAATTAATAGCAAAATACAGTGTTATTGAAGCTGTTGTCTTCTTGTTAAACTATTGCTTTTCCATGTGAACGCAAACAATAATTCCTATGCATTGCCTATTCTGTTATCATGGCGGCCTCGGTGAGGAAAACGAATATGTTACGCATAATTTCAGAAGATATTGCAGTCAATTTGAAGGACCGTCTGCGTGAGGTCCGATATATGATCCGACGCAATCGTGATGAAGGTTTGCGTGCGGAACAGGCCTCATCGCGTCCCGGTGAAATTGTTTCTCCCGAACTGCTACTGGGCCATGCGGCCAGCGTGATGGACAAAGCTCTGACTACCGCCGAAACGATTTCGATATCGCTGATTTCATCCGATCCAAAGGTTCATAGTGGTGCGCCTCGTGTGAAGAGCATTGCGATTTACTTTGGTGGGTCGGCAGAGGGTGTGCGGGCTTTCCGCAAAGATATGTATTATCTCACCAAGGAGGTGCTGCGACGGCACCAGTTGCAGAATGTGCTGATTCAGGAAGCGGTCTTTGTCACAGTTCATGACAGGCTGGTACGGAACCACACTGCGTTGCTCAAAAACGCGTTTGCGGGAGAAGCTGGGGAGAACAGAATAGGCGCGACGGCAAAAGTCATTGCTACGATGTTTACGCAACTGCTGTTGGAGAGACCTGTGCGGTTTATTTCGATGGAGGGTAACTGCGATCCGCAGGCTTTGCGCCGGTTTGAAATATCCTGTTTTGCCGCCGTCAGTCTTGCCTGTGGTTTGATGACGTTGAAACCTGCCGATCTCGCGGGCACTGATCCTTTGGAAAGCGCTATTCTGGCATTGGACGTGCGGCAGGAGCGCCTCATGCAGGCAGCAGAAAAACGCGATCAATCGCAGCTCGAAGTCCTGTTTCAGACACTGCTTGCCCATCTTCCATAATAGAAAACCCGGATCATGATCCGGGTTTTAATGTTCGCATTGCGAACGCAGTCTAATTTGCGAACATGTCCGCGATCAGCTTTTTTGCACGCGGAATGGATGCCGGGCTCATGCTGAGTTCGGTCAATCCCATACGAATAAACGCGCCGATTAGTTCTGGCTTGCCTGCTGCTTCACCGCACATGCCAACCATGATGCCTGCATCGGTGCCGGCTTTAGCCGTCATCTCGATTGCAGCCATCACCGCTGGATGGCTGACATCGTTAAGCTTTGCAACGGTCGGATTGAGTCTGTCAGCGGCCATCACATATTGTGTCAGGTCGTTGGTGCCGATGGAGAAGAAAGCAGACTCTTTGGCAAGTTCTCTTGCAGCAAAAACCGCTGCCGGAGTTTCGATCATCACACCAAGATCGACTTCAGCATAGGCTTTGCCTTCATTCTTAAGTTCGGCGGCACATTCTGCGATCAGGCGTTTTGTCGCCCGAATTTCTTCGACATCCGAAATCATCGGCAACATCACTTTGAGATTGCCATTGACCGCTGCGCGCAACAGTGCCCGTAACTGCGGTTTGAACACATCCGGACGGTCCAGACACATGCGAATGCCACGCCAGCCGAGGAACGGGTTTTCCTCTTGAGGAAACTCAATCCCCGCAATCGGCTTGTCGCCACCAATATCGAGCGTGCGAACGATCACGGAGTTCGGTGCAAAAGCTTTCAGAAGTGCGGTATAGGTTTCGGTCTGCATATCCTCGGACGGTAGATGAATATGCTTCATGAAGAGAAGTTCGGTGCGAAACAGCCCAACACCCATGGCTCCAGATTCAAGTGCAATGTCGATTTCTTCTAGCGCTCCCATATTGGCCGCGACTTCGATAATCGTTCCATCCGCACGACGCGGCGTGATAGAGCGGTAGGCATTCAGCGCCTGCTTTTCCTGCAACGCTTTGGAAATGCGGGCTTCGATCTCGGTGCGGGTCGCCTCGTCTGGATCGGAGTGAACGATGCCAAAACTTCCATCTACTGCTACCGTTTTCGCGGTCTTGAGCTGTTGAACAGCACTGCCAAGACCCAGAACCGCAGGGATGCCGTGTGTACGTGCAATAATGGCGACATGCGATGTTGCGCCACCATGTCCGCAGACAACGCCTTTGATTTTCTTGAGTGGTGCACGCGCCAGATCCCACGCACCAATATCCTCGGCAATCAGAACGGAACCGTCTGGGAGTTCTTCCAGGTTGATGTCGTCTTTGCCAAGCAGAGCCAGACAAATCTGGCGGCTGACAGCGTACACATCATCCGCGCGTGCGTTCAGATATGGATCATCCAGGGCCGCAAATTGCCCGGCTACGGTTGAGGCGGCGGCAAGCATTGACGAAATCGCATCGAGACCACCACGAATAAGCCCGAGCGCCTCGTCAGTCAGGCTGTCATCGGCTGCAATGTCTTTCAAGGCCGCAATAATGCCACGGTCAGCATCGGCGAAATTACCGCTTGCAAGCGAGGTATCCATGCGATGCTGCACGGTTGCGATTGCCGATTTGAAATGTTCGATCTCCGCATCAATTTCCGATGCTGCGAGTTGTCTGCCCGAAGGCTTGATTTCTTCTGGAAAAAACGGAAATGCCGTGCCCAGTGAAATACCTTCGCTGGCTCCAACGCCCTTAATCTGACCGGCAGGCAGTTCGATCGAAAGCGCGGGTTGAGGCGCAGTCGAAGGTGTGGCTTCCGCTTTGGGTGCAGGGGCAGTGGTTTCTTCAATCCCTGCCTGCGGATTTTCCAGATAGCCGATCAGGGCCTCAATGGCCTCAATCGCATCCGCTCCATTGGCACGAACGGTCACTTCATCGAGCTCTTTTACACCAAGCAGCATCAGCTTGACGGAGCTTTTTGCACTGACGCTTTTTCCGGCTTTGGCGATTTCAATATCGCTTTCAAAGCCCTTGGCCAGTTTAACGAAGCGCGTGGCGGGGCGCGCATGCAGCCCTTCATGCACCCGGACGATTGTCGAGCGTTCCATGTCTATAGCCTCAAATCAACAGATGAAACAATTCCAGCGTCCGGGACTTTGATAATCATTCCAATAGTCTGTTTAGAACATAATTTTAGATGAGAGAGCAATCAGCCCTCAGCCGCCGATGGTGATAATCTGGCCTTCTTTCAGGGCCGCGACAAGGTCTTCGCCCGCTATTTCACTCGCGCAGATTTCTCCCGGGCGATCAGTTGAGGTCGCGCCTGTGAAAGAGATGACGACATGTCCGATCTCACGCACTTTTTGCCAGGCACTTTCGCCTACGGCTGTAATTTCTGCAGTGACCGAGCCAATGGCAATCTTAGCGCCAACAGCCGGAGCTGATGTTTCAGGCCCTTCTTCCACAACGTGAAGAACAGAAACTTCTGCCAGTTCAGGTGGTGAACCATCAGCAAACAGGATGAGAACGCCGCCTTCGGCGAGATCCGCAACTTCCGGGCCGATCGCGGAGATCCGCGTTTTCAGATGTATCGACATAGAGGCGGTCCTTTCTTGGTATAGTTATTCGATGCCCACGAACGCCGATCAGGCACATCGATACTGTAAATGTCTGGAAAATTGCCTGCCGCCGCATTTTGCTGCGGCAGGCTTAGAGTTTTAAAGTACTGCGATGCTGACAAGCCATGCGATCAGAACTGAAACAGGTCCCATGATCTGTCGGCTGATCAGGACTGCCGGAACACCGATTTCAATGGTCTTCGGCTTCGCTTCTCCAAGTGCGAGACCAACCGGCACGAAGTCACAACCCACCTGTGCGTTATAGGCAAACAGTGCTGGCAGGGCCATCGCGGGCGCAATTGTTCCGTTGGCGATTTGTGGGCCGATAATCGCGACACCAATAACCTGTGCAATGACGGCACCTGGTCCAAGAATTGGCGAGAGAAACGGCAGGCCACAGATTGCTGACAGAACAAGCAACCCAACAATGTTATTGGCAAGCGGTCCCAGCGGCTGCGCAAGAATGTCGCCGATACCTGTGTAGAGAATCAGGCCGATCAACATCGTTACGAATGCCATGAATGGCAAAACGTTACGGATAACCTGATCAATTGTGCGGCGACCGGCTTGGAAGAAGATGCCAACAACGCGGCCCATCACGCGACCTATGCCGCTGATAAGGCCGACAATGCCGCCTTCGCTCGGAAGGTCAAGCGGAGCAGGCGCTTCTTCTTCCTGTGCGGCTGCTGCAGCAGGTGTTGCTGGGGCCGAGCCATCTGCGGGAACGATATTCTCTGGCTTTACACCTGAAACATAAATGTCCTCGGTAATGAATTGTGCCAGAGGGCCGGATTGTCCAACCGGCGTAATGTTCACCGTTGGAATGCGTTTGCGTGGATAAACACCGCAGCGCGCTGTGCCTCCGCAATCGACAACCACAACGGCCATTTCGCTTTCGATTGGCGGTGAGCGGAAACCATCAACGGCCTCAGCTCCCGTCAGTTCGGCAATCTGACGTGCAAGCGGGTGAATGCCACCACCTGTGACGGAAACCACCTTGTTGCGCTGTTCGGTCGGCTGAATGACGAGTGGACCACCCCAGCCATTCGAGCCGCGGGAAATCTTAACTGCCTTATAGGTCTTTACCATGTCGTCCTCCCCAATACCCGCTTAAAGTTCGATGCCCTGACGCCGCGCCATAATGGCGGTGATGCGTTCTGTGAGCATACCCTTAAGGAGGATCACCAAGAGGCCAACAATGGCGTACCAAATGGCGACGCTGATGTGATAACCTGCCGGAACCGCGCCCTTCTTCTCCAGTTCGAGAAGTGCGACGAGCACACCGCCCCAGACAAAATATTCACCTGGATTGATATGCGGGAAGAGACCCAGTGGCGGATGAACATAGGACACAGCCGCGTCATAGAAGGCAGGCTTGTATTTCTCGTCCAGAAATGAACCGAAGGTATAAGCCATTGGGTTGGTCAGGAAGAACACAGCCAGCACGGGCAGAACCGTATAGCGGGTAAGCGCGATACGTCCCGCATTGCGTGCGATGCCGTGGACACGCTTTTCGCCGACCAGTTCAGTGACGGCGTAAAACGCGGTCATCAGCACGACGAGTGTCGGGATGATGCCGGTTACAAATCCGGCAAAAACTTCGCCGCCCTTCTGGAAGACGCCAATAAAGTGTTTGCCAATAGAGGCCAGCCAGCCAAGCTGTTCTTCCTGTGCGACGTTCTGCAAACGCTCCTTGAACTGGTCAACGGAGATTCCGGCTGTTCCGGTGTCTGCCGGTGCTGGTGTTGTCGCCTGTGCGAGTTGCAGCAGATCATTACCAGCGTGTTCGGCGGCATGTTTACCATGCAATGCCGCGTCTGATAACATGCTGCCAGCGACGTGTATTGTTTGCATTGTTGTGTCGGCGTGTTGCGCCAACATAGAAATTAACGACATAGCTCCTCCTCAATTGCCTGTTCAGACAAGCAATCCTAAGCTCCCACTGCCTTCAAACCTTCGAGTCCGAGACCATCGGACTGATCTCTTATGCGACCGATCTGCTCCATAGCCTGCGAAGCAGCAGCAGCTACTTCAGGTTTTCCTTCTCCGATTGCAGGATTGTCCTGTAATTCACTCAGGCGCATTCCTTCAAAGCCTTCACGGCGGATGAATTTAGCAAAGACGGTCCGTCCGCTCATTTCGAGAAAACGACGCACCACAAGGTTGCGGTCGACAACGATTAGCACGATGACCCCTTTTCCAAAGCGTCCGCGAATATGTCCTGCACCAACAAAGCCGTCTGAATATTTCGAAGTGATGCCCTTCATCACATCGGAATAGTGGCGCATCTGGAACCAGACGCCGAGCGCCTGAAAGCCCCACAGCAAAGCAAGCGCCAGCAAGGCCCATTGCCAGATAGCCATATCTGATCTCCTCCCACGAAGCACGAACGGGATATTTTTCTGTGTTCGTCTTTCATCAATTAGAGAACATTTGTCTTCTCGAATGTCAATATGTATAATTTTTGTGATAATTAGATGCGAATGAAGACTGACATTTCAATCGGTTTGGCATAATGTCATGTGCAAACGGGAGATCGCTCGCAGCATGGACTTGTTACTCAGAGAACAAATGACATCAATGCCGGATTTGCGCCATCGTTTGCGTCAGCTGCGTTGGTTCAGGGCGACATTTCGCAAGCATGCCAGTCTGTTGCATGAGCTTTATGGTGTTGAATACTATATCGATGAAAAGAAGCTCACTGAGGCGTTTCTGAATTGGGTCGAGCTGGTCGAGCAGAATAAGCGTTTTGCCCAGGTGGACCGCAAGGATTTCATCACATTCGCTGCAGGTCTTGTGTTGCGCGAGCTGATCCGCTTGTCGCCCGCGAAGGTCATTTCACAGCCGAAGCATCCCGAAGGCGATTCTGCACGCCTTTACGAGATCGTCAGCTTTTGGCCGGAAGGTTTCCTCTACACCAATTACTGTATCTGTGCGATTGCTGCCGTTCAGGAGCAAGAGTTCGGCACGGTGCCCAATATTGACCAGTGCGCCGATGAACTGCGGACATGGTGGTCTTACAAAGAAAACGTCTCGGAAATGCCAGGCTATGCAATTGCGTTTCTCGATAAGTTTCTTGGCAGTGAACCGAACTGGATCATGCCGGATTTGGCTTCGGCGCGTGCTGCGGTGAAACGCGCCCTTGGGAAAAGCAATCCGGTTACCAAGATACAGATGAAGTAGCCATTACCCATTCTTTCTGATGTCTTTGACCTTCTTCGATGCGCTGCTTGAATGTCTGCGTAAAGGATCGGCTCATCGCGTATCTATGATGGGCAAGACAGCGCCTAAGTGTTTCGCACGGGCTTGAATTTGAATTCTTCACCGCATTCTTATGTGTGGGTAAATCACCCAATCAAAATTCTTACATTTTTCGATAGGCAGTCGACAAATGTAAGAATTTTGATTAACGTGGATATCAAGCTCTGAAAGAAAGCGCCAATAAACGAAAATCGAAGGGCCAAAAAGCCGTAAATCCGGGCTTTTTAAGCATCAGGAACAAAAAGTGTTGACAAGCGACAGCATACGCTGACAAATGTCAGGGTAAGGTGGCATATATCATCCGGACTGAGAGTCTGAAGAATTGCCGGTTCATCGAAGGGGTGGGAGCCCCTGAATACTGGGAGGAGACGACGTGTCATCTTATAGCGTGGATAGGCAGACTGTTTTTCTGCTATTGATCAATTGCGCAGTCCTGGCTGCGGGCGCAGGCTTTGCGGGCGCCAATTTCATGGATAGCTATAATTTGCAGTCCATGGCCGCTCAGGTGCCAGAGCTTGGTCTGCTCGCGCTGGGTGTGATGCTCGCCATGATCTCGGGAAATGGTGGCATTGATCTTTCTGGTATAGCGCTTGCCAATCTCGCCGGAATTGTTGCTTTCCTGTTGACTAGAACTCTTATTCCGGTTGCCGATGCACCGCTTCTGTTTTCGTGGACTTTTGCCGGTCTGGCGCTGGCTGTCGGCCTTATTGGTGGTCTGGTCAATGGCATCATGATCGCCTATGCGCGGCTTACGCCGCTGATTGCGACCCTTGGTACGCAGCTGGTTTTCACAGGCATTGCCGTTTTTCTGACCAATGGGTCTGCGATTAGCCTGGGGTATATCGAGCCGCTGGATAATTTCGGCAACATGCCGGTGCTGAGCATTCCGATGTGCTTTGCGTTGTTTCTCGCTATTGCCGCTCTTTTGGCTTTTGTTCTCAAATACACACCATTCGGCGTCAAGCTGATGCTGATGGGCAGCAATTCGAAAGCTGCGCGTTATGGCGGCATCAACGAAAAGCGCATGCTGCTCTTGACCTACACGATCTGCGGCTTGCTGGCCTCCATCGCGGGGATCATCATTGCAGCGCGCAATTCGTCCGTGAAGTGGGATTACGGCGGCTCTTATGTTCTGATCGCTATTCTTATTGCAGTGCTTGGTGGCGTTAAGCCGGAGGGTGGTTATGGCAAAGTTCTTTGTGTGCTGCTGGCTGCGACTGCACTTCAAATTCTTTCAAGCCTGTTCAACTTCATGAACATTTCCAATTTCTTCCGCGATCTTGCATGGGGCGTGCTGCTTCTGGTGCTGCTGGCTTCTGCACGCGTGCATTTGGGCTACTGGTTGCGGTTACGAAGATAACCAATTCCCTGATGCCCGGCCGGAGGAATTTTGCGGGTCATCAGGAATGAAACTCAACAATAAACAGCATTATAATCGGAGGAGAAGCATGCGTATTATTTCCAAACTGGCTGCTTGCACAATGCTCGCAGGTGTTGCGATGGCGGGTGTCGCCGTTGCACAGGACAAGCCGACAATCGTGACCGTGGTAAAGGTCACGGGTGAAAACTGGTTCACACGTATGAATGAGGGCGTTGATGCCTTTGGCAAGGACAACCCAGACGTTAGCGCAAGCCAGGTCGGTCCGGCAAAGGCAGATGCTGCTCAGCAGGCGCGCATTCTGGAAGATCTCGTTGCAAAGAACGTCTCCGCAATCGCCGTAGTCCCGATGGATCCATCGGCGCTTGAAGGCGTGCTGCGTCGTGCCGCCCAGCGTGGCATCAAGGTCATCGCACACGAAGGTGACAGCCTGACGAATGTCGATGTCGACATCGAAGCTTTCGACAACAAAGCATTCGGGACGCGCATCAATGAAGCACTTGCGAATTGCATGGGCAAGTCTGGCAAATGGACCTCGTTCGTAGGTTCGCTGGGTAGTCTCACGCATAATCAGTGGGTTGATGCAGGCGCTGCAAACGCAAAGCAGTATCCAGATATGGAGCTGGTTGCTGAAAAGAACGAATCCTTCAACGATGCCAACAAAGCCTATGAAAAGGCGAAGGAAATCCTGCGTAAATACCCGGACATTAAGGGCTTCCAGGGCTCGTCGGCTATCGATGTGATTGGTATCGGCCGCGCTGTTGAAGAAGCTGGTTTGCAGGACAAGACCTGCGTTTATGGCCTTGGTCTGCCAAAGGATACCGGCCCCTATCTCGAAAGCGGTGCCGTCGATCAGATCTTCTTCTGGGATCCGAAAGACGCGGGCTATGTCATGAACAAGGTCGCAGATCTGGTTCTCAAGGGTGAGGAAATCAAGGACGGTATGGACCTTGGCGTTCCTGGCTATGAGAAGATGACGGTGATCAAGGGACCGGGCAAGGGCGTCATCATGCAGGGTCAGGCATGGGTGGACGTGGACAAGTCCAACTACAAGAACTTCCCGTTCTAAGAGCGAAGCTGCCTCTGCATACTATTCCGGGGCTGTAGCACCACAGCGGCCCCGGAACTGCGGTATCGCATCCAACCAGTTCGCGCCTTGAGGAAATGCACGGCGCAGAAGTGTCTGAGAGTTTCAGGAAATTTCCATGCACGCTACAGATTCAACACCTGCATCAACACCGCCATTTCTTGAGATCAGAAGCGTCAAGAAATCCTTTGGCGGCGTCAAAGCGCTCAAGGAAGTCAGCCTTGTTATCGAAGCGGGCCAAATCTATCACCTGATGGGTGAAAATGGCTGTGGCAAAAGCACATTGATCAAAATCCTTTCCGGCGCGCAGCCTGCCGATGAGGGGCAGATTTTTATCGACGGCGAACCAACAGGCGCCCGCGCAGGCGACATTGGTGCTATCGGCTCTTTACGAGCGGGTATTGAGACTGTCTATCAGGACCTTTCACTTCTGCCGAACCTTTCGGTAGCGGAAAATGTCGCTTTCACCGAGCAACTTGTCGAAGCGTCAGGTAAGCTCGCGCGCAGACTTGATGTCTCTGCACTCAATGAAACAGCGCGGCGTGCACTCGCGGAGGTGCATCTGCCAACTGATAATGCCTTTCTGAAACGCAGAACAGATACATTGCCCCTTGCCACCCGTCAGCTCATTGCAATCGCACGCGCAGTTGCTTCTGAGGCACGTCTGGTCATTATGGATGAACCGACGACCTCGCTGACGCGTCAGGAGGTTGTCAATCTCCTGCGGGTTGTCGAAAAGTTGCTTAGCAAAGGCGTCGCCGTTCTTTTCGTCACGCACAAGCTTGATGAGTGCAAGTCGCTCGGCGGTCGTGCAATCATCATGCGTGATGGACTGAAAGTCGCTGAACTTGATGTCGCAACACATACGAAGGCTGAGTTCAGCCATTGGATGACAGGTCGCGAAATCAGTGAAACCCGCTATCGCACCGACCCCAAACTCGGTAATGTGATGCTGGATGTCGAACATCTCGGTGACGGACAGAATTTTGAATCTGTTTCGCTTTCGCTCAGGAAGGGTGAAATTCTCGGCGTGACGGGTCTGCTCGATTCAGGTCGCAATGAACTGGCGCTGGCGCTGGCCGGTGTTGTGCCAGCTAGCTCTGGAAAAATCCGGTTGAATGGCAAGGAAATCGCGCCACAATCGGCAGCTGACGCGATCCGCTTTGGCATCGGCTATGTCCCGGAAGATCGGCTTACGGAAGGTCTGTTTCTGGAAAAGCCTATTCAGGACAATATAACGCTGCCGGTCCTTGATCGTTTGCGCAATGCGCTTGGCATGATCAGCGGCAGGCGTGCCAGAAAAGTTGCGGAAGACAGCGTCGCCGATCTTCAGATTGTTGCACCTGATGTCACCATTCCGGTTCAGTCGCTGTCCGGCGGCAATCAGCAACGTGTTCTGATCGGGCGCTGGTTGACCATCAATCCGCAGCTTTTGATCCTGCATGGTCCGACAGTTGGTGTCGATGTCGGTTCCAAGGACACCATCTTCCGCATCATCCAGCGGTTGGCTGACGATGGAATGGGCGTCATCATTATTAGCGACGATCTGCCGGAACTCTTGCAGAACTGCGACCGCATTCTCGTTATGCGACAAGGCCGTATCGTTGCCGCACACAATGCCGATGTACTGACTGAAGACGCGATCTATGCATCCATGGCCAGCATAACAAAGGAGATCGCGCAATGACCGACATTGTATCGGTGGAAAAGAGCAGCGCCAAACAGCGCGGCATGCTGCTCCGGCTTTGGGACTTGATGGGTGCCAGACCGGAACTGTTCACGCTTCTTTTGACAGTCATCACCTGTTTTATTGTTATCGCAGCCAATCCCGATTTTCTGCAGATGAGCAATCTGGTCGACATTTTGCGCGCATCCGTCGTACGCGGCTTGTTCGCCATGGGTGTGCTGGTCGTTCTCGCATCCGGTGGTATCGACGTCTCGTTTACGGCTATTGCCGCTTTTGTCATGTATGCGCTGACTATGTTGGTGACGAACCTGTTTCCAGACATGCCAATGGCGCTCATTCTTGTACTGGCTGCTCTCGGCGGTGCCTGCTTTGGTGCGCTCAACGGGTTTCTCGTGCAAAAGCTGCAAGCGCCTTCGCTGATCGTGACGATCGGCACGCAATATGTGATACGAAGTTTCCTTCTGACCTTCGTCGGCACTGCGCTCTTTATGAATATTCCTGCCGCGATGGACGCGTTCGGTAAGGCGTCGCTGTTCACGCATCGCGCATCGAACGGCGTCGTATCCGTTCTGCCTGCCACTGTGCTGGTTTTGGTGGTCGCAGCTTTTGTGACGTGGTTCATTCTTGAACGCACATTGATGGGGCGTGCTATTTTCGCGGTTGGTGGTAATCCATCCATCGCCGAGCGACTTGGAATCAACCTTTTCCGTGTCCGTATATTTGTCTTTGCCTATGCGGGTTTGCTGGCGGGTATTGCAGGCGTGGTTCACGTCTCCAGCAACCGTCTCGCAAATCCTTTCGATCTGGCGGGCATGGAGCTTGAAATCATCGCAGCGGTGGTGTTGGGCGGAGCGCGCATCACGGGTGGCTCAGGTTCAGTCATAGGGACATTGCTGGGCGTTCTATTGATAACGCTTGTCAGCAATGTCCTGATCTTTGTGGGCATTCCAAGCACTCTGCAGCTGGCAATTGTCGGGGCTTTCATCCTGCTCGCTGGAACGATCTTCGCTCTGCGCGAAAGGGCTTGACGCAAGCCTGATAAGCAAAGCCATCGATCAATGAAATACAATTGTGTTGGGTCATCCTGTGTTGTTTGCGCAGGCTGCCCCCAACTGAAATCTGGGAGGATATCATGTCTCACGATGTGTCTGTTATTGGACTCTATATTCTCGACGTATTGGGACGTCCTGTTGATGCCATTCCACCGGGTGGCAATGTCGAGTTTATCGATGAAATCCGGCTGACAGTGGCGGGGACCGCAGGTGGAACCGTGGTGGACCTAGCGAAGCTTGGTCTGAACTGTCTCGCTGTCGGGGCGGTGGGCGATGATGAGAAGGCTGATTTTGTACTGGCAACTCTGCAACGCTTTGGCGTAGACGTTGCGCAGATGCAGCGTCTGAAAGGTGTTCCGACATCTTCGACCATTCTCAATATCCGTCGCAACGGGGATCGCCCGGCGCTCCATGCGCGCGGCGCATCGGATCATTTTGAAGTTCTCGACAGTGCGCTTGATGCCGTTCTGGCGCCTCCGATTATCCATTTAGGCGGAACAGGACTGCTGGCAAAACTCGATGGTGAACCAAGCCGAAAATTGCTGGCCGAAGCCAAGGCTCGCGGGCGTATCACGACTTTTGATCTTTTAGGGGCGAATGACAGTACCCTTGATCTGATCTCTCCGCTCTTCCCGCATATTGATTACTTCATGCCCTCTATTGAAGAAGCCAAACAGATTTCGGGCGAGGCCGGTGTCGAAGGTGCGGGACGCTTCTTCATCGAACGCGGAGTGAAACACTGTGTCTTCACGCTTGGCGGTGATGGCGTATGCTTTATGGATTCAACCGGCGCTGTTCTGCGTCAGCCCGCATTCCAGATTGAAGTGGTTGATACGACAGGTTGCGGTGATGCGTTCGATGCGGGTTTTATCACGGCACTGCACCGCAAAATGGATGTGAAGACTGCATTGAATTTTGCACAGGCATCCGCAGCTCTGGTCGCGACCGGGCTTGGCTCTGATGCCGGTATCCGTTCTTTCGAGGATACGCTGAATTTCATGAATACTGCTGCTATCAAGCAGTAATGATAACTGCGGCTGACTGTTGGGTGCAGTCCGCCGCTTTCTGCTTTATTGCGCGAGCAAAAGTTCTGCTGCTTCAAAATCGGTAACGAGGTGGGTTGCATAGCCGCCGGTTAAAACCGCGCGGATCGCTTCGATCTTGCGCGAACCACCCGCCACACAAAGCCTGCGGGGAACCCTGTGCAACTCATCGAGTTCAATGCCGATGACACGTTTGTCGAGATCCCGAATGACCTGTTTGCCCTGACTGTCGAGGAAGCGGCAGATCAGGACTGCCACCGCGCCATCCTTGGCATAGGCATTGATCTCTTCATCGCTGGTGACATCAGCAATACGCATGGTGCTTTCTGATGATAGCCCACCGACACCAAAGACAATCATGTCTGACTGGGCAATGAGCTCAAACTGCCGTTGAAGCGCTGGTTCGCCCATTAGCGCGTCTCGCAATCCCGCACTGCTCAAAATCGCAGGAGCCAGCATGTTCACGCTGGTTGCTCCGATATTGCGGGCCATGATCGACGTGCAAAGCTCTGCCGCAAACTCACGCTTGCCCATCGATGAGCCTGTGACCTGAACGACGGTCAGTCCTTCGACAGGGCGCGGCAGCGAGATCGCGTCCGCGATTGCGAGAACTGTTCGCCCCCAGGATACGCAGATTGTGTCGCCGGGTTTGACCATGCGTTCAATAAGGCGTGCGCCGCCGGTTCCCAGTGCCTGTAGTCGCGCTTCAGCGGGGGCTGCTTTCTCGCTGGGAATGACGAGAACCTCATCCAGGCCATACAGGGTTGCGAGTTTTTGCGCGATCTCTGTGCGGGTCAGGATTTCCGAATTCATCAGAATCCGTACTACGCCACGCTGCCGGGCTTCCTGCAAATAATTAACAATGGTTGCGCGAGAAACGCCCATTTTCTTCGCAATATCGTTCTGCGTGAGCTGGTCTTCATAATAAAGCCAGGCAGCCCATACAATCGCGTCATCAAATTCAGCCGGGATGGCATGCGTAGACGGTTTCAGTTCGTCCGATGTCATACTGATTTCCTGATGTTAGCCCCTCATCTGGTTCGCACATAAACGAGTTTTAATCAACAAGCCAATGAAGGAAGTTGACTAATGTCAGTATATAGTGTCAATTGTATTTAGTGAGGATATGTCTTCATAAATAACTGTTTTGCCATGGAAAAACACACTTTCCGTGAGCGTTTTTCCATGTCTGCGGCTCTGGCGCCGCAGTGTGCCAATTGAGGAGTAGGCAAATGAAGTCGAATTGGTCGGATGCGGATTTCAGCGCAATGGTTGGTGCCTATGAGAAAGCAGGTATCAACCGCGATGTTGCTATCCGCACATATACCACGCGTTTGCTAGGTTCGGAGCCAAAGCTCGTTCTCCATGGGGGGGGCAACACTTCTGTCAAGACCATTCTTAACGACCATGATGGCACTCCGGTTGAAGTCCTTTGTGTGAAAGGAAGTGGTTGGGATATGGGCAAGATCGAGCCAGCTGGCTTGCCTGCTCTCAATCTTGAACGCTTGAAGGCGATGGTCAATTATGAGACGCTCAGCGACGATGATATGGTGATGCTGCAACGCCGACTGCTGCTTGATCCGTCATCACCCAATCCATCCGTCGAAGCGATCCTCCATGCCATTCTACCGTTCAAACATGTTGATCACACGCATGCCAATGCGATTGTCGCGCTGACCAATCAACCAAACGGGGAAACAATCATTCGGGAGCTCTTTCCGGAAATGATTATCGTGCCCTACGTTATGCCAGGTTTTGATCTGTCAAAAGCCTGTCAGAAAGCCTTTTCGGAACGCCCGGACGCGCCGGGCATGATCCTGCTTAAACATGGCATTTTCACATGGTCGGAAGATCCCCGCATCGCCTATGAAAATATGATCGAAGCGATTGATCGGGCAGAGAAGCGGATCGCTCAGGGCAATCCGCGGCCTTTCGGCAATGCATGCAAGAATGCGCATACGGAAAAGCTTGCTTCAATTTCGGATATTGCGCCGATCCTGCGCGGCGCAATCGCGCTTCCGGGCAGGGAAGAAGGGCGTCCCCGCCGTTTTATCATGGAGCATCGCACGAGCGATGACATCCTTGATTTTTGTGGCGCTCCCAATGTTGTCGATCTTGTTCGCCGGGGAAATGCAACGCCGGAGCACGTCATCCATATCAAGCGCTATGGTGTATCGCTGCCTGTTCCTTATGCGCATGATCTTGAGAACTGGGCGCAGATCGTTAAAGACAGCATTGCGTCTTATGTTTCTGAATATGAAGCGTATTTTGAGCGAAACAATGCACGTGTGGGCGGTGGGAAAACCATGCTCGACCCGATGCCGCGGGTTTTCTATATCGACGGTATCGGCTTGTTTGCCGCGGGTGCAACACAAAAAGCAGCCCGTATCGGTGCGGATGTGGCTGAGGCGACAATCGACGTCATTCGTGGCGCTGAAGGGATTGATCAGTTCGAAGCGCTGAGTGAAGAAGATCTCTTCGACATTGAATATTGGTCGCTGGAACAGGTTAAGCTCGCCAAACAGACCGAGAAACTACTGACCCGTCAGGTCGCAGTCGTAACCGGTGGGGCAGGTGGTCTTGGTCTTGCCATTGCGGAACGTCTACGGGAACAAGGTGCCGAAATCGCACTGATTGATATTGATGCCGAGCGTGCAGCAGCGGAAGCAGAGCGGCTGGGTGGAAAAGCCATCACTTGTGATTTAACCGATCCTCAGTCCGCTGAAAAAGCGGTCGCGGAGATTGTTGCTGCTTTTGGTGGTGTTGATATTCTTGTTTCGAATGCCGGTGCGGCTTTTCAGGGGGCACTGCTGTCCGTTGATGACGCTCTGTTCAAGTCGGCATTTGATCTCAATTTCTGGAGCCATCATTACATCGCCCGCGCAGTCGTCAATGTTATGCAGCGTCAGAAAACCGGCGGTGCCATTGTCTTCAATGTCAGCAAGCAGGCCGTCAATCCGGGACCAGATTTCGGTCCTTACGGGACTTCAAAGGCAGCACTCATGGCCCTGATGCGCCAATATTCGTTAGAACATGCGGCAGATGGAATTACCGTGAATGCCGTCAATCCTGATCGTATTCGCACGGGTTTGATGACCGATGAAATGGTTGAGGAGCGTGCAGAGGCTCGTGGAGTGACGCCGGAAGTCTATATGCGCGGTAATTTGCTCAAGCGTGAAGTTTCGGCGAATGATGTTGCGGATGCTTTTTTGCATCTCATTTCTGCACGAACGTCAACAGGCGCGGTTATCACCGTCGATGGTGGAAATGTTGCTGCGATGATGCGCTGAATAAAACGCTAGAGCGGATCCATTGAACGCGGAATCGCGTTGAGGATTCCCTTCGTCGCCGAATTCTGATTCCATCGCTCCGACTAGTGATTTGGTTGGAGGCAATATGCCCCGGGCTTTCAGTGGTGATCTGCGTAGCCGCGTTCTGGCTGCGTCAAGGGATGGCATGTCAGCGCGTTAAGCGGCAGCCCGATTTGGGATTGGGATTTGAACAGTCATCGCCTGGATACTCACGAGCACTTCATCTTCAGCATGACTGAAGAGGCGAAGGACATCACGCTCTACGAGATGGTCTGGCGATTGTATGAGGAGAGAGCCGTATCGATTGGCCGCAGTGCGCTTGACGTCTGGCTGCGCAAGCGCAGCTTTACCTACAAAAAACGTATGGCCCGCCCGGTTGCAAGAGGATTTTACGGTGTTCTGATTAGTCTGCGTCACCGTATACGGTCTCATGAGCAAGCTCATGGCCAAGATGGACATCCGCACGCTTAGAGACCCAATAAAGACTTCGGCAACAGGTGCCATTTTTTTGGCCGGGTTTTGCAAATGCCGTTCGACTGTCAGGGCATCTTCACGATCCTCCTGCAAACTTCGCTGGCTACGCGTTCCTTTTATGTAGCCGATCCTATTACACAGCCACTGGGTAGCTGCGTTCAAAGCCAGTTAGGAACCAGTCCGAGCCAGGCACCCAGATCGGGCGCTTCCTTGAAGCTGCTTGCATCTCCCACTGCAGCCGCCAGGGCCGTAGCATTGCGTTCCAGTTGAACAAATTCAGTATTCAAAGTTTCGATCTTCGTGTCGAGGTCCTTCCATTCCACGCGTAAATCGCCAACCAGCTGACGCATACGTGGAGATAATATTTCGTTGCTCTCTGCGAGCAGAGCAGCAATGCCGATCTCGAACTTTTGCCGTCCGACCGGGAAGATGATCCCACGTTCCAACAGAATTGCGCGAAGCTGATTGATCAGATTCCTTCGCTCTGCCACAAGGCGACTACGCACCCGATGCAGTGTCTGGATATCCAGTTGCTCCTGGCTCTTAAGATCGATGAAACGCATGGTCGGTCGAGATGCAGCTTCGGCAATCCCCTCAGCGTCCCGATCATCGTTTTTCTGGGCCTTGATGTACGGGCGAACATATTCTGGCGACATCAGCTGGACCTCGTGGCCTTGTGCCGCAAACAGCCGACCAAGATGATGAGCTCCACAACACGCTTCCATCGCTACAACGCAAGTCGGGAGTTTCGTTACGTAATCAATTAGGGTCTGACTGTTGAATTCAGCCTGAATTTGACCCAGTTGTGTGTTTAAGGCTGATCCGCCACAGCGCATGTATCTTTTTGAATCCCATGCCTATTTCCGTCCTCGTGTTGGTTAACCCGAAATGGAAACCTGGCTCAGAACCAGACGAAAACCAACATTGGGTTGAGGTTTACCTCGATGGTAAGTGGTTTACTGTTGATGCCCGTCATAACCAGCCAAGGATAGGGCGGGTTCTCGTGGCGCGTAGCAGAGACGCAAGTGACATTCCGCTATTTTCAACCTTTGGGCCACATCAGCTTAACAGGTTTGAAGTCTGGACCGAAGAATACAAAGGCCTCCATTCAAATATCAGCAATCGCACCCGCTCATTGCGTTTAACAACTGCGCGCTATGGACCAGCTGGGCGATCCCCGAATGATTTGGGCTTGAGTCAATTTAGTAATGCTCTTATTTGAAAATGTGACATTTATCCTCAACCGTTTCGTTGAATAGATTTTCCTGAGTTTTTGGTGCTAATAATCATTTTCTCCCTGCTTCTTCCTCTGGCAATTCATGGTCGGGCGTAATGGAAGGTTGGGTCCAGTTCTATTAATAATGCCTTCCCGGTCTCAACGCTGATTTCAGAGTGCTGGACTTCGAAAGTGAAAACTCCCTTGGAACCAATTTTAGCGATGATCGTTGTTAAAATGGAGTTACAACAACATAGTTTAGGGAGATAGTTAGAATGAGCAGTACCTCAGATAAGGTATCCGGCAGGGCTAATGAAATCGCTGGTAAAGCTAAGCAATCTATTGGCAAAGCCATTGATGACAAAGAGATGTAAGCCAAAGGTCTGGCTCAGGAAGCCAAGGGCGATGCACAGCAGGCCAAAGGTAAGGCCAAACATTCTTTAAAGAGTGTTATCGATAAAGCCTGATAGATTGCGCATTTTGTAAAAAGCCCATTGCTTTAAGCGGTGAGCTTTCTGCGTATCGTGGTGAGCCCGATATCTGGGTTGCCTTGCCGGTAGCGGCTGTTGTATTTATTAAAGCCTAACCATTATTTTCCGTAAATAGTCCTCTTTTCGTATGCTTTAACAATTTAAACGCCAGCACTGCGTATCAATTTGCATCATAGGAACACGAACGGGCAAGAGGTATAATGCAGCGCGGACTTGGACGTGGTGACCACTCTTTAGCTGCAGCGCAGGAACAATCCCGGCTGCCCGCACTTGCAGCTGTCGCCGCGGTCGTTGCTATTCTATATTTTGCTCAAGACGTTTTCCTGCCCTTAGCAATTGCTGTCCTTTTAACCTTCATGCTGGCGCCGATTGTCTCTTATTTCAGACGTATCGGTTTACCGCGTTTGCCTGCCATTATCACCAGCGTTACGGGCGGGTTTCTGATTATTGGATTGTTTGGTGCAATTCTGGCGTTTCAAGTGAATGAAGTTGGTCAGAACATTGCGACCTATCAATACAATATCATTGAGAAAATTCGTACGCTCAAGGAAACTGGTACTGATAATGGTCTGCTTAATCGCCTGAACAGCTTTGCGGAACGTATTGGCGCGGAGATCAGTCAAGACGAGAGAAAAACTGTCGATAAGGCCGTCTCAGGACAACCCGAGCGCAAGCCAATTCTCGTAGAAATATTTTCTCAGCGAAATCCAGTTCAAACGCTTGAAACAATCGTAGGGCCGCTTATTGGGCCGCTTGCCACTTTGGGGCTCGTTATTGTGGTGGTGGTCTTCATGCTTCTCGAGAGAGAAGAATTACGAGATCGCTTTATTCGTCTGGTGGGTCATGGGGATCTTCATCGGACCACCTCAGCTTTGCAGGAGGCGGGTACGCGGGTGGGGCGCTATCTGCTCACACAGCTAGTTGTAAATATCAGTTATGGCGTGCCGCTGGGCATTGGGCTTTGGATTTTAGGTGTACCGAACGCAATTTTATGGGGCATGCTGGCAATAGTCTTACGATTTGCGCCATATATTGGTCCTGTCATCGCGGCTATAATGCCAATCTTTCTGGCATTTGCCATAGCACCCGGATGGGATCTACTTTTATGGACCATCGCGCTTTTCGTTTTGATTGAACTCATCAGCAACAATGTAATTGAGCCGTGGCTCTATGGATCGCGAACTGGCCTCTCACCTTTAGCAATTATCGTTTCTGCAATTTTCTGGACATGGTTATGGGGTCCGATTGGATTGATACTCTCAACGCCACTGACCGTATGTTTGGTCGTTCTGGGGCGCTATGTTCCGCAGTTTCGCTTTCTTGAAATTCTTTTTGGCTCGGATCCGGTACTCACTCCTGAAGAGAGGCTATATCAACGACTTCTGGCTGGTGATCCTAATGAGGCCACCGACAACGCGCTTGAATTATTATCTGAACAATTCTTGGTGGAATATTATGGCAACGTAGCCATTCCAGCGCTGCTTATTGCACAACAGGATCGCATTCGCGGCGTTCTCAGTGACACACAGCTACGACAGATTTCCCAGAGTTCCAGAATGCTGGTCGCAAATCTCAAACAAATAGCCGATGAAGAAGAGGATAATGAAGAAACTGTCTCTGTTGATGCATTATCAGATACCGAAGATGGCGAAATGTTACAAATCCCCTCAGGTGAAAACAGATCCATAATTTGTCTCGGAGGACGCGGTCCTTTTGACGATGTTACGGCTGCAATGCTGGCGCAGGTTTTGTCGGTTCAGGCAGCGCAAACCAAGGTGATTGATCAGGAGCAAACTCAACCCAGTCAATTGCGCAAGGAAGACATTGCGGGTGCCACTGCGATTGTTCTTTGCGTGCTCGATTTAGAGTCTGCACGTCGCGCCAAGTTTTCTTTACGGCGGCTGAGACGTCTCAATCCGGGA
This sequence comes from Brucella sp. H1_1004, assembly GCF_047308065.1. Lineage (NCBI taxonomy): Bacteria > Pseudomonadati > Pseudomonadota > Alphaproteobacteria > Hyphomicrobiales > Brucellaceae > Brucella > Brucella sp. H1_1004. Next base: position 456,634 of record NZ_JAYKZA010000004.1, read on the forward strand.
GCCCGTATCGGACTGGCGTTATGGCAGACAACCACGAACGAGACGATATTTGATCGCAAGAAATTGCAGCACGATAGCCACGCTGACTTTCTGACATTCAATCTTCTTGAAGCTGCAATCGAGTGTCTTTCCGATGCCGCGCCAAAAGTATTTAAAAATCCACGACCAATAATCTTAAGGAAGCTCACCGGTAAACCGAAGGGGTAGGCTCTATTCATCAAGTTTAAAACTATCAAAATTAAAACCAGCGATTATTGAGAGTGCATCCCTTTCGATCAAATCGGCGCTTTAATCATTGAATTCAACTTCATACTGAGCGACGATATATCGATAGGTTTGCGGATAACTTCGATATGCCGGAAGCGTTCAGGAATTGATGATTGATCACTATAACCAGTCATGAAGATGAATGGAATTCCGCGTTCAGAAAGATGCTCTGCGAGAGTCTCTGATGTAACGGAGCCAAGATTGAAATCCAAAATCGCTATGTGCGGATTAAAAGTCGTAAGTGTAGCCACTGCCTCTTCAGCGTTACTGATAAGTCTTATGTCCTGCGCACCCATTTCCCGCAGTGTGTCTTCAACGTCCATTGCGATAAGACTCTGGTCTTCAACTACGAGAATGGAAGTGCCATTCAGTTGAGGTTTTTCTGATATGCATAATGAATCCTCCTTAGTCATTATGAGCTCTTCGGAACTAACGTATGCTGCTGGAATTTGAAATGTTGCGTAGAGCCCCTCGGGTTTGTGTTCGATATGAACCTTTCCTCGCAAGTCATATTCAAAGGAGCTTCTGATCAGCTTGGTTCCAAAGCCGGTGCTTGTCGGTTGCACAACCACAGGACCTTGGCTCTCCTGCCAGATAATCCTGCATTCCCCATTCGCTTCGAGATGCCAGCTGATATCCAGCCGGCCATTGCTCGTGGACAGTGCGCCGTATTTTGCAGCATTGGTCATCATCTCATGTACAACCAGTGATAGAACACTGTAGGCCCGCTGATCCAGACTGAGTGCCTTACCTTCAAGAGAAACTTTTTCCAAGCCGGCACTGTCGCGATAAAGATTTGCCTCGCTTTCAATCAGCGTCTTAATCAACCCACTTTTTGTAATGTCGAGAGAGTGATCATGTGCGGCTGCGAGTGCACGAAGGCGTCCCTCCAGTGTGCGTGCATAGTCTTCGACATTCTGTGCGCCCATGCCTGTTTGTCTGGCGATAGATTTGACCAGAGAAAGAATGTTTTTAACTCGGTGATTTAGCTCGGCATTGAGAATACGGCGGCGCTGTTCTGTCCGAATGCGCTCTTTTTCCGAGATTTCGCTCTGGCGAAGTATGACATCTCGCAAATAGGTGGCGATTGCGCGACCGACCGAAAGATCGACAGTTGTCCATGGAGTAGAGCGACCTTTTACTTCCTCGCGCCATGTTTCAAAACTACCGCGTGGTGTCAGACGCTCTCCGAATGGGGTATTCACGACAGTTTTTACGGGTTCGCCAGCCCACTCAATCAGGTGCGCTTCTTCATTGCGAAATAAAATTAGATACTCGCCAAAAGTAACCGAAAGCGGAATTGCCAGAATTCCCGCAACATTACCGGATTGCTCTGGCAGAAACGTCTTTACTTCAGAAGTAGACCATATGTCACCAGCTGCCTGTTCTCGGGCCTTTTTCAGAAGATGTAGTGTCGAGTCTTGATCCAGCGTATCTCCATGCTGAAACCACTTGTCATTCATCCATATCGCAGCACCGTGACTGGAAACAAGTTTCGCAAATTCTGGCAACTGTCCAATGAGGTCTTCACGCATCGAACTATTTACGCCAAGTCGAGAAACGATAGTATCCAACTGTGCTCGCGCATCGGCAGCAGCTTGCAGTGTTGCGCGGCGTTCGCAGGCGGCAATGTGAAGTGAAAAATACTGGCCGAATAATTCAGCACCTATACGCAGCGGCAGAGGTGTCACTTTCGGGGCGTCATGATGGCATGCGATCAATCCCCAGAGTTCTCCATCCACGATTACGGATATAGAAAGCGAAGCTGCGACACCCATATTGTTCAGGTACTGACAATGAATTGGCGAAACACTTCGCAACTGCGCAAACGACATATCAACTGGTTCTTCGCCTAAGCTCAGTGCAGGGGTCAACGCCACAGGACTAGATGTCGTATCGGAAATCATCCGAATGGTATTGTTAACGTAGAGTCTGCGCGCCTGAACCGGAATATCACTCGCCGGAAAATGCTGCCCCATAAAGCTCGTTAATGATGCCGATTTCGCCTCAGCAATAACACGCCCGGCTCCGTTATGAAGAAAGCGATAAACCATCACCCGATCATAACCGAGCATGGCACGCATGAGACGGGCGGCCGCTGTTGCCGCACGATCAACGCTTTCCTCGCGTCCGAGCCTATGAATGACTGACCGCGTCAGATCCAGCGCTTGTCTTGCTGTCTGGCCACGATCAGGGCAAGGTTCAAACTCGATAAAAGTCTTACCATTGTGTGAGTGAACGATTGCGTCGAACAACGTTGGTCGTCCAGGAAATCGCAATCCTATCAAGATTGAAGATAGACCTGGGTCTCTTGCTTTGGCGGCAGCATTGCGAAAATCATGCGCATTTTTCTCGCCGATGATCAAAGAAATTTCAGTGCCAGGGATCAAATCGCCACTGTAGCCCGTTAACGAAACGACATTTGAAGAGGCATACAGCAAGCGCTGGCTTATCGGATCAACAACAAGCATAGCACCATGTGTTTGTATTGAGCCCGGAATATGAATAGGTTCGCGGTCGCAATTTGTGAGGTTAACCGGCTCAGATAGGGACATTATGAACGGCACACTTTCTCACGAAGTCAAATCAAAAGAGTATTTGTTGAGGGTGTCAATGGTAGCAAGGGCGAGTTTATTTATTTGCAATGCACCACTACGTCTGCAGATTTACTTCTGTTCATTTGAGGAATCGGTGAAACCAAATTTCCAATCAGCTTCATTCGTTATGTCTAAAAGTAACATAGCAAACGTCAATCGTCTGTCCACTTATGGACAGTTCCAGAGCGAATAAAGGAAACGTTCTCAATGAGCATTCAATCGATGCAAGATTTCTCAGATAACCTGCTGTTGATGATGCTCAGCGAGGAGGACCGAAAAAAATTGCTCCCCCATACAATTACCTATGATCTCGAAGCACTTACTATTTTGCATAAAGCCGGCGACGATGTTGTAAATACATGGTTTCCTTGCGGACCCGCGATGGCCAGTTTTCAAAGATGGGTAGATGAGGACAATAGTGCTGTCGAAATCGCATTAATCGGCAGAGAAGGTGCAATAGGTGGCATCGTTTCAAATGGTAGCCTTCCAGCCTATGCAACAGCAATAGTCCGTAATGCCGGTCGTTTCTACAGGATTAAAACGTCTGCTCTTGAGCAGGTCAAAATGGAATCGATCACTTTACGCCACTGGTTTGCGCGATACTCAGATTGCCTGATGGCGCAAGTCTTTCAAACGGCAGCCTGCAACGCAACCCATACAATTACCCAGCGAACGGCAAAATGGCTGCTGTCTGCATCTGCAAGAACAAATTCAGATCATTTTGAACTCACCCATGATCAGTTATCCGAAATGCTTGGTGTAGGACGAACGTTTGTAACAAGGACGATAGGGCAACTCCGCGCAGAAGGGGTAATTTCAACAAAGCGCGGTGTTGTTACCATTGAGGATGAGGCCGCATTGCGTAAAAAGTCATGCAACTGCACTACAGCCATAGAAGATCATTATGATGCTGTGATGCATGGAATTTATTAGGGCCGTTTAAAGAGGTTTAAAACACTTCTCGAAAAAAATGTTCGTTAAGATAAGCGTTTGCGAGACACTGTTACCTTACCCTAAGCGTAAACATCGTTGGCGATAACGGGTGATGACCAAACCTCGTTCTTCACTTTATCACCGCCATCGTTATCCCGCTGAGATAATTGCAGAAGCCGTATGGTTGTATTTCCGCTTTCCGTTAAGCTTTCGCATGATTGAAGACATGCTGGCCTATCGCGGGATCATCCTCACATATAAGCCACTGTACGAATGGGCCGAGAAGTTCGGACAGACCTTTGCCAGTAATATCCAATGCCGCTGACCGCGCCTTGGCTATAAATGGCATCTGGATGAATGTGTAATATCCATCAAAGGTGAGCATTACATTCTTTGGCGAGCGGTTGATCAGGATGGCTTTGTGTTGGATGTTCTGGTCCAGAAACGCCACAATACCAAGGCCGCCAAGCTTTTCATGCGCAAGCTTGTCTCTGCTCAGGGCTGTGCACTGCGGGTTATGGTCACCGATAAACTACGATCCTATGGCACTGCCAAACAAGCTATAGGCTTGAGCGTTTGCGACCACCGTCAGCATAAAGGTTTGAACAATCGGGCAGAAAATTCGCATCAACCAATCCGACGACGAAAGCGGGTTATGAAGCGCTTTAAATCAGCGAAACATGTGCAAAGCTTTACGTCGATACATGATCCGATCTACAACCTCAATTATTCCCCCCGAAACCAATTCAATGTCGCTGACTATCGTGAGTTACGGCAAGCCGCCACAAACATGTGGCGCGAAATCGCTTGCTTGAAATAAGCATAACAAATGCGTCAAAGAATGACTCACGTCTGTACTCTGCTTAACGTAACAGTGCCTATTTCCATTATACGTCTTCGGCACCCGAGCGACTGATATGGCGTTTTAGTAGCGCTGCAGCGAATTCAAAATCCTTGTTTTCGATGGCTTCGAGAATGTTTAAATGATCTTCGCAAGCCTTGCGAATGCGCTCTTCGCCCAGGCGATCAAAGTCAGAATATTCCGTCATTCGGCGCAGATGGTTCTGCCAGCGAACCGATTGTGTTAAAAAGCGATTATTCGCCCAGGAAACAATAGTTTCGTGAAAATTTGCATTCGCGTTGAACCAGAGATCCCGTGTGAGGCTCTGGATCGGCAAGGCCGATATTTCATTTTGCTCGCGTTGCAGAACTGTGAGCTGGCTGAGATCAGGCGCGTAGTCGGGTTGCGAAAGCGCACCGCATTCGATCACCAAGCGGAAAGCGTAGCTTTCATTGACCGCGCGCTCATTATCGAGTGACTCGGCAAAGCGCCAGCCATGGCCCGGAAGACGCTCTGCGAGACCTTCGGTGGCAAAACGCATCAAAACCCGGCGCACCGCGCCGCGCGTTGCAGCCAGCTGATCGGCAAGTTCGGCTTCCGACACTTCGTCGCCAACAGCACCCGAGGCGCGCGCACTCATCAGACGCCGGTAGAGCTCTTCCGCCTCCGATGGCGGCAGCAGATTGTCGTTGAGTTCGTCCGGGTCTGGAATGCGATGCAGCTGATATCCGCGATTGGGCGTCTGGCTGACAATACCCTGCTGCACAAGAAGATTGAGCACCTGACGCACGGGCGACCGCGATACACGGAGCTCCTTTGCAATGGCAGCATCCGACAGCCGGTCGCCGATATTCCAGCGTGCAGCGGATATGAGCGAGACCATTTTATGCGCGACTTCCGCCTGAAGACTGCTCAGGCCGGATTCGCCTTCCGTTGATCTCTTAACGTCCATATTCACGCGCAGCGCCCCCTGAATGTGCGTTCTCCCATGAACCTATGCTCAAAGAATACGGGATATTTCGCAATAGGCTATTTCTTTCTCGTATAGCCTATCCCATTGGAATGACAGAATGACTCTCTATAGGAAGGGTATAAATCAAATTGTTCCATATTCCAATAAAAAACTGTTGACTCCGCAATGATTGAATGTGAATTGTATTAAGAAGATACAAAATACAAAATATGGATTGAGTATGTCAGTTACCCCATTTCCATTCATTACAATTTCGGGCGTACCGGAAGAGCGCGGGCGCCAGTATGGGGTGCTGGCGGCGGAACGCATCCGGCGCAGCGCGGGTCTTTATTCCGGCACGCTCGACGCGTTTGGTCTTTCGCCTGAGCGCAGGCAAGGTCTTATCGAAGAATTTGCCGGCCGGATCGAGGAATTCGACGCGTCTTATGTCGAGGAAATGCGCGGCATCGCCAAAGGTGCGGATGTGCCGTTTGAGCAGATCGTCATGATCAATGCACGCACGGAAGTCGTTGCGATGGCGCGTGCGGAAACGGGTTCGCCTGATCCCGAAGAGCAGGATGACGGCTGCACCGGTGCTCTCATCATGCCTGCGAAAAGTGCTTCTGGTAATCTGGTTCATGGCCAGAACTGGGACTGGCGTTCTGAATGTGTGGAAACCGGCATTGTGCTGCGTGTTCGCAACAATAACGGTCCCGATTTTGTGACGTTTGTCGAGGCTGGTGGGCTGGCGCGCAGCGGCTTCAATGAAGCGGGAATCTCGATCACGGCCAATTATCTCGAATGCGAGCGCGACTATAAGAAGCTTGGCGTTCCTTTGGGTCTTGTGCGCCGCAAGGTGCTTGAGCAGGAGCATTTTGCCAAAGCAATCAAGGCTGTGGCTTCGACACCAAAATCCTGCTCAAACAATATCATGATTGCGACGAGCGCCGGTTTCGGCATCGATTTTGAATGTGCGCCGGATGAGTCCTTCCCGATCCTGCCGGAGAATGATCTGATCGTTCATGCCAATCATTGGGTTAGTCCAATTGCGCTGACGAAGCTGCGCGACACCGGCATCCCTTTTGTACCTGAAAGCTTCTACCGGGACTGGCGCGTTCGACAGTCTCTTGAATCACATGGTGGAAAAATTGGCCGCAAGGAGCTGAAGGAGGCACTCTTCGATGACTTCCTGACACCCTATGCAGTCTGCCGCCCGCCGCGTCCCGGCAATCACGACAATATCACGGCCACAGTTGCGATGGTGGTGATGGAAGCAGCGCTTGGCATGATGGAAATCGCGCCGCTGCCTGCTTTGAACCGCCAGTTTGCGACTTACTGTCTGCAGGATTATATGCCGCTACCGTCCGATGCTGCGCCACGCGCAAAATCCCTCTTTATCGAAGGCTAAAGAAATGCTGCGCTTTGCGCTCTCCAGAATAGGCATGGCCATACCAACATTGCTGATCGTGGCAGTGGCTGTGTTTGTGATTGTCCGGTTGATACCGGGCGATCCTGCAGCCCTGATGCTGGGCGATTCTGCGGATGCTGCGACGCTGGCCACGCTGCGCGAGCAGCTAGGCCTCAATCACAGTATCTTCACCCAGTTCTTGATCTGGGGTGGCAATGTTTTACATGGCGATCTTGGCGTTTCGATTGCCAACCAGCAGCCGGTGCTTCCGTTGGTTCTGGAGCGTTTTTCGGTCAGTGCGCGTATTGTCTTGTCAGCAGTGGTGCTCTCTACGCTTGTCGCTGTTCCGCTTGGAATGATCGCAGCCTGGAAGCAGAACAGCCTGACCGATCTGACGCTTGTGACCTGTGCCACCTTGCTGCTTTCGGTTCCGACATTCTGGATGGGCTTGCTGCTGTTGCTGGCCTTTGGACTCAAGCTCGGCTGGTTGCCGATTGTCGGTTATGTCAGCTTTGGTGAGAACCCATGGAAAGCGTTTCTCTATCTGGTTTTGCCGATCACCACACTGTTTCTGCATGAAATCGGCGTCATTCTGCGGATGGCGCGCGCCTCGACGCTTGAAGTGCTGAATCTGGATTACATCACCCATGCCCGCGCCAAGGGACTGCCGGAAGCGACCGTGATGTGGCGTCATGCTTTCCGTAATGCGTTTGGCCCGACCTGGACATTGTTGGGGCTGATCCTTGGCAATCTGCTTGGCGGTATTGCAGTTGTGGAAACCGTTTTCACGATTCCCGGACTTGGCAGGCTTCTGGTTGATGCGATCTTTGCTCGCGATTATCCCGTCATTCAGGGCTGTTTGCTGTTCACAGCCTGCGTTTATGTGCTGGTCAATCTGATCGTGGACCTTCTCTATCCGTTCTTCGACCCGAAGGTTACGGCAAAATGAAAAATCTCTCTCTCAACGCGATTATTGGCGGAACCCTGACCGCAACGCTTCTCACGATAGCGGTGGTAGGTTCTTTCTGGACGCCTTACAACCCGCTGGCCCTCGACTTTGCTGCGCGTCTTGCGCCGCCAAGTGCTGCGCATTGGCTGGGTACGGATGAATTTGGGCGCGACCAGCTGAGCCGTCTTATGAGAGGCGCATCGGCCAGTGTTTCAATCAGCGTGTTCACAGTCTTTCTTGCTACCCTCGGTGGAGTGCTTATCGGGGCGATCAGCGGCTTCTTGCGTGGCTGGTTCGACCGGCTGTTGATGATGGTCAATGATGCTTTGCTGGCATTCCCCGGCATATTGATGGCGCTTGGTTTGTTGGCCGTCTTTGGTGCCAACAAGAACGGAATCATCTTGGCACTTGCTCTGGCCTATATGTCTTCCGTGATCCGCGTGGTCCGTGGCACGGTTTTGAGCCTGCGTGAACGGGAGTTCGTTGAGGCCTCCCGCGTCATGGGAAACTCGGAAATCTATACGATGGTGCGCCATATTCTGCCCAACTGTCTGGCGCCTGTTCTGGTCATGGCAACGTCCATGTGCGGCTGGGCAATTCTTGCAGAAAGCTCGCTCAGCTTTCTGGGTCTGGGTGTGCCGCCGCCAGCGCCGACTTGGGGCAATATGCTGGCGGGAAGCCGTAATTTTATTGAGCAGGCCGTTTGGCTTGGTATCTTCCCCGGCCTTGCAATTTCGCTGTCGCTGCTTGGTATTAATCTTCTTGGTGACGCGTTGCGCGACCGCCTCGACCCACGTATGAGGAAGCGCTCATGACTTCCGCGCCCCTGCTTGAAATCGACCATGTCAGCCTGCGCGTTGGCGACAGTGCGCTGGAGATCGTCAAGCGCGCATCCTTCTCCATAAAAGCTGGCGAAATTCTTGGCATCGTTGGTGAATCCGGCTCCGGCAAAACCATCCTCGCGAGGGCCATTATGGGGCTGGTTCCGGCGTCCATTAAAACAAGTCATGGTGCGATCCGCTTCAAGGGGCAGAACGTGTCAACGATGTCGCCGACCGCTTTGCGCGGGCTGCGTGGCGATGGCATTGCCATGATCTTTCAGGAGCCGATGACTTCGCTCACCCCGTCACTGACCATCGGGCGGCAGCTTGAAGAAGGGCTGGAACTGCACTTTCCAGCCGAGAAGGCACAACATGCCGACTGGATCAGAGCCATGTTGTTGCGTGTTGGTATTGCCGATCCTGATCGGGCGATTGAGGCGTTCCCACATGAGTTCTCAGGCGGAATGCGCCAGCGCATCATGATAGCCTGCGCGATGCTCATGAAGCCTGATCTGCTGATCGCGGACGAGCCGACCACTGCGCTTGATGCCGTTATCCAGCGCGAGGTTATGGAGTTGCTGGTCGATCTCACGCGGGAACGTGGCACGACCGTTTTGCTGATCAGCCACGATCTTCCAATGATTGCGCGCTATTCCAAACGTGTGGTTGTGATGCGTCATGGTGAAGTGGTTGAAACGGGTGATACCGCGGATGTTCTTGCAAAGCCCCGGCATGATTACACCCGCAAACTGCTTTCGACATTACCGGTTCGTGGGCCTGCACGCGTGGTTCCAAAGGCTGATCCGCTGATCAGCGTGCGCGATCTTGTTGTCGATTTTGAAGGCCGGGGTGGCTGGTTCAAGAAAGCGGGCGGCAAGCGAGCTCTGCATGGGGTTACGATTGATGTTCTGCCCAACGAGGTTGTTGCAGTGGTTGGCGGCTCGGGTTCGGGCAAGACCACAGCCGCGCGCGTGATGGCCGGACTAATCAAGCCGAGCGAAGGGAAGTTGCTGTTCAAGGGACAGCCTGTCGAGAGACGTTCATCCCATTATCAGGATTATCGTTATCACACGCAGATGGTGTTTCAGGACCCTTATTCATCACTCGATCCGCGTATGAAAGTGGGCGAGTTGGTCGGTGAGGCGCTGCGTTTCTCGAAAGAGCTTTCGTCAAGCCAGAAAGTGGATCGTGTTCGCGAAACACTGGAGGACGTTGGCCTCGGTGGAGACTATGCCAATCGCTATGCGCATGAAATGTCGGGCGGTCAGCGTCAGCGTGTGGCGATTGCGCGTGCGCTCGTTCGCCGTCCCGCTTTTGTCATTGCGGATGAAGCAGTCTCGGCGCTTGACGTAACGGTGCGTGCGCAGGTTCTCGATCTCTTCGCCAAGCTGCAGCAGAGCTATGGCTTCGGTTGCCTGTTCATTACTCATGATCTGGGCGTGGTTGAACAAATTGCCGATCGTGTGGTCGTGATGAATGACGGTCGCATTATAGAGCAGGGAACGCGCGACGATATTTTTGACGCGCCGCAAAACGACTATACCCGACGTCTTTTGTCAGCCATTCCAATGCTCGAACTGACGGGTGAGGGTGGCGTCAAACTCAAATGGCGCGGTGACAAAGCAAATACGAAATCCGGAGAGGAGGGCGGTCATGTCCATCACTGAGGAAAAGCCTGTCAGCAAGCGGCAGGGCCATGGCAAAAAACTCAGCTTCTACGATTTCGGCGCGACGACGTTTTTTGCAAGTCAGTTTGATCAGCGTTTCAGTTACTGCCTTTATGTCCCCGAGGACTATGATGAGGACGGTACCGAAACGCACGAATTAATCGTCATCATTCACGGGACGGGGCGGACGGCGGCACAATATCGCGATCACTTTGCAAGTTTTGCGCAAAAGAACCGCTGCATTGTTCTGGCGCCGCTGTTTCCTGCGGGCATCGTCGTGCAGGGCGATCTTGCCAACTACAAGCGCATCGAGTTTCACGGCATTCGCTTTGACCATATTCTGCTGTCGATGATCGACGAAGTGGCCGCCAAGTATCGCCTCAAAAGCAATCGCGCCATCATGTACGGCTTTTCGGGCGGCGGGCAGTTCTGCCAGCGCTTTTTCATGTTGCATCCTCACAGGCTCAAGGCCGTCTCTATCGGAGCACCGGGCGTCGTAACTCTGCTCAATGCCGATTATGACTGGTGGGTTGGCGTTCGCGATGTTGAAGCACGTTTTGGCTGCCGCATTGATCTTGAAGCAATGAAGGCTGTTACGGTTCATACAGTGATCGGTGAGGAAGATATCGCAACTTGGGAAATCGCCATCCCGCGTGAAAGCGCCTTCTGGATGGACGGCGCCGATCTGCAGGGCGATTGCCGGATCGACCGCATTGAAGCACTGGCCAAGTCTTTTGAGGCGCATGGCATCGCGGTTCGCAGGGACAGGGTGCCGGGCGTGGCCCATGAGCCTTTCAAAGTGCTGGAGCCGGTCGAAGCATTTTTCGCGGACGTGTTGAGGTCACAAAGCTGACCATAGCGCTAAATCAAAAACAAAAAGGGGAAACCAAAATGTTCAATCCAATTTCAATCCGCTCTGCACTCAGCATGGCGCTTCTTGGTCTCAGCGCCACATCCTTCCAAGCATATGCTGCAGACGATGAGACCTTGCGCGTCGCCATTCACTCTGATGTTGCGAGCATCAATCCGGGCGTCAATCGCGATGCCAATGCCGATATGGTTGTTGCCCATATTGCCGAAGGTCTGGTCGCTTATGGCGACGACCTCGCAATCAAGCCGATGCTGGCAGAGAGCTGGACCTCGAATGCCGATCATACGGTCTATGAATTCAAATTGCGCAAAGGCGTCAAGTTCCAGAATGGCAAAGACCTGACTGCCAAGGATGTCGTCTGGAATTTCGAGCGTTATCTCAAGCCGGATACAGCGTTTCAATGCGTCAATCGCTATAATGGCAAGGTAGACTCCGAATTGAAGTCCGTCGAGGCTGTTGATGACAGCACGGTGCGTTTTAGTTTTGCGACACCTGCGCCAAATTTCGTCATTACCATGGCTACCATCCAGTGCACGCCATGGATATTGAGTCCGGAATCCGTTGATGCAGATGGCAAATTTGTAAAGCCGATTGGCACCGGTCCCTATGCTTTTTCCAAATGGGAGCGTGGTCGTTATCTGGACCTGACCCGTTTCGATGATTACGCGGCTCTGCCCGGCGATGTCGACGGTCTGGTGGGGAACAAGAAAGGCCATGTAAAGACCATTCAGTTCATGACTGTTCCTGATTCAAGCACACGCACCAATGGCTTGCTTTCCGGTGAGATCGACTTCATCGATGAAGTGGAGCCAACAGGCGTCAAGGATCTGGAAGCGAAAGGCATGAAGGTCAATGTGCAGCAGACGCCAGCATGGATGGTGCTTCAGATACAATCTGCTTCCGATAAACTCAAAGATCCGCAGATACGTCAGGCGATTGCGCATGCGATTGACCTTGATCAGCTTGCGGCCGCCATCGGCGAGGGGATGTACACGCCTAATCCTTCGGTTATTGCACCAAACACCATCTATTCCGATAATCAGGCAGCCGCATGGCCGGCATACGATCCAGCCAAAGCGCAGGAGCTGTTGACGAAGGCGGGATATAAGGGTGAACCGATCGGCCTTTTGGTCGCCAACCGCCAGAACCGTGTACAGGTTGCTACAATTATTCAGGCATTCCTTGCAGCCTCCGGCATCAATGCACAGCTTGAGGTGCGTGATTGGGCGACACAACTCGACCAGTATCGCCGTGGCGCCTATGAACTTGCCGTTTTCGCTTATTCCGCCCGTCTTGATCCGCTTTTGTCTTTCCAGTCAATGATCGGTGACAAGAAGGCGGATGCCGCACGCCAGTGGGATGATGCCGAGGCGGAAGAGCTTCTCAAGCAGGTTTCAGTGACAAGCGATGTCGAAGAACGCAAGAAGCTTTTCAACGAGCTCAATACGCTGATGGCTGAACAGGTTCCAATCCTTGGTCTGGTCAATTTGCCGTCTATCACGGCGACGGGCCCGAAAGTGAATGATTACAAAGGCTGGGCAGGCGATACAGATCGCTTCTGGATGATCAGCAAGGAACAATAAAACGCTCCGCTTGGTGAGCTTAGCATTGGGATAACCCCATGACGTCTAAATCGTTTGACTACACCCGGGCCGATGCGGTCGGTTTGGGAGAGGCCATTCGCGCCAAAATTCTGTCGCCGCATGAGGCTGTTCATGAGGCATTTGCAGCCATTGATCGCTGCAATCCCGAGCTGAATGCTGTGATCCATGAGATGCGCGATCAAGCGGAAGAACAGCTTAAATCGCTGCCAGAAGGTCCGCTTAAGGGTGTTCCGGTTTTATTGAAGGATGATTGCCCTTCCTATTCCGGTGCAGCAATGTCCTTTGGATGTCGTGCGGCAGAGGGAAATATCTCGCAGCGCGATCATGAACTCGTCAAACGCTATAAATCCGCTGGTTTGGTGGTGATAGGCAAGACCAATCTGCCTGAGTTTTCCTGTAATATCGCAACGGAATCTTCGCTTCATGGTCCGGCACTTAATCCGTGGGATGTGACACGCAGCATTGGCGGTTCTTCCGGCGGTGCGGCAGCGGCCGTTGCCGCGCGTATGGTGCCTGTGGCTTATGGTAATGACGGAGCAGGCTCGATCCGTATCCCCGCATCTTGTGGCGGGCTTTTCGGGCTGCGTCCGTCGCGCGGGCGTGTCCCATGCGGTCCGGTCTCGACAGAAAACTGGGGCGGAATGGTCAGCCATCATGTTTTGACGCGTTCAGTTCGCGATTCCGCAATGATGCTTGATCTGACGGATGCTCTTGAACCGGGTTCGCTTTATGCGGCCCCGGCCAAGACGGACCTGTTCGTCAACAGTGTCAGAACGGCACCGCAAAAGCTTCGTATTGGAGTTTGGCAACAGTCTGATCTCAATCAAGCTCTCGACGAGAAGACAGTAGCAGCACTTGAGGCGACGATTGCGTTGTGCGAACGGCTCGGACATAATGTTGTTCGGGTAAAGCCAGATTTTGATGGTATTCAGCTTGCAGATGCCATACAAAAACTGATCGCTGTTTATACCGCAATTGAAGTGGCGGATGTTGCCGCGACAATGGCAAAGCCTGCCAATGACCTCTATTTTGAGCCTTCAAATCTGGGGTTGGCCTCTTATGGCAATAGCTTGACCGCCACAGACGTCATTCAGGCGCGTTTAACCGCCAACAGTACCGCGCGCAGTTTTGGTCGCCTGTTTGAAGAATGCGATGTGGTGTTAAGCCCGATCATGCCGGTTGGATCATTTCCGCTTGGGATGCTCGACGTGCGCTCACCCGACTGGAAGGGGTTTGCCCGGCAGTTTCTCGAACTGACAACCTTCACCCATCCGGTCAACGCTGCTGGGTTGCCTGCGATGAGTGTTCCCCTCCATGAAACGTCTGATGGTTTGCCGATCGGTAGCCAGTTCATTGCTCCTTATGGGGCCGAAAATTTGCTATTCGAACTTGCAGGTCAGTTGGAAGCCATGTGCCCATGGTCTGATCGACTGCCCGCTATTCACGCCTGAAATCAAGAGACAAGCGATGCTCTATACAAAGCCCTATTTCCAGCCGTCCGATACGACCGAGGTTTTCGATCTCGTTGATAGAACGGTGCTTGGTACTTTGATCACCAGCCATGAGGGAGGCGTTGCTATATCGCACCCCGTCTTCATGATGGATCGGACACGCGGCGAAAACGGCACGCTGGTCTCGCATGTTGCTGCATCCAACAATCACGTTGAATTTCTGCAACGCGGCCTGCCATCAATCGCAATCCTGATGGATGCTGGTCACTATGTATCATCGTCATGGTATCCGGGTTATCCAGAAAGGGACAGCGCGCCGACTTGGAGTTTTATGGTTGCTCATATTCACGGCGCGCCCAAAATCCTGTCGGAAGCAGCGACCGCCAAACATCTCCACGAGCTCGTCAAACATATGGAAAAGGGTCGTGATAAGCCTTGGCAGATGAAGGAACTCGGTCCCGGTGGTCTGGAGCGGCGTCTGCCCAATATCGTCGGCTACGAAATGCCGATTGAGAAGATGGAAATCAAGTTCAAGCTCGGGCAGGACGAACGGTCGGCAGATATGAGTGCTGCGATCAAAAAACTGCGTGAAGAGGGGCGGGAAGACGTTGCCGAAATGATGGCGCGTCATTGCAAGCTTTAGAAATTCAAATGGGGAATTGGGGTTGATGACGGGGCGGGGCGCTTTGTCCATATCAGGCACGTAATCCAGCATTCACAGTTATAGCAGGCAGCCGGTTTTAGCGAGTTCCGGCAGTCTGTTCTTAGCACGACGGAAAGTCTCTTTCCGCCGAAAAACTCTTATTGTCTAAAATCAAAGGGGACACCTACTCAAATGAAGAAAATTCTAGCTGCATCGGTCGCTGTTCTGGCAATGTCGCAAGTGGCATCGGCTGCCGATACCATTGTTGCACCCGAGCCTGAAGCTGTTGAATATGTTCGCGTTTGCGATGCCTATGGCAAGGGTTATTTCTATATTCCCGGAACCGAAACCTGCCTGCGTTTTGCTGGTTATGTGCGTTATGATGTTAGCGGTGGTGATTATGCTTATGCACGTGTTCCAAGCACCAAAAAAATGGATACGTACGGGCAGCTGACCCGTTTTACTTTCCGCACATTTACTGGGAGCGAAACTGAACTCGGCACCCTCAAGACAGTCACCGAAACGCGCTATCAGTGGTACAATGGCGCAGATTCTTCATCGTCCGGCTCTCTGCGTTTGGGCTTTATCGAACTTGGTGGTCTGCGCGTTGGTCTCGACCAGTCTGCATTCGTCACCTTCTCTGATTATCTCGGCAATGTGCTGAACGATGACGTCATTCTGGCCGGCGGGTATCGCACAAATCTCATCAGCTATACCTACAAAAACAAGGAAGGCTTCTCGGCCATTTTGTCGCTTGAACAAGGCGGTAATTCAGACGCCGACGTTGATGTTACCATCGATGATTATATGCCGCATGTCGTCGGAGGGCTGAAATATGCTCAATCATGGGGCAGTATTGCTGGCGTAGCTGCCTATGATGCGCGTAACGAAGAATGGGCTGCTAAGGTCAAGGTTGATCTCAAGCTGAATGACAAATTTTCTCTCTGGTCGCAGTTCGCCTATAAATCAAATGATGATCATTATAAAGCTAATGCCAATGGCGAAGTCTATCGTATTGTAGATAGTTTCTATGGTACATGGGGTGGCGATTGGGCTTTGTGGGGTGGACTTGCCTATCAGGCAACTAAGAAAGCCAAAATCAATTTACAAGTTGGCTATGATGCCAGCGAAACCCTGATGGCCACTGGCAATGTCAGTTATGCATTAGTACCCGGATTTAACATCACGCCTGAAGTTACCTATGTTCAGTGGAACAACAAGCGTATCGCTCTGGATGGACAGGATGCGCTTGGTTTGAAACTACGTTTCCAGCGCTCGTTCTGATCGTTAAATATAAGCATGAGGCTGTTCAATATTGAGCAGCCTCATGTTGGTTTTGCGCCGAAAAAATGTTTTAAGTATTGCGTTATTACCGCAATCTCTTTTTCCAGTGTTCCGAAGCAACTCCACTCATCTTATAATGAATAACATCAGGCCATGAAAACTGACCTGCTGTTTGAACAGGTCTAAAGATGATCGCGCGGAATGGTTTGCTCCCAGGTACGCTGTTTGACGTCTTTGCCGTTTTCCTTTGCGCTCAGAACGCCTGAAATATAGAAATTCTGATGATCCGAACGAAGGCTGGTCGTTGTTTCAATATCAATCATCCAGCCTTCGCGACCCATCTGATAGGCTTGTGTCAGAACATAAGACGCCGACAACGGATCATTGTCATTGATGCGTAGCTCACGCTTGAGGCTATGGCTCAACTGTGTGCCGAGATCGTCAAAGCGCAAAATGCCTTCGCCAAACAAACCGCCAATACCTTCTGTCACATAGAGCGTTTCGCCGGTGACGTGATCTTGCTCGGTCCAGCGGCGCACGCTGCCCGGATCAAGCTGGGTCATTGGTGTTGCCGGGCCATGCGCTGGCTTCTGGAAGACGACCTTTGCGTCATCGGCAGATGGCTGACGCACAGGCAGATCAAGAACCGACGAAGCGGTGTCGAGCGTCAGTGTTACGCGCTTAGGCGATGGCCAGACCATCGGCCAGTAGCCGGTCGCAACCGAAAGACGGATGCGATGGCCTTTCTTGAAGCTGTAACCCGTATCGTTGAGTTTGATTGCGATTTCATAGGTCTTACCCGGAACCAGCATTTCCGGCTTGTCATGGCCATTGACGTGGTTGAGGTTGAAAACCTGATAGCTGACGCGGGTGATACGGCCATCGGGCAGAATATCACTGAGACGCAGCGAAACCTGTGCAACCGGCTGATCGACAGTGAACTTCAGGCGAGCAACCGGCGCACCGAGAATTTCGAGGTCATCAGTCAGAACAGCGGTATCGAAGTTGAGCGAGCCGCCATCGTCAAGACGCTGGTCGGTTGGGTGTTCGCCAGGGCAACCGGTCGCCATCCATTCGCCGCCGGCCTTGCCGTGGCTGTTTGGTGACGAGATCGAGAGTACACCCTTAGCTGCATCAGCCTTGCCCAAACTGAAGTCAGCACCAAGTGCAAAAGGCTTCGGCGTGATTTCGGTCGATGGCCAGTTCTGTTCGCCAACCCAACGGCCATTGGTAAAGTCGCGCGAGCCGGTTGGGTCGATAGTGTCGCAGACATAAGCGCGCAGCTTCGGCTCATCCATGATGCCGGTCTCGATGCCTTTGAGCCACTGGTCCCACCAACGCACTGCTTCCTGCAAGAAGCCGATTGCAGGACCCGGCAGGCCGTCTTGTGGATAGACATGACCCCATGGGCCGATAATGCCGCGCGCTGGAACCTGAAGGTTTTCGAGCAGGCGTGGAACGGCATTGGTGTAGCTGTCGGCCCATGCGCCAATGGCGAGAACCGGGCACTGGATTGCAGACCAATCTTCGCAGATCGAGCCATGCTTCCAATATTCGTCGTAATGCTGATGTTCGAGCCAGAGGGCAGGGAAGAACGGCAGGCGCTCCAGACGTTCAATCCATGCGTCGCGCCAACCGTCACCCACGATTGCCGGATCAAGCGGACGCGACTGATAGGCGAGCATGATTGTGCCCCACCACAGATTATCATTGAGCAGAAGACCGCCCATATAATGAATGTCGTCTGTGAAGCGATTGTCGGTCGAATAGGCGGTGATGATCGCCTTTAATGCTGGCGGACGGCAAGCAGCAACCTGAAGGCCATTGAATCCACCCCAGCTTTTGCCCATCATGCCGACATTGCCGCTGCACCATGGCTGTTCGGCTATCCAGGCGATGACTTCAAGCGCATCATCCTGTTCTTGCTGAAGATATTCATCAGCCATATGCCCGTCGGATTCACCCGTACCACGCATGTCAACGCGAATTGCGGCATAGCCGTTCTGCGCGAAATAGCCGTGCATTGGCTCATCGCGGCCACGTGTGCCATCGCGTTTGCGATAAGGGATGTATTCGAGAACGGCCGGAACCGGATTTTGCTCGGCGCCTTCAGGCAGCCACAGGCGCGCGCCCAGGCGCGTGCCATCCTTGAGGGTGATCCACAGATGTTCAGTGACGTTTACGGTCATGATAGGGTCCACTTTATATTGGGTATTTCGATGCGGCATTAGCGCCGCCTCGATTGTTCAACGGACGGCGCGCGCTGTGAGGATGTCGTCAAGCCAATCACGGCGCAGTTCTGGAACGGACGTGATAAGCTGCTCTGTGTAAGGCTCGTAAGGTGGCTCAAAGATAGCCTTTGTGGTGCCGGTTTCGACCACCTTGCCCTTCTGCATCACCATAGTGCGGTCGGCCAGCCGACGAACGACGCCAAGGTCGTGGGTGATGAAGAGATAGGACACGTGCAATTCGTCCTGCAATTTGCGCAGGAGCCTGAGAATTTCTTCAGCGACCAGAGGATCAAGCGCTGAAGTCACTTCATCGCAGATGATAAGATCAGGTTTTGCTGCCAGTGCACGGGCAATACATACGCGCTGTTTTTGTCCGCCAGAAAGTGCACCGGGAAGGCGGTTTGCGAAGTCGGCGGGCAGGCCAATAAGTTCAAGCAGTCGCTTGACCTCGGCTTCACGCTGATCTTCGTTCATGCCGAAATAGAACTTCATCGGGCGACCGATGATTTCGCCGACCGTCTGGCGCGGATTGAGTGCCACGTCAGGAAGCTGATAAACCAGCTGAATGCGTCGCAGTTCTTCACGCGAGCGTTTTTTGTAGCTCTCAGCCAGTCTCTGCCCAGCAAGTGTGATGATACCGCTTGAATGCGGCGGCAGCCCGGCGATAATGCGCGCAAGCGTTGATTTGCCTGAGCCGGATTCACCCACAACCGCTAGTGTTTCGCCGCGACGGATATGGCAATTAACGTCGCTTAGAACGAGTTTCTTGCCGTAATAAGCAGTCGCATTTTTCACTTCGAGCAGGATTTCGCCTGTCTTATGATCGGCTTGTTCGCCCGAAATGCTGGCTTCCCGCTCAGACACCAGACGCTGGGTATATTCCTGCTTTGGCGCTTCGAGAATGTCTTTCGCGGAACCAAGCTCGACCATTTTGCCATGCCGCAGAACCATAATGCGGTCAGCGATCTGCGCCACGACTGCAAGGTCATGCGTGATGTAAAGAGCGGCAGTGTTATAACGCTGGATAAGGCTGCGCAGCAGTGCCAGCACTTCGATCTGTGTTGTCACGTCAAGCGCTGTGGTTGGCTCGTCCAGCACCAGAATATCCGGACGGCACGACATGGCCATAGCAACCATGGCACGCTGCAACTGACCACCGGAAACCTGATGCGGATAGCGATCACCGAAGGTGTCAGCATCTGGAAGCTGCAATGTATGCAGAAGTTCCAGCATCCATGCTTTAGCTTCGGCTTTGGTCATGAGACCGTGATAAAGTGGGCCCTCCATGATCTGATCGCCAATGCGGTGCGCCGGGTTAAATGACGCTGCTGCACTTTGGGCCACATAGGCGATGCGTGCGCCGCGTGTCTTTTCTCGCGTTTCGCGGGTGCCGTCCATCAGCGAAATATCGTCAACGACAATGGTGCCTTCAGCAATTTTGCAACCGCCACGACCATAGCCCATGGCTGCAAGACCAATCGTTGACTTGCCCGCACCGGACTCACCGATAAGACCGAGCACTTCGCCGCGTTTCAGCGTCACATCGACATGATCGACAAGTGTTGCGTCATTGGGTGCTTTGACGACGAGGTCTGAGATGGAAAGAACGATATCCTTGCTCATCGATCAGCTCCCTGCGTGGTCGTGCGTCCGGCCAGAAGCCAGTCAACGACGAGGTTGACGCCAACGGTAAGGATGGCGATTGCAGCCGCCGGGAATAGCGGTGCGTAGAGGCCGTAAAGAATTGCCTGCTGGTTGTCCTTCACCATGCCACCCCAATCCGCAAATGGCGGCTGGATGCCCAGGCCAAGGAACGACAGACCAGCAACGAACAAGAAGGTGAAACAGAAACGCAGACCGAATTCCGCAATCAGCGGAGGCAGTGTGTTTGGCAGGATTTCACGCCAGATCAGCCAGCCAAGACCCTCGCCGCGAAGACGGGCGGTTTCGGCATATTCGAGCACATTCACGCCTTGGGCCACGATGCGCGCCAAACGGAACACGCGGGTGGAATCGAGCAATGCGATGGTGATGATCAGAACCGGCAGCGATGAACCGAGCGCCTGAAGGATGACAAGCGCCGAAATGAGCACTGGAATGCACATGACGGTATCGACGATGCGCGACAGAACCGTGTCGATCCAGCCGCCGAAAATGGCAGCGAGAAATCCAAGTGGCACGCCAACGCTGAACGATAGGAGCGATGCAGCCAGCGAGACGCCGATTGACATCTGCGCACCAAAGAGCAGGCGCGAGAGCATATCACGACCGTTCTGATCAAGGCCGAACCAGAACTGTGCTGATGGCGGATCAAATGGCGCGCCGACGATTTCTTCCTGACCATAAGGCGCGATCAACGGGCCAAACAGGAACATCAAAAGGCACAGCGTGACGATGGCGAGACCAACCCACGCCGTCAAAGGAATAGATTTCTTCATTGTCTTCATCGTGGGTGCCTCAGGCGCGGATTGAGCGCGATGGCAGCGACATCGGCGATGATATTGAGAATGACATAGGCCGCGCCGAAGACGAGGGCCGCAGCCTGCACAAGCGGAAGGTCACGCTTGGAAACGGCATCAACCATGAAGCGGCCAAGGCCGTTATAGTTGAAGACGGCTTCGACAAGAACCACACCGGTGATAAGGTAAGCGATATTGAACGCCACCACATTGACGATTGGAGCTGCCGCATTTGGCAAAGCGTGCTTGGTCACGACGCGCTTGGTGCGAAGCCCCTTCAGATAGGCCGTTTCGACATAGGCCTGATCCATAACCGACAAAACGGCGGTACGTGTCATGCGCATCATCTGGGCAACTGTCACGAGAACGAGCGTTAGCGCGGGCAGGGCGGTTGCCTGCATCCATTCCAACACAGTCATGCCTTCATAGGTATCAGCGAGGCTTGGTAGCAGGTTGAAGCGGATCGACAAGAACAGGATCAGCAGCAGGCCGAGGAAATATTCAGGAAGCGAAACGAATGCGAGTGCGACGATATTGACAATACGGTCGAAAATACCGCCGCGTTTGACTGCCGTGATAAGGCCGAGAAGAATAGCGATTGGAACGCTGATCACAGCTGCAAAGGCTGCGAGTGCCATCGTATTCCAAAAGCGCGGCCAAAGCAGTTCAGCAACAGGTTGCTGGTTGGCAAGAGACGTGCCGAGGTCGCCCGTGACGAAACCCGCAAGCCACGAGAAATAGCGCGCTAGAAGCGGTTGATTGAGGCCCAGGCTTTCGCGCAGCGTCGCAAGTGCTTCCGGCGTTGCATTCTGGCCGAGGATGGCGGATGCCACATCACCCGGCAGGATCTGTGTGCCGGCAAAAATCAACGCCGACACGAGGAACAGCGTGAGGAGCCCGAGCCCCACACGCTTGAGAATTAGAACGAACATTTATGCTTCCAGCCAGACTTTTTCGGCGAGGCGAGCGCCCATCAGATTGAACATCGGATGCGTGGTTACGCCTTTGACTTTCTTGGACGTGGCGTCAAGATAATCGCCGAACATTGGAATGAGCGCACCACCCTCATCGCTGATCATGGTTTGCAGTTCAGCGTAGATTTCCTTGCGCTTGGCTTGATCCAGCATTGCACGGGCTTCAAGCAGCTTGGCGTCGAAGTTCGCATTTTTCCAATGGGTGTCGTTTTGCGAGGCCGTCGAGATATACGCCACAGAAAGCGCCAGATCAGCCGTTGGACGGCCACCGCGATAGGACATGCAGAATGGAGCCTTCATCCAGACATTGTCCCAATAGCCATCTGCAGGCTCACGCTTGATGTCGAGATCAATGCCGGATTTTGCTGCTGCTGTGCGGAAAATCGCGGCCGCATCGACAGCGCCGGTGAAAGCAGCATCGGAGGCTGCGAGCTGGATTTTAAGCGAATCCATGCCAGCTTGCTTGAGATGGAACTTTGCTTTTTCCGGATCGTATGCGCGCTGCGGCAGCTCTGCATTGAAGAATGGATCAGAGCTTGGGATCGGGTTGTCGTTTCCAATGCGTCCATAGCCGCGTAGAGCGGTTTTCAGCAACTGTTCACGATCAATGCCGTACTTGATCGCGAGGCGCACGTTGTTGTCGGTGTAAGGCGCTTGCGTACAATCCATAAGGAACGAGAAATGCTGCCCGCTTGCCGACTGAACGATGTTGAGGTTTGGATTGCGCTTCAACAAATCGACAGTTTTGAAGTCGAGCTGATTGATAGCGTGAACCTGACCGGACATCATGGCGTTGGTACGAGCGGAAACATCGTTGATGACGATGACTTCAACCGCATCAACCCATGCCGTATTTGGCTTCCAGTAGCTCTCGTTACGCGTGAAGCGCGAACGTACGCCCGGCTGGAAACGTTCAAAGACGAACGGACCTGTGCCAACCGGCTTATTGAAATCGGTCCAGTCTTTCGGAACCACGAGGAAGTGGTAGTCAGACAGGATGTAAGGCAAATCGGCATTGCCGCTTTCGAGCGTGATCTTGACCTTGTCGTCGCCTTCTTTTGCAACATCGGTGAAAGCGGCTGCGAGTGAACGTGCGCCTGATGTGGTTTCACCGCGATGCAGATTGATCGAGTAAATGATGTCATCGGCGTCGAGCGTCTTGCCGTTATGGAATGTCACACCCTGACGAACCTTGAAGGTCCATTCCTTGGCATCAGCTGATGGTTCCCAGCTTTCAAAGAGTTCTGGCACGGCTTTGTTGTTGGCGTCGATTTCGACAAGGCCGTTCATCAGCATGTAAGCCTGATTGACCGGAACCCAGTCTTTCAACAGCCGCGGATCGAAATTATCGGTGGTGGAACCGCCGCCAATGCCGAGTTTGAGAACTCCGCCCTTCTTTGGCGCGCCATCCGTGTCGGCAGCCATTGCAGAGTTGATCAAACCACTCATACCGCTGGCAGCAACAAGTCCAAAACCCGCTGCACCCGAAATGAAGGATCGGCGCGTTAGTTGAAACTGGCTCTTTTGCTCGGACATACGTTACCCCTTAGACTTTCAGCTTGTGATTAATTCATAGCTCAAGCGATTTTCAGGGTTGCGTACCTTAGACGCGTCAATGTTTTCAAGGGTTACATGAGCTTTTTCTGATATGATTTTTCTGCATACCCCCATGTAAAATGTGTGGCTTGGCATTTGCGCAGACACGGATAAAGGAGCGTTTCAAGGATGGTTTGCAGGCTGCGAATTCCACGGTTCTGGACGCATTTTCTGCATTAGATTTTTCATGATCGTGGAGATCAAAATGAGCTTGCCGGACATCATCGGCCTGTTGGGCGCAGTCTTTTATCTGTCGGCTTACGCCCTGATTCAGCTACGTATTTATACGGTAGACGACGCTATTATTACGCTGCTTAATATTCTAGGCGGGGTAGCTTTGATCTATTCACTATCATGGAATTTCAACCTTGGTTCCATTATTACTCAGGTTGCCTGGTTGCTCTTCACAATTATTGGCTATGCACGCTTTCGTATGCTGGCCCGTCGGCGTGCTACAACACCTGTGGAATAAAGCAGATCATCTTTATGTGATTGGCTCATTTCCATTGCTTGCGATGAGCCATTCAGACACTTCACGAACGATTCTACGCTGGTGACGGTCCGCTGGTCGCATCAGATAAAAATACGCATCTGAGCGCATCATGTGGTCGTGAACAGGCACAAGAGTACCTGCTGCAAGCTGTTCTTTGATAAGCCATGTCCAGCCCAGCGTGATACCGATGCCCTGAGTTGCGGCAGCGACGCAAAGCCCATAATCGCCAAGGCGCCACTCCAATGCCCCGGTGGGTGGTGACAATTTTGCATCTTGCCACCACTCCGGCCATCCCTGCCAATCGCGCATTGTATCTTCAATAGCCAGCAGGACGGGAGCTTCCAATTCCATGATATTGCCGCAACCGGGGGCTGAAACCGGCACGACCTCTTCACGTCCCAGAATTGTCAGGTTGACCCCGATAGGCCGTTCTTTTCGATAAAAAAGGGCGAGATCAAATTCATCCAGCCGCAAATGCGCTACGTCATCCGTGACCCGCAGCCTGATTTCGATACCCGGAATTTCGGTTTTCAACATGCCGACACGTGTCAGAAACCACTGATCGGCAATGCCGCGTGAACAGGCAATAGTAATCTGACGCGGACCTGTCCATGCCCGTAAACCGTCCGTTACGGCTGTTAGGTCTCCTAGCAGGCGGCTGACTTCAGAGGCATAGCTTTCGCCAATTGCCGTTAATTGTACGCCGATAGGCAGACGATTGAAGAGTTTTGAGCCGATAAAGGCTTCGAGTTTGCCAATTTGACGGCTGACCGCACTCTGTGTAAGGCCAAGTTCAAGGCCGGCACGCGAGAAGCTGCCAAGACGCGCTGCACTGTCAAACACCACAAGCGCATTGAGCGGCGGCATGGATTGACGACCGACTGCCAAGAAAATGCTCCATCCGATGAGAATGTCTACACCGCCACTTAGAAATAGCCGTGTCTCACTTGAATATGTCTGATATCCTAACTTGTTTCATGCACAATGCTTTTTCTTCAATTTCTTTAGCCATCAACCATTTTTGATGCGTTCTTCCATATATAGGACCACTCTGGAAACTCTGTACCACAATCAAAGGTGATTGATCGGCAGGCTGTTTGGGGCAGAGGTTGGAGGGTTATGTCGAAAATTTTCACTTCTGTTGCGTTATTCCCTGATCCGTTCGAAACATCAGGCGCGGTACAAAGAAATGGCCATCAATTTCAAAGGGGCGCATTTTCCCAAACGTGTCATCCTTTATGTTGTGTTCTTCTACCTTCGTTATCCCGTTTCCTATCGTGACCTTCAGGAAATAATGGCTGAACGCGGCGTTGTTGTTGATCATGCGACATTGAACCCATGGGTTGTTCGATACTCCCCACAGATTGCTGATCAGGCACAGAAGCGTAAGCGGCCAACGGTTGGCTCCTGGCGGGTCGACGAGACGTATATAAAGGTCAAAGGGAAATGGATCTATCTGTATAGAGCCGCAGATCGTGATGGCCAAACTCTTGACTTCATGCTCTCTGAGCACCGAAATCTCAGCGCAGCAAGGCGTTTCTTTAAGAAAGCCATCGCACGCAATGGTGTTCCGCACAAGGTCGCATTGATTAGAGCGGGGCGAACCTGGCTGGCGCACAAGCTGTAAATACGATCCTGAAAATCACGGGCACGGGCAAGATGATGGAAATCCTGCAGGTTAAATATCTCAACAACATCCTGAGCAGGATCATCGGTTCATTAAGCGGATCACCAAACACATGTTAGGCTTCAAAGCATTTCATTCAGCTGCAGCTACCATTGCCCGAATTGAAGTGGCGCATATGATCCGCAAAAACCAATTCGTGAATGGCAATCTCTCGCCATTCACAGTCTTTGCAGAGCTCGCAGCATAATTGCGTCCAGGGATAAGGCCGATCTGCAGGCGCTGAAATTTTTGCGACAGGGCCCTTCGTGCTGGATGTCCTTGTTCATAAACGTCGCGATGCCAACGCAGCCAAGCGTTTCATGTGCACGCTGCTCTGTACTCAGGGCTTCGCACAACGGATTATGGTCACTGATAGACTAAGATCATATGGCGCTTTCAGACGAGCAATAGGCCTTGGTGTTTGCGATCATCGCCAGCATAAAGGTTTGAAAAATCAGTTAGAGAATTCGCATCAGCCGATCCAACGACGAAAGCGGATCATGAAGCGCTTTAAATCAGCGCGACATTTACAAAAGTTCGCTTCCATTCACGATCGCATTTACAATCTGCATTACATCCGTCGCCACCGATTACCGTGAATTAAGACATGCCGCCACAAACATTTGGCGTGAAATGCCTCGCTTGAAATCCGCATAAAAGGGGAGTCAAAGAATGACTTACGTCTGTACGCCGTTTAACGTAACACTGCCATTTCGTGCATCCTAACTCTAACAACTTGGCAATACCGCCGGAGGGTATCCCGCTATGTCTGGGCCGTATGTGCAAAATTCAACTTCTTACACGTAGCCACTCCGGCTATTGGACCAATAGGCTTCGATAGGGATGGAAAATATATCAACCTGCGGCGTTGCTCCAGTAAAAGTCTTGCAATTTGATTTGATATTTCCCTAAATATGAGATTAATAGGCAAGTTTTATGGTTGGTTGTCGATAACCTGTCTTTCGCAAGGAATTTAACGGGAGACGTATGTTGAACGACATAGGGGGCCTAAATTCGAAGTAATAATCATTCGAATTTGCGTTGCGAAAATTGAGTGGGGTGCGATGGTTGCTCGCAATGAAATTGAGACTTTGTATGGTGATAAGCGGCCCAGTCTTCTGAAACGTGTAGCTCGACGCCTCGGATCACAATCCGTGGCCGCTGATATAGTTCAGGACGTATTCTTGCGACTGTGGGAGCGGGGTACTGGAAGTCTTGACAGCGATGTTGCTTATCTTAACCGTTCAGTCAGCAACGCGATTGTTGATCACGTGCGCGCGGAGCGCGTCCGTTCAGCTTATGCTGCCAATATTCTGCCTGAGCAGTGTTCAGCCCCAATAGCAACGCCTTATGATCTTGTCGAAATACGCGATGCTGTACGACAGCTGGATAATATCATCCGTGAAATGCCGGAGCGGACGCGACATATATTTCTGTTGAACAAGGTTCATGGCTGTAAATACTCGGAAATTGCAGAAGTACTTGGGATATCGCGCAGTGCGGTCGAAAAGCATATGGCCCGCGCCATGATCGCCTGTATCGGTTTTCAGGAGCGGTCTCTGTGAGGCTTATGAATGAATTGCTGCAATCCAGCGCCTTATTTTATATGGGTGCATGGCTGAAGACTGGAAACACTCTTCATGGTGATTGACAGACATTCATCGCCGGAGCGGGTCATGGAAAACATCCACCAGGAAGCGATTGCATGGTTTACCCGTATCAATGGCGAGCCGTCGTCTGCTGACCAGAAAAACTTTGAAGTTTGGTTGAATAAAAGCCCTCTTCATAATGAAGCTTATCGGCGGATTAGTTCGCGATGGGTTGATGCCGATCTGCCCAGCGCGATGATTGCCTCTGAAGATGCAGCTCAGCTAAGCGGCTATCTTGATGCTATCGAACAGGTGCGTAAGCGCCGTCGCGTGCGCAATGCCCTCGCGGGTGTTGCAGGTATACTTGTTGCAGCACTGGTCGGGTTTGATGTCTGGATAGAGAATCCACATTTTTTGCAAAATCTCTCAGCCGATTACGTAACAGCGCGCGCCGAACGTCAGACAATCACTCTGCCAGATGGCTCAACCGTCTTGCTGGATGCTGATAGTGCTATGTCCACCGACATGACGGCTGAAAAGCGCAGCGTAAAACTTTTGCGCGGTGCAGCCTATTTCGATGTCAAGTCGTCAGAAATACCGTTTGTGGTCGATGCCGGTCGTGGCGAAACGCGTGTGACCGGCACCGCGTTCTCAGTTGAGATCCTAGGAAAGGACGTGGCAGTCAATCTTGCCAGAGGGCACGTTATCGTGTCGTCTGAAGCGGATGGACAAAGCGCAAAACTGGAAGCCGGACAAGGCGTTGGCTATGATAATGTTGGCCTTGGTTCGGTTCATCCGATTGCCATTGATGAAGCAATGGCCTGGCAGAAAGGACGCCTCATATTTGATCAGGCGCGGCTCGGCGATATTCTGAATCAAATTGGTCGATACCGCTCTGGCCGGATCGTTGTCCTAGGCAATGGGCTTGCCGATCAACTGGTGAGTGGCAACTTGCCGCTTGAGGATTCAGACAGTGCTCTTGCATCCCTTCAAGCAACTGTAGGCTTCAGGATCAGCCATCTGACCGGTAAACTTGTGATCATTAGTCCGTAACTGATAATTATTTCCAATAAATACAATGACTTGTGTTTATTTGTAAAAAAGAGTCAAGTTTTAGTGTGTATCTGATTGCTCCCAAACGTGTAACTGATTGAGAGGGACGCAATATTGAAAGCATGGCTTCCTCTCCTGTTCAGGTAATGAGAGGGTTTGTTTTCATGAGAAATGGTAAGCGGGCGCGCGGTCGGATTGTTGCGCTGATGGCAACGACAATTCTTGCGATGGGTTGGACAGTCGCAAGCCCCGTTTTGCCCGCACTCGGACAAACGGCAACACAGCAGACGTATAATTTCAAAATATCTGCAAGGCCGGTGCGGCAGGCTCTCAATGATATTTCTAATATTACCGGGATTTCGGTCGTCTTTCAGGATGCATCAGCCGGTGGGATCAGCGGCTCGCCCGTGACAGGAACTATGACACGCGAAGCAGCCCTTGCAGCGCTGCTTAGAGATACCGGGCTGTCTTACCATTTCACCAATGGTAATACCGTCACTGTCACAGGACGTTCCGGCAGCTCGTCCGCTCAGGGAGCACCTGCTGATGCCAATGGATCATTGTTACTTGATACAATCACTGTCACGGGTGGACGAGGTGCGTCGCCTGCCGATGCCCCCTATGAAACGGCAGGTTCAGGAGCTTATATAAGTGCAGAGCAGATAGGCCGCGTACCACCTTCAAGCCCCGGCGACATGTTCCGCAATGCGCCAGGCGTGTTTTCCGCAGGCAATCGCACAGGCCAGTCGCTGAATGTGAATATACGGGGTTTGCAGGGTATGAACCGCGTTGCCACACTGGTTGATGGCGCCCAACAAAGTTCCTCGACCTATCGTGGATATAAAGGGATGAGCAGCCGAACCTTTGTTGATCCGGAATTCATCGGTGGTATCGAAGTCGAAAAGGGGCCTTCGGGTGGTCCTTTTGGCAGCGGCGCGATGGGCGGCGTGGTGAATATGCGCACACTTAATGCGGATGATATTCTGCTGGAAGGCAAATCCTATGGCATGAAGATCAAAGGTGGTTTTGGAGGCAACAGCATTGATCCGGGCCCTTATGTTGCACCACCCAACGAGATTAAACAGCGATTTGATGGCAATGACTGGCTGGATAGCGGCAATCGGGTGGGGAGTATTGCACTCGCGGCGAGAAATGAGGATTTCGAACTCACCGGCGCATTCGCCTATCGGCGCAACGGCAATTATTTTGCTGGCAAAAATGGTGAAAGGCTCGTCAAGCGGTTTGGGTTTCGCGGTGCTGAATACTGGGATCCGATGTCGGATTTAAAGCCTGGTGGCGAAGTCTACAATACGTCTCAGGACACCCGATCCGTGTTGCTGAAGGGCAAGTTCGACTTCGATTATGATCAGACAGTTGAGCTTGGATATATTCGTTACGACAGTACCTATGGCGAAGAATACGGGGATATGAATAACCCGTTTTCGCAATATAGCTGGGATCCGTATCAGGCGAATCTCAGTCATGTCACTTCAGACATGTACACTGCCAAATATACGTGGAACCCGAGTGACAATGATCTCATCGATTTTCACGCCAATCTCTGGCATACGAGAGTTGCCGACGAATGGGCCGCGATTGAAATCCTGACAGGCTCACCGAGCATTTCAAAAGTTGATACAACTGGCGGCGAGATCTGGAACACATCGCATTTTGATACACAGATTGGCATACTTGATGTGAAGTATGGCGCAACATATGCGTATGAGAAGATAAACCAGAACCCCGGCGCGCAGTTGAGTATTGAAGGTGATCGCTCAGTTGCTTCTATCTTTACAAATGCAGATTATAAGCCTGTTGATTGGTTAAAACTATCTGCCGGATTGCGCTATGAAGATTATCAGACCAATGATCGCAAGGAAGTAGACCCGACGGATGGGCTGCAAAGTAATATCTTCAATCCGCGTTTGGGCATTACGGTCGAGCCTCTAGATGGCCTGCAGCTGTTTGCCACTTATGCAAAAGGCTGGCGTCCGCCAAGCGTGCGCGAAACTGTCTTTGAGATGCCTGGACAAATTGAACCCAATCCCTATCTCAGACCTGAAAAATCCACCAACTATGAAGTTGGCCTCAATTATCTGAAGAATGACGCTCTGATCGCCAATGATAAGCTACGCTTCAAGGCGGCTTATTTTGACAATGACTATGACGATTATATTGTCAGAATTTACGGTAACCGTGCTGGCCTGCCATTCGCCTACCGAACATTCGCGAATATTGATGGGGCGAAATATAAGGGCTTCGAGCTGTCCCTTTCTTATGATGCGGGGCGGTTTTTCGCGGACGCAAATCTCAATCGCTATACTGATATCCAGTATTGCTTCGCAGCGAAGGTTGGGGAGAGCGCTTCGTGTGTCGAAGCAACGCCGCCCGATGACTATCTGAGCGTTTATGTGCCGCCTTCCTATAGCGGGTCGATCACGCTTGGCGCTCGTTTTCTTGATGAGAAGCTGACCACTGGTGGGCGTATATCATTCGCCGGAGAGCGCGCGATTAAGCGACACGGAACTGGGATTGAAAGCGACTGGCGTTCTTATCAAGTCTATGATGCCTTTGCATCTTACAAGGTGAGCGAGAGCCTAACACTCAACGCAAGCATCGATAATGTCTTCGATCTTTATTATCTTGATGCACTGACAGAGGCTTTGACACCTGCACCCGGACGTACTTTCCGTATGAGTGCGACTGCAAAATTTTAAATCCTCTTCACATCATTGGTTTAGAGCGCGTTTCAATCTGACTGAATTAGACCTACGCTCTAAATCAATGCTCTCTGTCACGCTTTGGTTCTATTGAAGTGGAACAGAAACAGAGCCTTGTTGCGCATGAGGTGCACCCCGAATTTGGACCACGGAGAACTAGAATTTTCCGGGTTTAAGGCTCAAAGCGGCAGGGATGCCGTTGAGCCATTCATAAGCGAAATCGGCACCTTATTGCCAATGGCGCTATGTGGCCGGAATTTGTTATAGTCTCTACGCCAATCCTCCATCTTAATGCGGGCGTCGTCAAGGCTCATGAACCAATAGGCGTTCAGGCACTCGGCTCTGAACTTGCCATTGAAGCTCTCGATGTAGCTGTTATCTGTCGGCTTGCCGGGTCGGGAGAAGTCGAGCCCCCTTATGGTAAGCCCATAAATCCAGGTCACGAGAGATAAATTCGCTGCCATTATCCACACGAATAACCGCAGGATAACCAATCTGACAACATATCCGTTCCAGGGTCTGCACCACATCCTCACCACGATAACTAAAGCGGGCATCAACTGCTGGCGAGAAGCGTGAGAATGTCTCAACCACCGTCAGGATGCGGATATTCCGTCCTGTCGCCAATTGATCATGGACAAAATCCATTGCCCAGACATGGTTGGAATGCGTCGCATCTGTGCGATCAGCGCGAAGCTTCGCCTTCACACGCCGTTTGGGAACCTTGTTCCGCAGCTGAAGTCCCATCTCCTTGTAAAGACGATAGATTCGCTTCGGATTAACGGGCCAGCCGTCACGCTTGAGAAGCACATGCACGCGCCGATACCCATAACGAACCCGTATCTGACAGATGTCCTTGATCCTGAGCTTCAGTTCAGCCTGCTCGCCGCGCTTTGACTTGTAGACATAAAGTGACCGGTCAATCTTGAGCACCGAACAGGCGCGTCTTACCGAGACTTTCCGATCCGACTTAATAGTGTCGACAAGCGCTCGCCTGCGTGCAGGCTTCAGAGCTAATGGGATGGTCCGCCTCGTCCTCCCACCCCACATAAGGGAGACGAACTCAAAAAAGGGAGGATCGTCATGAGCGTTCGTAACAAACCCCGAGAAGCAGCCGTATTCGGCGTCGACATTGGCAAGAACGTGTTCCACGTCGTCGGATTGGACCCTGCTGGTCATCCAATACAAAAGGCGACTTTCCGGCGTGACACTGTCCTGCAATTCTTCGAAAGAGCTACGCCGACAATCGTTGGAATGGAGGCATGCCCCGGTTCACAGTGGCTGGCGAGGAAGCTTCAAGGCTTTGGCCACACAGTTCGAATTGTTGCTGCAAAGTTTGTGAAGCCCTTCGTCAAATCCAACAAAAGTGACATCATTGATGCCGAAGCTATAGCCGAGGCCGTGACACGGCCAACAATGCGGTTTGTCGAGGTGCGTACGTCTGATCAGATCGATGTTCAGGCACTGCATAGAGTACGGGACCGCCTCGTGGCTCAGCGCACCCGGGTTATATGCCAGATGCGCGCCTTCTGCCTCGAATACGGCATTGCGATGCATCAGGGGGCGGGTAAGTTCAAGGCGAACATGCCAAGGGTCCTGGAGGATGAGGACAACGACCTGTCGGCACCAATGCGGCAGTTGCTTATGTCTCTCTTCGAAGACATTCGCTATCTTGAGCAAAGAATTGCTGAAGTGAGCCGTCAGATCGAAGCAGCGGCCGACGCGGACGATACCGCCCGTCGCCTCATGACTGTTCCCGGCATCGGGGCATTGACTGCTACTGGGCTATTGGCAGCAGCGGGAACGGGTCGCCAGTTCAAAAGGGCTCGCGACATGGCCGCCTGGTTGGGACTTGTTCCGCGAGAGCATTCAACTGGAGGGAAAACCACATTACTGGGTATCAGCAAGCGGGGCAGTTCATATCTGCGACGATTACTGATCCACGGCGCACGAACATGCCTTCTCCATCTTGATCGAACGAGAGACCGGCTCGGCGTGTGGCTGGACGGGCTTCAGGCCAGGATGCACAATAACAAGGCGGCGGTCGCTCTTGCTGCCAAAATTGCACGCGTCGCATGGGTGATTATGACCCGACCGGGCGCGATCTACAATCGTCAGGATCCGGCAAAAACCTGATCCAGCGACAGACTGCGAGGAGCGGGATAGTGATGACGAGACAGTTGATCAGCGCAGCGTAAGCTCTGGGCAAAAAAGCGGGCTTGGCGCCCGAACCAGTTATTCGAGAACGGTGCGCGCGGATCTCATCATGGCCTGACTGTAACAACAGTCCACTCGCGAGAGGCCGGATACATTTATGCAGACTGGAACCGTCAGGACCATCAAACCCCTTGCACGGACGAGGCGGACCATACATTTTTTGCCAAAACATCCTGAAGCATGGCCTTGTCCAGAGACAGATCAGCAACGATCCGCTTCAGCTTGGCATTCTCCTCCTCGAGTTGCCGCAACCGCTTCATCTCGGATGGCATCAGGCCCGCATATTTCTTGTGCCAGTTATAAAACGTGGCGTCTGAAATACCTGCCTTCCGACAAACCTCACCAATCGGCGTGCCATCCTCTGCTTGCTTCAAAACGAATGCTATCTGCGCCTCTGAAAACGTCGATGCCTTCATGGAACTCTCCTTCTCCCGGATAAGGGATCATAAGTGGAAAATTCCAGTTCTGAATGGCCTAATTTAACGGGAGCACGTCACCAGCGACGGCAGGATGCCGATCAAAAAATAACATTCTAGAACGCCAGATCAGAGTTTTGCCACTGGTTGGAAATCGTGTCTGTTCATTGATACAGTCAAAGGAACCAGAGTCAGCGCCATGATCTAAAGTCTCAAGCTGACATGCCGTGCTTGCGGCGTCGATACAGTCGCTTAACCCCGTCGCACGCTCAATGAGTTGCGGCAAGGGGATGTAGTCGTCGGCATAAGCGACCTGCTCACGTTCAAAATCTTCAAAAACTCAGCACTCTAATGAGCCACATGTCGCTCTCAAAGCAAAAGACTATAAAGCAGCCGACAACGTGCATGGAAAATCGGGCTTACCGTTAATGATTATAGTGTATTCATTGAGGCTGAATAAAACCTTGACAGTCCATATGTCGAGTAGAAAGGGCAGCTTCTGCGGCCCTCTCTGCTCAACGGAGACTTATGGTGTCGGTATTTCACCGGGTCTATAGTTTGGTAAACGACCTGCCGGCAGAATTGCAATGAGTGCAAGTCCTGCCATAATCAGGAAACCTATTTTAAGAGCCAATAGTCTAGACTCTGTATTAATTTTGAGTGCTTCGGCTTTTTGTTCAGGTGTTGCAGATGTGGTCGCAATCACACTGGCCAGCTGATCGTTACTGACGAAGGTGATGCTGTCCAGATTAACTTCTGATTGGATTTCAATCGGCAGTGTCGGGTTCTGGGCCAGTTGCCGCATAACGGCGCTGCTGAGTAGTCCAACGAGCAACGCACCGGCAACCGCAGTACCCACCGCTGCCGCAAGATTGTTCGTGGTTCCACGCAAAGAGCCGACATCTCCAGCCAGTTCCTTTGGTGATGAAGTAACCAGAACGTTGAAAAGGAGAGTCACGAGCGAGCCTTGTCCGATGCCAAAAAGAATAAGTCCAAACAGAACTGGTATTGAACTCCAATCATTGCGTACGACAAAGGCTAGCCAAATAAGCGCTACTGCACATAGCCCGAACCCGAATCTGCCAATTTGTCGAGGCGACAATATTCCATAAACGCGTACAATTAGCATGGCCGCGAAAAAGACTGTTAGGTTAAATGGAAGCATTGCAACAGCTGTTGCTAGCGGTGAGCGTCCCTGTACGATCTGGATATAAAGCGGGACCGAAAAATTAAGCGCAGCTTCTAGAGCGACGACTGCAAACATTGCGAAGACAGCTGCACGTTCCTGTGGTGAATCAAGAACTTGAAGTGGCAGCAGGGGAGTTTTATTATTAGCTTCCCGACGCCGAGTCCAAAGAAAGAAGCCTTGTCCCAATACAATGCCGAAAATGATCAGAACCGGTGCGGGGGAGAGGCCCAGAATATCAAAGGGTGCAGAGGTTCTTGCGATCAAGAGGCCCCATCCGTTTAGATTGTTAAATCCGAAACTGATAGAGATGATTGCTGCTGCTGCAAGCACAACGCCTATGCCATCAATTTTGACTTCAGGACGCCCTTGGTCAGGCTTTAGACGAAAGCTTAAGAAAAAAACGAGTGCAGATACCACAATCAGAATACCGAAAACCGGCCGCCAGCCAATATACGTTCCGAGCACGCCACCAATTAAAAACGCCAGAACGCCGGCACCTGCACGAGCTGAGCCCAATGCACCAAGCGCCGTGGCTTGCTGAGTGCCTTGGTAGTTTTCAGCAATCAGAGCAACAAGCGCAGGCACGATCACCGCGCCCGCTGCACCACAAAGCGCTTGCGCGGATATCATCGCTGTTGAATTGGGACTGAACGTCATCAGAATTTGTGCTGCACCGAAAACGATGACAGCAATTCGAAATACGTGCAATGCACCAAAGCGTTGTACGAGCTTGGCACCAAGCATGACGAAGCCTGCGACAATCATCGAATAAGCGACAATACCGGTAGCAATCACCGTAGGCGCTACGCCGAAGCTCTCGACCATCCCGCCAAGTGCTACGGGTAATGAGGCCACATTGAAAGACATGATCGCTTGACCGAAAGCGATCGCAATCATGGGGAGCCATGAATTGCGTTTTTCAGAATATGACGTATTTACTGAAGCTGTCATCGCAGATAATTCCCTCTCGCAATTTGACAGATTTATAGAGCTTTATGAAAACTCTTGAGTGTATTAATGATTATCTTGCAGGTGAGGACATGAGCAGATCAAGTCCAAGGCGCTGCGAAAGAAATTGCGCTGTTAATTGTCCCCTTACGCTATTTCCTGCTTCATCGAGTGGCGGAGCAAATGTACCTAACCCCCCCTTGCCAGGTGAAACGGTTACTATGCCGCCACCGATGCCGCTTTTACCGGGCAATCCAATTTCGTAAAGCCAGTCGCCTGACGTCTCATAAAGACCCGCAGTGAGCATAACGGCGAGTGCGTAATGACAAACATCGGGCTTCACGACCTTTTCACCTGTCAGTGGGTTAACTCCGCCATTTGCCAGCGTTGCCCCCATAACAGCGAGATCTTTCGCACTCACATTCAACGAACATTGTCGTGTATATAGCTCCACCGCTTCTACAGGATCGCTAAAGATGCGACCGGTGCTTTCGAGCATCCAAGCTATACTGCGGTTGCGGAAGTTCGTTTCTGATGCGGAATTATAAACCTCTTCGTTCATAGAAAGGTTGCGCCCAGCGAAACGGGACAAACCTTCATGTATAAAACGCCACTTTTCGTCTTCGTTTTTTCCAGGAACCAAGCTGGTTGTTGCGATAGCCCCTGCATTGACCATCGGGTTTGTACGCCCCTCCCGATCGCGTTCGATCCCAGCGAGTGAATTGAACGCATAGCCTGTTGCATTAACTCCGAGACGTTCTCGTGCACCCGTCGCACCAATGAGATCGCAGATGAGTGCAAAGATGAAAGGCTTTGAAACACTCATGATAGTGAATTCGTGATCAGCGTCGCCGACGGAGAAGACATGGCCATCAACACTAACAACACAGATACCGAAAAGTTTTGCTGGAACATTCGCGAGAGCAGGGTAAACTTGAGAGTTCTGACCGAGGTTAACACTGCTGAAACGCTCGTGTGCCTCGGCGATGAGTTTCGAAACGCGGTCAGCCGAAGGCAGACTTCCTGTTGAGATGAATGTTTTATCAGGGTCGACAAGAGGAGATAATAGTTCCATTTGATTCCCTTTTACGTCGGTCAAAAGATTTAGTAAGATGCCATCAGTTGGTTAGAATATAATCCTATTAGCTTACCACTTCTATCGTAAAAACTGGTGCCTAGATGTTTTTTAATTTAGCTGTTAACATATTAAACACGCATGAAATTAAGATTCTGTCACTCAAAACATGCTTGATAAATTGACAGTTATTTGGTGGCAATGGTGATATGAATGGATCTGCCCTATTACGTAGAAATCCGTATCCATGAACGCCGAAATAAGTGGACGAGAAGCAACGACTGCCGCTATTAACCTGCAAACTGGTCATATCCTATTAGCACGTGATAAATCCAAGCAGCCTACGCCTTTAGTGGTCGATATCGTATTTCGAGTGGGATATAAATTGAAACATGTTATCATGTTCGTATTCATCCTGCACTTAGCGTCAGGTTGTGCGGGCAATAGGGCCGTCACGGGGCTCGAATCGGCCACGCCTGAGAGTAAGTTTCCGCAAACCGTTGTTCCCCTACTGGTTACGACAGTCAGGGAGCCGACAGATGAAGCAAATATTGCTTATTCAGGCACACGATCGACCCGCTTAAATTTTTCAGAAGTTGATGTTCGCATCCCAGCAACGCATCGTCCAGGCAGTGTGGACACATCGTCGAGCAGACCCGAAGTGACCAGACATTTTACGGCTTTCAACTATAAGCCGTTGCAAGACAGTTCGGCATTTGTGGCGGAATTAAACCGGCGCATTGCAAACAGCTCTGTTGCAAAGAGCGAAGCTTTCATCTTTGTACATGGTTATAACAACAACTTTGCTGAAAGTCTTTTCCGTAACGCGCAAATTGTCCATGACTACCAGATTGGTGGTGTGCCTATCCATTTTTCCTGGGCTTCGGCTGCATCGTTTACCCGCTATCTTTATGACAGAGACAGCGCAATTATTGCTCGAAAAGGTTTGGCTCAAACCCTCGAATTGGTGACCAAAACCAAAGCGAACGGTATAGTTCTGGTCGGGCATTCAATGGGCGCCGTCGTTATCATGGAAGCACTGAGAACTCTGTCACTGGAAAAACGCGAGGATGTGCTAAAAAGCATCAAAGGGGTTATGCTTGCTGCTCCTGATCTGGATCCCGATCTTTTCCGAAGCCAGATTGAAGACATTAACCCTCTGCCACAACCTTTCACGATTGTTGTTTCCCGCCGGGATCGCGCGCTTGATATTTCGCGCCGTCTGGCCGGGGGTGAACCACGTATTGGCAGTGGCCATGATATAGCCTTCCTGCAAAAAAAGAATGTGCAGGTTCTTGATATTTCTCAGGTCGATAGCGGTGGTCACAGTGTGTTTGCAAGTTCTAGCACGCTAATAAAACTGCTTGGTTCAGGGCCATTATTACGCCGTCTCATTACAGACGAATATGCCGGTATGGATGCTGCGTTTATTGCCCTTGGACGGGGTACTTTAGAACAGGCTTCACTGGCTCTGCATCTGCCCGCGCGCGTTATCGATCGTATCTCAGAACGTTAACCATAGCGCTACAGCGCTACCACAGAATATTAAGCAGATTTGGCAAAATAAGTACTTAAAATCAGTTGGATAGAGAAAGTCGAATGCTCTGCTTCTAAGAGGTGCAAAATTTTGAGGGTTTGAGTAATTTACGGGTGGAAAGGATGTACATGTCGGAAGTCGTTGCGCTTCAATCTATTATGATTAATTTAAGTGTCGCGCTTTTGCTTGGCGCTGTCATCGGCTTAGAACGTCAATTAAAACAACGGCATTCCGGTCTTGCGACACATGCTCTTGTGGCACTTGGCGCTGCCGCTTATGCATCTCTTCCCAATGCTCTCGGTATCGAGAATGATCTTAGAGTCGGCGCCCAGGTCGTGACAGGAATCGGCTTCCTTGGGGCGGGACTTATCATCAAAGATGGCGCTAGTATCAAAGGATTGAGCACAGCTGCCACCGTATGGAGCACCGGTGCGGTCGGCGTTCTGACTGGTTATGGGCTATGGCTTCTCGCTTTTGAAACTACATTTTTTATTGTATGTCTGAACATTTCTCTGCCTAAAATCACGTTGCTGATAGACCGCTATTCCTTTGTCGCTCCAGAAACCGAACATTTTTATCTTGTGAAGTTTCGGTGTCCTGTCGAGAGCGAGACTTCTGTGCGAGCGTTGCTCGTTCAGGCAATTCATCAGCGAAAATTGCGCTTTCACTCAATCCGAAGTCATCGACTGGAGGGTAGTAATGATGTGGAGGTAGAAACGACGCTTTTTGCGGGTAAAGAAGGTGATCACATGGTCGAGGGTATTGTGACGCAATTGAGCTTGCGGTTGAATATTTTATCAATGAGCTGGGCAAAACTTGCGGACGAAAATCATCTGCCTCCACAATGATCTCCACGTTGCCTGATTTTTATATTTGAAAGGAATTGTGTTCTTGCTTGCCTTGAAAGGATTAATCCTTAAAGACTTATAAAGACATGTTTATGGATTCAGTGTTATGACAATGGATAGTTGCCACCAGTCGAAAATGAACCGCAAAAGCGCTGAACAGCGGAAGTGGGTCGGTTTTGTGGGGTTGGCTATCCTGCTTATATCCGGTGGGGTTCTCTGTTTATTATTGCCTGTCTACTCTGAATTTGCAGCCAGCACAATTTTTGGCGTGGTGCTGATGGGGATCGGCGTCGTCAAGATTATTCAATCACTTTGGGTAAAAAGCTGGACAGGGTTTGTCTGGCAGGAGTTGTCTGGTGCGGTCGAGCTGACGGGCGGTGTCATGATCTATCTCAATCCACTCAAAGGTGCCCTCGCGATTACGCTTTTGATAGCCATCGTATTATTCGTGCACGGATTTCTGCAAGTTGCTATGTCTATAAAAATCAGACCGGAAAAGGGATGGTGGTGGTTTACCCTTTCCGGATTTATTGCGCTTACAGCAAGTGCTATTCTTATTCTGAAATTACCGCTGACGAAGGGGCTGCCTTCAGGTTCAATTGCCGGAATAGCGCTTCTCATCGCAGGAATTTCTTATCTTGGAAGTGCATTCAGTACGCGAAATGCGTGAAACGGCAAGCATAGGGCACAGGCTGCCTGGTTTGTTGCCATGTCGTTTCCATGACCTATAAGCTCCAGTCCTGCTCTTCGCGTTCCTTTTCGGGGGTGTATTGTGAGCTTTAGCAGAGTTAAAAACATGATGAAGCTGATGAGGGAAGTGGCCGTGCGGACTTTAAACAACTCTGTTCGTGGATATGGGGGATGCGGAGACAGAGGGTTACTCTCACTGCGTGCGGTGATGTTTGCGTCTGTTGCTTTGCTAGCTGGCTGCTCGCAGGAAGCCAGCGAAGCGCCCCCGCAAATAAGGCCTGTTCAGGTAACCACTGTCGAGCGTGGTGCGGCTGGGCAAACATCAACATTTACCGGCCAAATACAGGCGCAGGATGAGGCGTCCATGGCGTTCCGCGTATCGGGTCGTATGATCGAACGCGCCGTTAATGTTGGCGACAGGGTCACAGCCGGTCAAGTGATCGCACGTTTGGACGCGCAAAATGCGATGAATACACTCCGCTCTGCTCGCGCGGCGCTGGCTGCGGCGGAAAGCCAGCTCGTAATGTCGAGAAATGCTTTTAACCGTCAAGATCAGTTGCTTCGCAATGGATTCACGACGCGTTCCAGTCACGATGCCGCGCGCTCTGCAATGGAGACGGCGTTGTCAGGTGTTGATAGTGCACAGGCGCAGGTGAAAATCGCCGAGGATAATCTTGGTTATACAAACCTGATTGCTGACGCTCCTGGCACTGTGACGGCGCGCGGTGCTGAACCCGGTGAAATTGTGCAGGCAGGACAAATGATCGTGCAACTCGCGCGCCAGGACGGGCGAGATGGCGTATTTGATGTACCTGCATCGGTACTTAGGGAAGCTGCGCCGGATTCTGTTATTACTGTCTCACTTGCGGATGATCCATCGATCAAAGCTACAGGGCGAGTGCGTGAAGTTGCGCCGCAGGCAGACCCCGTAACCCGTACGTTTCGTGTCCGGGTTGGCCTCGATAATGCACCGGATGCGATGCGCCTTGGCTCTACGATCAATGGGCAGGTTACCATTGAGAATTATTCCTTGATTGAAATTCCAGCCACTGCACTGACTGCGGTGAACAATGCACCAGCAGTATGGGTGTTGAATCCCGAAACGAATACGGTCGCCCTGCAGAATATCGAAATTGGCCGTTTTGGTAATGTCTCCGTCGGAGTAGCTTCTGGTTTGGGCGCTGGGGATATTGTCGTGACGGCCGGCGTACAGGCATTGTATCCGGGACAAAAGGTCCGTCTGCTCAACACGGCGGGGAAATAATGGGTTTCAATCTTTCAGCATGGGCTGTTCGCGAACGGCAACTTGTTATTTTTCTGATGATTGTTGTTTTGGGTGCAGGCTTGTTTGCCTATAGCCGTCTTGGACGCGCAGAAGATCCGTCCTTTGTTATCAAAACAATGGTTGTGCAGGCTGCGTGGCCGGGCGCCAACATGACGGATACATTGCAGCAGGTCACCGAGCGACTTGAACGAACGCTGCAAGAGACGCCGCACCTTGATAATGTTCGCAGTTTCACGCGTCCGGGCGTCGCAACCATATTCGTCAATCTTGATGGCAGCGCGAGTGCCAAGGAGGTTGAAAATACTTGGTATGTGGTGCGCAAGCGTGTCGCTGATATGCGTCACACGTTACCTCAAGGCGTCGTGGGTCCGGGCTTTAATGATGAGTTCGGTGACACGTTCGGCCTGATATATGGGTTCACAGCCGATGGTTTTACGCA
Organism: Brucella sp. H1_1004; assembly: GCF_047308065.1. Classification (NCBI taxonomy): domain Bacteria; kingdom Pseudomonadati; phylum Pseudomonadota; class Alphaproteobacteria; order Hyphomicrobiales; family Brucellaceae; genus Brucella; species Brucella sp. H1_1004. Next base: position 498,347 of record NZ_JAYKZA010000004.1, read on the forward strand.
TCGTCAGTTGCGAGACTATGTCGAGAGCGCTCGTTCACAATTGCTTAAAGTGCCTGATGTCGCAAAAATCGAACTGCTTGGAGAGCAGGACGAACAGATATTCGTCGAGTTTTCGATGCGGGAGCTTGCAAATCTTGGCATAGATCGCTCGGCATTGATTGCAGCCCTGCGGGCTCAGAATGTTGTACAGCCGTCTGGCACTATTATGACTGGCGATGAGAATCTTATAATTGATGTTTCCGGTGGATTTGGAACGGAACAGGACATTGCAAATATCAACTTTGCCGTGAATGGCCGCATGATAAGGCTGGCAGATATCGCAACTGTTACACGCGGCTATTCTGATCCTCCGAAACCAATGTTTCGCGTAAACGGCGGGCCGGGAATTGGTATGGCGATCGCAATGCGTGAAGGTGGTGACATTCTCCGGCTTGGGCAGAATATCAATGCCGAGATGCAAAAAATCACCGCGAGTTTGCCGCATGGAATTGAGCCGCATTTGGTGGCGGATCAGTCGGTTACGGTACGTAGTGCCATAGGCGAATTTATGACGTCCCTTGGACAGGCCGTCGTCATTATTCTCATAGTCAGCTTTATCGCTCTTGGTGTTCGTGCTGGGCTCATGGTCGCTATCACGATCCCACTGACGCTTGCTGCCGTATTTGCCATTATGTTGCTGTTCAACATCGATATGCAACGCATTTCCCTTGGGGCATTAATCATCGCACTGGCACTGATGGTCGATGATGCTATGACCACTACCGATGCGACATTAGGTAGGCTGGCGATTGGAGAGCCAAAGGAAATTGCGGCCGTATACGCCTTCAGGACGTATGCTTTTGCGATGCTTGCAGGCACATTGGTAACGATCGCTGGATTTGTCCCAATTGGCTTTGCAGCGAGCTCTGCGGGTGAATACACATTCAGCCTTTTCGCTGTGGTTAGCATAGCGCTGGTGGTGTCCTGGTTTGTCGCTGTTGTCTTTGCGCCGCTTATCGGTCTCTACGTGCTCAAGACGCCAACAAACGCGCGGGCTGAACCCGGCCGTGTGATACGATCCTATCGGCATTTTCTATCGTTCGCACTCCAATGGAAGTGGATCACAATTGCGCTCACATTGGGCTTATTCGTTCTTTCTCTTCTGCTTTTGCCTGTTATCCCGCGCCAGTTCTTTCCGTCATCAGATAGGCCTGAGCTTCTTGTTGATCTCGAATTGCCACAAAACGCATCGATATACGCGACAGAACGTGCAATGCAGCGTCTGGACGTTATTTTAAAAGACGATCCCGATGTCGAACGATGGAGCGGATATGTCGGAAGGGGAGCAGTGCGTTTTTATCTTCCCTTGGATGCGAAGCTTCCCAATGACTTTTTTGGTCAAGCTGTTGTCGTTGCCAAAGATGTGGAAGCCCGTCTTCGGCTGCAGGATAAGCTGACAAAACTGCTTGAAGAGGACTTTCCAAATATCGTCAGCCGTGTCTCCCCACTTGAACTTGGACCGCCAGTTGGGTGGCCAATTCAATATCGTGTGCTTGGTCCAGATTTGAGCCAGATACGGGATATTGCTTATAAGCTGGCGGAGGTCATTGCGACCAATCCTTTGACCGAAACCGTCAATTACCAATGGGCGATGCCTTCACGCGAAATTCGTATTCAGATTGATCAGGACAAGGCGCGATTGCTCGGACTGTCAACCGAAACGATTGGCCGCGTTCTTAACACTGTCGTGTCGGGTGCGCCGGTTACGCAGGTTCGTGATGGTATCTATCTGGTCAATGTCGTTTTGCGCGCAACGGACGAGCAGCGCGTTTCGCTTGATACTTTGCGAACAGTTCAGGTGCCGGTGCGAGACGGACGAACCGTACCACTGAGCCAATTCGCACGTTTTGAATACGAACAGAGCTACCCGCTGGTATGGCGGCGAAACAGAACTCCAAGTTTGACCGTTCAGTCCGATATCATCGCAGGTGCATTGCCTGAAACCGTTGTTCAGCAGTTAGCGCCTGCCATCGCGGATTTGCAACAATCTCTGCCACAGGATTATCACATCGAAATTGGAGGAACTGTCGAGGAAAGCGCTGCGTCACTGGCTTCAGTGAAGGCGGTTGTCCCTGCCATGCTTCTGATAATGTTTGTCGTTCTCATGTTCCAGCTAAGGCGTTTTTCACTGACACTACTAGTCGTCAGTGTGGCCCCGCTCGGTCTGATCGGTGTGGTGCTTGCTTTGCTGGTGTCCGGCCGCCCGCTGGGGTTTGTTGCTATTCTAGGTGTGCTGGCTCTTGTTGGAATGATCATTAAAAATGCGGTGATCCTGATTGGGCAGATTGAGGCTGAGAGGAAAAACGGGAAGAGTATACAAGAGGCGGTTCTTGATGCGTCGTCCGCTCGCTTCACGCCAATCATGTTAACAGCCGTCTCGACTGTGCTGGGTATGATCCCAATTGCCCCTACGGTATTCTGGGGGCCCATGGCATTCGCGATTATGGGTGGATTGCTCGTTGCGACCCTTCTGACGCTGATCTTCCTGCCTGCACTTTATGTAACAATCAACCAGTATAAGCTGCCGGAGAAAAATTGAGATAGTTGATAGCTAGATGTTTGATTCCACGATTGTTGATTGTAGCTGAGAACTGGTGGAGTGGGGGTACGGACGGCACTGTTAAGTTAAGCAGAGTACAGACGTAAGTCATTCTGGTTCTGTCGCAAACTTCTCATATCTGATGATCCGTGCAAGGGATTGAGCCGATTTCAGATCGAAACGAGGAATGCGATCTCGGCCAGATGTTGGTGGCGGTCGGGCGGAGTTCTTGGTGGTCTGCTGAGGTGAGAAGGTTGCGGGTAAAGTAGTGGAGATTGTAAGTCGGATCGTGAATGGATGCGAAACGTTGCAAGTGTGGTTCCGATTTAAACCGCTTCATGACTCGCTCACGTCGCCGGATTGGCTGATGCGAATTCTCAGCCCGGTTGGCGGCAGCGTAAGAGCCCAGCTTATCCGTGATCATGACGCAGGGAGCAACCCGTTGGCCTAACAAGAATTTACGGATGAAGCTGCTTCGCAGCCTTAGTATTGCGGCGCTTCTGCACCAGAACTGCGAGCACAAAGCCATCCTGATCAACGGCACGCCACAGAAAATGCCGCTCGCCCTCGATAGTGATGACAACTTCATCCAGGTGCCACTTATCACTAAGGTGGGGCGTGCGGCTCGATGAGGTCGTCATGATGATCGGCGGAGAGAGGTTCTGGTTTTGGCGGGCAATTGACGCAGACGGCGATGTTCTTGATATTCTGGTTCAAACGCGCCGTAACACAAAGGCTGCCAATCGGTTTTTCTGCAGACTGGTGAAGCAATTCGGTCAACCACGTGTGGTCGTGACGGATTAGCTGCGCAGTTACATTAAGCCGATACAAAACCTTTCACCAGATACGGATCACCGAGCCCATAACGGCCTGAATAACGCCATCGACGTCTCGCATAGGCCAACCCGAAAACGCGAGAAGATATTTGGACGGTTCAAGTCAGCGCGGCATGCACAAAGGTTTCTTGCCGCTCACGATCAGATTAACCTGATTTTCCGTCCGCGTCGCCATTAACCCACAGCTCGTTCCTACCGTCATGCACGTAATGATGCATTTGCATTATGGCATGACTACACTACTGAAATGACCGCATGAGAACGAGCAAAACGGTTTCGTGCGGTCTCCATCAAACAAGTTGGCAACACCCGTGGAGCATTTTGGTCAGACAGGAACGATTGGTGATCATCATCGCCACTTCAGAATTGATCGAAACGCTATTGTGGCATTGATCGGCGAGTTGACTTACGGCCGGAGAACCACCATCGATCCTTTGGCTCTGTCGTTTTCTTGAAGATCGTAAGGAGCCTAAACTCTTTTGGGTTCCGAAATAGTTTGGGCTGCGTTTTGGATGAGTGGCCCAAAGCTTTCGCTAAATTTTTCAGGTGTCCATTCCTGTAAGCTCCCGGCCACATGAATAGCTCCGACCGGCGCGCCCTTCCAATCCACGATGGGCGCGCCAATAACAACCTCATGGCTGAGCAACTGCCTGCACAGCAGAGAGTGTCCCCGTTCGCGTGTGGCACGAACACAGTCCATCACACCTTCCAAATCCCGCACGGTATGCGGTGTAAATGGTGTCATGTCCGAGCGGCTGACAATATCGGCAATTGTGTCATCTGGCAGTCGCGAGAGAATTGCTACCCCGCCCGCCGTGCAATAGGTCGGAACTGCATTGCCAACTATAGTTGCACTAAAGACCTCATGTTTTGAGGGCATGCGCAACGCGTATATCACGCGAACATCGTCAAAAAGAGACAGATCAACGCGCTCGCTCACGCGGCGACGAAGCTCCAGCATGACTGGATTTGCACGCTGTAACATCGGGTTGAGACGCAAAAGATCATGGGTCATGTCGAGTACACGCAGCCCCGGCAAATAACCGCGATCGTCGGGGTCACGAGCGAGCATGTTCAGTGCAAGAAGCGTATGAATAATGCGCTGTGCGGCGCTTCTATCGATGCCCGCAGCAGTTGCAACCTGACTAAGAGACAATGGATGTCTCGCAGTTTGAAAAGCAGACATGACCGCAACCGTTCTTGCGACAGAGCGCAGAAATAGCGGGTCGTCCTGAAACGCTGCCGCTTCGTCCGGATCAAAAGTTGAAATGCCGCGCAAGTCCCGAAATGTGTTCATAAGAAAAAGCTTTAATCCAGATTCAATGATTGACAAGCGTCAAAGTTGGTCCCTATCATAAAAAATCAATATAGATGTATCGCTGACAGATACACGTAATAGCCCGAGGGGGCAAACCAGGAAGATGGGAGTACGCTCGTGTCAAAACGCGTGGCTGTAGCTGGCTTTTTGCATGAAACAAATACTTTTGCGGCCAGTCCTGCAACGTTAGAAGCGTTTATTCAGGGCGGCGGATATATCCCGCTTTCGCGTGGCGACGCGATTTTCAAAAATGCGCAGAATGTTAATCTTGGTATCGCCGGGGCGCTGAAATTTGCGCGGGAAGCGAGCTGGGAAGTCGTGCCGATCTTGTGGGCCGGCGCTATTCCTTCCGCACCCGTTACCAAAGATGCCTATGAGACAATCGTTTCCGAAATCGTTGCAGGGTTGAAAGACTGTGGTCCGCTTGATGGTATATTCATTGATCTGCATGGCGCCATGGTTGCTGAGCATATTGATGATGGCGAAGGCGAACTGCTTGAGCGCGTTCGTGCGGTGCGCCCAAGTGAACCGCTATCCGTAGCGCTCGATCTGCATGGCAATATCACAAGGCGCATGTTTGACTATGCCGATGTCATGGTTGGCTTCCGCACCTATCCGCATATTGATATGGCCGAAACAGGTTATCGTGCAGCAGAAGCATTACAGGCGCTGATGGACAAGCCTCACGGCTGGCATAAGGCAATGCGACAAGGTGATTATCTCATTCCGATTGCCTGGCAATGCACGGACGAACAGCCCGCCAAAGGCCTTTACGGCAGGACCATTGATCTGCCGGAAGGCGTTGAAACGGCTTCATTGTTTATGGGTTTCCCGGCGGCTGATTTTGCCGAATGTGGCCCATCGGTGTTTGCGTATGGCTGGGACAAACAAGCTGTTGAAGCCTATGCCGATCAGATACTGGAAGCATTGGCTGCGGCAGAACCTGCATTCGCAGGGACAGCATATTTGCCAGAAGAAGGCGTTGAGAAGGCGATAGAGCTTTCCCGCGATGCAAGCCGCCCAATCGTCATTGCTGATACGCAGGATAATCCCGGTGCCGGTGGTAGCTCCGACACGACTGGCATGTTACGTGCGCTTGTTGCAAGTGGTGCAAAGCGAGCCTCGATTGGCTGTATGCATGACGCGGAAGCAGCGAAGATTGCACATCTGGCAGGAGAAGGTGCCGAAGTCGAAATTGCACTCGGCGGGAAGTCGGGCATTGCAGGTGACGAGCCATATAAGGCTAAATTTACCGTCGAAAAGCTATCTGACGGTAAGGCGCATGCAACGGGCCCCTATTATGGTGGGACGTGGCTTGATATGGGGCCATCGGCCTGTCTGCGGCTCGGTGGAACTAGGGTTGTCGTGACCACAAATCTCGCACAGATGGCGGATCGTGCGCTTTATCGCATGGTCGGTATTGAGCCTGAACAGGAAGCCATTCTGGTCAATAAGAGTTCGGTTCATTTCCGCGCTGATTTTGCCCCAATTGCCGAAAAGCTTCTTGTATGCACCGCTCCAGGCGCAATGCCGCTTAGCCCTGCAAAACTATCATGGAAGAATTTGCGTTCCGGCATTCGGCTGGAGCCACTCGGAGAACCATTCAAATAAAACAATAATAACAACCTTCAGAGGAACCAAGTATATGACGTTTTTTAAACCACCACAGACTGGGACTATCCTCCGCAAGTTCAAGTACGGCATTGCAGCTTCGCTCATTGCATTGAGTGCCGGACATGCCGCAGCAGAAACAACACTCACTGCTGTTATGCACTCGGATCTGCGTATGCTCGATCCGGTGATCACCACTGCGCACATTACCCGCGATCATGCCTATATGATTTATGACGTGCTGATTGCCGTCGATGAAAACTTCAAGCCTCAACCACAAATGGCAGAGTGGACCGTCTCAGATGACGGCAAAACCTATACTTTCACATTACGCGATGGTCTCAAGTTCCATGATGGTGCGCCGGTAACGGCTGCGGACGTTGTCGCTTCGCTTGAACGCTGGGCTAAGCGCGATACCGGTGGCCAGCTGATCATGGACATCACAGATTCGCTCAAAGCAAACGACGATAAAACGATCGTCTGGACGCTGAGGGAGCCATTCGCACCGTTCCTCGATACGATTGCCAAGCAGTCCGCATTACCTCCATTCATTATGCCAGCGCGTATCGCGGCAACACCTGCCGACACAGCGATTACCGAACATATTGGTTCGGGGCCGTTCAAGTTCGTACCCGCCGAGTTCCAGCCGGGCGTCGGCGTGACGTACATAAAGAACGAAGATTACGTACCGCGCAGCGAACCAGCCAGCTGGATGGCGGGCGGCAAGGTTGTCAATGTCGATAAGGTTCGCTGGATCACTATGACGGATGCGCAAACCGCTGCAAATGCGCTGACAAGCGGAGAAATCGACTACATTGAACAGGTTCCAGTCGATCTGGTGCCGCTGTTTGACGGCGATGATACGGTTGTATTGGAACAGCGCGATCCGCTTGGCTATCAGACAATGGGCCGCCTCAATTTCAAGCATCCGCCTTTTGATAACCCGGAAATTCGTCGCGCAGCATTCCTTGCCATGTCGCAGGAACCGGTGCTGGCTGCTCTTATGGCCGATCCGAACTACTATAAGGTTTGCGGTGCGATTTTTGGTTGCGGCACGCCGAACGCTACAGATGTCGGCGCTGAAAGCCTTGTAGCAAAGGGTAATATCGAAGAAGCAAAAGAGCTTCTCAAAAAGGCTGGCTATGATGGTAAGCCGGTTGTCCTGATGCAGCCAACCGACGTTTCCAGTCTGTCACCACAGCCCGTCGTTGCAGCCCAACAATTGCGTGCAGCCGGTTTCACTGTCGATATGCAACCGATGGACTGGCAAACCCTTGTTGGCCGTCGCGCATCGAAAGATGAGCCTGCAAAGGGCGGCTGGAATATGTTCTTCACCAACTGGCAGATTCCAGAAATTGCAACACCGTTGAATTCTGTCATGCTGAACGGTCGTGGTGAGCAGGGCTGGTTTGGCTGGCCGGAAGACGAGAAGATTGAAGCGCTGAAAAAAGAATATATCGCGGCCAAGACGCCTGAAGAGCAGAAAGCTGCGGTAGAGAAGATACAGGCGCAGACACTCGAAAATGTTCTCTATATTCCGCTGGGTGAATATAACCCGCCGCAGGGCCGCAGAACTAATGTCGTTGATATGCTTGGTTCGCCTGTTCCGGTCTTCTGGAATGTGAAAAAGACCGAAGAGTAATCCGCCCGCAGCTATCGCGCTTCGTGCGATAGCTCCCAGTTCAACGTGGGTCCGGCACGCTGCCGGTCCCACCTCAAGCGGGACGCGCATATGGCTGTCTATCTGTTAAAACGTATCTTCGCACTCGTGCCGGTGTTGTTGCTGGTATCGGTGTTTGTATTCCTCCTCCTGAGACTGACGCCGGGTGATCCGGCTGCAATTCTGGCTGGCGATGCCGCCACCACCGAACAGCTTGAACGCATCCGCGAAGCAATGGGCCTTAATGAGCCAATACTCACCCAGTATTTCACCTGGATGGGGAATATTCTGCAGGGCGATCTTGGCGTGTCGCTGATTTCCGGCGTGCCAGTTCTCGACATGGTTTCGCAGCGTATCGGCCCCACAATTTCTATCGCTGTGCTGACCATTATCATCGCAGTGCTTGTCGCTATTCCAATGGGTGTGGTTGCTGCATGGCGCCACCGGTCATGGGCTGATTATCTCGTCATGAGCTTTTCGGTTCTTGGCTTTTCCGTTCCAGTCTTTCTTGTCGGCTATGTGCTGTTGTTGATTTTTTCGGTCAATCTTGGCTGGCTTCCGGTGCAGGGTTTCAAGCCGATTTCATCGGGCTTGGGTGGCTTTCTGGAGCGCGCAATTCTGCCAGCTCTTACACTCGCTTCGATATATATCGCGCTGATTGCCCGCATGACCCGTGCGGCAATGCTTGATGTGCTTGGCGAAGATTATATTCGCACCGCGCGTGCAAAAGGCGTGAATGATCGCCGACTGCTCTTCGTTCACGCGCTCAAAAACGCAGCTGTGCCGGTCGTGACCATCGTTGGCACCGGCTTTGCCCTGCTGATTTCCGGCGTGGTCGTGACCGAAAGCATTTTCAATATTCCGGGCATAGGGCGCCTGACGGTCGATGCAGTTCTCGCGCGCGATTATCCGGTTATTCAGGCGATGATCTTGCTGACAAGCGCGCTTTATGTGTTCGTCAATCTGCTGATCGACCTTTCCTATACACTGTTCGACCCAAGGATTCGTTATTGATGCGCTCAGAAAAAACATCAGCGGGTATGCATTGGATGCTCCGCATGTTCTCGCTGCCGCGCGTTGCACGCGTTGGTATCGGGCCGATGATTGCCGCCTTTCTTCTTGGCGCAATCCTTCTTCTCACCCTCATTTCACCGTGGATTGCTCCACACGATCCGCTCGCCATGAACCCCATGATGCGGCTTAAGCCTGCATCGGATGAATATCTGCTTGGAACTGACAATTATGGTCGCGATCTGTTTTCGCGCATGATCCTTGGCGGGCGCATTTCGCTGCTGATCGGGCTTCTGGCAGCCGCAGCTTCTATCGGGGTCGGCGTGATCATCGGTCTTATTGCCGGTTTCTTCCGTACGGCGGATGCTATCATCATGCGTATGATGGATGCTTTGATGGCGATGCCATCGATCCTGATCGCGATTGCTCTGGTCGCTCTCAACGGTCCATCGATTGGTTCTGTCATCATAGCGATCACCATTCCGGAGATTCCCCGCGTCGTGCGTCTGGTCCGCTCTGTCATTCTGACCGCGCGTGAGGAACCGTATGTTGAAGCAGCCTTAGCACTTGGTTCAAGCACACCGAAGATTCTGTTCCGGCATCTGCTGCCCAATACGATGGCACCGCTGATTGTGCAGGGCACTTATATTGTGGCATCCGCAATCCTTACCGAAGCAATCCTCTCGTTTCTCGGTGCCGGTATCAGCACAGAAATTCCGACCTGGGGCAACATCATGGCCGAGGGGCGCCTGTTTTTCCGCATCAAGCCATCAATCGTGCTTTGGCCGGGTCTGTTGCTGACACTCTGCGTTTTGTCGATCAATCTTTTGGGTGACGCAGCGCGCGATACACTCGACCCACGTCTGAAAAAGCGAGAGGGCTGATATGGAACTGCGAAATCGTGATTTCACAAATGAGCCTGTCGTTCTGGATGTCGAAAATCTTGTTGTGGCGCTTCCGGGCGGCACACCAGTTCTGCGTAGCGTAAGCTTTGACATTCGCAAGGGCGAAACCGTCTGTCTCGTGGGCGAATCCGGTTCAGGCAAGTCGGTAACGTCGCTCACCGCAATGGGGCTCTTGCCGAAAGATGCACTTCTGGTCAAAGAAGGTGCGATCAGGCTCGACGGCACCGATTTGCTCAAGCTGTCGGCAGCGGACATGAAAAAGATGCGTGCAACACGTATCTCCATGATCTTTCAGGAGCCAATGACGGCGCTTAATCCCGTTATGCGGGTGGGTGAGCAGATCACGGAAGTTCTGGATGTTCATACCAGCCTTTCGTCAGAGGCCAAGCGTGCCAAAGTCATCAACATCATGGAGCAGGTACATCTGCCCGATGTAGAGCGCATTTATCAAAGCTATCCGCACCAGCTTTCAGGTGGGCAGCGACAGCGTATTATGATCGCTATGGCGCTTATCCTTGAGCCGATGGTTCTGATTGCCGATGAGCCAACCACTGCATTGGATGTGACCACGCAAAAACAAATTCTGTCCCTTATTGCGGAGTTGCAGGAAAAGCATGGAACAGCTGTGTTGTTCATCACCCATGATATGGGTGTGGTTGCCGAAATTGCTGATCGTGTCTGTGTTATGCGCAGGGGTGAGATCGTCGAGCGCGGAACCATCCGTGATGTTTTAACCTCGCCACAACAGCAATATACCAAAGACCTGCTTGGCTCTGTGCCAAGCCTCATTCCGCGACTAGCGCGTGAGCCACAGGGCCATGAAGCGGTCATTCGCGTTCGTGACCTTGGCATGACTTATAAAGCTGGAGGATTGTTCAGTACAAAGCCCGGCGTCAAAGCGTCTTATGAGGTCAACTTCGAGCTTCAGCCTGGGAGAACACTTGGAATTGTCGGCGAATCCGGTTCCGGCAAAACCACTGTTGCTCGCTCGATCATGCGTCTGATCGAGCCGACAGAGGGCGAAATCGTCGTGGACGGGCGTGATATTGCGCATCTTGGAAAACGTGAAATGAAGCCTTTTCGCAAGAAGCTTCAGGTCGTGTTTCAGGACCCATTCCGCTCATTGAACCCGCGTTGGACAATTGAGCAAAGCTTGACGGAAGGCCCGGTCAATTATGGTGTTCCTTATGAAGAGGCAGTCGCTGAAGCCAAACGTCTCTTGAAGATCGTTTCGCTTCCGGAGGATTCGCTGAAGCGTTATCCGCATCAGTTTTCCGGTGGCCAGCGACAGCGTATAGCCATTGCGCGTGCGGTAGCCCTTCGACCGGACATTCTGGTGGCCGACGAGGCTGTCTCTGCCCTCGACGTTTCAGTGCAGGCACAGGTTCTCGAACTTCTCGCCGAATTGCAGCGCGATACCGGCATTGCGATCATTTTCATCACCCATGATCTGCGAGTGGCCGCGCAGATTTGCGATGAAGTCTTGGTGATGAAACGCGGACAGGTTGTTGAGCAGGGAAATGCTTCCGACGTGCTTGGCAAGCCTTCGCATGAATACACGCGTTCTTTAATAGAGGCGGCGCCCGGTCGCTTCTGGGATTTTGCGGCGGGACGCCCCGCTGCCTGACTATCTTCAGTGTTTCAATTAGGAATGAAATTATGCCCGTCATACCGTTTATTGAGGAGAAAGCCGGCGAGATGCGCGCGGTTTTCGAAGATCTGCATCGTCATCCGCAAATTGGCTTTGAGGAACAACATGCTTCAGGCGTTGTAGCGGAACTCTTAGAAAAATGGGGCTTTGACGAGGTGCATACGGGCATCGCCAAAACCGGTGTCGTTGGCATTCTGAAAGGCCGAAACCCTGGCAATCGTCGTGTGGGGCTGCGTGCAGATATGGATGCGCTGCCGATCGACGAGATTTCGGGCGTGTCTTACACGTCGCAAAATCCCGGCCGAATGCATGCCTGCGGGCATGACGGGCACACAACCATGCTGCTTGGTGCTGCACAATATCTTGCAGAAACACGCAATTTCGAAGGCACTGCCGTCTTTGTTTTCCAGCCGGCCGAGGAAGGTCTGGGTGGAGCACGCGGCATGATCGCCGAAGGACTGTTTGAGCGTTTCCCTTGCGACGAAATCTACGGAATGCACAACCAGCCTATGGGCACACTCGGCAAAGCACTTATCCGCAAGGGGGCGGCTATGGCTGGCGCAAGCTTCTTCGATATCAAACTGACAGGCAAGGGAAGCCATGCCGCCCAGCCGCATAATGCCCGCGATGTTCTGGTGATTGGTGCGGATATGGTTGGTCAGTTGCAGACCATTGTGTCGCGCAACATCCCGGCAACGGATGCCTGCGTTGTATCCTGCACGCAGTTTCATACTGGCAGCGCCTATAATATCGTGCCCGAAGTGGCAACGATCACTGGCACCATCCGCTATTTCGAGCAGCGCGTCTGCGATCTTGCAGAAAGCCGTATCCGTGAAATCTGTGCGGGTGTGGCTGCGGGTTACGGTATCACGGTTGATGTCGATCTTCGCAACGTCTTTGATGTCCTGCGCAACGACCATGAACTATCCGATGCTTATATGGCGGCAGCGCGCGATGTGCTGGGCGAAGACAATGTAAGCGATGATTGCCCAGCCTTCATGGGCAGCGAGGATTTTGCCGATATGCTCGCGCGTGTGCCGGGTGCTTACATCAACGTGATGCATGGCGGTAAAGCTGCGCTGCATAATCCTGCTTTTGTGCTTGAGCCTGAAACTCTGCCAATCGGCGCGTCGATCTATGCCCGGATCGTGGAAACCCGCCTGCCAGTAAACAAGGACTTTGCAGCATGAGCATGCATGAATTGCCATTTAACCTCGATGACATGATCGGGCGTCTGCGCCCCTGGATTGAAACGGAAAGCCCGACTTTCGATGCAAGCGCCGTGAACCGCATGGTCGAGGTTGCCGCCTATGATTTTGCCGCGGCAGGTGCCACAATTGAATTCATTCCGGGTCGCATGGGGTTCGGCGGCTCCCTGCGCGCTCGTTTCCCGCACAAGGATCAGGGCAAGCCGGGTATTCTGGTGTCAGGTCACCTTGATACCGTTCATCCGCTCGGTGTGATCAACATCAATCCCTATCGACGCGAGGACGGTAAACTTTACGGCCCCGGCATTCAGGATATGAAGGGTGGCAACTTCGTGGCGCTTGAAGCCATGCGTGAGATCGCACGAGGCGGGCTTGCAACAAAGCTTCCCGTTACATTCCTTCTGACGCCGGATGAAGAAGTCGGCACACCGTCGACCCGCGATCTGATAGAGCAGGAAGCGCTCAAGAACAAATATGTGCTGGTGCCGGAACCTGCACTGCGTGATGGCGGCGCGGTTGTGGGTCGTTATGCAATCGCGCGATACAATCTTGAGACTGTCGGCAAGCCAAGCCACGCCGGTTGGCTGCTCAAAGAAGGCCGCTCGGCAATCCGTCGTATGGCCGAAAAAATTATCGAGATCGAAGCGCTCACAACAGACGATTGCACTTTCTCTGTAGGTGTTATCCATGCGGGTCAATGGGTTAATTGTGTTTCTTCAAGTTGTAATGCTGAAGCGCTTAGCATGGCGAAGACCCAGAAAGACCTTGAAGACGGCGTTGCGCGGATCATGGCGCTTGGCGGAGATAAAGACGGGGTTGAATTGATCGTCACCCGCGGCGTTACCCGTCCTGTTTGGGAGCCGGGGCAGCCGCAGGATATGAAGCTTTTCAACTTTGCGAATAATATTGCAAAAGAGATCGGCTTTACCATGTCGGTGCAAAGTTCGGGTGGCGGCTCGGACGGTAATTTTACCGGAGCGCTTGGTGTCCCGACAATCGATTCCATTGGTGTGCGTGGTGAAGGTCTGCATACGCTGGGCGAGCATATTTTCGAAGACAGTCTGGTCGAACGTGCTCGCCTTCATGCGGGTCTGTTTCTCTCACTGGAATAACAGCCAGAGGTGCGGCCATGGCCGGTGCTACAAGATCAACAGCAACCCGCATTGCGGGTTTGCTGAGCGAAGTCACGATCAACGTGGATCAATGGGGCGTCGCCCATATCAGGGCGGAAAATCTGCATGATCTTTTTTTCGCGCAAGGTTTTAATGCCGCGCGCGATCGGCTTTGGCAGATCGACATAGCGCGCAAGCGCGGGCTTGGTCTGTTGGCGCGTGATTTTGGGCCCGGCTATCTTGAGCAGGACAGGGCCGCACGCCTGCTGCTTTATCGCGGAGACATGGCTCCTGAATGGAAAGCTTATGGTCCGGATTCTGAACAGATATGCACGGCTTTTGCTCAAGGCATCAATGCATATATCGATGCCTGTGAAGTAGGCGAAAGGGCGCTTCCACCGGAGTTCTCTCTCCTCGGTCACAAGCCTGATCGTTGGTGTGCTGAAGACGTTGTGCGCGTACGCACCCATTCGCTGACACGCAATGCATCATCCGAGCTTCTGCGCTCAAAAGTCATGGCAAAAGCGGGTGTGGAGCTAGGTGGTAAGCTCGATCAGTTGCGCAAGGAATTGTCGCATGGCGTGGTGCCAAAGCCGGTTGATGGCTTTGACCCCAACATCATGACTGACAGGGTTTTGCGTGACTTCCAGCTTGCAGTCAGTCCCGCCACCTTCTCCAAAGAACGCTTGGCTGCAACACTTGATGAAGCAGGTCTCTGGACGGTTTTTTCGGCATCCGGCGACATCGCACGCGCCTCTTTTGAAGAGGGGTCCAATAATTGGGCAATCGCAGCTGAAAAGACCACGACCGGGCGACCGATACTGGCACTCGATCCGCATCGGACCCATGGCTTACCATCCATCCGCTACGTCGTTCATCTGACCATGCCGGGCCTTGATGTGATCGGCGCAGGCGAGCCTATGGTTCCCGGAATTTCCATGGGGCATAACGGCACCGCAGCCTTTGGCCTCACAATCTTTGGAGCCGATCAGGAAGACATTTACGTCTACCAGACCGATGAAAACAACAACGACCAATATGCCTATCAAGGCAGTTGGGAGAAGTTCACGACGATTACTGAAAACATCCCTGTTAAAGGGCATCCGGATCAAACCGTCGAACTCAAATTCACGCGGCATGGTCCTGTACTCTATGAGGATATAGCGAACAACCGCGCCTTTGGTCTGCGCACAGTCTGGATGGATGCGGGCATGGCACCTTATATGGCCAGCCTGTCCGTCATGCGGGCGAAAAACTATGCTGACTATGCCAACGCACTGGATGGTTGGGGATGTCCGTCGGTTAATCACATCTATGCAGATACAACAAACACCATTGCATGGAAGCCTTCAGGCGCGACACCTATTCGTGAGAACTGGGACGGACTTTTACCTGTTCCCGGTGATGGGCGTTATGAGTGGAATGGTTATCTGGCTCCGCAGTCTGGCCCTGCTGAAGTTAATCCTCAACGCGGCTTTATCGCGACCGCCAACGCCATGAACGTCCCTGATGCGTGGACAGCTGCTAATCCGGCGATTGGTTATGAATGGCTGGATAGCAGTCGTCACGACACCTTGCATCAAGCACTCTCAAGCAAAGCGCCAATATCGCTTGAAGACTGTGTGCGCCTGCAAGCCTGCACTTTTTCGCCCATTGCCGCGCGGGCACTTGAAAGCCTCAAGGTGCTGTTCCAGCATAGTGATGACCCGGCTGTGTTACTTCTTCGCGATTGGGATGCGGACCTTTCGGCAAGATCTGCACCGGCAGCGCTTTTTGAAATCTGGTTGAACAAGTACCTTGGTCCACTTGTTGCAAAGGCCGAGGGTGCTGCCCCGGATGTTGCATCGCTGCTCATGCCATTTGATTCACCTAGCATTGTGTCATGGCTGGAAAAGGCGGAAACATCTCCCAGGCATATTGTGGCTATTCAACAAAGTCTCACCGATGCCTGGGCTGAATGCGCCTCTTTGATGGGGGCGGATGCTACGCAATGGGCATGGGGTACCATTCATAAGCTTGAACTCCGCCATCCCTTGCAGTCGTTGACAGACAGGGATTGGTCACTGAAGTCTATAGCGCTTGGTGGCAGCAGTTCGACGCTGAATTATGCAACCTATCGTTTGCACGACTTCTCGGTAGTCGCGGGGCCATCTGTTCGCATGATTATAGATGTCGGCGATTGGGATAATAGTCTCTTCGTCAACAACCCAGGTCAGTCTGGTGTGCCCGGATCGCACAACTACTCAAATATCCACGAGAATTGGCTCAATGCGAAGCCGGTTCCGCTTATTTATTCGGCACCGGCCATTGCAAGAGCGACGCAGAAAAAAATTACTCTAAAACCACTCTGAAATTTCGAAATAATCAACCATAACTGGCTTCATTAGGAACAATCGGCACGGGTTGTGTCGCAAATATTTAGTAGGTTAAGAACAAGCTTATCTCTGGACGTGATTATGCAGCGATCCCCGCGAACACTATGAATGGCGAGTGATTGTCATTTGCGAATTGGTTCTTACGGATCATGTGTGATACTTCGATCCCAGCAAGGTAGCAGAAGCTGAATGAAGGGTTTTGAAGCCTAACATATGTTTGTTGATCCGCTTGATGAAGCGATGATCCTATTCAAGGATATTGTTTACAGCCAGCGCACCAGACAAATTAGCCCCGCTTTTATCAAGGACAATCTTGTTGGGAATACCATTGCTTGCGATGGCTTTCCTGAAGAAACGCCGCGCAGCGCCGAGATTTCCGGCACCGTTAAATTATCTCTGGCGCAATATTATGTGATGATAGTAGAGCATGACCGAACCTCGTTCTTCACTTTATCACCGCGATCGTTATCCGCAGAGATTTTTGCAGAAGCCGTATGGTTGTATTCCGCTTTCCGTTAAGCTTTCGCATGGTTGAAGACATGCTGGCCTATCGCGGAATCTTCGTCACATATAAGGCAGTGTACGAATGGGCTGAGAAGTTCGGGCCAGCCTATGCCAATACCATCCGTCGTCGCTCGCCACGGCTTGGTGACAAATGGCATCTCGACGAATGTGTGATATCCATCAAGGGTCAACATCACATTCTTTGGTGAGCCGTTGATCAGGGTGGCTTCGTGCTGAATGTCCTTGTTCAGAAACGCCGCAATACCAAGACAGCCAAGCGTTTCATGCGCAAGCTGCTCCCTGCTCTGGGCTGTGCATCACGGATTATGGTCACTGATAGACCAAGATCATAGGACGCTTCTAGGCGAGCAATAAGCCTTGGTGTTTGCGATCATCGCCAGCATAAAGGTTTGAACAATCGGGCAGAGAATTCACATCAACCGATCCGACGACGAGAGCGTGGTATAAAGCGCTTTAAATCAGCGAAACATGTGCAAAGCTTTACGTCGATACATGATCCGATCTACAACCTAAATTATTTCCCCCGAAACCAATTCAACGCCACCGATCGCCTTGAGTTACGACAAGCCGCCACAAACATGTGGCGCGAAATCGCATGCCTGAAATCCACATAATATCAACATCATAGACAGAATGAAGACCGTGTTCAAGTTTAAGTAAAGGTGACGACGTAACAGTACCCTTTGATGGTTTTCGCTACGACGTGGCCAAGGGTGCGACAACTTCAATATTTGAGCTTCAGCTGGTTCGCCGCGGCTAAAATTACAAATGACGTGTTAAACTCGACAAATGTAAAATACATATATTGACATTTGTCGATCAGTCGATGATTTTTGTCATGCGTGGTCAAGGAGGATGCCGTGCAGACGCTATTGAAAGTTGAGAGCCTAAAAAAATCGTTTGGCGGTATTGCAGCACTTCGCGATGGCCAGCTGGAACTGCGTGCAGGCTCCGTCCATGCGTTGTGCGGCGGTAATGGCGCAGGCAAATCCACGTTCCTCTCCATTCTGATGGGTATCCAGCAGCGCGACGGCGGCAAGATCTGGCTGCGTGGTGAAGAGGTTCAGTATTCGACACCTGCGGAAGCGCTGAAATCCGGCATTGCGATTATCGAGCAGGAGCTGAGCCCTGTTCCGCATATGAGTGTCGCAGAAAATATCTATCTCGGTCGCGAGCCTTCAACGCGATTTGGCGGCATCGATTTCAAGAAGATGAACAGTGAAGCGCAGGCGCTTCTGGATCGTCTGGAGTTCGACATTCGCGCGACACAGGTGATGAGCCAGTTGTCCGTTGCGCAAATGCAGCTCGTGGAAATCGCCAAGGCATTCAGTCACAATGCTGATGTGATCTTCATGGATGAGCCGACATCGGCCATCGGTGAAAAAGAAGCGCAACATCTGTTTAAGGCAGTCGAGCGACTAAAGGCTGAGGGCAAAGGCATTGTCTATGTCTCGCATCGCCTGTCTGAAATTTTTCAGATTGCAGATTCCTATACAGTTTTCCGCGATGGTGGTTATGTCGGTTCGGGTGCGCTGAGCGATATTGATCGCCCGGAACTGATCCGTCTGATCGTTGGGCGCGAGCTTGGCGAAGAATTTATCAAAACCAATGAGCCGACCGCTCAGATTGGTTTTGAGGTTTCTGATCTCGCTCTGCCGGGTAAGATTGAAGACATCTCCTTCTCGGTTCGCAAAGGCGAAATCTTTGGTATTTACGGCCTGATGGGTTCGGGTCGTTCCGAGATTTTCAACTGCATTTTCGGTCTTGATAAGGCAAGCAAAGGCGAAATAAAGCTTGAGGGCCGCGCGCTTAAAGTGAGCAAGCCTGCTGATGCAATGGCTGAAGGTATTGCCTTTGTCACCGAAGATCGCAAGCTGACAGGGCTTAACCTCACAGATAGCGTGCGGGCCAATATCTGCCTTGCGAGCCTGCCGGAGATGAGGCCGTCATTTGCTATGCGCCAGCGCGAAGAAGCTGCGGCAAGTGCAAAAATGATTGCGCATTTTGGCATCAAGGCAGCACGCGATACGATGCCGGTTTCAGGTCTTTCGGGCGGAAACCAGCAGAAAGTTGTGCTCGGAAAATGGTTCCTGCGTAATCCGCGTTTGTTGCTGCTTGATGAGCCAACGCGTGGTGTGGATGTGGGCGCAAAACGCGAAATCTATCGCATCATCTGCGAATTCACTGCGTCAGGCGGAACGGTTGTTATGATTTCATCTGAAATCGACGAAGTTCTGGGCATGTCTGACCGCATCCTTGTGATGCGGCAGGGCAAATCGGCTGGCGTCTATGAAAGGGCCGACACTGATGCACAAAAGCTGGTGCATCTGTCTACCTAACAATGGATGTCGCTCTGCGCGCAAGATTGAGAATTAAGCCTGACATTGGCAGGCTGGGAGAGGCTAGAAAACGTGAGCAACAACGAAAACACACAATCGACCAGCTGGTTCGCTTCTGAAAAGCGCCGGTTGATCATTCAGGAATACGGCATCTTCCTCGCTTTCCTGCTTCTGGTCTTCATCCTGTCGGTGTCAAATCCATACTTCCTGACAACGGGCAATATCTCAAACGTGTTGCTGCAAACCTCAATCAACGGCGTTCTGGCCGTTGGCATGACGTTTGTTATTCTGACACGCGGCATTGATTTGTCTGTTGGCTCGGTTGCAGCTCTTACAGGCATTGTCGCAGCAAGTCTGGCCACAACCTCTGCAACGGCAGGTGTTGCGGGTGGCCCCTATCCGGCAATTGTTGCTATTGCTGCTGGTCTTGCGGTTGGTTGCGCCTGCGGCGGACTGGTTGGCTGGATCGTTTCGCGTTTCTCAGTTCCTGCATTCGTTGCAACGCTTGGTATGCTTTCGGCAGCACGCGGCATGACGCTTATCTATGGCGGCGGTAAGCCTGTACCTGCTCTGACACCCGATTTCCGCTGGATCGGTACCGAAAAAGTCTTCGGCATTCCAATGCCTGTGATCATTCTGGTCATCGTGTTTGCAGCTGCCTGGTGGGTGCTCTCGCGCAGCCGTTTTGGTCGTTACATTTATGCGGTTGGTGGCAATCCACATGCAGCAAAGACATCGGGCATCAATGTCACCCGCGTCCGCTTCTCTGTTTATGTCATCTCCGGTGCACTTTCAGGCCTCGCAGGCATGATGCTTGCAGCTCGTACTGGCTCAGCGCTGCCACAGGCCGGTATTGCTTACGAACTCGATGCAATTGCTGCGGTTGTTATCGGCGGCACCAGCCTTTCCGGTGGCGTAGGTCGTGTGACAGGAACGCTGATTGGTGCGCTCATCATTGGCGTGATGAACAACGGTCTCGATCTGATGGGTATCGAATCTTACTACCAGCAGGTTCTCAAAGGCGCGCTGATCGTCGGTGCAGTGATGCTCGATCAGAAGCGCAACCAGAGCGCCTGATTTCTAAAAACTACCAATTGCCAGTCACTTGGCGCAACGAACACCGCACATTTAGTCATGGCGGATATTGTGGAGGAGAATACCGATGAAGAAATTGCTTATTGCTTTGGCATCTGCCACGGCGCTGTTTGCAGGTGCTGCACATGCTCAGGATAAGCTGAAGATTGGCGCGGCGCCTTACGGCCTCAACGCTGAATTCATGCAGATCTGGTCTGAAGCTCTGAAAGAGCATCCAGCTGTGAAGAGCGGCGAAGTTTCGCTGACGGTTTTCGACGGTCGTTATGACGCGCTCGTTCAGCAGGAACAGTTTAACAACATGATCACGCAGAAGTTTGACGCAATCATCTTTGCACCCATCGATGTTGAAGCTGGTGCCACCGCCGTCCAGGCCGCGGTCGATGCAAATATTCCGGTTGTTGGTTCCAACACCCGTGTGAACTCCGATCTTCTGGCTGCGTATGTCGGTTCAGACGATGCAGTATCTGGATATATGGAAGCCAAGGCCGTTCTCGACAAGATTGGCTGCAAAGGTAATGTGGTCATTATCGAAGGCCCAATCGGTCAGTCGGCGCAGGTTTCGCGCCTAGAAGGGAACAAAAAGGCACTTGCTGAATGCCCGGACGTCAAAGTTCTTGAACAGCAGACCGCAAACTGGTCGCGCGCTGAAGCACAGACACTGATGGAAAACTGGCTGACTTCGCATAAGGGCGAAATCAACGGCGTCATCGGCCAGAACGACGAAATGGCACTCGGCGCGATTGAAGCAATCAAGTCGGCAGGCCTTAAGGTCGACGACTTTGCTATCGCTGGTATCGACGGTGTGACCGATGCGCTGAACGCTGTTAAGGCCGGCACCATGACATCGATCCTTCAGGACGCACGCGCTCAGGCGCAGGGTGCTATGGACCTCGCAATCTTCCATGCGAAGAAGGGCGATTACAAGCCACAGTCTGACATCTGGGCACAATATCCTGATATGCCATTCAACGACGGCAAGGACAAAGAATACAATGTTCCTTGGACGCCAGTAACAGCCGACAATGTCGACAAGTTGCTCGAAGCACGTAAGTAATATGACTTGCGGGATGAGCGGCCCCCGGCTCATCCCGCACCCCCAAAATTCCTGCTACCCTCAACCCCGAGGATCAAACAATGTCCGACCAATCTCCTCAAA
>NZ_JAYKZA010000005.1:0-32488 GCF_047308065.1 Brucella sp. H1_1004
TCAGTGGCCCCTGAACATTAAAGGGGCACAGATATACGGTAGGCCGATTTCACGCCTTTTGCGCAGCCTTCTTGATGGCAGCTACGAAGCCCAACAGTTCGGCTGGCGAGGTGAACCGGAACACCCGACCGGCAAATCCTTCCATTCGAGCAAGGTCGCGCTGTCGTTGCTCCTTTCGGTAATTGATCACAAATCGGAAGAAGGCCCAATCAAAGCGTTCAGGACATCCCGGCGCGAGCTGATCACCGCGATTTCGGCCCAAACCGGATACCGTTCGTCGAATAACTCGCCACAGGCATAACGATGTTGTGTAATCGAGATGGATAAGCGTGTCCGCAGATGCCAATCGCTGCTCAAGCGTGCCGCTATAATTCCCGTCCATAATCCATTCAGATTGCGCCGCAAGCTTTTCGACGGTTTTCTGCCATGATGCGCTATCCGGCCTTTGCCAGCCCGGCTGCCAGTAATGTCTATCGAGGTGGACGACGGGCAAGCGGGTCGCTTCGGCCAGTTCTTTGGCGAGTGTGGATTTCCCGGCGCCCGGACAACCGACGATGAGGACTCGTTTCATTTCTTTGCCTTCCGCATAAGCAGCCGCTCTCCATCGGTGCGCAGCGCGCCCTTAGGATCGACAAACCGGTAGAGCGTCTGTCGTGTGATACCGAGTTCGGCGCAAAGATCGGCCACCTTGGTTTCCGGCTTCCCCATTGCTGCCTGAGCAAGGCGCAGCTTCGCCGGCGTCATTTTGAAGGGCGCTCCGCCGTTCCGGCCACGTGCGCGTGCGGCGGCGAGACCAGCTTTGGTGCGCTCAATGATCAATGCCCGCTCGAACTCAGCCAGCGCCGCGAATATGCCGAACACCAGCCGGCCATTCGCCGTCGAGGTGTCGATCGACGCCCCTTCACCTGCCAGAACCTTGAGGCCGATATGCCGTTGGGTCAGATCATCGACCAGATTGACGAGGTGGCGGAGATCGCGGCCGAGTCGATCGAGCTTCCAGACGACAAGCGTGTCACCGCGACGCAGCGCCTTCAGGCAGGCGGTGAGACCTGGACGGTCCTCTTTCTTTCCTGACGCGGCATCCTCATAGACATTGTTGGCGTCGACACCAGCCTGTGCCAGCGCGTCACGCTGAAGGTCATGGACCTGGCTGCCGTCGGCTTTCGACACTCGCGCATATCCGATCAGAGCTGTCATTTATTCGTCCGTCTGCGTGACAATTTCGATTTGGCCGCGCCAAAGCCTGTAGATTGTCACATAACCCGTCTTGCAAAGTAAGCTCCGCGAACGGTTATCTCCAGTCTTTTTGTGACATATGGAGCGCCGATGCCTCGCCGCATGATTTTGACGGATGCCGAACGGCAGAATTTCCTTGCCCTGCCCAGCGACGACGACACCCTGATCCGCCATTGGAGCCTTGATGATGAGGACCATCGTCTTCTGGAAACGCGCCGTCGCGACGATACCCGTCTTGGCTTGGCCCTTCAGCTTTGTGCGCTCCGTTATCCCGGCCGTCTCATCCAGCGCGGAGAGGTCATCCCGGAAAGCGCGCTCACCTTCCTTGCCGAGCAACTCCGCATCGAGCCGAATGCACTTGCCAGCTTCGCACGAAGAGCGCCCACACGCTACGAACAACTGACCGTCCTCCGCCAACACTACGGGTTCAGCGAGCTGAGCCACCCGTTGCGCACCGATCTGCTTGCCTTCGCGCGCGGCGTGGCGATCGCCTCGACCAAGGACAAATTCGTCGTCGCCGCTCTCGCCGATGAGATGCGCCGGCGGCGTATCGTCATTCCCGGCATCACCGTGATCGAACGGATGGCCGGACAGGCATGCACCGAGGCTGAGGAGGCGCTGTTTGCCGATGTTGCCGGAAGGCTGACGCCCGACATCATCGTCAGAATGGAAGCGCTGCTCGGTATTGGTCCACGCGTCCGCCAGAGCGGGGTCTCCTGGTTACGTGAACCTGCCGGAAAGGCTGGAGACGCAGCGATGCGGGGTCTGATCGATCGGCTTGAGGCCGTGCGCCACGTTGGCCTTTCAAGTGATGTGCTTCAGGCCGTCCCCGCCCATCGGGTGAGCCGCATGGCACAAGAGGGCCGGCGCCTGACCGCCCAGAACTTCGAGCAAATGCGGCCCGGCCGCCGATATGCTACGCTCGCAGCTTTCCTTCTGGAGATGGAAATCGCGCTCACGGATGCCGCAATCGCCATGTTCGAAGTCCTGATCGGCAAGGCGTTTCGGCGGGCCGAGGCAGAGCGCGACAAACGACTGCTGGAAACCGCCACCTCGGCGACATCGGCGCTGGATTTCTTCGTGGGCTTCGGTGAGGCGATCGCTGCCAGGCGAGAAACCGACCTTTCGCTCGATGAGGCGGTCAATGCAGTCGGCGGCTGGGAGCAGTTGATGCGGGCAACCGCGGCTGCGAAGGCAGCATCTCGTCCCCGCAAGGACGATGATCTGATTGCCTATCTGCCGGCGCAATATATGCGTATCCGGCGCTTTGCAGCACCATTCCTGGCAGCCTTCACGTTCGAGGGTAATCGTCAGAGCCGTGATTTCATCAACGTGGTGATGCAAATGACGGCCGCAGGGAAAAGCCGCCGTCGCTCTCTGGACGCGCAATGGATCAAAGCGGCGCTCGATCTGGTCGACAAGCGGTGGAGCAAGGAAATCAGAACGCCAGATGGCTCGGTTGACCGCAGAATGCTGGAAATCTTTGTCATCGTTGAGCTGAAGAACCGGATCGCTGCCAACGAGATCTGGATCAAAGGTTCTCGCACATATCGCGCCCTCGATGAGGGCATGATCTCCCATCAGACTTATTCCATCATCAAGGCCGAGGCCCGCATTCCCGTCGCCATCCCGGTTGATGTCGAGATCTATCTCGCCCAGAAAGCCGAGGCGCTCGATCAAAAATTGCGTGAGGCAGCAAGCCGGCTGGAGGCGGGTCGCGGCGACACGCGGATCGGCGCGAAGGGCCTGCGGGTGCCTGCGGTCAAAACTGCCGAGACCGAAGCCGCGCTCGCCTTCGCAAGGAGAGTTGCGAGCAGCATGCCGCCGATCAGGTTGACGGATCTTGTCGCCGACGTGGATCGAATGACCGGTTTCAGCTCACTGTTCGAGCATCTTCAGACAGGCCGAACGCCGGGCGATATGCGAATTTTCTATGCCGCGCTCATCGCCGAGGCCACCAATCTCGGCTTCTCGAAGATGGCATTGGCCTGCCCCGGCATCACACGCCGCCAGCTACAGCAGATGGCGATCTGGCACTTCCGGGAGGAAACCTTCACCTTGGCACTTGCCCGGCTGGTCGAAGCCCAGCACGCGGCGCCGATCGCCACTGTTTTCGGTTCGAACACGATATCGTCTTCCGACGGACAACATATCCATCTCGGCGATGGCGGCGAAATCGCCGGTGGCGTCAACGGCCGTTACGGAACCAACCCGATCATCAAGCTCTACACGGCGATCTCCGGTCGATATGCTCCCTTCCATACCAAAATCATCGCCGCCACGGCGAGCGAGGCCGTCCATGTTCTCGACGCGCTTCTCGAAACGGATGCGGGCCTCGACATCGTGCGCCATCATGTCGATGGTGGCGGCGTCAGTGATCTCGTCTTCGCCTTCTGCCATGCGCTAGGCTTTGCATTTGTCCCGCGCATTCCCGATCTCGATGGCCGATGCCTCTACGGCTTTGGCCCCGGCAAGCAGTATGGCATTCTCCAGAATGTCATGGGCGATCGCATCGACGCCGATTTGATCCGGGCGCACTGGGACGAGATTCTGCGCTTGATGACCTCACTGCGCACCCGCACCGTCAGCGCTTCGCTCATGCTCAAACGGCTGTCATCAACGACCAGGCAAAGCGGTCTTGCCCAGGCACTACGTCAGATGGGCCGGATCGAGCGAACTCTGTTCACGCTGGACTGGATCAACGACGAGGAACTGAGAAAGACGACAACGGCAGAACTGAACAAAGGGGAAAGCCGCAACAGCCTCGTGCGGGCCGTCAATCTCCATCGCCTCGGCCGCTTCCGCGATCGCAGCCAGGAAAATCTCTCGATCCGGGCCTCCGCCCTCAACCTGGTTGTCACCGCCATCATTCACTGGAACACGATCTATACCGGCCGCGTGGTCGATGCCTTGCACACCGGCGGTCAGCATGTGCCTGATCATTTGCTATCCAGCCTCTCGCCGCTTACCTGGGAGCACGTGAACCTCACCGGCGACTACATATGGGAAGACAAGCCGGCACTCGATGAAACAGGCTTCCGACCTCTCCCGTTCTCGGTCTGATCCCCTACCGTATATCTGTGCCCCTTTAATGTTCAGGGGCCTGAGTGACTTCGCGGTGAAAGGCCGCTAGGCTGCGCTTCTGCTTGGTCAGGAACCGCTTTTGCAGTAGCTCGTGGATGACGCGCTCGACCGGTTCCGGCAAGCGCCCCTTACCTTTACCTCCACCGGACTGGCCGGGCACCAGATCCGTCACGAGGCCGCTGCCTTGCCGGGCACGCCGGATCAGAACGTATACCTGGCGCCGAGACAAGCCCAGCGCCTGAGCCGCCATATCGGCCGCTTCGTGCCCGACCGTCTCCGACTGCGCCAACGGACTGATGATCTCCGCACGACGGCGCGCACGCTCCCAAGCCTCATCAGGCAGAGTGGCCACGCCTTGTTCTGGAATCCGTGGGGTGTCCGTCGCCATGCTCACCTCGCTTTGGTGCACACGAGTATTGAGCATAGTCGAGATTGGTGCAGATCACTTCTGATATTGAACTGTCAGGAGCTGGCTGCACAACAGCCATTACGCCCAATCAACTGGTGCAGTCGTCTTCTGAAAATGACAATCTTAGCTGGTGGTGCAAAAGTCTTGATTTATGCACCGTCTGCGCGCAGAATCCATGCGTCTAGCAAGGAGCCAGTGCCGTCATGATCGAGGAAGCCCGTAAAATCGTAGGATCGTCAGAAGTCTGGCCGCTGGCGGTCATTGCCACCTATGAAGACTTCGATAGCCCATCAGCAACGCAGCGCTACACGGAAACGCTCTACAAAGCAGGGCACGCCGGTTATTACCTTATGATCATGCGCGATCTGTTCGAGGTCTCACAGGAAGCCGCTTTCTTATGGCTGAACAGTCGCGGATTTTATGAGGTCGTGATTGGTCTATACTGCGATCTTGAAGGATCGGAGATCGAGCGGCCAACGGAGGGAAGCGATGCTGGATAAATTGTTTAACGGAGCTGGTAAGAAGGGCGAGAAGAAGCCGCGAGACGTGCGGGAGCTATTTGACCCGACCTTCTTTGACGGAGCTGGTTTGAAGGACAAAGTTGATCTGCCCATAGGTCACTTGGCAAACCTACTGGTGCATTCCGAAATTCGAAGGCTCGACACCAACGAGCGCCTTGATACCTTGATCGAAATCCAGCGTGAGCTGCTGGAAACACAGAAAGCCATTCTGGAAGCCCTGCAACGGCCGGAGCGCGCCTAACCTACCTTGCAGTAATGCAGCACCTTCCGGCCGTCCTCGCTGTCGATGGTGATGGAGATCGCCAGCCTTCCAATCCGGGTTACGGTTCCTTTCGCCGGGGTAGTGTCGTCGCCGGTTCCGTCAGCGGCCTCACTCTCTACGTTGATCGTGAACGGCACCACGTTGCCCCTACCCTGCCCTAGCTCGACATTGCCGGTCACAGCGGAAACGTCCTGATTATCGTCCCAACGGTTCCCGGCAATGGTCAGGTGCTCAGTGGAATCCGCGAGGTCAGAGGCCAGAAATTTCCGGCAATCGGCATCGTTGCGCGGCCCTCTGTCCGTCTCGGCCGCTGTGCTGGCCAGATAGTACGCATAGCGACCATCCAGCGAGCTTTGCGCGGCAATGGCGTTTGCCGGGGCGACAACGGCTAGAGCAAGGGCGGCGGTCTTTATGATGTCGTTCATAGCCCATCCTCTTCCCGTGTCATCAGCATGAGCATGTGCGCAAGCGCGCTATCGGTGTGGCCTTGTAGGTTCTGCGCCATCGAGGTCGCGGCGCGCAGCTCGAGCGCGCTTTGCCGTGTCATGTTGATGGCGAGAGAACGGAGATCGGCGTCGGCGTTCGCGATGGCACTGCCGCTGCTGGTCATGTAGGTGCCCTCCCCGCCAGCCATTGCATTCGCGTTGTCACTGTCGCCGGAGCTGGAAGGTGTTTCCGCCACGGTCTGGCCGGGAGTGCAGCTATTCGGCAAAGTCTGGTTGCGACCGGCGCGCACCGCCGCCATGCCGACGACCGGAACACGCTCCTTCAGGTAGCGCTCCGGGTTCACATAGAACCATGTGTTCGGTGACGCGGATCGCAGCGCGTCGGCCGTGGCATAGCCGGTCGGGTCTTTTTTGTTGCCATCGGCCGGAAACGCGCAATCGTCCGTGCTCGATCCCGGCACGCATTTCGTTGCGGAGATCGCACTTGCCGGTACTTGCACCTCGAAATGCAGATGAGGCTTACCGGCCGACTTCACATCACCGATTTTGGCGATTTCCTCTCCGGCGCTAACGTCCCTCGGGTCGGGTCGTGAAGCCGAATGAAGGTATAGGGTGCGGAACTGATCGCCGGTAACTTTCACCCCCATAGAGCCAACGGTGAGCTTGCCGTCATGAGCTGCGAAAAGAGGCTGACCGTTTGAGGCTTGGCCCTGCGCTCCTTGCGGATAAATGTCCGATCCGCGATGCCAGCCATTTCCCGCGCCAGCGCCAGGTCGATCCCATGCGCCGTATTCGGAAAAGACCACAGGGCTTGTGACAGGGTGCGCCACCAAGCAGGAACCGGCCCCGCCGCCCTCTCCCCCGGTGCACTGTTCGTTGACCTGATTTTCCGCGACGTAGGTACCGGCGCAGGTGCCGTTTCCGTCTACAGCGTCGGAGCCTGTGCCCTTGTTGGTGCAGTCGCCGCCGCTCGTCAGCCAGTATTTCAGACCGCCAGCGCCGACGAGATGGCTACCGGCGATTAGTCCGGCCCGCGTGACCGGAACACCGTTTATGGTCTGGCCGATATATTGCTGCCAGTTGCCGAGGTAGCTCAGATTCTTCTCACCATAGGCCAGAAAGGCGTTGTCCTGTGCGGTCGGGTTCGACAGGTAATCATCCAGCGATTTCACGCCGTCCTTGCCGGTCCAGTTGCCCCCAGCGTCCATGTACCCGGCATCCTGCAGGGCCTCATCGCCCATCTGATAGGCCCCATAAAAACCGTTCCCGGTGTTGGTGGAATAGTCGCCGGAGCCTTCGGACTGGCGGATATTGCGCATGAAGCCGCCGCAGTCCGTCGCGGTGGGTTGAGCGTTTCGGGCTTCGGTCAGGGCGGTTGTCGCCAGCAAAATGCTGACTGCGAAAGCGGATCGGCGCAGGATCATGGCAGATCGACCTCCGTTCCGCAGATGGTCAACCTGCCTTCCGTCACGTCGAGCTGATTGAGCGCGCCGCAGGCGGTGAACGGCTTGCCCGAGGTGGCGACCTCATAGGACGGCGTAAGGCGCTGTACGCTCCATGTGCATTCATCCGGCCTACATGACTCGGCCGACCGGAACGACGACACCAGATATTGCGCGGACCCGGCTTTAAACAGGCCGTAGGAGAAGCTGTAGGCCCGCCCACCTACAGCCTTGATTTCGTCGGCCCACACGTCGCGCATGATGGTGCCGATGCCATTTTTCGGGTCTTGGCTCTCAGGCGCGCGCAGCTTCGTGAGCGTCAGCGGATCGGCGTCGGCCGAGCTGGCAAGGAGCGCAGAGGATAGAATGGCGATGCTGAAGATCGACCGCCAGTGAATAGAGCTTTGTCGCATCATCATTTGCTGGTGCCTCCGAGTTGGATTTGGCCTTGGTTCCTGTTGCGGCGAGTGTTGGAGAGGCGGGCGAAGGTCCCGGCCATATTCCCCCTGCTGCGTGATCCAATGGCGAGACCGGCCGCAGCCGCAGCCGTTGGATTGCCAAGCACGCTCTCGGAGCTGCCTTTGTCCGAACCGAGCCACCGAGACGCCCCGCTCTCCACCATTTCCATGACGTAATCGGAAACACCGTCGATGAACCTACAGCAGAAGCCCACGAGCATGACGGCGAGCGACATGTAGATGACGAAGCCGCCGAGCGCCAAAGCCATGTTCCCGACACCAGCCTGTAGACCGCCGTTGCTTGTCGCCAGAACATTGAAGGCGTTGAGCGCCAAGACGTTCAGGTAGTCGAGACCGATCCGCATAATCAACATGCAAACAACGAGGCCGAGGATTATCAATGCGGGACGGACCAGAAGCGCAAGCAGCACACTAAGCGCGCGTGCAAAGCTTGTTCCTTGGAGACCCCCGTTCCGATTGGGATAAAACATCTGCATAAGCCAGAAAGGCGCGGTGATGATCGTCTGGATCGCCAGCCCCAACCAAGACAATGCTGCAATGAAGAAGTAGACGAGCGGCATGTATGGCACGATAACTGCGAGAATGAATCCGACAGTCACGAGCGCCCAGCCGAGCGGCCCGATGAGAGCTACCAATTCACCCGCCATTGCTACCCACGACTTTTGAGCCACGGCGGCGGCTGCCGAGCCTCCGGCGGATACAGCGAGGATCCCCGAACCATAGGTGAGTATTTTCGAGCCTGTCGCCTGTAGCCTAGGAATAGGGTCAGCCCATCCCGAGCCGTCAGACGATTCCACGTCAGCTAAGCTCATCATGGCATCATTCAGCAAACGAGAAACCGCGCCACCACCTGAATTGGCGTTGCCAATGGTCGCGGAATTAACGCCATGTGTGCTCGAATTCAGGGCGGCATTGCGGAAGGCCGGTTCCAGCTCGGCAAGCCCTAGGGTGTCGCGCCGGTACTCACTGAAAAAGGTTTCCAGCTCGTTTGAGCAGCGGGAGCCAAACCACCCTCCGCAGCCGAAAACATCGGCCAGATTTTCCGGGGGCTTGTTGCTCAGAACTTCTATGCCGCCAACCCCGAGCGACGATAGGGAACTTGTCGCATTGACCAGCACTCGCTGGTAAAGCACTGCATAGAACCATCCGTTTTTCTGGTTCCCCATCATTGCCGAGTTCGTATGCTGTTTAAACTCGGCCGGAGCTTGGGTCAGTGCCTCCCGCATCGCGGTTTTTGACTGGTTGATAGTGTTAGTGACGGCTTTTTCGATGGCGGCAAGTTGAGCCTGCCCGCGCAGGCGTTCGCCTTGGGCGGGGAACAGTGTCTTGTAGAGGTTGTCACCTTCCGTCCGTATTGAGGCCAATAATGCGTCGGCACCCGCTTTCGCGGCCTGTGCCTCAAAGCGGGCGGCTGCTTTTGCTAGCTCCGTCTGAGCCGAAATGTTTTCTGGTGAAACGCCGGTTGCCAATGTTGGTGCCGGTGAAACCTTCCGCTCCGCTGCGTATGAGACGGTCACTGACCCGCAGAGGCCGGAGCTTTCATTCAACCCTTTGCCCGCCTGATAGGTCAGGACAGTTTGCGTATAACCATCGTCGGCAGAGGTGATCGTTGGCGGCGGTGAGACTGTCGTTATCCCACCATCAGGCGTGGCCATTGAGGCGACACCGCGAGCAATCGCGCCCCGGCATATTTCGCCCGCGACACGCGTTGCAAGCCCCCCGGCGATCTGCTCCCGGAGAGCTTTCTCGGTGGATGGATCAGAATAAAACCACCCTTCATTGCCTTTGCTGGCAAACGCCGCGTTGACCGTGTTGGCATTTGCCATCTTGTCGGCCGCTGTGCGCCAAAGGGTATCGCCAAGACCGGAAGACCATACGGCAACCTGCATTGTCCCTATTTGCAAAGCGCTGAAGCCATTAAAGGCCGGAAAACACATAATGGCCCCGATACCAGCGCCAACGAGCGTCCAAGCTGGATTCATGTTCCGCCCACCGGCCTCGCCGTCATTGGCCGTGTCCTTCAGGGCGGCGAAGATGAGATAGGTTGCAACCACAGCAATCACGGCAAGCATTGCCCAGTTCATTGTCTCAATGAGCTGGGCAAGAATGTCGTTTGTATTGTCGCAGGAGCCGCCAGCGGAGGCGGATTGACCGCCTGCCGTCCATACGGCATCGAATGTGCAACCGAGGATGCGGCGCAGGAAAACCAAGGCGGCGCTATAGTCCTCTGGGGTGAAAAGTCCTGATATGTCGTCTGGCTTTGCCATGCGAATCCCCACGTTCACATTGATCCGAAATTCAGAAACAATGTATTTCCGCTAAAATACGAGTATTTTAGCTGATCGGAGAATCGCGGGCCAGAATAGTTTCACAGTGTTTTTGAAATAAAAAACAATGTGAAAGTCTCTGTTTGGCATGAATGCTCGCTCTTTTGTATGCTCAATCGGCAATTGAACTTTATTTATTAAGCGCAATATGGCGTAAGTGATGCGTCGATTTGTTTATTACGGAGGCGCACTATGGTTTTGAAATCGCCAGTCCGCATAAAGCCGGAAATCATCAAGCCTGAACATCGATATGCAGCGGCCGCAGCACGCGGGGCGTTCGCCCTAGATCGTGCCGCCTGCCCCCGTTGCGGTTCCGGGGCGCTCATGCCGACAGGCGATAACGAGCTGCGGCGCTGTGATGGATGCGGATCGAGCGTCAGCCTCGACGAGCTGGCAAGCCGCCATGGCGAGTGGTTGCACGACACGGCCGAGCAGCGTCATGACCATTTCAAGCGCAGTTCGCGGCTGTTGGTGCAGATCGCAGCCTTAGCCCTGACCTTGGCGGCCGGAGCTAGCATATACGCGGGATCGTCGCAGATGATTTTTGCCGCTTTCCTGCTCGCAATCCCAATGTTTGCCGGAGCGTTCGCCATGCGCTATCGAGCATGGCAGGCAGCGACAGGCCGATTCTACGAGGCGCAGGCTCCTTTAGGGGATTTCATGCGCGATGAGCTGCGCAGCCTCACAGGTGGGCGGGGATGACGTTCTGCGGCTCCCATGGCGCGAAAATCACCCCCTTGAGAAATAAGGGGTTGCAGAATCGGCCAAATCACCGTTTCATGAAACACATGAGTCGCACTAGGACACCCACGACCACGACGCAACGCGTTGTCGCTCATCGAGAGCGGCGGCGGGCGGCTGGTCTTGTTCTGGTGAACGTTGATCTTCCCGGCGATCTGGTCGAGGAGGTTGACCGGCTCAAGGAAGCGCAAGGCGTAAAGTCGCGCGCCCCGATCATTGAAGAAGCTTTGAGGTTCTATATCGAGAACGCACCGAGGGCATAAAACGAAAAACCCCTGACCGCGCCAACGGTAAGGGGTTTTTGGATTGTCGGAACGACCGCGTTGGGAAGCCCCTGAAACTGCTTTCCAACATAGTCGAGAGACCGCCAACCTGCAAGACGTGAGTCTTGTGGGAACGCAGAATCTTTGTCCGCCGTCCATGCCCTCCAGACGGAGGACGAAGGGACTATGTTTGGACAAGTGGGGGCGGTGCTTACAGGAGCACCGCGAGAGAGAACGCGTGCCCTGACGGGTACGAGCGTCGATAATGTCGTTGACCTGCTGGGAGCTATCGCGCGGTTCACCAACAGGGCACAAATTGACGATTTCGTACGGCTGCTATGGTCGCGCCTCTATCGTGGCGCAGGCGGTATGCTGGAAGATCGTGAAACCCAACTCCTGCACCAGATGGCGCTGCAACGCCTCGATGATCTCCAAGAGGCTCGCGAAAAGCGTCTCCCCCCTACCCGGAGCTGGTTTCCACAGCGCCCGAAGTCCGATCAATCGCGAGAGCAGGCCGCTAGCGGCAAGCGCGATCCCGAACGATGGGCAAGGAAGCAGCGTCTAGGCGGGTTAGCCGCCCTGCCCCCGGCCGACGATTACGAAGGTTTCACCGAGGGCGAGCGCGCAGCGCTCTATATCGTCGCGGCGGATGTCCGTGAGCTTGGGGCGTGCCGTTGTACCGTCGCAGAGATCGCAGATCGTGCCGGGATCGGCCAGACGACAGCGCGGAACGCCATCAGAAAGGCAAGGGAACGCGGGTTGCTCAAGGTCGCGCACCGGCCGCAATGGCGGAACAAGTGGCTTTCCAACATCATCACAATCGTCTGTAAGACCTGGCTAAGCTGGTTGAGGCGCTTCCGGCCCAACCTTGGTTTTAGGTTCAAGGGTGTCAAAAAACCGGCGTCCACAGATACCTACGGATTCAAAAATAAAAGCGGACAGCCTGATATTCAGCCAAACGGTGGCCCTCCGGGCCGCTTTCAGCGGTTTGCTAGTCGCAAACCACCGTCTGGCTGACGGCTGAAACCCCAAGTCGCACCCACATCGCCAAAAACCCGCAAGTTTCCCACTTGTGGCCAATGTTGCATGGGCTTTCGAGGGGGAGCGGGAGGATAGGGCAGCATGCAAACGTGAAATCATGTAAACATGCTTGCATGAAATCATAAAATATGCGATGGTGTTTTGTATCGTACGAAACAAAAGAGGCTTTCATGTCCCCCGCCAATCCGACAGCAAAAACCTACGCCGCACTGAATCAGGCGTTCGACTTCTTCAACGAGCGCCTTTTCGGGGGCGAGCTGCCGCCGTGCCTCGTGACCTTGCAGCGCAAGAACAAGGCTTACGGCTATTTCGCGGGCGGGCGGTTCGGATCGAAGGACGGCGCGGAGATCACCGACGAGATCGCGCTGAACCCATCGCATTTTAAAAGCCGCACCGATGAGCAGAGCCTTTCGACGCTCGCGCACGAAATGGCCCATCTCTGGCAACACCATTTCGGCAAGCCGTCGCGCTCCGGCTACCACAACAAGGAATGGGCGGCGAAAATGCACGCGATTGGCCTGCACCCGTCAGACACAGGCCGACCGGGCGGCAAGGAGACCGGGCAATCGTGCAGCCACTACATCATCGAGGGCGGCTCTTACGCCCGCGCGTATGCCGATCTGGCGGCTCAACCCGACTTTTCCGCCCTCTATGTCGAGCTATGGGACGACGCCGAGGCCCGCAAAAAGCGCAAGGCGAAGTCGGCCAGCAAGACCCGCTACACCTGCCCGTCATGTGACATGAACGCTTGGGCGAAACCCGGCGTCCGCTTGGTATGCGGCGAATGCGATGAACCGATGGCAGCGGAGGAAACGGAGGACTGATTAACGGATTAGCAATGCAAACATGCTTTCATGCTTGGCAGAAAGCATGCAATCTAACTTGCATGAAAGGATGCAAACATGATTACAGTAGCGTTCTGCACTCAAAAAGGTGGGACTGGCAAGACCACGATAGCGACGGCGCTTGCGGTCGCCGCCCATCGGGCCGGTAAGAAATCAGCCTTGCTCGACCTCGATCCGCAGACAAACGCCGTGAACTGGTTCGACCGCCGCGAAGGGGACGGCCCCGATGTGGCCTCGATCCAGCCGGGGGCTATCCGGCGCTCGCTGGACGCCTATCGCGGCCTTGGCATGGATTGGGTGTTCATCGACACGCCCGGAAAGATGGACAGCGCATCGACCGAAGCGGCCAAGCATGCCGATATGGTCGTCATCCCCACACAGGCACAAATTTTCGCAATCGACACCTTGGAGCCGCTAAAGCGGTTGCTGGATATGGCAGGCAGTCCGCCCGCCTTCGTGGTGCTGAATCTGGTGCACCCGAACGCCGGGGGCAGGGCGGCTGACGACGCGCTGGCCATTGCCGAGCGGTTCAACATGAGTGTTGCGCCGGTCCACATGTCCCGGCTGAAAGCCCAAGAAGATGCCCCGGCCTTGGGACAGACGGCTCAGGAGCTTGAGCCGGAGGGACGGGCGGCACAGGAAATCGCCGGTCTTTTCGCATTCCTCACCGAACAGGCAAGCATGATTGCAGGCAAGCATGAAAGGATGAAAGCATGAGCCGCAAGCCGTCCCTCTTGGCAAGCGCCATCAAAACCGCCGAGCAGCCAGCGGCCGACGCGCCGACTATCGAGGCCGCTTCCGACACGCTGACC
Source organism: Brucella sp. H1_1004 (assembly GCF_047308065.1). Taxonomy (NCBI): domain Bacteria; kingdom Pseudomonadati; phylum Pseudomonadota; class Alphaproteobacteria; order Hyphomicrobiales; family Brucellaceae; genus Brucella; species Brucella sp. H1_1004. Next base: position 13,909 of record NZ_JAYKZA010000005.1, read on the forward strand.
GAGCCGAAGCGCCGTGCTCGCAGCGTCCAGCCCGCAGGGAGCTACGTTGCGCCGTCGCGGGCGAACAAGACGGCCAAGACGCATTATCTCCCGCCCGCCTATTGGGAAACGCTGGAGGAACTCAGCTTCCGAACCCGCGATCCGCAGGGCAAGCGGATTCCACAGGAACGGCTTGTCGCTGAGGCGCTGAACCTGCTTTTCGTGAAATACAATTTCCCCGTGGTTCGCGAGGCCGAGGAATAGCATGAAAACATGTTTTCATGCTTGCATGATTTCATGTTTTCTTGATTGCCGAACGATCATGGTTGAAAAATATACCAGAACAGGTATAAGGTTTGTATGAAGCAGGAAGAACGTCCGCTTGAGTGGATCGGTAGCAGCTACAAAGACCTGATGCAGCTCCCGGCCGATGTACGGAAGTCGGTCGGGTTCGCGCTGCATTTCGCGCAGCATGGCGAACAGCATCCGGCGTCAAAAGTGCTCAAGGGCTTTGGCGGCGCTGGCGTCTTGGAGGTGGTCGAGAACGATGTGGGCGGCACATATCGGGCCGTCTACACGGTTCGGTACGAGGAAGCGGTGTTCGTGCTGCATTGTTTCCAGAAGAAGAGCAAAAGCGGTATCGCCACGCCGAAAGAAGACATGGACGTTATCAAGGCGCGGCTCAAGGTAGCCGAGGCTATAGCCAAGGAGATGAGAGATGCAAACGCGCGTCGTTAATGGAATCGAGGTGACGAGCAGTTCCGGCAATGTCTTTGCCGATCTCGGTCTACCTGACGCCGACAAGCTCAAGGTGAAATCCGGCCTGATGATCGAAATCACCAAGGCCGTGCGGCGGCTTGGATTGACGCAGGAGGAAGCGGGGCGGCGCATGGGGCTTCCACAGCCGAAGGTATCGGCCCTGTTGCGTGGTGACTCCGCCAACCTGTCAGAGCGCAAGCTGATGGACGCCCTGAACCGCCTTGGCTACGATATCGAGATCACAGTGCGGCCTACGGCCGATCCGGTCGGGCACCTGACGCTAGCGGTTGCCTGACATTCGGACGCGGCCTAGCCGCGTCTTGGCCCGGAGGCGAACGCGCTTCCACATTGCGCCGTAGAGAGCCGGAGGGCCTTCACTGACAAAGCCCCGGCGCGAAGCGCCGGGACCGCTTATCCCGCCCCTCTGGAACGCCCGCCACGCTTTACCAGGACGAGCCTTGGAAAAGCGTGGCTCCGTGACCGTCCTTACGCCTCTTGCCCCGGCAGAGGCACTTTCACCTTTATCACCGGCCAGTCACCGGCGAAGTTCAGATAGCCTTCCAGATCCGGAAGCTTCTGGATCTCCGAGGCCAGCACAAGCCGCTCCATCACAATGTTGGCCGAGTAGGTGAGGGAGCCGCCTCCACCAGTTGCGAAACTGGTGTGATCCTCTTTCATCTCTCTGTCCCCGAGCTGCTTCGACAGGTACTCGGCCGCATTGCCTTCGGTTGTGCGCAGCACGAGCTTGTTGCTGAAATTGTTCATCAGCGTTTCGGCCCGGTTTTCGCTGTAGGTCTCGCGGAGCTGCGCGAAGTCCTGCACCGCGACGACGATTGCGACACCTGCCTTGCGCAGGCGGGTCGCGCCGACGAGCAGCGCCGGGATTTCACCGAGGGAGTTCAGTTCGTCAATGATGATCCACGTGGTACGGGCAGGGGAGGGGCCTTCGCGTCGGTTGAGCGCTGACGTCACCATGATATCGACCCACGCGGCCAGCAGATCGCGGGCGAGGGTCATTTCATAGTCGGAGTAGGGAAGGAACATCCATTCGGATGTGTCCGAGGCGATCCAGTCACGCAGCGAGAAATCGCCGTCCTTGACGTAGCGCCATGCCTTCAGGTTGGCGATGAAGCTCATGCGGACGGACTGGAGCCGCCGCGCGTTGTAGTCGTCAGACGCGGCCAGAACCTCAGCCGTGGTTCCGGCGACAAGCGGGGCCAGCTCGTCGGCCTCGGCCGAAATGAGGACGCGCTGTAGCTCGGCATTGGTGAACTTGCCGTCATAGACCTCGAAAAGGCCAGCGCCGACCGCTCCAAACAGAGATTTGGCCATGTCGTGCCATTCGGCAGAATTGCCGTTTCCTTCCGGCACGAAGCCGGAGGCGAGCCGGTCCCAATCATGCAGATCGCGGGCCTCATTCGACAGCCGCCACCCCATGCTTTCCTCATGGAAGGGTGACAGGATCACGTCGCCATCCTGACGGAAGGCGCGCATGAACTCGCTGTTGTTGTCGAGCACGATTGCCCGGTCCCCACGTGCCCGGATCGTGTCGAGCAGGCCGCGCAGTGCTGTGGTCTTTCCCGCGCCGGTCGAGGCGGCGATTGCGGTGTGCATTCGCTCGTGTCCCGGTGGGAAAGGAACCCCGGCAATCGCCGCCGCAGGCGGTCGTTTGGGGTAACGCCTATCAAGCTCCGCGAGGTAGCTTTCCTTGCTGGCAAAATCGGCCCCGCGCATGTGCTCCCGGCTGACGCCATCCGGGGAACTCAGAGCGGACCGACCGAGCAGAAAAATGACCAGCAGGAGCGCCGCCGTCGCGACGATGAACGCGACCGTAGGAGCGCCCGCGACATAGGTGTTGTAACCGGGGTCGTACACGGCACTGTCGCGCATCATGTTGACGATGAATCGAGCGACATAAGCCGATGCGATCACGCTCACCCATAGAACGCCAGCGAAGACGAGGACACGGCGGACGCCGTGGTTTCCTTGGACGTAATCACCGATGACGCTGGCACCCTCTCGCCGCGAAGCGGCGACCGCAAAAATCCCGAAAATGGCAATTCCGATCATCCACGCAACGCCGCTCAATGGTGCTTTTACGTAGTCTGCGCCTTGACCTATGACCGAGTAAACCGACAGGCAAGCCATCAGCACAAACGCCCATTTCATGCGCGTCAGGCTCTCGGACTGTTCTCCGCTTAGCCACCGTGGAAGACGCGGACTAGGCATCGCCGCTACGGCTGATTTTCGTCAGCAGCTCCGCGAAAATTTCCCGGTCGCGGTCGCGCGTCAGCTTCTCCGGTAGTTCCTTCGCCAGCCACGACCGCAGCGCCTTGGAGGCTGCCGTGTCCTTGTCGATCTCTTGCAGAACCAACGATCCGATAACGACCGTACGACGGGTTTCGTTGGCTCGCTCTGTTGTCGCCTTTCGCGCTTTCAGCGCCTTGGCCTGTTCTTCCAATTCTGCAATCCGCTGCTCAATCGTCCGTCTCGCCATACGTCCTGTTCCTCCTTTGCTTAGGTTATGGCTATCACGACCGGAGAACATTTCACAACGTTTTTGAAATCAATACCACCGTGAAGTTTGCAGTGAACCTGTTTTGCTTTTCTAAAGGCGCACATACGAGTTGCTGCGCAACTCTGCCTGTGGCATGTTCGAAGGATGGCGATATATCATTGTCAAGTGAAGGTGGTTTGCAGAGGGGGCAAGAACCGGCAGGGGCTAGTTGCCGGGCGCAGCTCCGTCGCTGCTGCTGCCTATCGTTCTGGCACGTCGCTGCACAACGACAGAGAGGGAAGAACGTATGATTTTTCACGCCGTTCAGGTGTGGTCCACGCCGATATCGTCATCCCGAAGGGATCAGGCGCAGAATGGGCGCTGGACCGTAGCGCGCTCTGGAACGCGGTCGAGGCAAAGGAGGGGCGAAAGGATTCCCGTGTAGCGCGGGAATTTGAAATTGCCCTGCCTCATGAGCTGGACGAGGAAGCGCGCGAAGAGCTAACGCGCCGCTTTGCGCAACAGCTTGCAGACCGCTTTGGAACGGCTGTCGATTTCGCCATACACAAGCCCGACCCACGGGGCAGTGAGAAAAACCACCATGCGCATTTGCTGATGACCACCCGCAACGTTACGGCGGATGGACTAGGCGAAAAGACGCATATTGAATGGGAAAATAAGAAGCTTTTGAAGCATCGCTTGCCGACGACGATGTTGCAAATGAAAGAGGTTCGTCTTGCGTGGGAGCTTGTTGCGAACGAGGCTTTAGAGCGCGCTGGAATTGATGCGCGAATAGATCATCGGTCCAATCATGCACGAGGTCTTTTGCTTGAGCCAACCCGCCATGTTGGCGTGCACGCGACAGCCCAGCAGCGTCAGGGAGGCGTGATCGAACGCGAGCGCATGGATGCGGAAACAGCGCGTCTCAATGCGGAGATCGTTCAGGAGAAGCCCGAGCAGATTATCACGCTTGTTAGCGGTGAGAGAAGCGTGTTTACGCGCGAGGATTTAGCCCGTGCACTGCACCGTTATGTGCATGACGACAACGAGGCGTTTCAGGCGGCATTTTCCCGGATCATGTCGTCGCCAGAGCTGGTTTCCTTGCGGGGCGATAAAGCTGACGGAATAGAGCGCTTTACCACGCATGAAATGTTCGATCTTGAAGCGGGTATGATGGCGACGGCGGAACGGCTAGCGGGCGATAAATCGCACGTGGTCCATCCCGGTAAAGTCATGACGGCGATGTGGGCGCAGGATGAAAAAATCCGGGCCAGCGTATCGAAGGCGACAGCGGCGAAGGTCGCGCGCGGCGAGATGACGGAGGCCGAGCGGAGAGCGGCGATTGCGTCCGCTGGCCTGTCGGACGAGCAGCGCCGAGCCATCGAGCATGTGACATTAGGGAGCCGGTTGGTTCAGGTTGTCGGTGTAGCTGGCGCGGGCAAATCTACCATGCTGGAAGCCGCGCGGCAGGCTTGGGAGGCGCAGGGCTTTCGCGTCCATGGTGCGGCCCTGTCCGGTAAAGCTACTTTCGGTTTGCAGGAGTCTTCCGGGATCGAGAGCCGCACGCTGGCCTCGTGGTCGCAGCGCTGGAAGATGGAGCGCGACCAGATCGGCCGAGGCGATGTGTTCGTGATCGATGAAGCCGGTATGATCGGCAGTCGGCAGATGGCGCGGTTTATCGAGGAAGTCGAGGCACGGGGCGCAAAAATCGTTCTGGTTGGCGATCATGAGCAGCTTCAATCCATCGGCGCTGGCGCAGCCTTCAGGGCGATTGGAGAGCGAACCGGCTTTGCCGAGCTGAACGGCGTGCGCCGCCAGCGCGAGGGCTGGCAGGCAGAGGCCACGCAGCAGTTTTCCAAGCAGCGGACGGCGGAGGCGCTGCAAACCTATCGGAGCCACGGCGATATCGTCATGGAGTCCGACCGAGACACAACGCGCAGCCGGATCGTCGCCGACTACTTGGCTGATCGAAGCGAGCGGCCCGAAGGGTCGCGCGTCATCCTTGCTCATCAACGGGCAGATGTAGCCGCGATGAATGCGGAAGTGCGATCCGTGTTGCAGGAGCGTGGCGAGCTGGCGCGTGGCGCAGAAGGCGGCGAGCGGGTTTTCCAGACAGACGCCGGTAAGCGTGCCTTCGCCGCGGGCGACCGGATTGTGTTCCTTGAGAACAACAAGAGCCTCGGCGTGATGAACGGCACGCTAGGGACGGTCGAAGGCGTTTCGCGGGACCGCATCACCGTGGCGCTCGACAGTGGCAACCGCATCGAGGTGCCGGCGGATCAATACACGGCTTTTGATCATGGCTATGCGACCACCATCCATAAATCGCAGGGGGACACGGTAGACCGGGCTTTCGTTCTCGCGAGCAGGAGCATGGACCGCCACATGACCTATGTGGCGATGACCCGCCACAGGGACGGTGCAAAGCTCTATGCGGCGACAGAGGATTTCGAGCGGGGCGGCGGGCGACTTGTCGCCCATGGCCGCGCTCCATTCGAAAATCAGCCCGGAAAGCGGGAAAGCTACTTCGTCACGCTGGCAGACGAAAAGGGCCAACGTCGCACCGTGTGGGGCGTTGATCTTGAGCGCGTCATGAAGGACGTCGCGCCGGAGATTGGGGACCGGATCGCGCTTGAGGTGACCGGCCAAGAAGCCGTCACCCTTCCAGACGGAACAACAGCGCAGCGGAACACATGGGCGGCGATCGGCGCCGACGAACTGGCCTACAAGCAGCTTGAGCGGCAGCTCAGCCGCGACGGTTCGAAGGAAATCAGCCTCGACTACATGCCGACGACCCGCGAAGAGGCAAGGGCCGAGCAGGAGCAGCCAGCAGCACAGGACGAGGTGGCACCTGTCCCGCCGCCCAACCTTGCACTCCATGCACGCGGTATCGACCGCACGGCTTATTTCGCGGCCCGCGACAAAGCCCTTGCCGAACGCGCGGCCCGTTTCGACAATCCAGAGGCCCGCACCCCGGCATCACCGGAGAGGTCGCAGCCTGCGCCACAGGCTGCGCCTCGACCGGAACCACAAGAAAAGCCCGCCGACCGGGCCGCAGCCTATGAGGCAGCAAAACCCAAAGGAATGCGGGTTATCGGGAACCGACGAGCCGCCGTCGATGAGGCGCAGCAGCGGAAAGACGCCCAAAGGGCAACGAATGAATTCAAAAAGGACAGGGATGAGCGGTTCGACCGCTAACTAATCCGCAGGAGGCGGGCCGATGAGCAAAATATTCCAGAGCTTCGAAGAGGCGAAGCACGAGCATGAGGCCATCACCCGTGAGAAGAACGACGCGCACCGGGAGAAGGAAAAGGCCAATCAGGACAAGCTAACCGGCGAAAACCGCTCCGCGATGCAAGAAGGCATCGCCAAGAGCGACAGCGCGGATTCCGCAGCCGTCAGCGGAGCGGAATCAGCATGGCAAGCCAAGGTGGCGAGTGTCGAAGCCGAGCATCAAAGGGAGGTCAGCGCCGGGCAGGCCGCGCCACCCTCCATAGACCGGAAATCCGCGTACCTGGCTGTGCGTGCGCGGCAGGAGCAAACCTTCGCTCAGGAAACAGGTTTTGACCGCGCAGAGGCGTACCGAACGGCCCGAAGCGACGAACGCTCGACCCGGCAGGAACACGGCACAGGTGATCGAGATGACCGGTTCGACCGTTAAAAGGGAGTAATTCTCGATGCGCGTATCTTTCGAGCACCTGAAATTGCCAGTGCGTTTGGACTTCGGGCTGCACTCTTTTGTGCAAGTTAGATCGGATGGAGACAAGCGATTCACGGTCTATCTCGAATTGTTGGTAAGACCGAACGATGAGAGTATTGAAAAGGCATATGATAATGCTTGGGGATTGATTGGAACGGTCGAGGGGGGCGGGTATCGTTTCGAACGATCCTTCACCGACCCTGATAAGCTTCCAACACTGTTAGAAACGTTCTTTGATAAAAGCCGAGTAGAGGACGCCATTCGGGCCGTGATGCCGCCGGACGAGATTGGACTCTCTGGTACACCGAGCCACTTGATATTCATCGACATCGACGGCGTGCTTTTGTCCTTCAGGAGTTGGACCACGGCGCACAATGCGCCCCTGTGGCGTTTGCCGGTCGAAAGCCGAATGAAGCACCTTGAGCTGGACCAGACCAGCATCGGCTTATTGGTCAGGCTGTGTGACCGGGCGCACGCCAAGCTCGTGCTGACTTCGACATGGCGGAAGACGTGGCCCGACGATCTGGAGGACCTGCACGGCCGCTTGATTGAACAGGGTTTGCGCCGCGACCTCTGGCATTCAGAATGGATGGTGCCTGTAATACCTAACGGCAACAAATGGCAGGAGCTTGCGCAGTGGGGCGGTTGGGCGTCTGACGTTGTTGCGCTCGTTATTGATGATGAGCTGCCGCCCGAGGATGCACCCCCGGTGCTGGCGGAACAGGCCGCTATTCTGCAAGCTGATAAATATGAGGGGTTCGGAGCCTATAACTATTTTGACGCACTGGATGTCTTCGGCGTCGAAGACGGAGCAGTGAAGCCACCGAAGGGATTGCCCCCCGAGCGAGGTGTGTCACCTTACCCCACGATGAAAGCTGCGCGCTCCCGGCTCGCTCCGTCGATGTTTCGCCCATGAGAGCGGGCCTCCGGAGCAAGGCGTCAGTGGGTGTGTAAATCTAGGAAGCGAGCATGATCATGAAGAACCACCCCCATCCCGGCGAAATATTGCGCGAGGATGTTCTAGTGCCTCTCAACATCGATGTGACTGATGCAGCTCAGCGCCTCGGAATGGCGCGCTCGACGCTTTCGCGTATCGTCAACGGCCGTTCGGGCATCACCGCTGATCTGGCGATCCGATTAGAGCGAGCTGGCGTCGGGACGGCTCGTTCATGGATGGTATTGCAGGCCAATTATGAGCTGTCGAAAGCAATGGAGCGGAAACAGCCCTCCGTTCGTCTGCTTCAATCGCCAGCCCCTTAAAAAGCCGAACCCCAGACGGTCACCCGTCCGGGGTCGATAGTAAGATAGAAAGAAACGCTTTTGCCGAGCGCCGTTTCCGCCGCAGAACTTACGCTGAGTCGCCCAAGTTTCAAGAGGCCACACAAGCGAGATGGCTACCCGAGCAAGATAACCCGCCCCCTACGGCCCTACAGCCCTATGTGAGAGAGCGGGCCTACGGGGCTAGTCGTCTATGTCCAGTTTGGCCCTGAAATAATCCCGCAGCTCGGCAACCGAAGCAAACATAACATCTGGCTTTGAAGCTTCCAGTTCTGACGTGTCTGTGCATCCCCATGCCGAGCCTACTGCGGTCACGTTCGCACCACGTGAAGCCTCGGTATCCTGCGGCTGATCGCCTACGTGGTAAGTGTCGTCCGGGGCGGCTCCCGCCTTCGACATGGCGAGCAGCAAGCCTTCTGGATGGGGCTTCCGGTTCTTCACATGGTGGTAGCCGACGACGATATCTATCGGCCAGCCATGGGCTTTTATGAATGCCTTTGGCACCATATCAGGGCTTTTTGTGACAATAGCGATGGTCTGGCCGGACTCATGCAGCTCTTGGATTAGCTCGTTAATCCCATCGTAGACCGGCAATTTCGATGCTTGCGCCATGACTGCTTTCCAGTTGCGGGCAGCGCGCAGATGTTCGACGGAAGACGTATCGACAAGGGTCTGGTCGAAATCGAAAATGATCATTTAGAAAGCCATCGAGGTTTGAGGGTCAATATTTTTTGGCTTCTTTGGTTCGGGCACGCTAGAAGGCGTTACCTTTTCGATGTCCATAAGGAACTGCATCAAAGCGGGACCGTCGGCTATGCCTCGTGCCCATCGCTCGGCAATCATCATCTGATTACCCTTTGTCTTATCCTCATGCTTCCATTTGTCGGGATGATCGATACAAGCCAGTGTGCGCCTCTGCTCTCGCGAAAAGCGGACCGTGTGCATGGTCCCACCTTTAACGTCCGTCTCTATGACAAGAACCGCATCGGAAAGGCCGCTTTGGATTCGATCTCGTTCGGCAAAGGCTGTCCGCATTGGTGTTACACCGAGCGGATATTCACTGACTAGGCAGCCGCCGTTTTCCAATAGACGGCTGGCCAGCCCGCGATTAGCGGCGGGATAGACCTTATCGAGGCCGTGCGCCATGACAGCGACGCCCACACCATGGGCATCTAAGCAGCCCTCATGCCCCAGAGTGTCGCAACCATGCGCAAGGCCGCTGACGATGGTGAAGCCTGCTTCGGCGGCTGTTGCCGCCGATTTTCTGGCGACAGCTTCCCCGTAAGGGGTAGGTTCTCGCGTTCCTACGACCGCAAGGCATTTAGCCGCATGCAAGCCAGATTCATCGCCCTTCACATAGAGGACGGCCGGTGGATCAGGGATATTCCGCAGCCGTTCGGGGTAACCTTCGTCATGAAAGGAATAGAATTTGATGCCGCTGGCTTTCGTGTTTTCCAGCTCGTCTTGAGCGCGGTCCCACGCGTCCAGTAGGGCAGCTTCCGGCAATTTCGCCCGGATCGCCCTATCTACGACGAGTTCCTTCGCGTCACTGGTGGGAATAGGACCGTAGACAATGCGTAGGGCCGCGCGACGGCCAACACCTTTGAGCTTCATCAGAGCGGCAAGAGCCACGGAGGTCGTTGATATGGACGATACAGCCATGTTCTAGCCCTTCTTGAATTTCGCGTCGTGCTCCTGTTCACCCTGCTTCCAGAGATCGTCCCAACGAGCAGGAACGTGATCGTTATCAGGATTAGGGCAGAAGGCCACACTTTCAGCCTTCGCAAGCGCTATCCCGTAGACTTTGCTCTTTGGATTTGCTGCAAGTACCGCCAGAGCGATGCGCGACAGTGTATCACCCCGCGTAATGAAATCATCAAAAACAAAAACGTGTTCAGCATCGATCTTTGTGGATTGGTATTTTGCCTTGTCCAGCTCGGCGCTACGACCGTCAGCAGAATATATTGAGTGAATCTTCTGATGAACATTTTTTGAGAGCGCTGCGTCGGTATACTGCGCACCACATATCCTTGCGCATTCCTTGGCTATCCACGGAATGGACCTATTAGGGTCCGCCTTAGTTTCTCCCGATGAGAGAGCAGGAATGAACGCTGTGCGCTTCGGATCGACGCCGAGATGCTTGATGAGAGCCGGGACGGCCTCATAGAAAACCGTTGCTCCACCCCACTCAGCCTTATTATTCTTGTCCTTGAAGCGAATGAAACGAGCAGTCCAGTGCTCGTTCGTCTTGTCCTTCAGTCTGTAGGCAATCGCATAAGAATGCGTCAGACCGTTAGAAATGCTCAGGTGCGGAAATCCCATCCAGCCAGCGACCATATTATAGTGAATTATCATTATCCCCTCCCCGTTACTTAGCCCGCCCAAAATGTAGTAATCGGACGCGCGATATTCAACTAGGAGGCGAGAGGCGGGCAACCTCTGGGAAAGCGGGGCTAGCCCTATCGATGAGACGGGTGCAAAGCCGCGCTCTATTGCCGGTCAGATCGTAGTCGCTGGATGGTCCACCGGCTTACCCCATACGATAGCGCCACAACGGAGGGCGCCTCTCCCCTGTCCAACCGCTCAAGCGCTTCCTGCTGCTGATAGGGGGTCAATTTCGTCGGCGCACCGAACCGTACGCCCCGCGCTTTGGCATGCGCCCGCCCTTCGCCAGTTCGAACCTTGATCAGCTCGCGCTCGTACTCCGCAAGACCGGCAAGGATCGCCAGTAGTAGACGACCATGCGGGCTTGTGGTGTCAGCCCATGCGTCACCCAAGGACCGGAATCCGGCTCCGCGCTTCGCCACAGTATCGAGGATCAGGTGCAGGTCTAACGAGGAGCGGGCGAGGCGGTCGATCCGCGTCACAATGAGCACATCCCCATCGTTCAGCTTATTGAGCAGACCCTTCAGGCGGGGGCGCTCACGCGCTCCGCTGGCCACCTCGCGCACAATCGTCTCACAGCCTGCCGCGCGCAGCGCCTCCGCCTGTGCTGCAACATCCTGTCCATCCGTCGAGACTCGCGCGTATCCATAAATCATGGGTCGTTTATGCACCAGATTTCTGCACCGTGCGAGAGGGTGCAAAATCAGCATCTTTGTCGTTTTCAGAAGACGGCTGCACTGAACGTCAGAAGCCGACTGCACTATAGCAGCGGAGGGGTTGGATCCATCAGGCAACGACGGGCTGCTGCCGGCCATCAGCGGACGCAGGGAGGACTTTCCGCAACCGGCCGTTCGATGCGGCACCGATGGCCTTCGCGCAGGGGTAGTGAATCCGCCAGGATTGACTTGCGCTGCCCTACCTCTCACTAGTGAGGGGCGGCAGCGCATCAAGCGGTGAGCGCACTCCGGCACCGCCAACTTTCAGCACATGCGTGTAAATCATCGTCGTAGAGACGTCGGAATGGCCGAGCAGATCCTGCACGGTTCGAATGTCGTAACCGCTGCGGAGCAAGGCCGTCGCGAACGAGTGGCGGAGGGTGTGCGGTGTGGCGGGCTTCGTGATGCCTGCTTGTTCTACGGCACGTTTGAAGGCGCGCTGAAAGGTCTGGTCATACATGTGATGGCGACGCACGACACCGCTCCGTGGATCGGTCGAATGCGTGTGCTGCGCAAAAACCCAGAACCACGGCCAGGAATGCCCGGCGCGCGGATACTTCCGCTCAAGGGCGTCGGGAAGCGCAACGCCGCTGCGGCCCTCGGCCTGGTCCTTCAGCCACCATGCCCGTGCACGCGACAGCTGCTCGCGCAGGCTGGGTGCCAAGCTCTCGGGTAACATCAAGGCCCGATCCTTGGAGCCCTTGCCCTCCCGCACGATGATCGTGCCGTGATCGAAATCCAGATCCTTGACCCGCAGTTGCAAACCCTCACTGATCCGCATGCCCGTTCCATACAGAAGCTGGGCGAACAAACGATGCTCGCCTTCCAGAAAACCGAGGATGCGAACCACTTCATCCGGGGTCAGCACCACCGGCAAGCGCCGCGACGGCCGAGGTCTTCCGATCTCCTGAAGCCAGGGCAGATCCGTGCACAGCACCTTGCCGTAGAAGAACAGCAAGGCCGCCAATGCCTGACGATGCGTGGAGACCGAAACCTTGCGCTCGTTCGCCAGCCAGGACAGAAATGCCTCGACTTCGCTGCTGCCCAAGGTTGCCGGGTGACGCACACCGTGGAAACGGATGAAGGCACGAACCCAGTTGACATAAGCCTGTTCGGTTCGTAAACTGTAATGCAAGTAGCGTATGCGCTCACGCAACTGGTCCAGAACCTTGACCGAACGCAGCGGTGGTAACGGCGCAGTGGCGGTTTTCATGGCTTGTTATGACTGTTTTTTTGTACAGTCTATGCCTCGGGCATCCAAGCAGCAAGCGCGTTACGCCGTGGGTCGATGTTTGATGTTATGGAGCAGCAACGATGTTACGCAGCAGGGCAGTCGCCCTAAAACAAAGTTAGGCATCACAAAGTACAGCATCGTGACCAACAGCAACGATTCCGTCACACTGCGCCTCATGACAGAGCATGACCTTGCGATGCTCTATGAGTGGCTAAATCGATCTCATATCGTCGAGTGGTGGGGCGGAGAAGAAGCACGCCCGACACTTGCTGACGTACAGGAACAGTACTTGCCAAGCGTTTTAGCGCAAGAGTCCGTCACTCCATACATTGCAATGCTGAATGGAGAGCCGATTGGGTATGCCCAGTCGTACGTTGCTCTTGGAAGCGGGGACGGATGGTGGGAAGAAGAAACCGATCCAGGAGTACGCGGAATAGACCAGTTACTGGCGAATGCATCACAACTGGGCAAAGGCTTGGGAACCAAGCTGGTTCGAGCTCTGGTTGAGTTGCTGTTCAATGATCCCGAGGTCACCAAGATCCAAACGGACCCGTCGCCGAGCAACTTGCGAGCGATCCGATGCTACGAGAAAGCGGGGTTTGAGAGGCAAGGTACCGTAACCACCCCAGATGGTCCAGCCGTGTACATGGTTCAAACACGCCAGGCATTCGAGCGAACACGCAGTGATGCCTAACCCTTCCATCGAGGGGGACGTCCAAGGGCTGGCGCCCTTGGCCGCCCCTCATGTCAAACGTTATGCCGCACCCACCCCTATGGAGTCTTGATGTTAAAAGTTATTAGTAGTTTATTGGTCTACATGACCGCGTCTGTCATGGCTGTCGCAAGTCCGTTAGCCCATTCCGGGGAGCCGAGTGGTGAGTATCCGACAGTCAACGAAATTCCGGTCGGAGAGGTCCGACTTTACCAGATTGCCGATGGTGTTTGGTCGCATATCGCAACGCAGTCGTTTGATGGCGCGGTCTACCCGTCCAATGGTCTCATTGTCCGTGATGGTGATGAGTTGCTTTTGATTGATACAGCGTGGGGTGCGAAAAACACAGCGGCACTTCTCGCGGAGATTGAAAAGCAAATTGGACTTCCCGTAACGCGTGCAGTCTCCACGCACTTTCATGACGACCGCGTCGGCGGCGTTGATGTCCTTCGGGCGGCTGGGGTGGCAACGTACGCATCACCGTCGACACGCCGGCTAGCCGAGGCAGAGGGGAACGAGATTCCCACGCATTCTCTAGAAGGACTCTCATCGAGCGGGGACGCAGTGCGCTTCGGTCCAGTAGAGCTCTTCTATCCTGGTGCTGCGCATTCGACCGACAATCTGGTTGTATACGTCCCGTCAGCGAACGTGCTATACGGTGGTTGTGCCGTTCATGAGTTGTCACGCACGTCTGCGGGGAACGTGGCCGATGCCGATCTGGCTGAATGGCCCACCTCCGTTGAGCGGATTCAAAAACACTACCCGGAAGCAGAGGTCGTCATTCCCGGGCACGGTCTACCGGGCGGTCTAGACTTGCTCCAGCACACAGCGAACGTTGTCAAAGCACACAAAAATCGCTCAGTCGCCGAGTAGCAGATGCGGCATAACTGGCTGAATGGCCCACCTCCGTTGAGCGGATTCAAAAACACTACCCGGAAGCAGAGGTCGTCATTCCCGGGCACGGTCTACCGGGCGGTCTAGACTTGCTCCAGCACACAGCGAACGTTGTCAAAGCACACAAAAATCGCTCAGTCGCCGAGTAGCAGATGCGGCATAACAAATCGTTGGAGCGGGACTTTTGCTACGCAGGCTGCGCCTACTCCGCAAAAGCCCCTCAACTCAGGCGTTAGATGCACTAAGCACATAATTGCTCACAGCCAAACTATCAGGTCAAGTCTGCTTTTATTATTTTTAAGCGTGCATAATAAGCCCTACACAAATTGGGAGATATATCATGAAAGGCTGGCTTTTTCTTGTTATCGCAATAGTTGGCGAAGTAATCGCAACATCCGCATTAAAATCTAGCGAGGGCTTTACTAAGCTTGCCCCTTCCGCCGTTGTCATAATCGGTTATGGCATCGCATTTTATTTTCTTTCTCTGGTTCTGAAATCCATCCCTGTCGGTGTTGCTTATGCAGTCTGGTCGGGACTCGGCGTCGTCATAATTACAGCCATTGCCTGGTTGCTTCATGGGCAAAAGCTTGATGCGTGGGGCTTTGTAGGTATGGGGCTCATAATTGCTGCCTTTTTGCTCGCCCGATCCCCATCGTGGAAGTCGCTGCGGAGGCCGACGCCATGGTGACGGTGTTCGGCATTCTGAATCTCACCGAGGACTCCTTCTTCGATGAGAGCCGGCGGCTAGACCCCGCCGGCGCTGTCACCGCGGCGATCGAAATGCTGCGAGTCGGATCAGACGTCGTGGATGTCGGACCGGCCGCCAGCCATCCGGACGCGAGGCCTGTATCGCCGGCCGATGAGATCAGACGTATTGCGCCGCTCTTAGACGCCCTGTCCGATCAGATGCACCGTGTTTCAATCGACAGCTTCCAACCGGAAACCCAGCGCTATGCGCTCAAGCGCGGCGTGGGCTACCTGAACGATATCCAAGGATTTCCTGACCCTGCGCTCTATCCCGATATTGCTGAGGCGGACTGCAGGCTGGTGGTTATGCACTCAGCGCAGCGGGATGGCATCGCCACCCGCACCGGTCACCTTCGACCCGAAGACGCGCTCGACGAGATTGTGCGGTTCTTCGAGGCGCGGGTTTCCGCCTTGCGACGGAGCGGGGTCGCTGCCGACCGGCTCATCCTCGATCCGGGGATGGGATTTTTCTTGAGCCCCGCACCGGAAACATCGCTGCACGTGCTGTCGAACCTTCAAAAGCTGAAGTCGGCGTTGGGGCTTCCGCTATTGGTCTCGGTGTCGCGGAAATCCTTCTTGGGCGCCACCGTTGGCCTTCCTGTAAAGGATCTGGGTCCAGCGAGCCTTGCGGCGGAACTTCACGCGATCGGCAATGGCGCTGACTACGTCCGCACCCACGCGCCTGGAGATCTGCGAAGCGCAATCACCTTCTCGGAAACCCTCGCGAAATTTCGCAGTCGCGACGCCAGAGACCGAGGGTTAGATCATGCCTAGCATTCACCTTCCGGCCGCCCGCTAGCGGACCCTGGTCAGGTTCCGCGAAGGTGGGCGCAGACATGCTGGGCTCGTCAGGATCAAACTGCACTATGAGGCGGCGGTTCATACCGCGCCAGGGGAGCGAATGGACAGCGAGGAGCCTCCGAACGTTCGGGTCGCCTGCTCGGGTGATATCGACGAGGTTGTGCGGCTGATGCACGACGCTGCGGCGTGGATGTCCGCCAAGGGAACGCCCGCCTGGGACGTCGCGCGGATCGACCGGACATTCGCGGAGACCTTCGTCCTGAGATCCGAGCTCCTAGTCGCGAGTTGCAGCGACGGCATCGTCGGCTGTTGCACCTTGTCGGCCGAGGATCCCGAGTTCTGGCCCGACGCCCTCAAGGGGGAGGCCGCATATCTGCACAAGCTCGCGGTGCGACGGACACATGCGGGCCGGGGTGTCAGCTCCGCGCTGATCGAGGCTTGCCGCCATGCCGCGCGAACGCAGGGGTGCGCCAAGCTGCGGCTCGACTGCCACCCGAACCTGCGTGGCCTATACGAGCGGCTCGGATTCACCCACGTCGACACTTTCAATCCCGGCTGGGATCCAACCTTCATCGCAGAACGCCTAGAACTCGAAATCTAACGTCCGTTCGGGCATCGAGGTCCATGTCGGGGTGGGACGGGCCCGTGGCTTCAAGATCACTTGCAGTCCGACCGCGATGTCTTGGTTGCGCGAGAGGTTGTCGATATCATGCTGAGTGTGCGATGGTTGATCGCTTCCTCGCCGCTCTCCACGGCGACGATGGCCGCCGCCATCAGCAAGTGCGCCAGTTCCCCTATGGTGCCCTCGCTGCGTGTGAGCAGGTAGCGAGCCATGTCCAGCGTGGCAATTGGGGAAGGCCGGCGCAGCGGGAGCGAAGCGGCGAAGCTGGCCAGCAGTGAGCAGCAATCGTCGTTGGCCTCCCATACCGGCAGCATCATCGGCTCGAAGCGATTTTCCAACTGGTCATCGGAGCGGATGGCTAGGTAGGCGTCGCGCGTGCCTACCCCAACCAACGGGATGCGCAGTTCGTTGCCGAGGAAGCGCAGCAGGTTGAGGAATTCCCGGCGGTTGACGCTGTTGCCGGCCAGCACGTTGTGCAGCTCGTCGATCACCAGCATGCGCACGCCGACCTTGCGCAGCAGTGCCAGAGCCAGTTGCTCCATTTCCGGCAACCGTGGGCGTGGGCGCAGCGGCGCGCCCATCGCGGCGAGCAGCGCGACGTAGAAGCGGATCACGGACGGCTCGGACGGCATCTGCACGACCAACACCGGGATGTGCTCCTGGTCGGCGTCGGAGCTGGCCGGGTGGGTGCGGCGGAACTTCTCGACGATCATCGACTTGCCATTGTTGGTCGGGCCAACCAGCAGCAGGTTGGGCATGCGTTGCTTGTTTGGCCACGCATAAAGGGCTTCCAGCCGGTTCAGCGCCTCGACTGCGCGCGGATAGCCGATCCAGCGGTCGGCGCGAAGGCGCTGGATGCGCTCGTCCGCCGGAAGACGGGCCAAGCCCTGGGCCGCCGGCAGCAGGTGGGACAGGTCGATGATGGGATATTCGTCCACGGCTACCACTCCTCAATCTGGTCGAACGGTTTGGCGGGTGGCAAGTTGTCTGCCTGCGGGTCGGCAATATCCGTATCCGGCGGAACGGGCTTGTCCGGCCGAGCTGATGTCTTGAGGTGCTGGCGGCGATCCGCGTCACGCCGCGCCTTGCGTGTGGCCTTCTGCGCGCTGGTCACAATCTCACGCATCTGGCCGATCATGCGGAACAGCGCCGACTCATCCACCTGTTCGCGCCCTTGCTGCCGCAGTTTCGCCAGCGCCTGCCGTTGTTCCCAGAGGGTGACAGCCGGATGCGACAAGGTACGGTAGGGAATTTCCAGGTAATGCTGTCCCTCCGGTTCCAGGACCCAGATACGGCTGATGTCGCGCGGATCGCGCCGGATCAGAAAGGACGGCCAGCGTTCACGCCGCGCAATCCACGGCTTGAGCGCATCGGCGTAGTAGTGGATGTGGTCGATGACAAAGCCGGTGCGGGTCAGCGTGCGCCGGAGGATCGGCAGAAAATCGACCAGGAACGAAGTAGCGCGTGTGACGACGGCCGGTACGCCGACACGCGCCACGGCCTCGGCCCAGCGCGCGGCCGGCGGTTGGAGCAGGCCGTTGTGCACCGAACCGTGGTAGGTGCCGACCGCCAATGTGAGCCAGCGCTCTAGCTCGCGCAGCGTCAGGGCGGCCTTGTTTTCGGAATCGTAGTCGCCGCGCTGGTCAGGGTTGGAGAAGGTCGTTCCCGGCAGTTCGTCGTGAATCATCTGCATCGCCGTGCCGATGATCCGTTCCACGATGCCGCCATAGTGCGGCTGTCCCAGCGGGCGATAGTCCAGCCGGATGCCATGCTGCTCGCAACCCCGGCGCAGGGCCTCGCTCTTGAACTCGGCCGCGTTGTCTAGGTAGAGCAGCAAGGGCTTGCCGCTCATCTGCCAATCCATTTCCACGTTCAGTCCTTCCAGCCAAGGGCGCTTGTCGCAGGCGACATGCACGAGGCACAGGCCAACCGAAACGGCAGACGGCGCTTCCAGCGTGACGACCATGCCGAGCACGCAGCGGGTGAACACGT
This sequence comes from Brucella sp. H1_1004, assembly GCF_047308065.1. NCBI lineage: Bacteria > Pseudomonadati > Pseudomonadota > Alphaproteobacteria > Hyphomicrobiales > Brucellaceae > Brucella > Brucella sp. H1_1004. The sequence goes on from NZ_JAYKZA010000005.1 coordinate 32,225, forward strand.
CGATGGCGAGGGTCAGGTACGGGCGGCCAATAGGTTGCCGGTCGCGGTCATCGACCACGATCAGGTCGATGACCGTATGGTCTATCTGCACCTGCTCCAGCGGCGCGGTCACGGCAGGAGGCTCGCCGCCCACACCTTGTAGGTCACGAGCGGCATCCTGGCCTTCCCGCCGGCGGATGACCTTGCGCGGGTCAAGGCTAGCGATCCGTAAGGCCACGGTATTGCGCGCCGGCACTCGCAGTTTTTGAGCCTTGCACACCTGAG
>NZ_JAYKZA010000006.1:0-61301 GCF_047308065.1 Brucella sp. H1_1004
TTCAGGGCTTTGCCCGTGGTCAGTTCCATGCGCGGCGTAACGAAATGCAGTTCTACTCGTTGGGGTCGGTTCAGGCTGGGGGCGAAATGACACTCTAAGCGTTTCCGCTAACCATCGTCGGTGGGTCTGAGCAAGAGATCGTTTGTTTTGCGGGGAGAAGCCGCTCCGTTTGCAAGCCTTTATACAAAAACCGTTCTGGGACCAGTCGCCTAGACAGCATCGCTTCTCGCGCGCGCCGCGTTGATGTAGTCGCCTACCTTTTTGGCCTCAAGGTCGTGTTCACTGTCGATTCGGATATGTCGACGGAGTTTTCCCTTGCCCGCCAGAACGCCATGCGGGTCGGGCAGTGTGCTGCCGTCGCCGAATTCCAGCGTCACGTGATTGGTGTAGACAAAGACGCCACAAAAACCCGTCCTCGATGCGAAGAGGATGCCGCCATATTTGACCTCTTCGGTAATCGCCGGGCCAGAAGCCAGCGCCATTGCGCGCAGGCGCGTGACAATGGGAAAGAGCGTGCCGCGATGCAGGCGCAGGTCTTCAAGCAGGTTCTCGACCCTGTTCATGCATCAGCCCCGCCGAGAAAGGCGGTGCGAAACTCCGGCGCGGGTTCCCGGTCGGAATAGATGTAGAGCATGACTCCGTTTGGATCGCGCAACGCAAAGCCGCGGTCGCCCCAAGGGTGATCCTCGGGCGGAGTGTCGGGGGTGAGGCCGGTGGCCAGAAGTTCGTTATAGGTTTCATCCACATCGGCGACGCGGAAATTATAGGTCAGGCCCGTGGGGTTACAGGCTGGCTGCTCGGGCTGTGGTTCCATGAATTGCAGCGACAGTCCAGGGGCGAATTCGAGGCTGATGAACCAGCCGCAATCGAACACGAGGCGGGCGCCGAAATGTTTGATGTAGAACGCGCGTGAGGCGGCGACATGCGGTGTGGTAATGGCGGGAGAGGCTGTTGTTGGTTGCATTGTGGCCCCTCACGTGATTGCTGTCATGTCGGAGCACAGCTCGACCATGCCGCCGTTCAGGTCGCGGACATAGCCGACGATCTGGCCCCACGGTTTGGCCGTTGGCGGCGACAGCGGGCTTGCCCCGGCCGCGACCGCTCTGTCCCATGAAGATTGCGGATCGTCGCAGATCAATGCGATTTCCACCGCCTGGGCCAGATCACCGGCACGCAGGGGCCGAATGGCCAGTCCGTTCATCTCGGCCATCTCTTCGCCCGCGAAAGCCAGGGTGGTGGCGCCGGTTTCCATCTCGGCATAGAGATTACTTTCATGCAGAAACCGAGGCGTCAGGCCGAAGGCCGCCTCGTAAAAGGCGATAGTTGACCGAACATCCGGGACATAGAGAATGGTGTAGCCGAATCTGACTGTCATAGGGACGTCCTTGTTCATCTAACCCGACCATGACAGTGGCGGCGCTGCCGGTCTTGTAAGAATCGGACATCAGTCTCCAAGCGTGACCAGTGTCACATCCGCCAGCCGGGCAGGCGAAAGCCCGCCGAAATCGCGTAAGGCGTGGGTCATATGGGCCTGATCAGCATATCCCGCCTCAGACGCCGCTTCGGATGGGCGCATGTGATGGTCGCGAAGAAGGCGCAGCGCGCGGTGAAACTGCAATATCCGGGCATAGGATTTGGGCGACAGCCCCGTGGCATCTCGCACGATCCGCTGAACCGTGCGGGTGCTGATGTCCTGCATGCGCGCGATATCCTGAACCGGAAGTCGGCCACCGGAAGCATGGAGCGCGCTTAGAATGCGCAGGGTCTGTTTGGGCGGAAGGGCGTTCCCAGGCGCAATGCGGTGTTGCACGAAAGCAACCAGCCGGCCCGGCAGTTCGTCCGGTGAAGTTGCTTCTGCACATAGATCGGTAAGCGGTGGGCAGGCCCCGATCGCGGCTTCACCGACAAGGTTCCCGTCCCGCAAAACCACAGGGCTCAGCCCCAGGATGGCATGAAAGAAGCCCGGACGCAGGCGGATACCAGCAAAGCCCATGCCCGGTTCCACCACAACATCATAGTGCCGGGTCGTCGGGCCTGTCACCACAACGGTGATGCTATTGATCGGACTCACCTTGGCGCAGAACCGTAAAATGATATCACAACGCCCGTCCGGCAGAACCCGATGGGCGCTGGCCTTGTCAGCTACGGACACCCAGACCGCTTCAATCCCACGACCAGGATCGGCTCCACCCGAAAGCTCGGTGTAGCGTGAGGGGTGCGGGCTGTATGATGTCTGGGGTTGCGTCAAGGCTCGGTTCCGGATGGCGTCGATATGCGAATCGTATCATTTGATTTGTGTCGATGAATGATGTCAGCGACCGTGTTTTTGCTGATGCCTAGATCGCGTGCAATCCAGCGATAGCTCCGGCCTTGAGCAGTCAGCGCCATGACCTTCGGCGCTAGTCTATCAGATTTGGGGCGCTCTCCGGTCTGGCGGCCGAGCCTCTTGCCCCGCGCCTTCGCGGCGGCTAGACCGGACTTGACCCGCTCACTGATGAGATCTCGCTCGAACTCAGCAATGCCCGAGAGAAAGGTCGCGAGCATGCGGCCATGTGGCGAAGACAAGTCGAACGCCATCCCGTTCATAGCGATGACCGAGACCTTCCAGCTTTCGAGCTCACGAAGGGTATGGAGAAGATCGACCGTTGAACGGCCCCAGCGAGACAGCTCAGTAACGAGCACCACATCGATTTTACGAGCTTGGGCCATTGCCATTACCTTGCGCCGTTCGGCACGATCGAGCTTAGCGCCGGAGCCAGTTTCCTTGAAAATTGCCGCCACTTCGTAACCGGCCCGCAAAGCAAATGCCGTCAGATCATCTTCCTGCCGCTCGCACGACTGATCGGCGGTCGAAACACGGCAATAGATTGCGGCGCGCTGTCCCAATTGAACCCTTACGAAATTTGATGCCTGGAGGCCTTGATTTGCATGGGCCGATTGTTGTCCAAAACAGACTCTACTTCAATAGGGACAACGCTCGCATGCCGAGAAGACATATTCTCACCGAGCGACAGCGCTCGGCACTCTTCGATCTGCCAACCGATGAATTGTCACTGCTTCGGCATTACACCCTGGGCGACGATGATCTTGGACACATCCAGGAACGCCGCAGGCCGGAGAACAGGCTGGGGTTCGCCCTGCAGCTTTGCGCGTTGCGATATCCAGGACGCGCGCTGGCTCCGGGCGAGGTGATCCCGCATGAGGTCTTGTCGTTCATCGGGGCTCAGCTTGGTGTCCCGGCCGATGCGCTTCTCACCTATGCCGCACGACGACAGACCCGCCAGGAGCATATGGAGGCGTTGCGCGAGATCTACGGCTACAAGACTTTCACGGGTCGTGGTGCCCGTGATCTGCGGGACTGGCTTTTCGATCAGGCGGAAGAGGCCCGTTCGAACGAGGATCTTGCGCAGCGTCTGGTTGCGCGGTGTCGTGAAACTCTGACGATCTTGCCAGCGGTATCGACAATCGAGCGACTATGTGCGGACGCGCTGGTCGCCGCCGAGCGGCGGATCGAGACGCGGATCGCGGAAAAGCTCGACAATAATGCACGCGAACGGCTTGATGGGCTGCTGACCGAAGTGCTCGAAGCCAATGTCAGCCGGTTCATCTGGCTTCGCCAGTTCGAGGTCGGCAACAATTCCGCAGCGGCGAACCGGTTGCTCGACAGGCTGGAGTTGCTGAGTAGCCTTGCTCTCGATCCGCAGCTTCTCGCCGGTATCCCGCCGCACCGTGTCGCACGCCTGCGTCGGCAGGGCGAGCGCTATTTTACCGATGGCTTGCGGGACATCAGCTCTGATCGGCGCTGGGCGATCCTTGCCGTCTGCGCCGTGGAATGGGAGGCGGCGATCGCCGATACGGTAGTCGAGACCCATGACCGGATCGTCGGAAAGACCTGGCGCGAGGCGAAACGGCTGCATGAAGAACGGATTGCCGATTCCAAGGCAACTGTCACCGATACGCTACGCGCCTTCACCACACTCGGAGCTTCCCTGCTCGAAGCCCGCAACGATGGTATGCCGCTGGAAATGGCGGTCGCCAAATCGGTGGAATGGGGTCGGCTCGAACAACTGGTCGCGACCGGTGCCCAGCTCAGCAATACGCTGGCGGACGATCCATTGGCTCATGTCGGACAAGGATATCATCGCTTCCGCCGCTACGCGCCGCGCATGTTGCGGTGCCTGAAGCTCAAGGCAGCATCGGTAGCCCAGCCCTTGATTGCGGCGGCAAAAGCCATCGGCGAAATGCAAGCGTCACCATCGGCAACCGACAGCTTCTTGCGTCCGAATTCGAAATGGCACCGCCATTTGAGAGCACAAGACCAGGGCGACAATCGCCTTCGGGAGGTGGCGGTCCTGTTTCACCTGCGGGATGCCTTCCGATCCGGTGACATCTGGCTCGACCATTCGCGCCGATATGGCGATCTCAAACAGGTGTTGGTGCCGATGATTGCGGCACAAGCTAACACAAGACTAGCAGTGCCCCTCGATCCGCAAGTATGGCTGACTGATCGAAAGGCTCGGCTGGCCGATGGCCTGAAGAGACTTGCACGAGCAGCGCGCGACGGAACCATCCCTCGTGGCAGCATCGAGGATGGAACGTTGCGGATCGACCGGCTGACTGCTGACGTTCCGGACAGTGCCGAGGAACTGATACTTGATCTCTATCGCCGGATGCCGCCAGTTCGGATCACCGACATCTTGTTGGAGGTCGATGCTGCGCTCGGGTTCACCGAAGCCTTCACTCATCTGAGAACCGGGGTTCCATGCGGTGACCAGGTCGGCCTGCTCAATGTGCTGCTCGCAGAAGGACTGAATCTGGGACTGCGGAAGATGGCGGAGGCCACGAATACGCATGATTACTGGCAGCTATCGCGCCTTGCCCGGTGGCACGTCGAAAGCGACGCAATGGACCAGGCGCTGGCGATCGTGGTGGCCGCGCAGGCAAAGCTGCCGATGTCCCGGTTCTGGGGCATCGGAACGACCGCGTCGAGCGATGGCCAGTTCTTCCCTTCGGCCCGGCAGGGCGAGGCGATGAACATGGTCAACGCCAAGTATGGAAACGAACCCGGCCTCAAGGCTTACACACACGTCAACGATCAGTTCGCGCCGTTCGCGTCACAGACTATTCCCGCGACAGTCAGCGAGGCCCCATACATTCTTGATGGTCTTCTGATGAACGAGGCCGGTCGGCAGGTTGGAGAGCAATATGCCGATACGGCCGGCTTTACAGATCACCTGTTCGGGACCAGCGGCATGCTCGGATATCGGCTCGTCCTGCGCATCCGCGATTTGCCCTCCAAGCGCCTATACGTGTTCAATCCGGCAGGGACGCCGAAGGATTTGCGCAAGCTGGTCGGCGGCAAGATCCGCGAGGAACTGATCGTTGCGAACTGGCCTGACCTATTCCGCTGCGCCGCTACCATGGCTGCCGGCAAGATCAAGCCGAGCCAGTTGCTCCGCAAGCTCGCCTCCTACCCGCGCCAGAACGATCTGGCGGTTGCGCTGCGTGAGGTCGGCCGTGTGGAACGAACACTCTTTATAATTGAGTGGATCCTCGACACGGACATGCAGCGGCGCGCCCAGATCGGTCTCAACAAGGGCGAGGCTCACCATGCTCTCAAGAATGCGTTGCGCATCGGCCGCCAAGGCGAAATCCGTGACCGCACCACCGAAGGGCAACATTACCGGATTGCTGGCCTCAACCTGCTCACCGCAATCATCATCTACTGGAACACTGTCCACATCGGCCACGCGGTCGCCGAACGGCGAAGCGAAGGACTCGATGTGCCGCCCGAACTTCTGGCGCATATCTCTCCGCTGGGTTGGGCACACATATTACTGACCGGCGAATATCTCTGGCCCAAGGAAGCAACGGCTTAGAGTGTCATTCCGCCCCCAGCCGGAGCCGACCCCTTCACTGGAAGCCTACCGCCTGATACGCCCCTTCATCGCAAACTTGCAGGAACAGGGATATGATTCATACCTCTTGGACACTGAGCTTTATGAGCGAAACCCATACCGCGACATCAGACTTGGATATGGGACGCTGCAAATGCTGGAGCTGAGCGACTCAGTCAAAAAGGCCCGGAGCGAGGTCATGACCTTGATGCAAGAAATTGAACGTTTCCTGCCGAACGAGCAGAAGAGGTCGTAAGATGGCTAAAGGGACTTCCAGCATATCTGATTTTCCCGTTGCACCGCGACGGTCCCGGGGGAATGTACCCAATCCAATGTCGCAGCCGGCTATAGACAACGAAGCAGAAAACGCGGTCGCCAGCCATCAACCGGACGAGGTCGCTGTCGAAGAAGCTCCCGCTCAGGTACCAGCCGTTCAGGTGCCCCCAAGATCAAGTTTGATTTTGCCCTCACCGGAGGCTCGCCGGGAGAGGGCGACGAACAAGTCGTTGGAGCGTGAGGCGTCCAGAATACGACTGCAGGAGCTCAAGCAGAACAAGGCGCGCGAGAGCAAGCACTTCGTCAATTGCCCTCTTGATTACGACACCAAGAAACGCTTGGAGCGCGCAGCCTCTGAAAACGACTTAAAAATGACGGTGATCGTCAAGGCCGCAATCGACCAGTTCCTGAAGGATAATGGTTATTGATCCTCGACCTTCGATTTCTGGCCGGGGTGGCCGTAGGCACCACCCTTGGCTTCTTGATCAACCCTGAAGCAGCGGAGAAGGCAGGGATCGACATTCAGTCCATAAAGAGGACTATGCCTGTTATTGGTTCTTCTCCAGCCGAGCCGGTCAAACAAGCTGATTGGCCAACCAACGAACACGCGAAACGGGAGCTGTTCCGGTTTGCGATGTGGGACTTTGAGACATTTGGGCCGAAGTCTGAGATTTTGATCACAAGGTGCATCAGCATCGACGAGCTTTCATTGGCATGCGAAATGCGCGTGAAGCTGAGCTGGATCTCCGAAGAAAGAACGGTCGAAGGCGTTTTTCAATCCAGCGCCCACAGCTGGAACCTGATCGCTGCGAAAGCCCTGAGAAGGAATGCTCCCACTGGATCTTGAGGTGATGGACAACGCGCCCTGAGTTGCGAATTTTATATCGAGGAGATCAGCATCCTGGCATTCATTCCCCCCACTTTTGTTAGGGCTTTGTAACTGGCGCCCAGGATGACAGTGCCTTAATGGCACGTTATGGTGCGTGATATCTGCCACAGGCGGATTTGGGGACTGAGGGAATACCGACTGTGCGGAATCTATCCGACTATATCAAATCAAGAGAACTGGTTGAGACTACAGATCCAGATTTCCAGAGACCCTTGTACCGCAAGGAGGGATTCGACGGCATAGTCAGCTTCGGCGAGATCGACGCAAAACTTTCCGCATTCCTACTCGACGAACGCGCGAAAACTGGTCTGACCCAGAGTGATTTCGCGACCCTGGCTGGTCTCGCTCGAGTGGTCTACAGCCGCTACGAACTGAACATTTCGCGACTGACCGTCTCTCGAATGATTCACCTTTCCGAGCTCCTTGGGTTCCTGCCGATGCAGATGATTCATGCCGCTGCACCTCATCTCTACGGTAACAATCCTGAAGAGGCCGATGATCGTGTTGAACTCTTCAGACTCATTCATGACCTCCCGCATGACACCATACGCAGTTTGATCGGTATAGTTGGCCAACTGACGCCTAAGGATGTTCTTGAAGCTCGGCAAAAAGCGGAAGCGGAGGCCGAAGCACAAGCTGAGGCCGAACGCCAACGACTGACTAGAAAAGCGGCGAGAGTCAGCAGGAAAGGCCGTCCCCCTGGCCGGCCACCAGGTCGAAAATCATCCAAGGTCGATACCCCGACAGACGATTGAAGAACAGAAAGGGCCGTCAAGTGATGGCCATTTAGGAACGCGTCGTCCCTCACCCCGTTTTCCGATCGCTGTTCGCATTTGCACGCATGAGCGACATCAGCATCGGTCCCAGTCCGAACTCCCCTCCCCTCGCCCGGCGCGTGAGATCGCGGAGATATCCACCTGCCGAATTGATATGCCCTGCCCTCTCCAAGATTGCAGCCATGGCAACCGCCGCGTTCTCCGGCCCCATCACCTCGCAAGCCTCCTGGTAAGCCGACGGGCTAACACCAAGCATTGATCGTACCACCACCGCGGCGCCCATCAGCTCGCGCCAATGGGAGATCGTGCCGCCGGGCCCGTAGTCCGAAATCTGCGGGCAGGCTTTCAGGACCATCGACAGCGGGAACGCCTTCATCTGTTCCGGCTTTGCCAGCGGCTGAGCAACCGCTTTGGGTGCTACTTCCAGCTCGACGGCGCCGCCCTGCTCTTTTCCAGAGCTAGGTTCAACTTCATAGATGGATTCGGGTTTTGAATTCTGTATGTGGCAGCCATTTTGAACAGCATTGCCGTTCATATTTTGAGAATCTAACTGATTTTCCAGAAGGTTGATGATTTCGGTGCGCAAAAGCTGCATCTCGTCGAGGATTGCCTCCACCTGGCGACGGTCAGGATTGCGGGGGAGTCGGCTGACAATGCCGACATACATGTTTTCGATGGCTTCCCAGTCGCCGTCGGCCCCTTCATCCATCGCGGCGGAAATTAGCTTGCGTACATCACGCCGGCAGATAGTCAGCGCTTCTTTGGCTCGTCTGAACTGCAGGCGCTCGGCAGCGACTTCCTGTGCCAGACCTGCAAGTTCCGCAGCACGAGCCAAAAGTGGAGAAAGATCGAATCCAAAAGCCTGCTCGATATCGCCACCCTTGTCCCGGTGAGCGTAGCGCTTGCCGTTCGGACTATCCTTGCGCTGGATGAGCCCGGCTTCGACCAGGGCAGCCAAATGCCGCCGCAAGGTCGTTCCGGTTATGCCGTGCGCTCTGACAGACAGCTGGGCGTTGGATGGAAAGACCACCAATCCACTATCGCAGTTGAGCTCGCTCTCTGGATAAAACGTCAGCAATGCGTCCAGCACAGTCAGCGCCCTGTCCTGGAGGCCAAGGCGTTCACGGGCCTCACAGGCGTCGCGAAACACTTTCCATTTTTCGACCGGGCGGTTTGGTTTCGCCTCGGACGTCTGGAGCTGCCTCTTCACGAGAGCAAGCACCGCTGGCCGCCGCCCAAAAGGCGTCGTCACATTTCCACTTTGCATTATCTCAGCCTTCAATAAGGCAAAAGAAGACTGCTCACCAAATTGGCGCCCTAGACTCTTGACTGGGATTCGGGGAAATGCGATTCTCTAGTTGCTACACGATGAGAAGGGCTTCCACGACGGCGACGTTTTGGGGGCCTTTTTCTTTTGCGGGTCTGGTCTCCTGGTTTCACAAGTGATTGTCAGCTGACAATCACGCTAATTGTCTGTTTGAGAAGAATTTTCTCGTTCGAACTGTTCGACGAGATCGCTCATCTTAGCGTCAAGGAACTCTGCGAACGCTCTTGATGTAACAGTGATTTTTGAGCCTTTTGACGTCCGCTCAACAGCTGCCAGAACAAGCCCCTTCCGAGTGCGAATCTGTCCTCGACTATTGTCTTTCGAAGCTTTCGGTGCCTGACCGCTTAGCCAGAGACGCGTAAATCTCTCGTTTGAACCAATTGATGTGAACTCGGCCTCGCCAATCGCTTCAGTGATCCTTCCGTAGGCTGCCTTGTCCTTCAAGAGATCGGCAAACGCCAACCAGCGAGGTCGCCCCACCTTTGCGGCTGGCCCTATCGCGAGGATTATTTGTTCTGGGATAGCGTCAGCAACTTGCAAAAGACGGGAAATTTCAGGTTTGTCCACTGACAGAACCAGGGAAATCCTGTCCCGGTCAAAACCATGCAGCTCGAGATGTTTCGCAAAGAGGGCACGCTCTATGAAGCTGAGATCGACGCGGGGACCGTTTTCTTGCCCTTGTGCGACGATCAGTTCATCGTCCGAAAGTTGGCGCACGATTGCCTTGATTGGGCGATCCAGAATTACCGCCGCACGCAATCTTCGATGGCCATATGCCGCCTGATAGTGGTTTTCCTTTGTTGGATGCGGACGCACTAAGATGGGAACTTGCTGTCCGCTTTCCCTCATGGACGAAATGAGTTCTTGCAGGGCGGGATCATGGTCAGTCGGGATACGATCCCGAATGAACGAGGCTTCGATTTGAGCGGGACTTAGCTCGACAACTTTATCACCAGCTGCAAGCGCGGTGCGAAGCTCCTTCGCAGCGGCGGCCTCATCACCGAGTCGACCGAGTGAGAGGTTCATAGCTCGAACGGCCCCAGCTGGCTTGTGTGGAGGCTGCGCTTGAACGGGCGACTTGGTTGAATCGCTCGCAGACGAGCTCACCATGTTCTTCAGGATATCGCGGCCTTTCATGCACGCCCCCATGAACTCTTCAGCAGGTTCTCAACTTCCAAATTGACTCCGTCCATCGCTTCCACGGCGCGATCATATGTCTGCCGATTCATTGACTCTCGCGCCGCTTCATAAATTGTCTGCTTCGACAGGCCCGCATCAGAGATCGCAGTTGATTTCACCATCATTGATGTAAGGACGCGTTCGCCAAACAAACTTCGCAAGAAGGCAACGATTTGCGCTTGGGGGCCGTCGTTCGGCTCGTACCGTGTGACGAGATATCGCATCCAATCGTATTCGAGATTGCCACCTGCTTCCTTGACCACGGAGAGAAGATCAGAGGTCATAGCCAAGAACTGGTTCATTGATGCCACGTCCAGCATCTGAGGGTGAACTGTTATCAACACCGCAGTTGCCGCGCACAGCGCTGACAGCGTCAAAAATCCCAGAGTTGGCGGGCAGTCTATGACAACGACGTCATAGCGATCGGAAAGATCGCTTAACGCCTTCCCTACCCTGAGAAAGAACATGTCGGTCTCCGAGCTGCTGCGCTCGGCAAGAGCCCTAGGGGTGTCGTGCTCAAATTCATGCAATTCGAGATTGCCCGGGATCAGATCAAGTCCAGGGAAATAAGTCTCCCGAACCACCTCCCCTACTGGACGGCGAAGCTCATCATATCGGATAGCTCCGAATAGCGTCTCGTTTTCGCCAACATCGAATTCCGGCTGATATCCAAGCATGGCTGACATCGACGCCTGAGGATCAAGGTCGACAGCAAGCACACGATAGCCACGGAGCGCCAGATACTGAGCGAGATGCGTTGACGACGTCGTCTTACCAGATCCGCCCTTGAAGTTAGTAACTGCTATGACCTGCAGGTGGTCCCCTTCACGGCGTCCAGGAAGATACGCGGGTTTAGTCTTTCCCAGGATGTGTCGGATCGTGTTGATCTCCGACAGAGAAAAGGTTCGGCGACCACCCGCTGTCTTCTCGGACGTGACCGAGTCCTCCTGTGAAGCCAGGTGCCGGACATAGCTGTCGGTCACGCCAAGCAACTTTGCAGCTTCGGTACTACTGAAACGCCTCAACGCTTTTTGTTCGTCAGGTGAAAACAGACGCGCTGATAGTTCCTGCAGATTGCTGCTGAGTTTTGCAGAATCATCGGCAATAGTTTTATCAATCGAAACGCGTTCGATTTTTTCGATCCGGCTGATTTTAGCGGTCTTATTCGCCATTCACGGTAAACCCGATAATTCGCTGCAATTTGCGCAAATGATCTCATGGCGCGTCTATCCGTCAAGCAGTTTTTGGTTAACGCAAATTAACCTCTTGGACCAAGAGAAAGATATGATTGGATTCAATGGCTTGATCCAATTGTCAGCTGACAATCAGCAGACATTATAAAACGCGCTCTTGGATCTGATTGCCCCGACTAACTAGAATCAGTCTGCAGCGGCGAGTTAGGGCATCGAACTCGCCGCAATCACAGGAACGGAAGATGCGACTAACTTCTCGGATGGCAATCCGTTGAATTCGAGAGATTCAGAGTTCGCAGATAGTCAGCGACTGCCTGAGCCTTTGCGGCGGCAGTGATGACTGCACGTGAATCCTGCTTGAGCACCTTGAGCCAGTTTTCAACGTAAGTCGCGGTGTTGTCTCGCGGATCATGCTCGATGCCAAGATCGGCGCAGACGAAGGCGGCTGAGATCTCAGCAACAAGCTCCTCCATGGCGTAGGCCTCACTGCCGAACCGCCCACTCAGGTCACGGCCCAAACGTGCCTTTGCACCACTCCAATGAGAAATTTCATGAAGAACCGTGCTGTAAAGGTGAACCTCGCTGAGGAACCGCCCCCGATCCGGAATCAGAATGTCATCGAGACCAGGGCGATAACAAGCCTGCTTGCCGCCGTAGGTGATCTTCGCGCCAGTGCGATCTATGAAGGATTCGACGTTTTCGAGAACTGGAACGGCATCCATTGGCACATCATCGGCCGGGCTCTTGAAGCGGTCAGGCAGGTTGTCGATCTGCTCGACGTTGAAGACGGTGTAGCCCTTGAGATAGGGGACTGCGCGATCGTCCGCCTCCTGCTCCTTCGGCGTGAAGGTGCCGTACTTGACGACGAGGGTTCCTTGTTCGCCCTTGCGGACCTGAGCGCCAAGCTCCTGAGCCTGCCGGTATGTCATCCATGTGTTTTCGTCGTAGCCGGCGAGTTGCCCGGAGAGCCACAGCATGACCACATTGATGCCGCGATAGGCTTCGCCGGAGGCGCGGAGCGGTGTAGCCGACCTGCGGCTGTTTCCGCGCCATGGCCGGATCCAAGGCTTGGTGCCGGCCTCGAGCTGCTGAATGATGGTGTCGGTGATCCGCTGGTAGGTGTCCTTTACGCTCTGCATCGCCGTCTCCTGTTCGATGGTTGACGGCAAAGATCCGAAGATAGCGAAACGACCCCATGCACCCGTAGGGCCGCAACGGAGTGTAGGACCGCGCAAGCGGTTGAATGGGGGAGGGGCTATCGTAGTTTGTCCGTCAAATCATCCAACGGACAGGGGAGGGCGCAGAGCTCCGGCACCCCGGCCAACGACACAGGCCCTCACCGCAGCGACCGGGCCGCTGGTCAGCGCTCTCGGTCGTCTTGGTCGCGGTTTCGCTGGCGATCGGCAAGCTGCTGCGCTTCGATAGCCTTAAGCTCGGCGTTGATGTGCTGCGACTGAGGCTCTTGGGCCTTTTGCTGACTTGGCGGCGATTGGGCATCTTGGACCTGTTCCGGCCGCCCCAGAGTCTTGAAATCAGATCGAGCGGTGAACTTCACCTCCTCGTCGTCGGGAGGCATCCGCTCGGGAAGGTCAGCGCGGTCAACGGCCACAATCCCCCTCTCGGTCACGAGGCTCGCCACGCGATTGTCGTGCCCGAGTACTTGCCCTTCGATCACTTCGCCCGGGCGGGCCGTGCGGATGTTGTGTTCGAACGGATTCTCGCCAGCCTGCTCAAGATCTGACATGGCACTGCGGATAGCCTCGCGGCGGTTAGGATCCATCGCATCCTGGATGAGATGCTTCATCGCCGGACTGGACGGATCATTGGTGGTCTCAATGGATGCCTCGATCATGCGAGGCTTGGTGATGACGGTAAGATCGATGTCATGACCGTAGGTGCGGCCCAACGAGACCACTAGCGCCTCGTTTGCCCTTCCATTGCCTTCCCGAAAAGCATGAACGTAATTCAGCTCAGAAAGAACGTGCGCGGCTTTCTCGGCAAATTGCTCAGGTGTCGCAGCTCTTAGGCCCTGATCGTCTCTGGCGGGCCTCAGCGCCTCGTTGAGACCCATTTCGATGCGCGAGCCGGGGAGGAAAGTTGTGTCGCCCTTCGAAAGCCCACCTACCGGCTCTACCCGCTGGCCATCGACGACAGGACTTTCATTTCGCGTATGTCCTGCCCATTCATAGACATCCTGAAAGATGTAGCCGTGCAGAGCCTTCAGATGCGCTGCGTCGTGATTACCGGTCGGACCTTTTCCCTCAGCCAGCTCCGTTTGCCTCAAAGCCGTGAAAGCGTATTCGGCCTCACGCAGCGCCGAATGGCTTCTGATATCCAGCTTGTTCTTCAGAACATCCCTGAAATCCTTATCCTCTGAAGTGTTTGGATAGGTGTAGGAGCCTTTGGCTTCATCATCGCGGGCCAAGCGAAACCTCATGCAAAAAAGCCGCCTGAGATCACAGGCGGCCGCGAGAAATATCTAAGTGATGATCAAGCCCGCTTGAAGCGGGCCAGCAACTCTTGGCGCATTTCCTCGGAAGTGATATCTCCCGCAACGTAACGGCCGTTTGCTTCTTCCAAAACCGGATCGCCAGTGTAACCCTGCCGCATATTGGCAGCACGAGCCTGATCGACGGCTTTCTGTCGGGCTGCAACAGCTTCCGGAGAGCGATCGGGGCGAGGGGCATGAACGTTCATTGGCAGAGCCTCCAGTTACTATTCAACTTAGCACAAAAAGAGCCGAATATCCAGCGAATGCGGGGTAATCGGCTCTTTTATGGTGGGAGCCCGATCAGAGATCGGGCCTCCCAAAGCGATTAATCGCGGGGTTCCCATTCGATGATGGCCTGCAGCGCCAGGTCATCTTGGCCGGGGTAGCGACCCAGGTTGGCGTTGAAGCCGAGGCGCTTGATGGAGAGGGTGTAGTACGGCTTCCCTTCGCCGTTGGTCTTCTTCCAGATGCCGCCAACTTCGATGTCGTGGCCGCGAGGTGACTTGGCATAGACGCGATGCGTCGGAGCCTTTTCGTTTGTGGAGTCGAACGGTGTAACCTTGATGTCCAGGTCCCGGTCGATGGTGGAGATGAGGCCGGTTCCCTTGGCGTTGTCGATGTCGTCTTTGTCGAACTGGATGAAGTTGGTCATGCTCATGTTAATCACTCCTCTATGGTGGTTGCGATGATCGTTCATAAGGCACGGCGAAAAGCGGTGCGCACCGTAGGCCGGAGCGCCGCGAAGGAGGCTGGGCGGCGGAAAATTTTGTTTCGCGAGGAAGCCAAAGGCGGGGAAAATTTGGAGACGAACAGCTTTGCGCTAACCGCATCGCCGTGCGAACGGGCATCAAGAGCAACCACTTTGGAGGTGTGGGGCCTGAGCGCTTGCAGCAATACGTCACCTCGACAAATGGGACATCGGCACTGGTAGCGTGCAGGATTGTGCTGAACGCAACCGAACCAACAACCTGAAACAAGAGGCTGGGTTAACCGAGAGTTGCGCCGCCACGTGAGATCTCGCCATCTGTCCCCCATATCTAAGCCGCTAGTGCTTCAGTTGCCGGTATGGCTGCGGCGATAGGAGGAGGGCGATTCAATCTGAGCGCCCCACAAGCCTTGGCCGAGCTGTCGGGCACGATTCTCGGCGCGGCGGTACTGGCTCAGGTCGATCGGGTGGGATCTTGGCAGATAGCGCAACAAGAGGCTGGCCTGGCCCGCTTTCACCATTTCAACGCCGATATCCGAGCGCTCGATGAAGCACTGGCCGACAAGGCGTCGGTACTGGTCCCGATCAATTTCGACACAGCGAACATGCTTTCCATCGATCATGCTGGCGAGGAACTGTCGTGCCTCGACTCCACACCTCCATATCGCGCCATTCTTGAAGCCGGTCTGATCGCGCTCACATGCGTCGATAGCCGCAATGCGGATCCTCTGCTGGCGGATGCTGAAGGTGTCTCCATCAATCACCCGCGCCCGGCCTGAAAAATCGGCCGACGCAGCGGAAGCAGTGAACAGAAGCGCAGCCAGCGCGGCTCCCACCAAACGAATATTCATCAAGCGCGCGCCTCCATAGAATTGCGGGCTGCCAACCCAAATACCGAGCGGTTCAGATGAAGCTCTCCGCTCGCGGCTCGGTCTGTCATGGCCCGCAAATACCCGCCCGGCGAGCTGATTTCGGCGCGTGTGTATTTCTCAAAGGTGAGAGCGATCGCAACCGCAGCCGCCTGCTGGCCCATTCGTTCCACGGCCCGCTGGCGCGCATCCTCGGACACGCCGGCGATGCGGCAAAGTTTGGGAGCGATCCGGTCCAGGTCCGCCCAGCTACGCGGGGGCTGGTAGCCATATTCGGCAAGGCTTGGCGTAGCCCGCCACACATCTTCCAGCGCCACAAGTGAAGGCCGCACTTGCAGTTGCCTATTGCTTTGGCGCGAACCGCTCCCCAGGCTTTCCTCAAAAGCCCTCTTGCTGGCGGAGCCAGCCCTTAGCGAACTGATTTGTTCGCCGTTAGGCGAACGCCGTTCATCATTACGAGCTTCAAAAGGTCTTGGGGTTGTAAACTGTATGTGCATGTCGTTTTCGACATCCGTGCATGTCATATTTGCATCTATGTCAGAAGCTTGCGGGATCCGATTCACGTTGCGCAATCGGTCGGCAAGCCACTCCAAAAGCATTGTTGCCTTCCGGAGGACTTGGGCCGGTGCGTACCTGGCTGATTCGATGAAGGCAGCGACCTTCTCGACACGGGACCCGATCCGCCCGAGAATGGCTTCCCCTCGCTCGGTTGAGGACGCCAGAGCATATCTCGCGGCACGCAGAGCGTCCCGGAAGCGACGCGCCGCGCTGTCGCGCACTCGAATCTCTTCCCGCTTCTGGCGCACCAGCTGATCAAGTTCATGGTGCCGAGCGATCAGGACACGCAGATCAATGCCGCAGGCGTCGGCAATATCACCTTCGCCGTCACGGATCGGGTAGCGCTTGAAATTCGCACTGTCCTGCATGGTGACAAGGCCAAGGTCGTACAATCGGGAGAGAATCCGGCTTACGCGCCCTGGCGACTTGTTGATGTCATAGCCGAGCTGTCGGTTCGACTTGTAGACGATCGGCCGCCCTCCTTTGTCGAAGGCGTCTGCCTTGGCGGTCGTGATGATTGCTTCCAGCAACGCATATTCTGCGGTCGTAATCATCCCGATTGTCATCAGGTTTTTTGCAAGCACTGCAAGCTGCCCGCGCGTCACCGTTCCGATTTCCGTTGACTGCGCCAGTCGCCGGAATTCGGCTCGCTCCTTCGTCATTCTGCGACCTGTCGGCCGCTTGTGTTGTGTGGGTTCCCCCATCGTCCGTCTCCTGTCAGAGGCCAGACAAAGCTCCGCCGTTCACCGAGAAGGTGTTTTGATTATTGACATCGGAGGGGAGGTCTGCGAGAACAGTTTTGGCTTATTATTACCGAACTGCAGACCGCTTCCGGATTCTTCGGGAGCGGTTTTTCTTTTCTGGGCCGGGTGTGATCTCCAAAAAGCTGTTAGAATGTGTGAGTCGGAATCGGTTACGGTTCCGCTCGTTACGATTTGTAGCCCGAGATACCGATTTGATGCAAGTTGACACATTTCCGCGCTGCTGCGCCGGTTCAATCGACATCTGAAATGGCGCCTATATTTCAATGTGTTAGTATACTTTTCCGCGCCTTCCCTCTCTTCACGCGGAAATCTGGAACGTTTCCAGAGTAGGATTTACCCCCCGTTATTGTTGGGGAAATTCAACCGGGTGGGGAGGAGAGTTTGAGAGGAGGGGGCGCGGGCCTCCTCTCAACAAGCGGCCTGCTGTGCCGTCCCCCGATACGTTTCTGCCTCCCAGGCACCTGCGAAAGCGCCCGCATTGGCTCGATGCCAAAGCGGGCGCTAAGGTGCGATCTTGCAGTAAACTCAGCCGCGCTGAATAGCCTCCTCAAAGTGGGTCGGTGGCAGATCGAAGGCCTTTAGCGCTGTATCGAGTGCCTTTCGCACGTCATCCCAATCAACATGCTCCGGATCGTTCAGGTAGGCGTTGATTAGCTGGCAGCAGCTTTCGGCGGCAAGGGTCGGATCAGGTACGGAATCAAGCATGGCTTGTCCTCTGGAATAAGGGAGCCGGTCACGCTGGAGGACGTGACCGGGGACAAGCAGCGGCGGGATTATTCCGCTGCCATCGGGAACGAGTGTTCGTTCTTGTCCTCTGAGGTTTCAGCCTCACCCTCTGCGTCGGGGTCAGACGCGATCCGAACGTAAGGCGGAAGCCAACCGCTGTCCTTGATGGACTTGGCGGCATACTCCGCAGCCTCGCCCTTCTTCATGCTGCCGACATCAGCGGCGAAATCCTCGCCGCGCACCTCGGCAACAACGGCTTGAATGGTCGGCCTGTTGACGTGGCTGAAATAGCTTTCCGCCGTAGTCTCAAACCAGTCACGCATGTCCACGTTCAATGCGCGGCCCATCTGGTCGGCATGGGCCAGCGCTTGGCTGCGACTGCTGAACTTCTTCTCAACCGCATTGACGGAATGGGCGGCGGCATAGGCCAGAAGCTGCAACAATTCGCTTTGCGATTGATCCATCAGCCATTCCCAAAGGTCAGCAGGATCGCCGGGAAGCCGATGCCCATAGTTTTCCTCAAGGCTTCCCCACGCCTCAAGGGCCTTATTCTCGGCGGGACGCTTCATCGAACCGTCCAGCACTTCATGGGTGACAGAGATTTCAAGCGCGCTCTGGTGACCGGGAATGCCCCATGCCGTGCGATACTGCACCTTGAGCAACATCGCGTGGACGACCGCCACAAGCGCAATATCGGGATTGTTCGCCAGCTCGATACGAAGTGCCGCCGTCTTCTGAGCGGTCAGGTCTTCAATCAATGCGGCTGAATGGGTCAGTCCCGTAGATTTCGAAGCGCCGTCAGCTTCCTCGTTCGCCCCGCATTGCTTCCCTTCCGTCGCCTCGGCCTTCTTCTTGTCCTCGTCGCGGACAAGGCCTCTCAGCACCGACAACTTTCCCCAATGGTCGATTGTAACGATTGCCCCTGCCATTGCGAGGTCTTCGCTGCGATAGGCTTCTTCGCGCTTCTGCAGGACGGTGATTTCCTGCTCGACGGCGGACAAGGCCGCCTCGGCAGCGACATCCTCCTGATCCGCATCGATCTGCGCCGCCAGTTCGTCATAACGCTCAGTCAGTGCGTCAAGCTTGGCTTGATCTTCGTCGCTGAGGTCCACGCGCTGCGGGTAAACCCGGGCCATCTGATAGATGTTATCCGGCTGTTGAGCGCACCACTCGACCCATTTCCAGCCTTCGGCCTTCACAGCTTCGGCCTCTACCTCCAACTTCTCGGCAACCAGCTTTTCAAGCAAGCCGCTATCGCATGCAAAGCCTCCTCCCTGCTCGGCAAACAGGTCGCGGCGCACTGGACCGCCAGCCGCCTCATAAACCTCTAACCCGCCGATCAGCGCGAGCCGCTTGTCGCTTGCGGGGACTTCATCCACGGCGAGACGGCGCTTGATTGTATTGGCGCTGCGGTCCCATGAGGGGAGGGTATTCCAGACCTCTTCCTGTCGAGCGTGATCGTCGGTGATGGTGAAGGCGGCAAGCTGCTCAAAGGTCATATCCTCGGCGCGGAACGCCGCGAACAGGACAGGGGAAACCTTCGCCAGCGCAAGACGGCGTTTGACGATGATTTCGGTTGTCCCGAACCGGGCGGCGATGTCCTTGATGGACTTGCCCTCATCGAACAACGCTCTGAATGCTTCAAACTGGTCGGCGGGGTGCATCGCCTCCCGCATCACGTTCTCGGTCAGGCTTAATTCCGTGGCGTCACCCGCCTCCCGGACAATGACATTCACAGCGTAGTCAGCCGTGATCTCGCCCCGTTCGGCCAGAAGATTGAGGGCTGCAAGGCGGCGACCGCCAGCGGTTACGAGGTATCTCCCCTTGGGTGCCTTGCGCACCACAAGGTTTTGAATGACGCCATTGGCGAGGATTGAGGCCGACAGGCTCTCAATGCTCTCCTTGGTGTACGTCTTGCGGACGTTCTTCGGGTCTGCGTCAAGCTTGCTTAATGCTATCGTGATGATGTCGCTCATGGTCTCTTGCTCCAGTTTTTCCCTTTTCCCTTGGGAGCAAGCCCCGCTAGTGGGCGAAGCCTCTGCCTTCGTTTTCGAAGGATGTGCTCCCACATCCGGCGGAACGAAGGGGGAGGGCTTGAGCCCGCTCCCGTTAGGACGCGGATCGGGTCATGGGGCGGGAGGAAGGAAAAACGGAAGGTTTGCCGGCTTGACGGCGAAAGCCGTTTTTCCTGACGAGCGACAGCGCTTGCGCGCTTGCCCATTGGCGCGATCGGCGACCTGTCGTAAGAGCGGTACAGGGTAGGATAGTTGGGCGGCCGATCGGCCGCTCCTTGCGGATGCGAACCGGCGACGCCGGTTCTCCGTCTGATCCAGGTTATAAAAAGATGGATCTGCCCGCTGCGCTCCGAGTGCTGAGCGCTGCGCTCCTCGGGCAGCTCTCCATTTCAACTTGATTCAACGTGTCGATAGCGGCGGTTAGCCGCTCGGCTCGGATCAATCGGCGCCAGTCTGAGATCCGAGAAGGACAATGAAGAACATCGGAGCTTTCAGCATAGCGCCGCCCCCCTTCAGGGGCGGGAAAGCGGGAATTCTCGACACGGTTTGACGGAAGAAGGGAAGCCGCAGGAGGCTTAGCATAGTGCCGCGAAGCGGAAGCCGGGACCGACTTCCCCCGGCAAAACCGTTCCGTGCTTCTACAGCCTGGGCGTTGCGTTCATGATGTAGTGGGCGATCTGAAACAGCCGCTCAACAGTCGCAGCCAGGCTTCAGTTCATCTGGGACAGCTCGCATCTGGCCGTTTCGCGCCAATTGCGGTCATTATGAGGTCAACGGCCGGTCTTCGCCGCTTATGCTTGCCTCAGCGCTCTTGATGACTGATCCGCTTCCCAGGACCCTGCCGCTCAGCACGAGGTTTCCCTCGTTGTGAATGTTGCGGCCCACCTCACCGGATACAACTGCATTCGCGCCGGCTTCAATCTTGAGTCCGCCTAACAGGCCCCCCGAAGCTACAAGGTTTCCACCCGGTTTGACATGAGTGAGGCCAGTGACATGACGACTGACTATGGTCACGTCTGTTACGATCAGATCGCCAATATGTTGGTCCATCAAGATGGCTCCTTCATATGTTTGAGTTTGTTCGCCACGAGATAGTAGCAAGCCAGCGTCTTCACGCAACCCTAGGCGGTCCATGGTGGCCGAGTCCTGTGGCGGTTTGGGCCGAGAGGCGTCCACCCCCCCCCCCAGTGCCGGAGCCATCACGCAAGGCAGGCTCGGCACTCGGTAGATACAGCGTGCTGCTTGAGCTATTGCTTTGCGTCGGAGCGCGCTCGAATTTGTCGTAAGGTCGACGCCGAGATAAATCAGTGCCTGTGTTGACCTGAACTGGCTATACAAAAACAACAATCAACAGCCACGCGCTTGCTGCTGTCCGGATCACCAACTTGTCAAAGGCCGCATGTCTGTCTGCAGCCTGCCAGACGCAGTGCCACATAAAGGCGTTGTACGGTAGCGGAAGCAGAAAAACGACGACAACAAGCCAGATGGGCACCTCGGAAGCCGCAAGAAGTAGCGACACTGCCAGGCACGCCAGACTCAATGTTGTGCCGACAGCAATCATGTCCCGCCAGAACAGAGTGCGGAGGGCGACCCGGCTGCTGAGCCTATCTGAGAAAAACTTCACGTTACCTGCCTCGAACTTCAGCCGCTAGCGCTTACCTCAAAGGCCTATACCGCTTGCGTCCTGAGGGACAATCGAAATTTACAAACCGCTATCCGTGAGGCACATGCCCGAATTGCAATTTCTCGAGCCGCCCGGTCTCAATCTGGTTCCGACGTGGCAATGGCTGCTGGCAACCTGGTTTGGGGCGGGGTTGAAGGTTCCCTTTCGAGCAGCCCTCGCGGTCTTTGCCCTTTTGCCGCTGCTACTACTGTCTATCAAGCTGCCACGGCTAGCAGTGCCCGTGCTCGCAGCCACCATCTTCGTTCTGGGCGTCTATGTCTCCTCTGCCATAGACCTGGGAACGGGGATCAAGGACGACCGGAGGATTGTCATCGACGAAGTCGCGGCCTTTCTGATCGGTGCCTCCTTAATCCGCCAAGCGGGCTGGAAGATGCTGGTGCCCTTCGCCGCCCTCTTCCTATTCCTCGATAGGCTGAAGCCTTGGCCAATGGCCTATGTAGAGCAGCTCCCCGCCGGCTGGGGTGTAATGCTGGATGATCTGGTTCCTGCGCTCGTGGTTGGCATCATGTTTGCCGTTGTCCAGCAAATGGGGAACCGGCAGTCGCGGTGATACAACAGCCGGCTCCTTGGATTGCATGAGCGATAGAACGGATTAGGCGTCGATGCGCTGCACGAGCACCTTGTCGACGCGGCGACCGTCCATGTCGATCACTTCGAAGGACCATCCCTTCGCAGTGAATTTTTCCCCGAGAATGGGCAGGCGTTTGATTTCGTCGATCACAAACCCCGCAACCGTTTCGTAGTCGCGATCGTCGTCAACCGCAAAACCCATTTCGTCGGCAAACTCGTCGATGGGCATCCAGCCGGCGACCAGGAAGGACCCATCTTCGCGTTGAGCAAGCGGGGGCTCCTCGCCGTCTTCTTCTTGGAAGACCCCGGTGATGGCTTCGAGAACGTCACCTGATGTGACGATGCCTTCGAAATGACCATACTCGTCATAGACCAGAACCATATGGGCCGGCGAACGGCGGAGCGATTGGATGACATTCATAGCACCGGTCATGTCGGACACCACTGGTGCCTCACGCATCAGCGCGCGGATATCGAGATCGGTACCTTGGAGGAATGCATCCAGCGCGTCCTTGACGAAAACGACGCCCAGGATCTCATCTGAGGAACCGTTGCGCACCGGCAGGCGCGAACGCTGCGAGTTGCGTAACTGCTCGCGGATGAAGGCGAGGTCGTCCTCGATGTCAATGACTTCGACGTCGCGCCGCGGTGTCATCAGGCCACGCGCGGTCCGGTCTGCGAGACGCATCACGCCGGAGATCATCTCGGACTCTGTTTCTTCAATTACCCCGGCGCTGTGTGCTTCGGCGAGAACTGTTTTGATTTCTTCGTCGGTCATCTTCTCGTCGGTTTCACCCTTCTGGCCAAGGAGGGCCAGAACGGCCTTGCCAGAGGCATTGAGCAACCAGACAAGGGGAAGGGCGACTTGGAGAGCATCGCCATGGCCGGCGCGACTTTGGATGCGACGGCTTCTGGCGCACGAAGTGCGATCTGCTTGGGAACCAATTCACCGACGATCAGCGAAAGGTAGGTGATCGCTACGACGACAGATCCGACACCTAAACCGTCAGCCAGGGCCTCAGACAGACCTTGGGTTTCCAGCCAGCCGGCAAGACGCGCGCCGAGCGTGGCGCCTGAAAAGGCGCCGGAAAGCACGCCGACAAGGGTAATGCCGATCTGGACGGTGGAGAGGAAGCGGCCTGGGTCTTCGGCAAGCCTGATAGCGATTGCAGCACCTCGATTCCCTTGGTCGGCAAGGAGTTTCAACGTAAGCGGTGTTCGGCCAGCACCTTGACTGGCCTTACCGGTCGACATTGCATATTTCAACTATGCGCGGCCTTGTGACCATGCGCCAATATTTGTCGCTACATTAACGCTTACGAGCGGCAACAAGCCAATAAACGAAGCCGCAGAAAGTCGCAGCCACATACATGGGCGCGGCGGCGGCAAGAGTGTAGTTGGGACATGCCCGTCCTGTGCAGTTCAAGATATAGAATCCGAAGGGAATCGCGTTCGCAACAAGAAGCACCATAGGCAGAGACGGGCCCATGATTGCTGTTCCAGCTCCAAGCAGCGGGACGAAGACGAGGGCGGCTATCAAGACAAAAAAGCCGATGACCGCTCCCCACACTCCAAAGAACAGAAATCCGAGGCCGGTCAAAATTATCGGGCCCGCGACCAGGCCAAATAGGTTTCTTATCATTGCTGCACCTCGACAACTTGAAGTAGATAATTCCTGCCATCACTGCAGTTAAATTCTGGTTTCCTATCGCGTGGTGGATGAAACCGGATCGAATGCTTGGCGATAAATGGGTCAGAAATTGCTAGGCGACAAGCTGATTCCACGGCAGCAACTCATCGATCCGGCTCTGCTTGTGGCCGTTAACGATGGCGGTGAGTGTGCCGGTTATATAGGCCAGCGGGTCGACGGCGTTGAGCTTACACGTCTCAATCAGCGAGGCGATGATCGCCCAGTTCTCTGCTCCGGCATCATGACCCGCGAAGAGTGCGTTTTTGCGATTGAGGGCAATCGGCCGGATGGTTCGCTCGACGCTGTTGTTGTCGATCTCGATACGACCATCGGTCAGGAAGAGCTTCAGACCATCCCAGTATTTGGTGATGTAGGCCAATGCCTCGCCGAGCGGCGACTTGGCCGCGACGCGTGCGCGGTGATAAGCGAGCCAGGTCTGCAGTTCTGCCACCAGCGGTGCTGATCGTTCCTGCCGTCCGGCAAGGCGAGCTTCAGGATCAAGGCCCCGAAGTTCGGCTTCGATGCGGTACAGTTCGCCGATCCGCTTGACGCCATCCTCGGCGATGGGTGCTGAGCCGTTGCGGGTGATCTCCACCAGCTTGCGACGGGCGTGTGCCCAGCAATAGGCAAGCCGAATGTCCGGACCAACTCGCTCTGGTGCGATCAGCCTGTTGTATCCGGCATATCCATCCACCTGCAGGATGCCCGAGAAGCCCTGCAATATCCGTTCGGCATGAATGCCACCGCGCCCGGGAGCGTAGGTGAAGGCGACACCTGGCGGAGCGCCACCACCCCATGGGCGATCATCGCGCGCGAGTGCCCAGAAGTATCCGGTCTTGGTTTTGCGCGAGCCGGGATCGAGAACCGGGGCATGGGTCTCGTCCATGAACAGCTTGGTCGAGCGCTTCAGGTCGGCAATCAGTGCATCAAAGACTGGCCGCAGTTCATAGGCTGCCCGACCGACCCAATCGGCCAGCGTTGATCGGTCGAGATCGATGCCCTGGCGGCTCATGATCTGGGCCTGCCGATAGAGCGGAAGATGATCGGCATACTTGGAGACCAGCACATGGGCGACGGTCGCTTCCGTCGGCAGCCCTGCCGGGATCAACCGTGCTGGAGCTGCGGCCTGGACGATACCGTCGGTACAGACGCGGCAAGCATATTTGGGGCGACGGGTGACGATCACGCGGAACTGTGCCGGGATCACGTCCAGTCGCTCGGAGACATCCTCGCCAATGCAATGCAGACAACCGCCGCAGGCGCACGTCAGGCTTGCCGGCTCGATCACCTCTTCGACACGCGGGAGATGCCTCGGAAGGGAACCGCGATTGATCGCGCGTGGCTTGGCAATCCTGCTTCCAGCAGGAACGTCCGCCTCATCCTCAGCATGGATCGCGGCCATAGCCGTCTCCAGGTCTTCCAGCGCCAGGTCGAATTGGTCAGGATCGGTCTTCTCGGATTTGCGCCCGAAGGCTGCCTGCTTGAATGCTGCCACCAGCTTCTCAAGCCGTTCGATCCGCTCATCCTTGCGGGCGATATGCTCGTCCTTACTGACTATCGCGACGTCCTTGGCCGCCTCGCGTGCTTGTGCCGCAATCAGCATCGCCTTCAGGGCGGCAACGTCATCGGGTAGGTCGGCGGCGTCCAGCATGCCCGGAAACTACCCAATCCCGAGCCGATTTGCCTTTGGAATTTGCGGCGCTGAGTCATCGTGCCGCAGCTATTCGACGGCCTCCGGCGTTCTCGTCTGGACGGCATGAACCCGCCGCCAATCGAGGCCTGCGAACAGGGCTTCGAACTGCGCGTGGCTCAGCTTCATCAGGCCATCCTTGATGCCGGGCCAGGTGAAGCTGTGCTCCTCCAGCCTCTTGTAGGCCATGACGATTCCGGAGCCATCCCAGTAGATCAGCTTCAACCGGTCCGCCTTGCGAGACCGGAACACGAAAACCGTTCCGGTGAACGGGTCCTTGTGCAGTTCGTTCTTCACCAGCGCCGCCAAGCCGTCATGGCCCTTGCGGAAATCTACGGGCTTGGTCGCTACCATGATCCTGACGCGGTTCGACGGAAAGATCATGTCGCCGCCGCCAGAGCTCGGGCGATGGCAGCGATCCGGGCAGCAGACGCACCTTCCTCAAGGCGGATGGTGACGAGACCGATGACGATCTCAGGGCGACTAACCGCTTTAGGCGGCGGTTCCGAAACAGGCTGATCGACGATCACCGCCGCGAACTCTACCGCATCCTCCGGTGCTGGAAGGATCAGCTTGCCCTGCCGCGCCATCGTGCGCCAGGTGGATAGACTGTTCGCTCGCAATCCATAGCGCTGAGCAACCTCATTGACCGTCGTGCCAGGCCTCAAGCTTTCCGAAACGATCTTCGCTTTAACCTCGTCCGGCCATTGACGATGAACCTCACGTACAGGCTTCGTAGTTGTGAGAAACTCCAGTGTAGTCTCCATGGAGAAACTCCCGTTCTTCATCCATGGGACGTCGATCACAGATCAGGCAACGGCAGACAATGTGGGAGCAGAACACCGGTTACGTTTCAACCTTACGGGGCGGGAGGAAACGACGGCAAGTTCGGACATTGCCAGAACGCCGTTGAGTAGCGTGAGGAAAACAACGATGGAGATTTCGGTTAGCACGAGAGGTCCATTGGTTAAGTCGGGATCGCTCCAGACAGAAAGACGCCCGGCGATCCGGGATGCCGATAAGCCGGCCGGTCCCTGCGTTGCGCCTTCATGCGCATTGGAATGCGCTAAAGGAAACGTCGACATGTCTCCATATACCTGACGAGTCCTCGCCCGGCAATTTGGTGGATTGACTGGACTGATCGCCAACCGGAGCCACCCCTGCTGAAGGGTTTCGTTCCCAAGGCATTCAGACCAAGAGGCCAAGCGCCGAGCGACCATCCCGAATTTGGAAGTTCCTGGTGGAATGCGGCATTGATAGCATCTCAGTCACGCCGGACAGTTTCACGGCGGTCAAGTTGTATTCCTGTTGATATGGGCAATGGTAAACGGATACTGAGGTCCGGTGTCCGTCCAATTGCTAGTGCAATTCATCCACTGGGATCGCATAGCGGTCGCGTATCGCAGTCTCGATCAGGTCGCGGCTCTGAGCCCCCGAAAGCTGCTCGTCGCCTGCAATCTCCTCTGTCCGTCTTGCCAGCTCTTCGTCCCGGATCACGTGAAGAAACCACGCGGCGAAATCGCCAGCTCTCAGATGACGCGTCCAAACCTCGCTTGGGATGATGCGTGACTCCTGAATGAACTTCGCAAGATTGTGGGCGCGATGATCCACTCCGTCACCGGACCAGGAAAAGTAAAAGCCTCTGGCTTCACCCACATCGCCAAGGGCATATTTGCCTCTGTGCCTCTCATGAACCTGAACCGGTCCCTCGATCTGCAGGATGCGAACCTCTCGAGGTGAGCTGCGCGACCACAACAATGCCTGATCGGGAGTACGCCGTTTAAACTCGGTCCGCGTCTGCAGCGGAGCAGCCGAACATTGTTTGAGGAGGTCCAGAGCAGCACTCCCAAAGGCGATGACATGATCGACGGTGGACACAGTCTCTTGCGGGAGCCACTCGGGGGTGATTGTGGCAAGCACCATTCCCTGGCCTTGCCGCGCTAGAGCGGTGGCGGTCTCTGCACTGCTCCGGAAGAGGTAGTGATGCGCCTCATCGACCACGATCCAATGCGGGCGACCTTGAGTTTCCCGCAATGCGAGGACTTGGGGAACAAGCTTCGCAAAAAGCTGGCGGCGCGCATTGAGATTGATGGCCAGCGTGCCGAAGACGACATTTATCCCGCGGGACAGGAGGCGCATAGCCTCGGTGATGCTCCCTGCCTGTTTGTCATCGCCTATCACCACGGCCGCTTCGAAGTTTCCGTATTCGCTCTCGGGGTCCAGCACGCAAATGCTGAACTGCCTCTCCATCATGCGTTCTATCAGCATCGTCGCGAAGCGCGACTTTCCGCTTCCCGAGCCTCCAAGGATGAGCAAAGACTCCTGTGGCGTGAGGATCGCACGAGATCCTGTCGAATCGATACCAAAGCAGATGCCTCTGCGCTCTGGAGGAAGAATGGCGGCATCTTGGGTCATGATCGCCTCGATGAGTTCAGTGACCCCCGAGCCGTGATCATACTTCAGTTGGAGGTCGCAGCTCTCCTTGACCGACTGCAATGCATTGGCCACCGCTGCGGAACAGCCACATAGAGCCAGAAATGAGCGGTCATTTTCCGCATCACCGACACCGACTACGTTCGCGGCCGAAAGTCCAAGATCATGGAGAGCTGCAGCCAGGCCGGTAGCCTTCGTGACCCCTGAGGGGAGGACCATCACAGCCCCCTTGTTGAAGATGATCTGATAATCCAGCCCGAGCTCGGAGATAGCTGAAAGGACCGCAGCTTCGTGTGGCTGCCATGTTGCAACTATCGTCCTCCCCACGGAAATCGGCTCAACCCCACGCGCCATCAGACTTCTGACAAGCTCGACAGGCGGTCCAGGACCAAGCAGCTTCTCCCGGCCCGTCGCCGGATCGAATAGTACGCCGCCATTCTCGGCAACGATCCTGTCGAACAGCGTCAGATCAGGCATGACGTGCTTGAGATCTGCCATCTCACGACCGGTCACAAGGACCAGCTTGCGACCGGCCTCCCGAAGACGAAGCATGGCCCGAATGGTAGACGGCTCAATGGCGCCGTGGCAGGCAAGAGTTCCGTCATAATCCGCTGCCAGTGCTCGAAAATACATCTGCTCAACCTGCCTTGTACCCTTAAACGTCAGCAAGAGTCCGCGACTCAAGCCATCCGGCCCAGCAGCGTTTCACGGGTGGTGCCGATCAGTGCGAAAGCAGGACTGGCAGCCGGAGATCCGCGAACACGCCCTTCGTGGCGCCCCCAAGGATGAAGTCGCGAATGCGTGAATGGCCAAAGGCCCCCATGACCAGCATGTTCGCACCGGCTGTGAGTGCCGCTTCCTGGAGGGCCAGGGAAATTGACCGGTCATCCAGCGATACGTTTTGGGCTTCCGCTCGAAGGCCACGCTTCTTCAACGACAAGACCAGAGCCTGCCCAAGGTCGTGCCGACCGAGCTGCTTCTCGTCCTGAACTGTCAG
Organism: Brucella sp. H1_1004; assembly: GCF_047308065.1. NCBI lineage: Bacteria > Pseudomonadati > Pseudomonadota > Alphaproteobacteria > Hyphomicrobiales > Brucellaceae > Brucella > Brucella sp. H1_1004. Next base: position 28,731 of record NZ_JAYKZA010000006.1, read on the forward strand.
CACGGTAATCTGTGTCTGATCGTCAACAAACATCAAGGCGTCGGCAAGGGCGCGAGCCGCGACACGGCTTCCATCCCACGCGACCGCGAGGTGACGAACCGGATCCTGACCGGCAGATGGGGGAACGAGGATCGCCGGACGTCCAGATGCAAAGATGACCGCTTGAGCAAACTCCTGAATGACGAGCATATCCTTGGCCCACGGCAACAAGGAGACATCGTGATAGCGAGCCTCGTTTGCCGCAGCGTCGCCCGCCACGCCTGCCGGAAGGTGCCTGCTTGAGCACTCCACCTTTACGGACGATCCAGCGTGCTGCAAAACAAGGTCCTGCAGTCGCCGGCAATGGCCCCGACTGTGTTCTTCTGTGGTCTGGACCAGCTCGGCAACGTTGATCAGCATTCCCCCCAATGGCGAGGACATGGCAGGAATGTCTACAGAAAATGTGGTGGCATGAAGCTCACAACCAAGTCTTTCGGCGAGCGAGATGGCCGCTGTGACAGGCTCGTCCGGGACGACGTCCGGATAGGTGACAAGCGGCATGTAGCTGAGGCGAATATGGGGCATGGGAGGCTCCTTGCGTTCAGGTAGGTATGGTTGAGTGGGACAACAGAGATCAGGAAGAGCGCTGCGGCGGCACGGCCAGCACATCGACCTCCGAATCCCTCAGGACCTTTTCGGTCACACTGCCGAGCAGCAGTTTTTCAAGACCGCGCCTGCCATGGGTGGCGAGGACAATCAAATCGGCAGGGACTTCGGCTGCCTCCGACAGGATCTCGTGGTTTGCTGCCTTCTCCTCGTAGCGCAGCAGGGAGTTGACGTGTTGCAGCGGCAGTGAGGCGAGGAAAGTGGACAAAGAAAGCGACGCTTTGCGCCACTCGTCCTCGATGGACTGCCTCTTCTCACGCTCCGTTATGCCGGAACTTAGTGCGAGCCTCAGCATGGGGACATCGAACACGTACAGCATCGAATGAGGCAGCTGATCAGCGAGGTGAAGCTCGACATAGGAGGTCATCGCATCCCGCGAGCCGTCGCTCAGGTCCGTCGTCAGCAGGACGTGTCGATATGGCCCTGCCGGTGTCGCATTCACCATCAGAACGGGACAGGGAGCGTTTCGGATCGTCCGCTCTGCGGTCGTGCCCACGAAGATATCGCGAAACAGCTGTCGCCGATGCGGACCAATCACAAGCAGATCGGGCCCTGCCTCGTTTGCGGCTTGAATGATTGCCTGAGATGGTTCGGCGAGGGCCACCCTTGCTTCGCACGGCACACCGTCGACAAGACGGACGGTGGCGCTCATCGCACGAAGCAGAACTTCGGCCTCACGTTTCTCCTCATCAACTAGGTGGCGCGGCTTGTCCTCATCAACGGCCGTCACAAGTGTAATCGACGCGCCCGTCTGCTTGGCCAAAAGCGTCGCCCGCCGGAGCGCACGGTCAGATCGTTCAGAAAAGTCGGTCGCCACCATGATGTGCTTCATAACTCGCTCCTCTCGTCCTGCTTGAGCATCAGAGCACGAGTGTTCGCAGGCATCTTTGACTTCGATCAACGATCCACCGTCATATGCCGCTATCCTTCAGCATATGAGATCAAAGGGTGCCATACGATGCCGCACGACCAGTATCAGACCGTTCAGGAAATCGCCGACCGGCTAAAGGTGAGCGAGGCCACGGTGCGGCACTGGATAAAGGATGGCTCACTCCGGGCGATCGACATCGGCAAGGGTTGGCGCATTTCCGATGCAGATCTGCAGGACTTCCTTCGTTGCCACGAAACGCGTCCGCGTGGGACTGACGGGCCAGTGCCCGAGGCAGTGCAGACTATTCGGCACCTCAATGGCAAAAGCATTCAGGAGCACTGATGGCTATCCCCTTGCTGACACCGTTTTCCGAGATCGCATTGTTGCTGTTCATGGCAGCGCTCATCGGTCTGGTTGGTGTGCTCTTGCGCCAACCGCTCATCGTCAGCTTCATCGCAGTCGGATTGGTGGCAGGCCCCTCAGCACTGGACGTCGTGCATTCGGACGCCCAGATCGAGCTACTAGCGGAGCTTGGCATCGCGGTCCTTTTGTTCCTCGTCGGCATCAAGCTAGATGTCAACCTGATCCGCTCGCTCGGCCCAGTCTCCTTGATGACAGGTCTCGGCCAGGTCGCCTTCACTTCGATTTTCGGTTACCTGATTGGCCTTGCCGTCGGGCTCGATCATCTGACGAGCCTCTATGTCGCCGTGGCGCTGACATTCTCGTCGACCATCATCATCGTCAAGCTGCTGTCCGACAAACGGGAGATCGACTCCCTGCATGGCCAAATTGCTCTTGGCTTCCTGATCGTTCAGGATCTGGTGGTCGTCATCGCGATGATCGTCCTGTCCGCGATCGGTATCGGTGCGGCCGGAGGATCCGTTGGCCACGGCGAAGGCTCCGTTCTCACCGTGTTCCTGTCTGGGGCGGCGCTGGTGGCATTGGTCGTCGTCTTCGTCCGCTACGTTGCCACGCCGCTCACCGAACGGCTTGCGAAAGCGCCCGAACTGCTGGTTGTCTTCGCCATTGCCCAGGCGGCCGTGTTCGCCGCAATTGGTGACATTGTCGGGCTTGGTAAAGAGGTGGGCGGGCTGCTGGCCGGCGTGTCGCTGGCCTCGACGCCCTACCGCGAAACGATCGCTGCCCGCCTTGCACCCTTGCGGGATTTTCTCCTGCTTTTTTTCTTCATCGCGCTTGGCGCGACACTGGATCTGTCTCTTCTGGGCGCCAACATGTTTGCCGCCTTCGTTTTCTCGCTGTTCGTTCTCATCGGCAACCCGCTCATCGTCTTAGCGATCATGGGTGCCATGGGATACCGCAAGCGGACCGGTTTCCTTGCCGGCCTGACTGTCGCCCAGATCAGTGAGTTCTCCCTGATCTTCGTCGCCATGGGCGTGACGATCGGCCATGTAAGGGAGGACGCTCTTGGGCTCGTCACCATGGTCGGACTGGTGACGATCGCCATGTCCACCTACATGATCACCTACTCCCACACGCTCTTCGCCAAATTCGAACCGCTGCTGAACGTGTTCGAGCGCCGTGACACCTATCGTGAACCCGTCGCGGAAGGCGAGGGCGAGACGGCGGCGATGGGCGACATAATCCTGTTCGGGCTCGGGCGTTTCGGCAGCGCCGTCGGTCTAAGGCTGCAGCGGCGTGGGATACCGGTGTTGGGAGTGGACTTCAATCCTCAGGCGGTTCAGCGCTGGAGAGAACTCGGCCTTGAGGCCCGCTTCGGCGATGCAACTGACCCGGAATTCCTCGCCGAGCTGCCATTGCAGCGCGCACGATGGGTCGTCTCCACCATACCCCAGCATGTGACCGGGCTCACCGTTGAAGACACACGAAGGACGCTGATCCAGCTCCTCAGGACCGCCGGCTTCCAGGGGACGGTCGCGGTCACTTCGCATGGCGCGAAAGAGACGTCGGATCTCAAGCGATCCGGCGCGGACCTCGTGCTCGAGCCGTTCCAGGATGCCGCCGACCGGGCTGTCGAACTGCTATGCGGCGGTGAAACGGAGGAACGCACTGAAATTCCGGATATCGAAACAGAAGGCCGCCAACTCGTCTAGCGCCTGCGCAGGACGATCAACCGAAGGAGGAACTGCAATGAATCGTCTGAAGGGAAAGACTGCCGTCGTCACCGGAGGTGCCGTTGGCATCGGGCGCGCTTGCGTGGAGCGCATGGCCGAGGAAGGCGCGAAGGTCGCTATCCTCGATCTGCTCGAACAAGAGGGCTCCGCCCTTGCCGATGCTCTGACGAAAAAGGGCCACGCGGTGGCGTTCTGGAAAGCCGATGCGGCCGATGAGAAGGCTATGAAGGCTGCAATCGACGCGGCCGCGAAACAGTTCGGTGGTTTGCACATCATGGTCAACAACGCGGGTATATCCGGAACGCCGAAACCGACAGACCAGGTGACCGAGGAGGAATGGGATCGGGTCCAGGCGGTCAACGTCAAGGGCGTCTTCTTCGGCACCAAACATGCCATTCCGCATTTGCGTGCGGCTGGCGGTGGGTCGATCATCAATCTGTCGTCCATTGCAGGTCTCATCGGTGTCGGCGGTATCGCGCCCTATCACGCATCCAAGGGTGCCGTGCGCCTGATGAGCAAGAACGACGCTATTACCTATGCCGCGGAGAAGATCCGCGTGAACTCCATCCATCCCGCCTATATCTGGACGCCGATGGTGGAAAACCATCTCCGTGCCACGTCCGAAGATCTGGAGGCCGCCAAGGCCGCGGCCGGCTCCGTGCATCCCGTCGGCCACATGGGGGAGCCGGACGACATCGCCTGGGCGGCGGTCTATCTGGCCTCGGACGAAGCCAAATTCGTGACTGGAGCTGAATTGGTCGTTGATGGCGGCTACACCGCACGATGACGCACGACAAGGATACAGCAATGCCGATCGAAGCTCCTCACAGCCAATCACCGGAAGTCTGCCTTGTTAGCCTGAACACGTCTCTGACCGGACTATCCGCATCGGAAGCCTCCCGGCGCCTCAGGGAATACGGGCCAAACCGGTTACCAGACACAACCGGTCGTGGACCGCTGATCAGGTTCGTTGGCCAGTTCAACAACGTTTTGATTTATGTCCTGCTGGCGGCAGCGCTTGTGACCGCCGCCCTGCAGCACTGGGTCGACACCGGCGTCATCCTTGCCGTGGTTCTGGCCAATGCGATCATCGGTTTCATCCAGGAGGGTAAGGCGGAAGCCGCGATGTCCGCCATCAGGAGCATGCTGGCACCCCATGCGGCAGTCCTGAGAGACGGTGAGCGCCTGACGGTCGACGGTGCAGAGTTGGTTCCCGGCGATGTGGTCCTTCTGGAAGCCGGCGACAAGGTGCCCGCAGATCTCAGGTTGCTGGAGGCGCGTGGTCTGGCGGCACAGGAGGCAATTCTGACCGGTGAATCCGTGCCGGTGGAAAAGAGCATCCCGGCTGTTGCTCCCGAGTCACCCCTCGGTGATCGCCACCCGATGCTCTGGTCTGGAACGCTGGTCACCCAGGGAACGGCCCGCGGGCTGGTGGTCGCGACTGGCGGCAAAACTGAAATTGGTCGCATCGGTGGTCTTCTCGAGGGGGTCGAGCAGCTGACGACACCGCTTGTTGAGCAGATGGACCATTTCGCCCGCTGGCTGTCCTTTCTCATCCTGCTGATCGCCGCACTCCTTTTGGCCTATGGTTACTTCGTCACGCATCATGACTTCCTCGACATGTTCATGACAGTGGTGGCGGTGGCCGTTTCGGCCATTCCCGAAGGCCTGCCAGCGGTTATGACAATCACTCTGGCCATCGGTGTGCAGGCCATGGCGCGGCGCAACGCGATTGTACGTCGACTGCCAGCGATCGAAGCTATTGGGTCGGTTTCGGTCATCTGCACAGACAAGACTGGCACGCTGACCCGCAACGAGATGGTTGTGGCCGCAGTGGAAACACCGGAAGGTGCTTTCCGAATTAGCGGCGAAGGCTATGCCCCGGAAGGCATCATCGCACCCGATGGTGATCTCAAGCTATTGGCGCATGCAAGCGCCTTGTGCAACGATGCGCATCTTGCGCTGAGGGACGGTCAATGGACCGTCGAAGGCGATCCGATGGAAGGTGCGCTTCTAGCCTTCGCAGGCAAGGTTTGCGGGAGCCACAGGCTCGACCATCGGCGGCTTGATGCCATTCCCTTCGATTCCCGACACCGCTTCATGGCAGTCCTCACCGAGAGCACCGAAGGCAGAACCGCCTATGTAAAGGGTGCGCCCGAACGGGTCTTGCGCATGTGTGCCGATATAGATCTACAGCACTGGCACCAGCGTGCCGAAGTTATGGCCGGTCTTGGTATGCGGGTACTGGCCCTGGCGGAACGGCAGGAACTGGGCGAAACCATCGCTCCCACCAGTTTGGAACATGGATTGCATTTTCTCGGCTTGGTGGGACTGATTGATCCGCCCCGTCCTGAAGCGATTGCCGCAGTGGCCGAGTGCCGGTCCGCTGGCATCCGCGTCAAGATGATCACCGGCGACCACGCGGGAACGGCGGCCGCGATAGCCACCCAGATCGGACTGGAAAACCCCCATCGGGTGTTGACGGGAACAGACCTCGACAAGCTGGATGACGCTCAACTAGCGCTTGAAGCGGTCAGTGTTGATGTCTTTGCCCGCACCAGCCCCGAACATAAACTACGGCTGGTCACCGCACTTCAAAGCAGCGGATTATCGGTCGCCATGACCGGAGACGGCGTCAACGATTCACCGGCGCTCAAGCGCGCCGATGCTGGCATTGCCATGGGGCAAAAGGGATCCGAGGCCGCGAAGGAGGCGGCTGACCTGGTGCTCGCGGACGACAATTTCGCATCCATTGCAGCTGCAGTGCGGGAGGGTCGCACCGTCTATGACAACCTCAAGAAGGTGATCAGTTGGACGCTGCCGACCAATGCCGGTGAATCCATGACGATTGTCCTGGCTCTCCTGATGGGGTTGGCCCTGCCTGTGACTGCCGTCCAGATCCTATGGGTCAACCTGATCACCGGTATCACACTTGGTATCGCACTCGCTTTTGAGCCGACGGAAACCGGCACGATGGCACGTCCCCCTCGACCAAGGAACGCCCCCATTCTGTCGGGTGAGCTCGTCTGGCATGTTATCCTGGTCGCGCTGCTGTTTCTCGCCGCCGTCTTCGGGATTTTTTCCTATGCTGTCGACCGTGGCTATCCGCTGGCCTTGGCGCAGACCATGGCGATGAACACCCTCGTCGTTCTGGAAATCTTCCACCTGTTTTTCATCCGCAACATCCACAGCACTTCGCTCACCTGGGCCGCCGTACGCGGAACGAAGGTGGTGTGGACCGTCGTGATTGCCATCACAGCCGCGCAATTTTCGGTCACCTATCTGCCACCACTACAGGCGCTGCTGGGCACCATGCCCGTGTCACTCGTCGACGGATTGCTGATCACGGCATTGGGTGCCGCCTTTTTCACCATCATCGAGATCGAAAAGCAGATCAGGTTGGGCCTGAGGGGGAGATAGTCGTGAACTCGCATTGAGCGGCAGCTAGCTGATATGGCCATCTCCGAGCTGCCTGAGGCCGCCAGCCAAGGTTACCAGACCAGCCCCGGCAGGTCAGCATGGGAAACAGTCACGCACGCTGTTAGCTCTCCAAGGCGCGCCTTATCTTGCGGACGATGGCGCGGCGGGCCTTGTCGTCTGCAGCCATGCGGAGCTCAGCCTGGAGATCCTGGATCAGGCCCTGATAGTCGTTGTTCCAGTCACGATGGCCCGCCTGCGCAGGATCCATACGAGGCGGTGGCAGGAAGGTTGAGATGTCGACGGGTCCATCGGCTTCGAGACGAAAGGCCGAGTCGATGTGGGGGATGAAGATCCGTTCCTCGCCAACAACACCGGCGACCCGTGCCTTCATGGCGGCCAGTGCCTGATCTTCACCATGCACGAGGAAAACCGCGTGACGGATCGGCTTTCGGGCCGAGAGCCAGTCCGCCAGCTCAGCACCATCGGCATGTCCGCTGTAAACATCGATCGAACGGATCCTCGCCCTCAAGGCAATCTCGTCACCCTGGATTTTCACGGTCGCCGCTCCGTCCTGGAGTATGCGTCCGAGCGTTCCCGCAGCCTGGAAACCGACGAGAAGCACTGTCCCCTCCTCGCGCCACAACCAGTTCTTCAATCGGTGGCGGATGCGACCTGCCTCGCACATGCCACTCGCTGCGATTACGATATGAAAACCCTTCACGAAGTCCAGCGCCTTGGATTGCTCGACGCTCTCGGTGAAGCGTACGAAGCGCGAGCGGATCGCGCGCTCCAGAAGGTCGCCATTGTTCAATTCGCCGGAATGGGCCTTGAATATCTCAGTCGCCCTTGTTGCCAGCGGGGAGTCGATGATGACAGGGCATTCGGGGATCTTCCCTTGCTCCATCAGGAAGGCGAGATCGGCGAAAAGTTCCTGGGTTCTCTCGACGGCGAAGGAGGGAATGATTAGCGCCCCGTCCTGATGCCGCGCGGCGGCGTTCACCTCATCCTGCAAGATCCGTCTGCGCATCTCGTCGGTCGTATCGATGCGGTCCCGGTCGCCATAGGTGCTCTCGCACACCACGTAGTCCCAGCCTTGAGGCGCTTCCGGATCAGCCTGAAGCAGTTTGAAGGCCGGCCCGAGATCACCGGAAAACAGAAGCCGAACTGGCGCCTCGCCGCCGATCTCGATCTCCACGGAGGCCGATCCAAGCAGATGCCCGGCATTCCAGAAGCGGATGCGAATGCTGTCACCCAGATCCTGCCACTGACGCAACGACAATGGTCTGAACTGGGTGAGCGTTGCCTCGGCGTCTTCGGCCGTGTAGATCGGTTTGACGGTGTCGCGGCCACGGCGACGGTTCCGGCGGTTTAGCTGGTCGACTTCGAATTCCTGGATATGAGCCGAATCCGGAAGCATCACGCCGCACAGATCAATCGTACCGCGCGTCGCGTAGATCGGTCCGCCATAACCATGCTTCACGAGCTTCGGTAGAAGGCCCGAATGGTCGATATGGGCATGCGTCAGGATGACGGCGTCAATCTGGCCGGGATCGAAAGGGAAAGCCCTATAGTTCAACTGCTTCTCGCTTTTCGAGCCCTGAAACATGCCGCAGTCAATGATGACCCTCCGGCCGCTTGCCTCAAGGCAGAAACACGATCCCGTCACCGTGCCAGCGGCGCCGTGGAAGCTGAGTACTGGGTTTGATTGCATCAAGTTTTCCTCCCTGCCGTAAACCATAGCCTGAGGACGAGATTGGTCGCTTGATGACGATCAACCGGTGTCTAGGCTGGCCCCAAGGATCACTATCAGCAGTTCGTCCAGCAGTAAGGGCAAGACACGCATAGGGACGTTCACTTTTCAATCGATAGATTAGCCGACACATGGATTTCGAAGACACCTGTGTGAGGACTAAACCTGTCTTCAGCATCTCAGACCAGGGTGTCCGCTTCGGGCCGAAGGCTGACTTCGCACATCAGAGTGTCATTTCGCCCTCAGCCTGGAACCGACCACAACCTCTTCTGAGGTAAGATAAGGCGCCCCTGAACAGCCGCGCCTCCCGTTCGATCCCAAGCCAGATCGCGTCGAACCCTGCCTAACCAGCGAGATTGGGCGGGGGCATGTTTCTTCGCAGAGTAACGAGAAGCAGGCCTAGATCCCGATTGGCATCCGCCGCCAGCATCAGGTTGTCCGCAACCTCTGTAATGGCGGAGAGGACTTCCGTCTCCTCCCAACCTCGGCGCAAGGCATCCTCGACCAGGTCCTGCAAAACAGTCTCCACCGCCATCTGACAAGCGATGTAGCGGCTTTCGTCCTTTTCGGGTGGCGCTTTTGGAAAGTCGGTCATGTTCCAGCAAATATGCTTCCTGCGGGCGCGTGCAAGGCCGCGGGTTCGGGATCACGACGGATAGGCCGCACCCTGCAGGGCAGGGTGCGGCCGTACTTCACTGAGGCTTGTTGTCGTTTCCGGCCTTGCTGTTGAGCTCGACTTGATAGCTGAACTCGACCTTGGCGATGAGCGGAAGCATCACGGCGATGGAGAACCGAAGTTGGCCCTTATGGGACAGCTTCGCGATTTGCCGGTTGATGAACTGGCGAAGGCGACGGCCGGTTTTCTGGCAGAAGGTTACGAGCGTTTTCATCAGAGGTTCCTCCTTAGTGGTTGTGCGTAATCGCGAAGCTCGAATACGGCCGGAACCGCCGAGTGCATCGCGCAGCGATCGCAACGGAGCGAAGCGGAGAGGAGAACCCTTTAGGGTTGCACGCCAAGGCGGGGCCTGACGTATCGTGCACAGCATTAGATTACGTACGGCCACTAAGGAGCGGCCCGAAAACGCGGCCTTCGTAGCCCCGGCCGTCGCCTTTGCCTTCAACCGGCAAATCGTGATCCGGCCGCCAGGTCGGATCTCCATCGCCGTGATGCTGTAGCGGTGGTTGAGCTCGCGTCGATGCTCCTAGCCGGAAACGACAACAAGCCTCAGTGAGCCGTCCCGCTTGCGGGGCGCGTCCGTCGTGAGGGGGAAGGGGAGTTTGAGGGGAGGGGCCGAAGGGGGCTCCCCTCATTGCGGTTGGGTGCCGCTCGATGCGGCGCTCAAGCGCTCCTATGCCTGAGCGGCGTCGCGCTTGCGCAACAGAAACCGCTTCAGGTTCCATCCGGCTCCCAAGATGTAGGGTGGCCGCCCAAGAGAGTAGTGCCCGCAATTCAGCCGCAGCACGCTCACTCTGGCTCCGGCATTCTGCAGCCGCTTGAGCAGGCGTTCTGACAGATCCGGCAAAACAACCGTGTCCCTCGATGCTAGGATGACATGAAGTTCGAGGCTTGGCTGCGCCAGCTTGTCTGCATGGTTTTCAAGATTGAGTGGTGCCCACGCTCGTTGCAGCTGGGCAAGTGTAAGATGCGGCTCGAGGCTCTTGCGGATCGATTGGGTTGCGCGCCCGGTCCATACCATTTCGGCAAGGCTTCCTGCCGTGAGGAAGAGTGACGCCCGAGAAACGGCGGTCTCATGCGCCGCGACCAGTCCGGCTATCCAGGAACCAAGACTCATCCCGAGGACAGAAACATCCCGATACCCCTCGCGCTTCAGCCAGCGGATAAGCTTGCGCCCGTCCCATACAGCCTGTCTGACGGCCTGCACCGTTCGGCCGAGATTGGCGCTGAGCATGTAATCGGCATAGAGCGAGCCCGGACGCTTGCGCTCCAAGTGGTAAGGCATGGCGATCTCGATAACCGTAATCCCTTGCCAGGAGAGGAATCCGGCAATCTGCCGGTTCCGACTTTCGGCGTTCCAGTGATGCAAGATCACCACCGCCTGATCGCGTTTTCCGCTCTCGGTGATCCTGGCCCACACGATGTTGTTTTCAGCAACATCGGTTGCAACGTCCGAAGGGAATTTCAGCCAGCCATTCCGCAGCTCGAAGCTATGATCGCTCGCATCAGGCGGCTCAAAGTAGTCCGGGTCAGCGGCGGCCTTTTCCGCGAGAACGCAAAACTCCTCTACCGTTTCAGCCGCCCCCATGCCGGGAAATGCACGATCGGCGTCCAGAATGACGTCCGTGATCTTCTTGGCCTCTTCGCCGCGCTGTGCGCGACCCTCGTCCCAACGATCCAGCCAATTATGAAACATGGCTGTCGCCTCTTATCTCACGGGCACGCCAAGCTGACTCAAATGCCGGATCGAATAGACCATAGGTCGCAATGAGCGCGGTAACGATCAGCAAAACAGAGAAACCATCGAACGCGTCGATCAACATGTATGAGACGAAAAGCAAACCGATCACCGCAGACATCTTCCACAGGGGGGAACGAAGCCGCCGATCATCCCCCAAGCGGATTGCTCCATACACAAAGACGCTGCAGGTCGAAAGCACGACGAGCAAGCTGCTGTAGTGTGTGGGCATGATGTAATCAAAGGTCCTATCTCCATCGTCGTAATCTGCCAGCGCAGCCCAGACATCGCGGACCAGCCATGTCACGAAATCCGGGCCCTGCGATGCAAGATAGGCACTTTGTGCCTTCATGCAGATGGCAGCAAGGACGACGAGCACGGAACATCTGAAGACCCCGCGCATGATCCGCAGACCGATTTCACTGGTGTCCGGCCAGGCTCTCTGCTCGCCAAGGAGTTCAGCTACGCGTTTAAGCTTCCATAGATCATGGATGATCGTATGCAGCAGGATCAGGCCAGCGAACAGCAGGTAGAAGCTTGTGGACATGTAGAGATAGGCCAGGGCGGTAAATATGATTGCCGCCGGCGTCGATAGGATATCCGGCCTGATGATACCGATCGTCCCCCAGCTTGGGGCAAAATCCTGCGCTTGCTCAAGCAGAGGGATAAGCTGCACGCCGATCCATTGCACCACGCCCGCGAATAATATGCAGATCAGGAAAACTGCCCAATAGGTCTGTGAGTTGGCCTGCAAATTTAGCGTCCAGGCGTCGCCGCTTCTTACACGATCAGCCTCCGCCATTAGCCTGAGCCGGCCATCATGTTTCCAGAAACCCAGAAGCTCGATGACGACGGCGAAAAACAGTGGCAACAGCACCATGAACAGGAAGGTCCAGTTCGGTGCCCAGAGGAAGCCAACCTGCTTCTCGATACCATCCGCGCGCACATAGGTGATGCTGTGGATCCCCAAAATGTAAGAGAGGAATCCGAGGGCGGACGAACCGGCGAAGATCCAGGCCGGCAAGTTCAGATGTGATCCGTGCGAGAAAATCGCCTCGGTCTTGATTGCCAAACCCCTTGGCCGCTCCGCTGGCATGGTTTGAAGGTCCACCGAGACGACGGGCGTTAGAGGAACCTGGTTTTTTTCTGGCGCTGACGTGTCAGGCACACGCAGGGCAGTCGCAGTCGAGCCACCGGTCTTCTTTTGATCTCGTCGTCTGGCGATCAGGCGCGCTTGGGCCCAGCTGAGCTCATTCAGCCAATCATTCGTCGCCTCGCGATCGTCGCAACCGAAGATGCGTGCCAGCCAGCGAATGTTGGCCGGGCTGATGCCTTTGTCATTCTCCTGAAACCAGAGCTGGACGGTGCGAAGATCCACTCCGACACGGTTGGCGTCGATCTTTGAGATGGCATCCGCCAGTAGCTCCGGCGTCCACGGGCCTTGGGGAAAACCGTCTTCACCCAAGGGGCGTCCGGCACCCGCAGCAGCCATTTTCTTGAACAGTTCCTTTAAATCGCTTCCATCCGCCGGCGGTGGAACAAAAATCTTACCGTTCTTTTCCAATGACTTACAGCCCAAGATTTCGTCTTGTTTCGTATCCTATCGTGCGTTGTGGACGATTTGATGGTCTGAGACGATCCCCAATGCAACTAGATCGGTGAGGCATCCGCCATGCTACTGTCGTCATCCAGTTCGCGTTCGTCCCGTGAAGCAATTGCCGCTCGATGCACCAAAACGGCTCCGGCATTGTCCACGTCAAGCAAAGTGGGAACGGAGATCGCAGCTGGTGCGACAGGAGAAAAACCTTCGCTTCGTGAGCTGATCGATCAGCATTCAGCGGCAGTTCAAGGGGGGAGAAAGGCGAAGGCGAGCCGCCTGGCAATCATCAATTATGAGCCAAAAGGCGACGGTGAAGCGTATCTGAAGCTGACCTATCTGGCCGGTTATCTGATCGCGACCAGGAGCTCATTATCTATCCAAGAGCTGAAGTCGATTTCTGAAAACTCTGGCGCTCGTGGACGCCCCTGACGTTCCGATCCCGGCCTCGCTTCAGCGGCAGCAATTGGGCGGGAGGGGAGCCGAGGGGAGGGGCATGGGCTCCCTTCGGGCGGACCGCAGCCCGCTCGATGCGGCCAGGTTCGCAACTGCCAAAATGGCTACGGGGCCAGCTCTTCCGAACCAGCCCCGCAACAAAGCATCCAACAATTGTCAGCGTACCAATCCTAGCCGCTCGCCAAGGCTTGGCGGCGTCGGCGTTCCCGCTTCCTTTGTCATGGCGACGATGGCCTTCTGTGACAGCCCTTCGATCTCATAGCCAAAACGGCGCGCGCTCTCGATGATCGATTCAAGGCTTGGGTGCTGCTCAAGATGCGTTCCGAACCATAGGGCATATTCGTCGGTTTCCTCATCGGGAAACGCCTGCAGAAAGAAGGTGCGCAACGGCGGATCATAGCCGATTACGGCGTTCTCGTCGGTCTCTTCGTCGGTTTTCACGGTCACGGTGTAGCGGCTCAATGGTGTCCCTCCTAATATCGGGCCGCACCGAATGCGGCCCAGGTCCTATTTGAACAGCGGCATTGACCGCTTGTTGGTCAGGCTGGCGCGGTCGGTCTCAAAGCGGTAGCCGTCCCAATCCTTCCACGCTTCCCAACCTGTCGCAGTGGCGCGTCCATACCAGACGCGCACGCTGACCTTACTGTTTCCAAGGTCCTCGACAACCTCAACCGTGTGGCTCCCTCCTAAACCGGAGGGCGTGTCGAAGACCTCAACGCTTCGGCGCTGGCCGTTGCTTTTCATGCTTCGCCTCCTACAGCCGGAAATGGGCAACCAAGCCCTGATTGGCTCGGTGGCTTGCCAGTGCATAGGCGCACGCCTGCGCCAGAAGGTCGGGATTCGCGGTCATGCCCGACTTCGCGCGTCCCTTGATGTCGGCTTTCAAGTCGTCATCGCTGGTCCCAACGTGCATGTTTCCGACAATCCAGCGCAGTTGCGCATAGGGGATCTCGTCAACGCGCCGAACAGGCAGGGCCGAAATCAGGCCCTTGCGCTGACTGGCTGCCTCTCCGGCCTCACTTGCCTCCTTCTTGGTCGGGAAATAGGCTTTCACCAGCTGGCGGCGCTGCGCGTCGGCTGCACTCATGAAAGCGTTTGAGCCGTCTTCTTGGGTGTATAGGCTCCAGTCGGCGGCACTGCCGCCGAACATGGCGTCGCCTCGGCCGGAAAACTCCATGACTGTATAAATTTGCTCATTCATGTGGGGATCCTCTGTTTTCCGGGGCTGATCAAGCGGCGCTGTCGCCGCTGATCGATTTCAAGACGCACTTGGCCGCATAGCGTCCGGCCTCGTTCAAGTTGCGCTGCCACGCTCCTTGCGATGGGGACCAGCGGAACCCGTGAGATTTCAGGGTACGCCGCGTCTGTTCGTCCGGCTTGCCGGGAAACAGCAACTGAATGCGGGCCATGTCGGTATTTTCCTTGACCGTGACTGCTCCTGCCTCCGTCTCGACGTCCTCGGCGCGGTCGCCGCGCTTCTTCATCGCAGCAAGCGATGCAAGGCGGGTTTGCATGCGGCGCAGTTCGGCTCGGGTGTTGGTGGTGGAAAAGCCGCGTCGGTTCTGCCACGGGGCAAGGGTAACGCCACGCGATGCCCTCTCCTCGTCCATGCCGGTTTCGGCCACCACACGGGCCAGAATGTCGGCTTCGCTCGCCTGATCCTTCTCCATCCGGCGAATGATGACATTCGCCCGTTTCATCCGGTCGATGGACAGTGCCAGGTCTTCGATCCGCGAGGCGATGCGCTGCATGGCTGCCGGATCGCCGGAGCGGATCGGCTCGTCATCGGTCCCGTGGGGAAACGCCTTGCGCTTCACTGCTTTTTTCGCAATCGCGATATGGGCTGAGATGTCAGCACGGCGGGCGTCTGAAACTCGCATCCGCTTTTCATTGCGGGCGACGGGAAAACGCGCAGGTCCGGTGATGAACCAGTTCATGCAACGGCCTTCCGCTGCCCAATACTTGGCGGTGATCTCGACATGACGGCGAGCAAAGGCCTCTAGTTCAGCATCCGGCAGGGGCAGTTTTGCTTGCTCCCACAGCTCCACCATGTAGGCGGCAAAGCCGTTCAGGCGCTCTGCCAGCCCTTCCAGTTCGGAAAGGGTGCGCCGCTCCGGAAAATGAGTAAGGGCATGGAAGCTATGTTCGATGTCCTTCGCCGCGATGGTCGCGGCAAAGGTTCCGGCGAGAATGGACAGGGTGCGGTCCTCGACAACAGCGATGATCATCGGACTACCCCCGCCATGACGGTTGGGTGAGTGCGGGTGATACGGGTCTGGAACCCGATCAAGGCGCCGCCCAGAATGACCCCATTGGGGGAATGCTCGTCTGCCTTGGCAAAGACCGGATCAAGAACCGGCTTGCAGACGTTCAGGCGGGCCGCTGCTTCCTGAATGCTGATCTGCGGCGGTAGGACATGCGCGCCGTCCAGGCTGGCAAGAACGATCTTTCCAGCCAATGGCTGCGGGTAGCCGTCAAAGACGGTGAAGGCGGTCAAGCCGTCCCGCAAACCCTCCTCATCGACGATAAGAACGTGGTTCGTGTCGAATGGCACCACCTCGACAAGCTGGCATCCAATCAGCCCGTAGGTCTGAGAGAATGCGCTAGGTGCTGCGACCTCTGCGGCTTGAATGGTCCCGGCTTCCGGGTCCAGCAGGTAAACGGTTGCGGTTGTGGTCATAGTTCTCACCCTTTCTCCAATTCCGCGAAGCGGTCTTCTCATGCCCATCGTGGGCAGGAGCCCCGCTCCTGCTCCCGAGCTCGCGCGGAGCAGCGGGGGAGAGGGTGGCAAGGGGATAAAAACGGAGGGGGTTCGCCCGCCCGAGGCAAAGCCGAAGGGGCGGCGCGTTAGCGGCGATCCTGCACGAAAGCGCGGCCTTAAGGCTGCGCGAAGGAAGGACGGGGAGACCGTTTTTTCCCCTTGTGAGGGAGAGGGGGCAGCGCTCCTCTTTCCCTCATCAAAGAAACAGACAGGACGCCTCCGGCGTCACTGCTTTATCCTGGCCTAGGCCGGCAAACCGCTGATGCTGATTACTGTGAAGAGCAGTAGGGGAGGGGAAAGGCCGCCCCGATACGAGGCAGGGCGGCCTCCGTAGGCACGCGACAAGAAAGGGCTAGAGACTTGCCACGACCTGACTTGATCAACAGCCAATATGGGTCGATCGGGCGAGGCTGTAAATGTTCCGAACGGATTTTGCCTGCGATGAAACTGATTTGAGGCGAAGCCGCAGCGCAACCGATCGTCACCCGAATGGGCGGAGACAGTGTCTGCTGGCTCCGTGCCGAAGGCATAGAGCGGGGTCGCAAAGCGATGCGCCAAAGCAGCTATCCAGGGTAGACTTTCGAGGCACCATCTTTAATTGTCCCGGAGGAACAACGATGAAATTCCAGTGTGGTTGGTGGCAATGGCAGGTTTCGGACTCGAGCAGTGGGTAAGCTATCTCGGACTTGAACGCGTTGTAGACCCAGACAAAGATCATCCGGTTTATCGCAAGCCGCTCGACGGAAAGATCATCGATCTCAGGCAACTGGATCTGCTGGTCGCGCAAAGGCTGCGTGACCTGCGAACCGACAGACAACTTGCGCAAGCCAAAGTGGCCATGCTGCTAGGGGTGAAGGAGGCAACCTACGCCCGCTACGAAAACGCCTCATCCTTGATGACCGTCGGACGCCTGCTCCACGTTTTCGAAGTCCTGAATATCACCCCGGAAGAGTTCTTCGATCCTCTCGTCAACGAACAGCCCTCTCACTCCAAAGCCGAGTCACGCGAAGCCCTGAGAGACCAGCTGATGGAGGAAACCTTCGACCACCTGAAGAAGCTCGACGATACGGCCTTGAAGATGGTGCATGACCTGGTGATAGCCATGGAGCCCCGGACGATCGGAAGGCAGAAAAGAAATGGCGCGGCGAAAGCCGCGCCATGACACTCAGCGGGTTGGCTTTGGTTTCCGCCGCGCGCCGGCCGCCCTTGGCGATCAGCCGGCGCTCATGCGGCGTCCTTTGCGGCCCGTCTGGCGAGGACATAGCTCGGATCAATCGGCGCCAGTCCGAGATCCGAGAAGGACAATGAAGAACATCGGAGCTTTCAGCATAGCGCCGCCCCCATCAGGGGCGGGAAAGCGGGAATTCTCGACACGGTTTTGCCGGAAGAAGGGAAGCCGTAGGAGGCTTAGCATAGCGCCGCGAAGCGGAAGCCGGGACCGACTTCCCCCGGCAAAACCGTTCCGCCTGATCGGATTAAACCTCCAGGTCTTCCACCCACGATAGGCCCTTTTCCTCACGAACCCTGCGAAAATGGTCGAGTTCGCCAGCGACTTCCGGCTTAGATTTGAAGTAGTGGTGCATGATCCGGTTAGACGTGTTCAGGGTCGCGATGAATGTGTCCAACGTAGCGGCAAGATCTTCGCGAGTAGGCGTATCGAATATTACCAGGTCCAAGCTGCCATCCTCGTTTTCCCGGAAGTGCCGGCTGGTCAGCGCTCGCAAGTTGTTGTGGCTCTCGTTGCAAAGGCTGTTGTAGATGGAGCGGTACTCGTGCTCCATGCCTGCCCATTGGAACTTCTCAAGATTGGTCGGAATGTGTCCGGACTTCTTGAGTTCAGCCAGCTGAGCCCTATGGTGTTGCAGCTTTTCAAGTGCTTCCGGACTGTCTTTGAAATAGGCGAGGAACGGATTCTCACCCTTCACCCCATCGTCCGCAAGCTTGATCCATTCCTTGTGGTAAGCTGCCACCATGACTCTCAGATAGCCGCCGTCATTCGCAAGGTTGATAAGATCGACGTGGGCCTCGAGCACAGAACGCAGCAGGATATCCATTCCGGTGTATCCACCAGCTTGCCGAATGTGGAGAGCAGCGTTCGTAAGCTCGATTATGGTGCTGTAAAGTGAAATGAGCGTGCGGTGAACTTCGTTGTTCTTGTCGAAGCGAAGCTCAGGAAGGTGTCTGATCGTGACATGGTAGAGATCTATCAAGAACGCGTGCATCATCAATCCTACCCGAACTCAATGCAACATTGGGGCCGGCTCCTGCAGCAGCTTCACCATCTGCCTCACAACCGTTCGCAGCTTCCTCCAGTCGCGTAGATCGCCTTCGTTCACGCGCTCTTGGATCGCGGTCAGGATCCATCCGACGCAGGCGATATCGTCTGCAGCGCGATACTCATCCGATCTATGAAAACAAGCGATGATGCGAGGGCGCGCGCCTTCCTCAGTCTTCGGGATCTTCGAGACCAGGTCCTGCGCTTCTCGATAGGCCCTTGCCACGCGCTTGAGGTCGTCCGGCCCGGCTTGGGTAATCATGCCGACGGTCCACATCAGGGTATTTGAAAGGTGCTCCACTTCGTCAGCCATGGTGATCCTCGTCCTCTCCACTGTGACAGTGCCCCGAAAAGCTACCACCATGCCGACACTCGCGTTAGCTGCAGATCTGCAGATTAGGATCGCGTAATCTTCTATCTTGATTTTTGACGCCCCATGTGTTCCCTGTTTGTTCCTTTCGCTACCAGTCGTGAAAGGATCGAATTGAATGCTCGCCGGCCTGAAAATCGAGGCAGAAATCTATGTGCCTCTCATGCTCCACGGGTTATGCGCCGGCTTTCCATCACCCGCAGATGACTACATCGAAGAGTCCATCGACCTTGCCAAGCTCCTGATCCGGAATCCGCCGGCAACCTTCCTGTGGAAGGTCGACGGCAATTCGATGCGGGACGCCGGGATCTTCCACGGGGATCTGATCGTGGTCGACCGAAGCGTGCGGCCGGTCGATGGCGATATTGGCCCCTGAACATTAAAGGGGCACAGATATACGGTAGGGGATCAGACCGAGAACGGGAGAGGTCGGAAGCCTGTTTCATCGAGTGCCGGCTTGTCTTCCCATATGTAGTCGCCGGTGAGGTTCACGTGCTCCCAGGTAAGCGGCGAGAGGCTGGATAGCAAATGATCAGGCACATGCTGACCGCCGGTGTGCAAGGCATCGACCACGCGGCCGGTATAGATCGTGTTCCAGTGAATGATGGCGGTGACAACCAGGTTGAGGGCGGAGGCCCGGATCGAGAGATTTTCCTGGCTGCGATCGCGGAAGCGGCCGAGGCGATGGAGATTGACGGCCCGCACGAGGCTGTTGCGGCTTTCCCCTTTGTTCAGTTCTGCCGTTGTCGTCTTTCTCAGTTCCTCGTCGTTGATCCAGTCCAGCGTGAACAGAGTTCGCTCGATCCGGCCCATCTGACGTAGTGCCTGGGCAAGACCGCTTTGCCTGGTCGTTGATGACAGCCGTTTGAGCATGAGCGAAGCGCTGACGGTGCGGGTGCGCAGTGAGGTCATCAAGCGCAGAATCTCGTCCCAGTGCGCCCGGATCAAATCGGCGTCGATGCGATCGCCCATGACATTCTGGAGAATGCCATACTGCTTGCCGGGGCCAAAGCCGTAGAGGCATCGGCCATCGAGATCGGGAATGCGCGGGACAAATGCAAAGCCTAGCGCATGGCAGAAGGCGAAGACGAGATCACTGACGCCGCCACCATCGACATGATGGCGCACGATGTCGAGGCCCGCATCCGTTTCGAGAAGCGCGTCGAGAACATGGACGGCCTCGCTCGCCGTGGCGGCGATGATTTTGGTATGGAAGGGAGCATATCGACCGGAGATCGCCGTGTAGAGCTTGATGATCGGGTTGGTTCCGTAACGGCCGTTGACGCCACCGGCGATTTCGCCGCCATCGCCGAGATGGATATGTTGTCCGTCGGAAGACGATATCGTGTTCGAACCGAAAACAGTGGCGATCGGCGCCGCGTGCTGGGCTTCGACCAGCCGGGCAAGTGCCAAGGTGAAGGTTTCCTCCCGGAAGTGCCAGATCGCCATCTGCTGTAGCTGGCGGCGTGTGATGCCGGGGCAGGCCAATGCCATCTTCGAGAAGCCGAGATTGGTGGCCTCGGCGATGAGCGCGGCATAGAAAATTCGCATATCGCCCGGCGTTCGGCCTGTCTGAAGATGCTCGAACAGTGAGCTGAAACCGGTCATTCGATCCACGTCGGCGACAAGATCCGTCAACCTGATCGGCGGCATGCTGCTCGCAACTCTCCTTGCGAAGGCGAGCGCGGCTTCGGTCTCGGCAGTTTTGACCGCAGGCACCCGCAGGCCCTTCGCGCCGATCCGCGTGTCGCCGCGACCCGCCTCCAGCCGGCTTGCTGCCTCACGCAATTTTTGATCGAGCGCCTCGGCTTTCTGGGCGAGATAGATCTCGACATCAACCGGGATGGCGACGGGAATGCGGGCCTCGGCCTTGATGATGGAATAAGTCTGATGGGAGATCATGCCCTCATCGAGGGCGCGATATGTGCGAGAACCTTTGATCCAGATCTCGTTGGCAGCGATCCGGTTCTTCAGCTCAACGATGACAAAGATTTCCAGCATTCTGCGGTCAACCGAGCCATCTGGCGTTCTGATTTCCTTGCTCCACCGCTTGTCGACCAGATCGAGCGCCGCTTTGATCCATTGCGCGTCCAGAGAGCGACGGCGGCTTTTCCCTGCGGCCGTCATTTGCATCACCACGTTGATGAAATCACGGCTCTGACGATTACCCTCGAACGTGAAGGCTGCCAGGAATGGTGCTGCAAAGCGCCGGATACGCATATATTGCGCCGGCAGATAGGCAATCAGATCATCGTCCTTGCGGGGACGAGATGCTGCCTTCGCAGCCGCGGTTGCCCGCATCAACTGCTCCCAGCCGCCGACTGCATTGACCGCCTCATCGAGCGAAAGGTCGGTTTCTCGCCTGGCAGCGATCGCCTCACCGAAGCCCACGAAGAAATCCAGCGCCGATGTCGCCGAGGTGGCGGTTTCCAGCAGTCGTTTGTCGCGCTCTGCCTCGGCCCGCCGAAACGCCTTGCCGATCAGGACTTCGAACATGGCGATTGCGGCATCCGTGAGCGCGATTTCCATCTCCAGAAGGAAAGCTGCGAGCGTAGCATATCGGCGGCCGGGCCGCATTTGCTCGAAGTTCTGGGCGGTCAGGCGCCGGCCCTCTTGTGCCATGCGGCTCACCCGATGGGCGGGGACGGCCTGAAGCACATCACTTGAAAGGCCAACGTGGCGCACGGCCTCAAGCCGATCGATCAGACCCCGCATCGCTGCGTCTCCAGCCTTTCCGGCAGGTTCACGTAACCAGGAGACCCCGCTCTGGCGGACGCGTGGACCAATACCGAGCAGCGCTTCCATTCTGACGATGATGTCGGGCGTCAGCCTTCCGGCAACATCGGCAAACAGCGCCTCCTCAGCCTCGGTGCATGCCTGTCCGGCCATCCGTTCGATCACGGTGATGCCGGGAATGACGATACGCCGCCGGCGCATCTCATCGGCGAGAGCGGCGACGACGAATTTGTCCTTGGTCGAGGCGATCGCCACGCCGCGCGCGAAGGCAAGCAGATCGGTGCGCAACGGGTGGCTCAGCTCGCTGAACCCGTAGTGTTGGCGGAGGACGGTCAGTTGTTCGTAGCGTGTGGGCGCTCTTCGTGCGAAGCTGGCAAGTGCATTCGGCTCGATGCGGAGTTGCTCGGCAAGGAAGGTGAGCGCGCTTTCCGGGATGACCTCTCCGCGCTGGATGAGACGGCCGGGATAACGGAGCGCACAAAGCTGAAGGGCCAAGCCAAGACGGGTATCGTCGCGACGGCGCGTTTCCAGAAGACGATGGTCCTCATCATCAAGGCTCCAATGGCGGATCAGGGTGTCGTCGTCGCTGGGCAGGGCAAGGAAATTCTGCCGTTCGGCATCCGTCAAAATCATGCGGCGAGGCATCGGCGCTCCATATGTCACAAAAAGACTGGAGATAACCGTTCGCGGAGCTTACTTTGCAAGACGGGTTATGTGACAATCTACAGGCTTTGGCGCGGCCAAATCGAAATTGTCACGCAGACGGACGAATAAATGACAGCTCTGATCGGATATGCGCGAGTGTCGAAAGCCGACGGCAGCCAGGTCCATGACCTTCAGCGTGACGCGCTGGCACAGGCTGGTGTCGACGCCAACAATGTCTATGAGGATGCCGCGTCAGGAAAGAAAGAGGACCGTCCAGGTCTCACCGCCTGCCTGAAGGCGCTGCGTCGCGGTGACACGCTTGTCGTCTGGAAGCTCGATCGACTCGGCCGCGATCTCCGCCACCTCGTCAATCTGGTCGATGATCTGACCCAACGGCATATCGGCCTCAAGGTTCTGGCAGGTGAAGGGGCGTCGATCGACACCTCGACGGCGAATGGCCGGCTGGTGTTCGGCATATTCGCGGCGCTGGCTGAGTTCGAGCGGGCATTGATCATTGAGCGCACCAAAGCTGGTCTCGCCGCCGCACGCGCACGTGGCCGGAACGGCGGAGCGCCCTTCAAAATGACGCCGGCGAAGCTGCGCCTTGCTCAGGCAGCAATGGGGAAGCCGGAAACCAAGGTGGCCGATCTTTGCGCCGAACTCGGTATCACACGACAGACGCTCTACCGGTTTGTCGATCCTAAGGGCGCGCTGCGCACCGATGGAGAGCGGCTGCTTATGCGGAAGGCAAAGAAATGAAACGAGTCCTCATCGTCGGTTGTCCGGGCGCCGGGAAATCCACACTCGCCAAAGAACTGGCCGAAGCGACCCGCTTGCCCGTCGTCCACCTCGATAGACATTACTGGCAGCCGGGCTGGCAAAGGCCGGATAGCGCATCATGGCAGAAAACCGTCGAAAAGCTTGCGGCGCAATCTGAATGGATTATGGACGGGAATTATAGCGGCACGCTTGAGCAGCGATTGGCATCTGCGGACACGCTTATCCATCTCGATTACACAACATCGTTATGCCTGTGGCGAGTTATTCGACGAACGGTATCCGGTTTGGGCCGAAATCGCGGTGATCAGCTCGCGCCGGGATGTCCTGAACGCTTTGATTGGGCCTTCTTCCGATTTGTGATCAATTACCGAAAGGAGCAACGACAGCGCGACCTTGCTCGAATGGAAGGATTTGCCGGTCGGGTGTTCCGGTTCACCTCGCCAGCCGAACTGTTGGGCTTCGTAGCTGCCATCAAGAAGGCTGCGCAAAAGGCGTGAAATCGGCCTACCGTATATCTGTGCCCCTTTAATGTTCAGGGGCCACCACAGAGGAACGTCTAGCTGCTAATCGTGAAGCCCATAATCCAGTGCTAGAATTCAGCCCTGTAGGCAGAGTGCCCACATTGGTTCATAACGGTATGGTCATTACAGAAGCATGTAATGTATTCGCGTACATCAAGCACTTAGCCAATGCTGATGACACCAATTTTGTAGCAAAAGCAGACTGGACGACCGTTGTTCAGGAAGGTCAAATTTCTGGTTTTCTCGAAGGGATCGCGTTTTGGGTAAGAGAAAAGCGTCGGGCTCCACAAGAGCAATCCGATTTCCTTTTGAGCGTTGAACGAGATAGAACACTCCGATGTCTAAACTACTTTGACACTCTTTCCACCAATGGCTCGTTACCTACGATAAGTGAGTTCAGAGCTGCCGCACTTGCGTGTGCGTTACACTTAATGGATATGCATCATTTCATCCCAAATTGGAGAATGGAATACTCAACTCTAGCCAAGTGGTTTCAAAAGCAAACCGATAGGCCGTCTATGCAGGAAACCCTAGTTTTTAATTAGTTTCTTCCAGTAGGACAGGTTTGTCACCCCAACGCCAATTTCCACTAGCCCAATCAAGCCAGTCATGGGCAAAGAATATATTCGGGTCAGCGGTCGGAATTCCTGACCCTATCATGGCTTTTCGAAACTGCGATTGAAACGGCTCAGGAATGTTACGTGCGTCCATCGTGTCCCGACCGCACGGCACTTTATGGAGATCATACAGCAATTTAACACTCCCAGCCTTCATCCATAAAAGCCTTCTCATCAAAATCAGAAGGCAAATGTCCTAACAGTTTTTTGAAATCCTCTTGGATTTCTGCAATGCGTTCACGCATCAAAGTTTTTTCAGCGTCCGGAGCAATTTCCGTAATATTTTCTTTGATTTTTTCAGAGACTTCATCAACCATTTTAATTCCCCTTTTCAGCTAGGCAGTTACCTATCGTGATTTAAAAAGAGATTTAACTTTATCCCTATATTGTCCCTATCATATACCTGCGACAGTCGCAGGGACAGTCACGGGGATTGTACCTATGGAAACTGTAGCTCTTACCTACAAAGAACTAGCAGATCGTCTAGCTATTAAGGTGGAATCCGCGCGGAAAACCGCACAAAGGAAGCGTTGGCACCGGACTACTGGCAACGATGGGACAATCAGAATCCATGTCCCACTTGATGCATTTCCGTCCGCAGTAGAACAGGGGGACAGTCACAGGGATAGTCCCGATAACCCTGTCCATATTCAGCTTGCGAAGCTGGAAGCTGAAATAACCGGACTAAAAGAAGTCCTGCAAGCCGAGCGCAACCGCACAGCAGCAGCGGAACAAGATCGAGATGCTTGGAGAGAACAGGCTCAAACATTAGCTAAAGCAAAAGCGCCGGAGCCTCAAAGTTTACTAGATAAACTTTTTAAAAAAAAACGATGAGACTATCGGCACTAAAGGGTTGGCGTTCTATAGCGCAACGTCCTTGGTGGAAAAGTCTAGCAGGATAGAAAAAGGTTACATGCCCCCCTTCTAAAGTTCAGGGGGGCGCTTTCGTTCCGTACCGCAAAAGCCAACCTCACTGAGGTAATCGGTCATCTTTCACCAAATTACGTTATCTTACTTTCCGCTCGTAAGCTGATTAAACAGGTCGCTACCCAAGACCTTAAGAGAAGTTTCCGCAACTTCTGTCATAATCTCTAGCATCTTCACCTGATCCCACTCTTCCCCCTCACCTTGGGTGTACAGAGACGCTGCTTGAAGCATAATTGTCTTGTCTTTTGGTTTTATAAATTTATTCACACAGTGATTTACGTTGATCGCCATACCGTAGTTAGCAGCTGTTAGTCGATCCAACCTATTTAACGTTCCAGAGTTATGATGAAGCGTCACAACCCTCCCATCCGGCCGAGCAACAGCTATCGTTTTAGTCAAGAAGTTCGAACCTTCTAGAAACAAAACATAAGGGAAGTGAGCCTCTGTCAGCATAAAGTTGGCGATTTCGGCAATATTTTTATGTGATCTTTCTATAGCATTTCCAGCGGCCATTAAGTCTTGATCACCGCGTGATCCAACCATCTGACCCGCCTTTATATTTTCTACATCTTTCCCTTGATGCTTGGCCTCCGTAACCAGAATGACCCGCCATTCTCCTTCATCATCCTGCACTTCTATCAAGCCTCCATCTGGCCTAATACTTGCTCCAGTAACGAATATAGACTGCCCCAATTCAGGATCTATACTTGATAGTTTCTGATGTATTTCGGATTTCGATATATCTTTCCTATACCTAAATTTCAGATCAGTGTACTTTTCTTCAAGATACTTCATAACGAGCAGCGCGACCTCTCCAACAGATAGATCATGCTGTCGAGCGACTTGTCCAAAAATTCCGACCACTCCCATAGATTTTTTATGCTGGTCAGTTAACCTTGTTGACTGGCCCTTCTTTGCCATTATCTACTCTCTTCTTATACAAAATTTCTGTGTTTTACTGTGTCTCTGATCGAGACGGGCCTGCAACGTTTGTTTCTGATCAATATCCGGAAGTATGGGCATTTCCCATTTACTGAAAGATCCTTTTCGTCCTCTCCTTTTCTGAACTTTATCAACTCAAATTGCTCAGGGTTAAACTTGTGCAAAAACGTGATCGGCACCCCCATGACCCCCTCATAATCATACGGTATGTCACTAGTTTTATTTACATTTATAGCATCATAGTTATCATATCTGGGATATGACTTTTCATTGCCATAATATGAATTCACCAAATCAATATCTTTATGCCTTTGATCGTGATCCAAGTTTGTAAGCCAAAGGCAGTTATTTGGCGACACAATCCGATTACCGTTCTCATCTATTCTAGCTTCAGTTCCATACAGCTCGTAATGAGAGGGGACTATAAATCCAGATATGCCTCGCCCAAGATTTATTCCTAGCCACGCTTTATTTTCTTTGATTATTTTAAATATTTCTTTGTAGGTTATGGCATTGATGTTTCCGATGATCAGAAATTTTTTATCTTTTTTAACAAGTTGATCTACATATTTTCTAAAAAGAGAAAATGGCGGATTTGTTACAACAATATCGCACTCAATCAGTATTTTAATACTTTCATTGCTACGAAAATCTCCATCCTCTTTGAAATATTCCACGCTATCCCGAATGACATCTTCTTTCTCCTTCTCTTCCCCAGAGTAGGTAACAAAAAATCCAGGTTTATTTTTTATTTCACCGAAGAGGTCGATATCTTGTTCTTGGTAACATGCCGCCACGAGCTTCTTCAGACCAAGTCGCTTAAAATTAGTAAAGAAGTAATCAAAAAAATTACTCACATTCGGATCATCGCAGTTGCAGTACACAACCTTATCTTGGAAGTGTCTTTCGTAATGCACTAGCTCACGCTCAATGTCTGATAACTGAGTATAAAACTCGTCGTTCTTTGATTTCTTCGCGACATGAAGAAGACTGTTTGAACCAGCCCTTCCCATTACTAGACCTTTCTTGTTGTTCTTATATGCTCTTTATGGAGCTCACTTGGAGTACGACCTTTTAGAAGTCCAGACACAATTTTTCTATATCATGCCTACCTGATAGGTTCTAAAAGGCAGATCAGACCGCGCAAATCAAATAGCGCTGTAGGTCTGATCTGCCTTTGCTTTATAGACTAAAACCATAATCATCATCACGGCTATGGCGCAGTTTTTCTTGTTCCTGCGCCTTTTCATGTTCGATCACTTGGTCAACCTGTTTAGCGACCTCTCCAAACTCTGCGCTTGCTGCCCGTAAGACTGCATTTGCCGCTCCAAGCTTTTCAAATTGTCCGTCAAGGTCTCCACAACTATGGAGATATCTTTTCTCAAGCTGTTCATGCGTTCGTTCAGTTGCACTTGTGCCTTCTCGATATCGCTCAATCGCTTCATTGTGCTGCTTAACCCGCTCGCCTCGGAGTTCTGCAAGAAACTCTTTAAGGCGGTAATTTCCTTGTCGATACCAGTCTTCAACCCGCTGACGGAAAGCAATAATTCGCGCTCTAATGGGGAAAGCTTTTCCATCTTCGTCTATTTCCTGTTCGCTTCTGGTTGAGGAATTTTGATGCACGGGGTTTTGCTCTCGCCGCACGTCCACCCGTTCTCTGCGTCTTTCGGAAGTATCAGAAACATTCCCTTCTCGCTGTTGATGATGCGGATTTGCCCAGTCTGGCTTTGGAGCCGCGAAAGGGTCTGACGCTCCGTAGCTGTAACCGTCCTGATCTCGCTCAACTCCGACCGTGCCCAAGTCGTCCCTGCCCAAAGCGTAACTAAGGCTGTTAGTACGATCACGATGCACCCCGCTGCTGTCCAAAGCGGCCAACGCAGCATCACGCCCAAGGTCTGCGCTGTGGTCTTGCTCTGCTCTTGGATAGCGTTCCTGATGGTGTCGAACTCGGTTTTCGATGCGTTCAGAAAGTTCTCTGCGAGCTTCTTGTGCTCGCTCAAGGTCAGTTCTTCGATCTGCTTCCTGTCCTGTTCCAGCTTCGCGCTCAGCCGTTCGCTCAAGCTGCTTGCTGACTGTCCAGTCTTGTTCATAGATGGTTCCTTTCAGCCTGAATTTTTCCCCTGTCTCAGCATCCATTGCCGTAACGTAATCCTTGCCTTGCCGATTAATTTCAAAGCCGGCATCCTCAAGGCTTACGATAAGGCTAGAACGGTCGTAAACGGCTCCTGTCTCGACCTGTTCGACAAGGTACTGATTTATAGCTTCTTTGCTCTGAAGGCGCTCTGTGGCCTCCTGTGAGCTTATCTGAAGCGTTCTAGCGCGTTCTGGATCATCCGGCCGCGCCCAGCTATTTTCGCCGTTCAGCACGTCCACTAGATTGCCGTAGAGTTTTTCCCAGCCAGGCGGCGCAATATGGCCCCTGAACATTAAAGGGGCACAGATATACGGTAGGCCGATTTCACGCCTTTTGCGCAGCCTTCTTGATGGCAGCTACGAAGCCCAACAGTTCGGCTGGCGAGGTGAACCGGAACACCCGACCGGCAAATCCTTCCATTCGAGCAAGGTCGCGCTGTCGTTGCTCCTTTCGGTAATTGATCACAAATCGGAAGAAGGCCCAATCAAAGCGTTCAGGACATCCCGGCGCGAGCTGATCACCGCGATTTCGGCCCAAACCGGATACCGTTCGTCGAATAACTCGCCACAGGCATAACGATGTTGTGTAATCGAGATGGATAAGCGTGTCCGCAGATGCCAATCGCTGCTCAAGCGTGCCGCTATAATTCCCGTCCATAATCCATTCAGATTGCGCCGCAAGCTTTTCGACGGTTTTCTGCCATGATGCGCTATCCGGCCTTTGCCAGCCCGGCTGCCAGTAATGTCTATCGAGGTGGACGACGGGCAAGCGGGTCGCTTCGGCCAGTTCTTTGGCGAGTGTGGATTTCCCGGCGCCCGGACAACCGACGATGAGGACTCGTTTCATTTCTTTGCCTTCCGCATAAGCAGCCGCTCTCCATCGGTGCGCAGCGCGCCCTTAGGATCGACAAACCGGTAGAGCGTCTGTCGTGTGATACCGAGTTCGGCGCAAAGATCGGCCACCTTGGTTTCCGGCTTCCCCATTGCTGCCTGAGCAAGGCGCAGCTTCGCCGGCGTCATTTTGAAGGGCGCTCCGCCGTTCCGGCCACGTGCGCGTGCGGCGGCGAGACCAGCTTTGGTGCGCTCAATGATCAATGCCCGCTCGAACTCAGCCAGCGCCGCGAATATGCCGAACACCAGCCGGCCATTCGCCGTCGAGGTGTCGATCGACGCCCCTTCACCTGCCAGAACCTTGAGGCCGATATGCCGTTGGGTCAGATCATCGACCAGATTGACGAGGTGGCGGAGATCGCGGCCGAGTCGATCGAGCTTCCAGACGACAAGCGTGTCACCGCGACGCAGCGCCTTCAGGCAGGCGGTGAGACCTGGACGGTCCTCTTTCTTTCCTGACGCGGCATCCTCATAGACATTGTTGGCGTCGACACCAGCCTGTGCCAGCGCGTCACGCTGAAGGTCATGGACCTGGCTGCCGTCGGCTTTCGACACTCGCGCATATCCGATCAGAGCTGTCATTTATTCGTCCGTCTGCGTGACAATTTCGATTTGGCCGCGCCAAAGCCTGTAGATTGTCACATAACCCGTCTTGCAAAGTAAGCTCCGCGAACGGTTATCTCCAGTCTTTTTGTGACATATGGAGCGCCGATGCCTCGCCGCATGATTTTGACGGATGCCGAACGGCAGAATTTCCTTGCCCTGCCCAGCGACGACGACACCCTGATCCGCCATTGGAGCCTTGATGATGAGGACCATCGTCTTCTGGAAACGCGCCGTCGCGACGATACCCGTCTTGGCTTGGCCCTTCAGCTTTGTGCGCTCCGTTATCCCGGCCGTCTCATCCAGCGCGGAGAGGTCATCCCGGAAAGCGCGCTCACCTTCCTTGCCGAGCAACTCCGCATCGAGCCGAATGCACTTGCCAGCTTCGCACGAAGAGCGCCCACACGCTACGAACAACTGACCGTCCTCCGCCAACACTACGGGTTCAGCGAGCTGAGCCACCCGTTGCGCACCGATCTGCTTGCCTTCGCGCGCGGCGTGGCGATCGCCTCGACCAAGGACAAATTCGTCGTCGCCGCTCTCGCCGATGAGATGCGCCGGCGGCGTATCGTCATTCCCGGCATCACCGTGATCGAACGGATGGCCGGACAGGCATGCACCGAGGCTGAGGAGGCGCTGTTTGCCGATGTTGCCGGAAGGCTGACGCCCGACATCATCGTCAGAATGGAAGCGCTGCTCGGTATTGGTCCACGCGTCCGCCAGAGCGGGGTCTCCTGGTTACGTGAACCTGCCGGAAAGGCTGGAGACGCAGCGATGCGGGGTCTGATCGATCGGCTTGAGGCCGTGCGCCACGTTGGCCTTTCAAGTGATGTGCTTCAGGCCGTCCCCGCCCATCGGGTGAGCCGCATGGCACAAGAGGGCCGGCGCCTGACCGCCCAGAACTTCGAGCAAATGCGGCCCGGCCGCCGATATGCTACGCTCGCAGCTTTCCTTCTGGAGATGGAAATCGCGCTCACGGATGCCGCAATCGCCATGTTCGAAGTCCTGATCGGCAAGGCGTTTCGGCGGGCCGAGGCAGAGCGCGACAAACGACTGCTGGAAACCGCCACCTCGGCGACATCGGCGCTGGATTTCTTCGTGGGCTTCGGTGAGGCGATCGCTGCCAGGCGAGAAACCGACCTTTCGCTCGATGAGGCGGTCAATGCAGTCGGCGGCTGGGAGCAGTTGATGCGGGCAACCGCGGCTGCGAAGGCAGCATCTCGTCCCCGCAAGGACGATGATCTGATTGCCTATCTGCCGGCGCAATATATGCGTATCCGGCGCTTTGCAGCACCATTCCTGGCAGCCTTCACGTTCGAGGGTAATCGTCAGAGCCGTGATTTCATCAACGTGGTGATGCAAATGACGGCCGCAGGGAAAAGCCGCCGTCGCTCTCTGGACGCGCAATGGATCAAAGCGGCGCTCGATCTGGTCGACAAGCGGTGGAGCAAGGAAATCAGAACGCCAGATGGCTCGGTTGACCGCAGAATGCTGGAAATCTTTGTCATCGTTGAGCTGAAGAACCGGATCGCTGCCAACGAGATCTGGATCAAAGGTTCTCGCACATATCGCGCCCTCGATGAGGGCATGATCTCCCATCAGACTTATTCCATCATCAAGGCCGAGGCCCGCATTCCCGTCGCCATCCCGGTTGATGTCGAGATCTATCTCGCCCAGAAAGCCGAGGCGCTCGATCAAAAATTGCGTGAGGCAGCAAGCCGGCTGGAGGCGGGTCGCGGCGACACGCGGATCGGCGCGAAGGGCCTGCGGGTGCCTGCGGTCAAAACTGCCGAGACCGAAGCCGCGCTCGCCTTCGCAAGGAGAGTTGCGAGCAGCATGCCGCCGATCAGGTTGACGGATCTTGTCGCCGACGTGGATCGAATGACCGGTTTCAGCTCACTGTTCGAGCATCTTCAGACAGGCCGAACGCCGGGCGATATGCGAATTTTCTATGCCGCGCTCATCGCCGAGGCCACCAATCTCGGCTTCTCGAAGATGGCATTGGCCTGCCCCGGCATCACACGCCGCCAGCTACAGCAGATGGCGATCTGGCACTTCCGGGAGGAAACCTTCACCTTGGCACTTGCCCGGCTGGTCGAAGCCCAGCACGCGGCGCCGATCGCCACTGTTTTCGGTTCGAACACGATATCGTCTTCCGACGGACAACATATCCATCTCGGCGATGGCGGCGAAATCGCCGGTGGCGTCAACGGCCGTTACGGAACCAACCCGATCATCAAGCTCTACACGGCGATCTCCGGTCGATATGCTCCCTTCCATACCAAAATCATCGCCGCCACGGCGAGCGAGGCCGTCCATGTTCTCGACGCGCTTCTCGAAACGGATGCGGGCCTCGACATCGTGCGCCATCATGTCGATGGTGGCGGCGTCAGTGATCTCGTCTTCGCCTTCTGCCATGCGCTAGGCTTTGCATTTGTCCCGCGCATTCCCGATCTCGATGGCCGATGCCTCTACGGCTTTGGCCCCGGCAAGCAGTATGGCATTCTCCAGAATGTCATGGGCGATCGCATCGACGCCGATTTGATCCGGGCGCACTGGGACGAGATTCTGCGCTTGATGACCTCACTGCGCACCCGCACCGTCAGCGCTTCGCTCATGCTCAAACGGCTGTCATCAACGACCAGGCAAAGCGGTCTTGCCCAGGCACTACGTCAGATGGGCCGGATCGAGCGAACTCTGTTCACGCTGGACTGGATCAACGACGAGGAACTGAGAAAGACGACAACGGCAGAACTGAACAAAGGGGAAAGCCGCAACAGCCTCGTGCGGGCCGTCAATCTCCATCGCCTCGGCCGCTTCCGCGATCGCAGCCAGGAAAATCTCTCGATCCGGGCCTCCGCCCTCAACCTGGTTGTCACCGCCATCATTCACTGGAACACGATCTATACCGGCCGCGTGGTCGATGCCTTGCACACCGGCGGTCAGCATGTGCCTGATCATTTGCTATCCAGCCTCTCGCCGCTTACCTGGGAGCACGTGAACCTCACCGGCGACTACATATGGGAAGACAAGCCGGCACTCGATGAAACAGGCTTCCGACCTCTCCCGTTCTCGGTCTGATCCCCTACCGTATATCTGTGCCCCTTTAATGTTCAGGGGCCAA